>CAZMPO010000040.1:0-4046 GCA_964568425.1 uncultured Lachnospiraceae bacterium | reverse complement strand
AGGTGATAAGTGTCGCTGTCAACAGAACCGCAGACAGCAACAGAAGTAGTTTTTTCTTGGTTTTCGTGTAAAAAAGCCTCCAATTTTGTATGTTATCTCTATTATAGCACCATATGACTGATTTGTCAAGCATTTTTAATAAAACATGAAATCTCCCTTTCGCACGAGTGCACGAAAGGGAGGATGGTCATCTTTTCAATTGTTCCTTGCGATATTGCAGGGTATAGAGCTTATGATATTTTCCGCCGAGGGCGAGGAGCTCGTCGTGATTGCCTTGCTCGACGATCTTTCCGTGCGAGAGCACGATAATATTGTCGGCGTTTCGTATGGTCGAAAGTCGGTGGGCGACGATGAGCATCGTGCCGATGTTCATCATACGTTCAAGGCTGTCCTGTATGAGCTGCTCGGTCTCGGTGTCGATATTGGCGGTCGCTTCATCGAGTATCATTACCGACGGCTTATGGATGATCGCACGTGCAAAGGACAACAGCTGTCGTTGACCGGCAGAGAAGTTGTTGCCTCTTTCGCGGACCGGCTCATCGAGTCCTTGTTCGAGCTTTGAGATGAATTTGTCGGCGTTGACATACTTGCATGCCGCCATGACCTCGTCGTCCGTAACCCCTTCCATTCGCATCAAAATATTGCTTCTGATCGTTCCCGAGAAGAGGAAGACGTCCTGCAGCATCTGTCCGAAGTGGCGGCGCAGGGAAGCGGTCTTGATCTTGCGGATATCTATTCCGTCGATCAATATTTCGCCCTTTTGGAACTCGTAATTGCGGCATATGAGCGAAAGAATGGTGGTTTTTCCCGATCCCGTCGAACCGACGAAAGCGACGGTATCGTTCGGATTTACGTGGAACGAGACTCCTTTAAGAACCCATTCTCCCTCGTTATAGGCAAACCAAACATCGCGGAACTCGATCTCGCCTCTGACAGAGTCAAGCTCGATCGCGTCGGGTGCGTCAACCATCTCGGGTGCCATGTCGAGTATCGAAAATACCTTTTCCGCAGACGCGAACGCCGATTGTAACCAGCTGAACTGCTCCGCAAGGCTCTGTATCGGTGTGAAGAATTTCGATATGTACATGTAAAAGGTTATAACGACCGGTGCTGTCAGCGTTTGACCGAGGAAGACTGTTTTGTCGATATATCCCTTACCGCTCAAATAAAAGAGGCAGAGGACGGAGCTGATATACAGCATGTACACAAGTGGTCTAAAGATTCCGAAAACGAGTATCTGCTCGCGCTTGGCTTTTCCGAGCATGTTGCTTTTTTCGCGGAATTCTTCCATTTTCGCGTCTTCGCGGTTGAATATCTGCGTGATCTTGATTCCTGACAGATTTTCGGAAAGATAGGTGTTTATGTCGGTCGTTCTGTCCTTGACCTTACGATACGCACGACGCGAGAATTTTCTGAAAATGACAGTGAAAAGGATAACGAACGGCACAAAACAGAGGACCATCAATGTCAGCTCGTAATTGAGAATGAGCATTGCGATAAGTATGCCGATGACGATGAATGCGTTCTTGCAAAGATTTACAAGCAAATTTGTGAACATCATCGAAATGGCGTTCGTGTCATTCGTGACTCTTGTAACGAGCTTGCCGACCGGGATTTTGCTGAGCTGATCGTGCGAGAGCGATTCGATGTGAACAAAAAGATCCTCACGAAGTTTGGACACGATCTGCTGACCGGTCTTTTGCAATACGATCGCCTGTATGTAACTGCATGACAGGGAAAAGAGGACAACCGATGCGTAGAGCGCGACCGTTCTGTATAGATAACCCATGCCGACGCCGTTTGTCAGCGCCTCTTGCATTTTACCGACGATTATCGGCGAGATGATGTCGTACGCGATCGAACAGACCATCAGCAGTCCGACAAAAGCAAAACGATGGGCGTAAGGTCTTGCGTATGCGAGAAGACGCTTGGTTATCTCGCTGTCCTTCATGTTGCGGTCAAATCCCATCGACTGCTTTTTATCCTTGACGAAGACATATGCTAGAATCAGCACGAGCGACACTGTGCCGACGATTCCTCCGACAAGCAGGAGAGGATAATAATTATGCATTCTGCTCGCCTCCTTCGCTGCTCTCGTGTTCGAGCTTTTGCAGATCGACAGCATGGCGATATTCGGGGCAGTCCGCGTACAGCTCGCTGTGTTTGCCGACTGCGATCACCTTTCCGTCGTCTATGAATATGATCTTGTCCGCATCCTCGACCGTCGATATGCGGTGCGCGATGAGCAGCGTGGTTTTGCCCGCACGACTCTTTGAAAGATTTTCGAGTATGACCTTCTCGGTCTTGGTATCAACGGCAGAGACAGAATCGTCGAGTATGAGTATCGGTGCGTTTTTGAGCAGTGCGCGCGCGATCGAAATACGCTGTTTCTGTCCGCCCGACACGGTAACGCCTCTCTCACCGAGGACTGTCATGTAACCCTCGCCGAATCCCATGATGTTGTCGTGGATGTCGGCAAGCTTTGCGTATTCTTCTACCTCGGACAGTTCGGCATCGCCCTTTGCAAAAGCGATGTTTCGCGCGATCGTCTCCGAGAAAAGGAAGTTGTCCTGCGGAACATACGAGCAGGCGTTTCTGACCGAGCTGATCGTAAGAGTGTTCACATCGCGACCGTCGACGAATATACTGCCGTCGGGGACGTTGTATGTGCGCAGAATAAGATCGACGAGCGTTGTCTTGCCCGATCCCGTTTTGCCGACGATGCCGACAAATTCGCCCGCGTTTATCTTGAACGACACATTTGACAGCACATCAAATTCGCCGTCTGGATAGCGGAATGTCAGATCGCGGAACTCGATGTCTCCGCGAACATTTTCGATGTTTTGGGCATCCTTGGCATCATGAACGTCGATCGGCGCATCAAGCAGTTCGCTGACTCGTATGAGCGATGCTTTTCCGCGCGATGTCTTTTCGATCAGCATCGCGATCGCCATGATCGGCCATACGATAGACGAAAAATAGCCTATGTACTCGATAAGCTGTCCACCGTCAAATCCGCCGTTGTATACAAGATATCCGCCGTAGCCGATGATCACACAGATGACCGATTCGATCGCGAGCGAGATCATGACATCAAGTATCATCGAAATTCTCGTGTATGCAACGTTTGTATCCTCGTTTTTGGTGTTAAGATGCTTGAATGCAACAAGCTCCTTTGTCTCTTTGACAAATGCCTTTATGACCGCAATGCCCGAAAAGCTCTCTTGCGAGAAATCGGACAGATCTGAGAATGCCTCCTGTCGCGTCTCCCATCTTTTTGTCATTTGTTTGCCGACAATATTGCCGATGACAAACATGAACGCCATGGGGATCATCGAAAGGCATGTGAGGAAGATGTTCATCCGCCACATCTTGATGAATGCAAGAATACCGAGAAAAAGCGCGTCAAAGAACATCATGACGCCGTCACCGAAACATTCTTGTATAGTTTCAAGATCGTTGGTGTAAAGGCTCATCAGTCCGCCGACTTTGTTTTGCTGATAATACGAGCAGGAAAGTTTTCTGCTGTGATCGAACATCTCGGTACGCAGTGAGGTCTCGACCTTAATTGCCGAGCCGAAGAAGCAGATCCTCCACAAAAACCTTCCGACGATCATGATGAGTATCGTTATGATCAGCGGGAGACATACCTCGTCAAGAAGCAGCTCGAGATCAAACGCTCTTTGGACGCCGTCTATCTCGATCGTCTCGCCGTTCATTCCGTTAATGATAATGCGGTAAAACTCGGGTATCTTCAATTGGAAGTAGTCCACGAGTATAAGCGCGACCAGACCGAGAAGCAACATCGGTGCATGTCGCAGATAATATTTGTTTATGTGTTTTCCGAATATCAATTGATCAACTCCTTACCTGCTGTTACTCAAAACAAGTATTTATCAGTATACCATATAAAGTGACATTTGTCAATGATTTTTTTGGCTTTTCTTAAAAAAATGCAGATTTTCACTTGTGTAGGGTGTTAATGATTTTCCTTTCGTCATTGTGCACAAAAACAATAGGTCATTTTTGTACACATCGCTGAAAAA
>CAZMPO010000039.1:0-5588 GCA_964568425.1 uncultured Lachnospiraceae bacterium | reverse complement strand
ATGAGAGAATGTGACATTTTCTCTGTCCTCCATTATTGTAACCCTTCGGGTCTGTTACAACGTAGCTACTGTGCATTTGCATTAAGTTCGGTTTGACGTAAAAGCGGGTTTTACCGCTTCCGCTACCGCCGACCACAAGCACGTTTTTGTTTCTCGCATATTTCGGGTGGGACGGACGGCTTGACATCATAAGACGCTCGGTGTTGGTAAGCAGTACGTTATTTTCAAATACGGGGTCTATGTACGGCGCAATATCCTCGGCGTTACCCCAACGTGCCGAGCCGTATTCCATTCCTTTGCGGTATTTCCGCGCTTCAAGTCCCCGTACATACATCACAAGGAAGATAAGCCCCGTTCCGATCACGGCGACGGTCAAATCTACTGGGTGGAAGCTCGGCGCGAATGTGTCAAACGCTTCGGCAAAGCCCTCACCCATAGCTAACAGCGTTTCCATAACGTCGCTCCGCAAGGAAAGACGGATTGCCTCTGTGAGCTTGTCAAAGAGATAGACAAAAGCGACATACGGGAGCTTTAACAAAATAGGCTTGATTGATTTCTTTTTCATAGCGTCAGCCCCCGATCTTTCTTGTTGACTTTCTCGCGCTGTGCGTTCCGTGCCGCCGCTTTTTCTTTCATTGTGGCAAGCAGTTTCTTGATAGACGGCTTTTGTTCCTTTGTCAGCTTCTTTGCGGAAAACTCCTTAAATGCCGCCGTCAGAACGTCAGCGTCGCGCCCTTTGAAAAATACAAGATAGCGGGGCGGGGTTTCGGTTACGTCCTTTTTCAGCGCGAAGTCTATGCCGTACTTTTTCGCCGTAGCGGTAAAGTCCTTGATATTGCTGTCGGTGATCTCAATGTTTGAAATACCCGTGTTCTGCTTCATAAGCTGTTTTAGGGTTTGCTTGCCGCGCGGCTGTTTGCCCCTCTGCGCTTTCATTTTCGCAAGCACTTGTTTAATCGCCGCTTGCAGAACGGAAGCGGTCAGCTTGGTTGTTTTGATTGAAACGGCTACCACTTTTTCATTTACTTGGTCTTGCATTGTGTTCCTCCTTTCGCAAGATAAATTTCTGTGTTAGGGCGGTACCCCCGAAAAGTACGGTTGTGTCATACGGTATCACCCCCTCGGATTATTCTTTTTTGAAATAGCCCGCCGCCATATCGTGAGCGACAAGGGCGGTATAGTAGTTGTCTATCGTGGACGGTGCGTTAAAGAGAACAGCCCGTAGATACTGCTTGATGTTGCGTACCTTTGTTGTGTTCTGCTTCATACAATCCAAAACAAACTCTATATGCGAGCTATCCAGCTTCAAAAACTTTGACTTGACAAGCTCGGCGGGAAAGTCGTCGCCCGCTATGCGTAGCGTCTTTCTCGCGGTGCAGACCGTTTCAAGAATGAGGTCAACGATCTCGTCAATACGGTCGGTGTCAAATCGGTTGTCGTGTATGAGAATGTCATAGTCGATATTGTCCTTAATGATCTCCCGATATATTTCTACTGCGCTTTCTCTTGCCGCTTCTTTTCCTTTCCGTTCCGTCTGCGGCTCTGCCGCGTCCTCGTCCTCGCAAGGAAAGGGGTTAGGGGAAAGGATAGGAATGGAATCGGTATTTGATAAATCCGTAATTGATTTATCTTTCTTTGATAAGTTAGTATTTAATATATCTTTATTTATTTGCGTTGGATTTTCCAACGTAGGTTTTTCCAACGTAGGATTTTCCAATGTTGGATTATCCAACGTAGGATTTTCTAACGTAGGTAAATCTGACGTAGGCTGTTGTGGTTGCTCATAGATCACATAGTCCGCGCCGCGCAAGCGTCCTTTGTCGTCGCGTTCTCTTGTTCGGACGATATATCCCGCCCGTTCAAGTTCGTGTATGGCTTCACGGATAGCGGAAATCTGCTCCCGATTGATAAGGGTTAGCCCGACAAGGGTATAGTCCCAATCTTCGGGTAGGGAGAGCATTTGCGACAACAGCCCCTTTGCCTTTAAGGTCAAGTCCTTGTTTCGTAGGTGGTGGTTACTCATAACCGTGTAGCCCGTGTTTCGCTCCACCCGAAAAACTGCCATTGTGTATCACTCCTTTGTTTTTAGTCTGTAACGCGGTAGTACGCTTTTTTCGGCTTTGACGGGAAAATCCCTTGACGTGTCGCCGCCGCGTCCCAAAACGCATTGTGGCGCGTCTGGGCGTACCTCTCGCATTACTTCGGGGAAAAGAAAAAGCGGCGTTCCTATCTTCCCGCGTGGGAATTAGTAAACGCCGCTTTTACGGTGTTGTATTCAATTAGATAATTCTGACTTTACGCGCTTTCCGTCCTCGTCGGGAGCGTCTTTTTTCTTGCAAGATGTTCGGCGGCATATCAAAGCTCGTTCCGTAGTAGTAAATTAGTAGTAAATTCAAGCTGAAATCCTGCAAAAATGCCCGTAAATCAAGGGTTTTTAGAGTTAATCAATGTTTTTGCCATAAAAATGTAAGATCAAAGATCTTCTTTTATTGTAAAGAGGTCGCCCGACTCTTCTATCTTGTCTTTGTTGCCGACAACGACGCAGAGATTCTTCTCGGCAAGAGGAGCAATGAGGGATGCAAAGCCTTCGATATCAGACGCGGTAGTGGACATTGCCTGTCTCTTATATTCGCGTCTTCTTTCGTCATTGTTTCCTTCGAAATAGTTCGTCTGTGCGCTTGCGCCTACATCGCGGGGGCAAAGAGGATGCTCATATGC
This sequence comes from uncultured Lachnospiraceae bacterium, assembly GCA_964568425.1. Taxonomy (GTDB): domain Bacteria; phylum Bacillota; class Clostridia; order Oscillospirales; family CAG-272; genus CAKSQF01. The sequence goes on along the minus strand of CAZMPO010000039.1, from coordinate 2,870 downwards.
TGCGGCAGTCGATATGACATACTTCTCAATATCGGGAGTTCTTGATGCAAATCCGTCAAGGTAAGTGAGGGTCTTATCATAGGTCTCGACTGTTCCCTTCACCGACGGGTCGCGGAATGAGCTGAACCCGGCGTATTTGTTGTCAGCCTTAAAGCCTACACCATACGCACCGCCGCGGACTCTGACCTCGTTCCACAGCCAATCAAGCGACAGGATGTTTGCAAGAACGCGAAGCTTTCCGCTGTACTCAACACCCGACTCGGCAGGATCATATCCCTTTGCGACATAGTTGACGCCTGCGGGGATAAAGAATGCCTCGTTTCCGTGATATTCGGGAGCGAGCTTATAGGTCTTTCCCGAGCCTGTAGCACTGTTGAATGCGGGATCTGCCGAAACAAAGCCATCGACCGCCGACTGCTCGCCGGTAATGCCTACGGTAAGATTTTCGATGCAGAGCTCGCGTGCTACTGCCTCGAGTCCGGTCTTGATCTCGTCGAAGCGTGCGTCGAATTCAGCGCAAAGTCCGGAAAGGAACTTGTAGTAGCCTATTCCGAAGAGCTTGTCATCATACGCACCCTCGACCGAGCAGTAGGATTTGACTCGTGTTGACGCGTAATTGTCGCCTCTCTGCATGATCATCATCTGCATCATGCTCTTTGCCTGATAGAGTATCTTTCTGATCTCTTCTTTATCGACGGTGCTGTGGCAAACGACCTCGGAGCCGAGATCGAGCGCATCTTTGAGATTATCTTCAAGAATGCTTGACTTGACTACAAAGCTGGGTGTGACCTTTGTTGCGTCGTTTACATCGACGAAGGAGCGGACAGATGCATCAAACGAGCCGAATTTGGTCTTGATCTGGGCGTCAAGGTCAGCCGCGCTGTATTTTTCGGTAGATATCTGACCGAGAAGGTTTGCGTAAAGAGCCGCATAGGAAAGATTTTCAGCAGAAAGACCCGAGAGATCGAAATAATAGTTGACATAGGCGATCCTCTTTGTAAAGAGATCGGTAATAACGAGCGGTCTTGAGCGGAACATGCCGACCTTGTACGGAAGCTCGGTGATCTTGTCCGAAACATCGGCAACAGAGAGCTTCGGAAGGGTCGCGAGTGCCTCGGGGGTGTCCTCGGAGGTCTGATATTTAACGAGTCGGCGATTGGTCTCGACAACATCGCAAAGCTCGGTCTCCGAAAGAGATGCTCTGTATTTCTCGACTCTCTCCGCCTCGATCTTTGCCTGCTCTGCCGCGATAGTCTTGGACGGTGTCATAACAACGACAGCCTTGTGATCCGAGTTTAAGAGATATTTCTCGATAAGATCCTCGAAATATCTGCCCTGCACGCCGTTTTTGATGTTAACGAGTGCCTGCTCATATTCAAGATAGATGGCAGGATCGCCGCCGTAGAGCCAGCTGGACATCATATCAAGATTGTACATAAGTCCGGTCGGCATCGAGCCCTGCTTACCCTCGCGAAGTCTGAACTCAGCCTGATTGATCTCGGCAAGGAGAAGCTTTTTGTCGATTCCCTCTTTGACAAGCTTTTCAAGCTCGGAACGAAGGAGTGCGATGAACGCATCTTTTTTATCGGGATCGGTCTTGCGAAGCTCGAGTGCGACATAAGGCTGTGCGATGCCGTCGTAAACAAGTGCCCAAAGATCCTCGCCGAGTCCGCTTTCAAGCACTGCTTTTTTGAGCGGTGACTCGTTGGTAGATGCAAGTACCTGCATCAGGATGTCGAACGCGAGCAATTTTTCACGCTCGGAGAAATCACCGACGACCGACGCGAATGCGATATAGCTGTTCTTTTCTTCGCTGTCGCTCTCGGAGATGGAGTAAACGCCGTGAGCATCGAGCTTGACAGTAGGTGTCTGTTTTGCGATATCGAAGAAATTGCCTGTGCGATCGTATTTTGAAAGATATTCCCTGTCGATGTACTCAAGTCTCTCGACCACATCCATGTTGCCGTAGAGGAACATGAACGAGTTTTCGGGGTGATAGTACTTTTTGTGAGCGGCAAGGAACTGCTCGTATGTAAGATCGGGGATGACTGCGGGATCGCCGCCAGACGAATGTCTGTAGATCGTGTCGGGATAGAGCGCGGCGTCAATGTGGTGGAACATCTGCGTGTCAACAGACGAATACGCACCCTTCATCTCGTTGAAAACGACACCGCGAAGCGACATCGGCTTGTCTTTGTCCTCGATTTCGTAGTGCCAGCCCTCCTGCATGAAGATCTCCTCGTGATCGTAAACAGCGGGAGCAAAGACAGCGTCGAGATAAACGCTCATCAGGTTCGCAAAATCCTTGTCGTTGCAACTGGCAACGGGATATCCTGTTTTGTCGGGGAAAGTGATAGCGTTCAGGAAGGTCGCCATAGAGCCCTTGAGAAGGTCTACAAACGGCTCTTTGACCGGGAAACGCTTAGATCCGCACAAGACAGAGTGTTCGATGATGTGGAAAACGCCCGTGCTGTCCTCGGGGAGCGTTTTAAAAATTACCGAGAAGACCTTGTTGTCGTCATCACAATCGATATAAATAAGTTTTGCGCCCGATTTGATGTGCTCAAGCTCGCAAAGGTTTCCGCTGATCTCGTCAATGTACCTTATACGGTCAACGCGAAAACCGCCGTAAACTTTGTTCAGTTCAAGTTTTGCCATTAAAATCCATCCTTTCATGATGCCATGCATCAAGTAAAAATTTCTTATGCTGAAATTATATCATAAAACACACGATTTGTCAAGGAAATTTGCGAAAATACACCGATATCTCTTAAATAATTTCGGCTTTCATCATACTAACAAAACCTCACGGAAATTTGCTGTGAGCTGATAAGACAGTAATTTGAAAAAATTACGAAATCGGCAACTGC
>CAZMPO010000038.1:0-6297 GCA_964568425.1 uncultured Lachnospiraceae bacterium | reverse complement strand
GTAACCGAGAACGGCGTCACCTACTTCAGTGAATCCACTCTCCGTGCAGCTCCCTACTTCCAGCTCCGTATCGACGGCATCGTTGAGAACAGCGACAAGAAGTTCGGCGAATAATCGAAAAACATTTATTTGACCTATCAACCCGGAGGAAACGGCGAAAACCGTTTCCTCTTTGGGCTTATTTGACCGAAAAGACCGAAGAGGGTCGGATCGGTCCCCAAGATCGACAAGCTGTCAGATCTATATAATTCTGCAAAGGAAAACAAAGTGATGAACGAAACGCTCGCTATCCGAATGGAAAACATAAGCAAATCGTTCGGCGAGGTCAAGGCGAACAGCAATGTAAAGCTTGAACTGCGTCGCGGCGAGATACTTTCGCTTCTCGGCGAAAACGGAAGCGGAAAGACAACGCTTATGAACATGTTGTCGGGAATATACTACCCCGACGAGGGCAAGATCTTTATTAACGGTGAGGAAAAGACGATCCGCTCCCCACACGACGCGTTTGCGGCGGGGATCGGTATGATACATCAGCATTTTAAGCTGGTCGATGTCTTCACTGCCGCCGAAAACGTCGCTCTCGGCGCGGAAGGTGAAAAATACAATCTTAAGGCGGTAAAAGCGAAGATCAACGAGATCTGCGCACTCTACGGATTTGAGATCAACCCCGATCAAAAGGTCTACAACATGTCGGTCTCGCAAAAGCAGACGCTTGAGATAATCAAGGTGCTCTATCGCGGAGCGGACATACTCATCCTTGACGAGCCGACCGCCGTTCTCACCCCTCAGGAGACTGACAGGCTCTTTGCCATCCTCCGTGCGATGCGTGCCGACGGCAAGGCGATAATCATCATCACCCACAAATTAAACGAGGTGCTTGAAATATCCGACCGCATCATGATAATGCGCCGCGGCGAATATGTTGACACGATCGACACCAAGGACGCAAGCGAGCAGATCCTTTCCGACATGATGGTCGGCAAGAAGGTAGAGCTGAACATCGCACGCTCGATCCCCAAATATGTCCAAAAGCGTCTTGAGGTATCACATCTGACCTGCCTTAACGAATATGGGCTTCCCGTGCTCTCGGATGTCTCCTTTGTCGCAAACGGCGGCGAGATCCTCGGCATCGCAGGCATTTCTGGATGCGGACAAAAAGAGCTTCTCGAATCGATCGCGGGACTTCAGAAGACCGAGGCAGGCGCGTCGATATCCTACTTCCCTCCCTATCAGTCGGAAACCAAGGAGCTTATCGGCAAAAATCCGAAGCAGATCCGCGAATACGGCATCTCGCTCTCATTTGTTCCCGAGGACAGACTCGGCATGGGACTTGTTGGCTCGATGGGCATGACCGAAAATATGCTTCTGAAAAACTACGGTGTCGGACATTCATTATTTGTTGAAACAAGTGCGGCAAAAGCACTTTCGGAGAAGATCCTTGACGAGCTCGGAGTCGTCACTCCGAGCATCAACACCCCTGTTCGCAAGCTGTCGGGAGGAAATGTTCAAAAGGTGCTCGTCGGACGTGAGATAGCCTCCGCGCCGACCGTGCTCATGACCGCATATGCCGTTCGCGGACTTGATATCAACACCTCATATACGATATACAATCTGCTCGAGGAGCAAAAGAAGAAGGGCGTTGCCGTTATTTATGTCGGCGAGGATCTTGACGTTCTCCTCGCACTCTGCGACAGGATCCTGGTACTTTGCGCAGGCAAGGTCAACGGCATTCTTGACGCAAGGACCGCAACCAAGGAGCAGATCGGTCTGCTCATGACAAATCTGAAGGAGGAAAACGGCAATGACTAACAAAGAAACCGCAAAGGTCAGAGAACCGCTCTTTCGCGTAATGCCTCGCACCGATATAAAACCCTCGCTCGCAATGGTGTTCAGGGCAGTATCGGTAGTCGGTGCACTCATCGTCTGCGCACTGTTTATACTGTTTACGACAGGAATCAACCCGATCGCCGCACTCGGAACTATGGTCAAGGGTGCGTTCGGCAACAGCATATACATTTGGTCGACGATCAACACGACAATAAAACTGCTCTGTATCGCAGTCGCACTCGCTCCAGCCTTCAAAATGAAGTTCTGGAACATCGGAGCCGAGGGTCAAGTGCTCGTCGGAGCACTTGCGACCGCGTTCGTAATGATCAATTTCCAGGAGCTGCCGTCTGTGGTGCTCTTTATTCTGATGTTCCTTGCCGCCGCTGTTGCGGGCATGATATGGGGCATCATCCCCGCGATCTTCCGCGCAAAGTGGGAGACTAACGAAACGCTCTTTACTCTTATGATGAACTACATAGCAATGCAGCTCGTCAGTTATTTCTACAATCAATGGAAGGGCGATCACTCGTCTCTCGGTCAGCTCAACAAGATCACCCAAGCCGGATGGTTTCCGCCGATCATGGGTGAGCGTACCTTTATAAGCGTTATTGTCGTTGCCATCTTAACAGTCTTCATGTTCTTCTACCTTTCAAAGACCAAGCACGGCTATGAGATATCGGTCGTCGGCGACTCACAGTCGACGGCAAGATACGCGGGCATCAACGTCAAGGCGGTAATGATACGCACAATGGCACTGTCCGGACTGATCTGCGGCATCTGTGGATGCTTGACAGTTGCGGGAGAGAGCCAAACGATCAGCGCAAACTCTGCAGGCGGATACGGCTTTACCGCGATCATCGTCGCATGGCTTGCCAAGTTCAACACCTTCTACATGGCAGGCATCTCGCTCTTTATCGTCGCGCTCGAAAGAGGCACGACCCTCATATCCGACACATACGCGACCTTCAACAAATCGGCATGCGATGTTGTCGTCGGAATCGTTCTCTTCTTCGTTATCGGATGCGAATTTTTCATAAATTACAGAGTTTCACTCAGAAAAAAGGAGGTCAACTGATATGTTCAATACCTTTTTGACATGGTTTCAGGCGGCGATCCTTTACGGCTCGGTCCTTCTCTACGGCGCGATCGGCGAGATAATCACCGAAAAAGCCGGTCACTTAAATCTCGGCACGCCCGGCGTCATGGTATTTGGCGGTGCATTCGGGTTCATCAGCGGTTTTGTTTATGAAAACAAGTGCATCGAGGCAGGCACAAATCCGAACGCGGTCCTGATGCTCATCCTGACGCTTACAATCTCATTCCTTGCGGGTATGCTCGCGGGTCTGATCTACGCAGGACTCACCGTGTCCCTGCGCGTAAATCAGAATGTCACCGGTCTTACGCTCACGATCTTCGGCGTCGGCGCGGCAAAATTCTTTGCGGCATTCTCGATCCCCACCGGTCAGGTGTCCATCCGCGCGGCAACTGCCAACAAGCTGTTTTCGGCAAAGATCCCCTATCTCAGCGATATTCCGATCGTCGGCAAGCTCTTTTTCTCCTACGGATTCATGGTCTATGTCGCGATCGTCATCGCAATTGTCGCACATATCATTCTTACAAAGACTCGCGTCGGACTTAATCTCCGCGCGATCGGCGAGAGTCCCGCGACTGCGGATGCGGCAGGTCTTCCCGTCACACTCTATAAATATGTCGCGATAGCGATCGGCTCGGGTATCTCCGGACTCGGCGGAGCGTTCTATCTGCTCGATATCAACACGGGCAGCTGGTCGACCGCAACAGGCGATGAGCTTAAAGGCTTCGGATGGCTGGCAGTCGCGCTCGTTATCTTTGCAGTCTGGAAGACAACAAATGCCATTTGGGGATCCTATCTTTTCGGGCTCTGCTATTGGGCATATCAGTACCTTCCCGTCCTGCTCGGCATAAACATGTCGACCGATCTGACACGTATGCTCCCCTATATCGTAACGATAATCGTTCTGATCGTTATCAGCCTAGGCAAACGCCGCGAAAATCAACCCCCCGCATCCCTCGGCCTATCATATTTCCGTGAGGATAGGTGATAAGTTGACAATCAAAAAGGACCGATCAGCTTGATTCGATCGGTCCTTTTTGATAGAACAATGTTTTAAAGATTGGAGAGCTTGACAATTGACTCAAAATGTGATATAATAAGCAAAAATGAGCCGCAAGTGCGAAAAAATGCTCATTACTGCGTTTATATGGTTGAGATAATTGAGAGCGGATGATTCGCTCAAAAAATTCTTCGATGATGGCGCAAGCTGTTGTCAAAGCATGGAAGGAAAATCAATATGGCTATAAGACCTGTGTTTACTGTTAAAGAAAGCTCTCCGTTTTATTCGATATGGAATTGTGAATTTGAGTACAATTCCGGTTTTTCCACGGTTCAAAAGCAAAAAAATATTGCGGCGATCCACAGAAGCTTTGAGGATGTTTTCCCGCAAAAGCGAATACTTGAAATATCATCAAAATCAACGAAAGAGCTTGGAGTAAGGCTCAGCGCATTTAATTTGACGAAGCATGTCCCCGAGCTCGGAAGAAGCGTTCCGACCGAATGCGTGTATCAGGCAGGCAAAGTATTTGCCGGGAATGTTCAATACAAAGATCTGCTTGGAGCGATGCCCAAATATGCCAAAAGAGACGAGCGACTCTCTTCAAGCGGAAGGATAGTCGCATTTTCATTTGATGGTGCGGAGTATCCGACTGATCCGCCGACCGCATTCTACGATTTTCTGTATATAAACGCACTGCTTGAACATAAAGACTTGCTTGCTGAACTGCTCGAATACGACGCATTTACCGACATCGAATTCAACCCTCAAAAAAGCATTAACTGCCAAGCAAGAGCGGCAGCCATCTTTGTCTCTCTTGCACACGGAGGAATGATCGACAAAGCTAAAAATTATTACGAGCTGGCAGATCTGCTTAGTTGTTCCCATACAAATAGCGTTGATATCAGGTCGAGACGATCGGTCGATAACGAAAAAGAGACAGAGATCGGGAAAACGATGGTACTCGGTGTCGGACAAACAATAAAGCATCCGACTTTCGGAGGCGGAAGGATCACAAAAGTATCCGAAACAACAGTGACGATCGCGTTTGACATCGGCGAAAAGATCATCTCGATCAAATGGCTCTCAGACAACTGTAAAACAATGTAATGGAAGGTAAAAAATGAAAAACTATTATCTGCTTGAACCGATGGTAAAGGCGAATATGTTTTATTCTGATTTTGACGATTTTTTCGAATTATATTTTTACAGCAGTCTGAGATCATCTTCACTGCCATCAGATATGGAATTTGTCCGTGCGGAAGTTTTCTCGGAAAGAAAATACATAAATTTTATTACAGACAGAAAAAATGGGGATCTTCGCTTTAATAAGAACAACGATATCCGAGATGTGATGGATAGCTTTGTCGCCGCCGTCGAGAATGAGGACTTCTCGTCGGAGGCATGTATGACTGTCATGTTTCTTGTTAAGCTTGGCAATCAATATTTCGTTGTCAACGAAAATCTTGATCCGATAAACGATCATGTTATGATCTTCAATTCGAGACTTTCAAATGATACATCTTCCCGTTTTTGGATAACAAATGGATCTCTCGAAACACTGCAACGAGCTGTTGCGGATTTTGACGGCAATTTGAATTATATTGACAAAATTGATTATGGCGGTATCTTAAGAACCCCAAAAAGACTGTTGGATATATTTGTCATGATGATTGAAACGATATCCAAAGTTCAGAATATACCGCAGAAGATCCGATCCGAACTCGATTTTTCCTTAGGCGTAAGCATACTTTTGGGTCTGCGAGATAAAAGTACATCCGAAATTCTCTCAACCGATATTTACGACCTTGTCCAAAAAAGGATAAAATACGCATGCCTAAGTCGCGCCGCAATACAGACGGTCGGGCAACTGCTGATGTCATCAGATGACGAGCTGATGAATATCAAAGCTCTCAATCTCCAAGCGGTCAAAACAGCAAAAAGATGGATAATGTGGAGGATCGAAAATCCCCCGAACTGAGCCTTGGAAAACTTCTTCAATATTTTTTTTGACAAATTTTCGAAAACCTATTGCTTTTTTTGAAATAATATGGTATAATAGACTCGCTTGCGACGGATATGTTCGTCGAGGCGAAAAATATATTGGAGAGATATCGAAGCGGTTATAACGGGGCTGACTCGAAAGGTAGCCGTCCTCATCACTTGCGAGAACGCAAAATCTCGCGTTTTCTTCGATTTCCTCGCAAATGCTTCATTTTTTCTTGAATTTTGGATGTAAGCATTTTAATGTCGGTCTTGCAAAAGCCTTGCAAAATTCAAACACAATCAAATACGGAGGTGTATCGAAGAGGTCATAACGGCCCCGACTCGAAATCGTGGTCGCTATCGGATAGCCTCCTGTGCGAAAACCCTTGATTTT
>CAZMPO010000037.1:0-6957 GCA_964568425.1 uncultured Lachnospiraceae bacterium | reverse complement strand
GGTGACAAGGATCCAAGGACGCTGACCGCACTCCGCAATTTGGCATACACATACGGAAGTCTCGGCGAGTATCAGAAAGCACTCGAGCTAAACGAAAAGTCATACGCGCTACATTGCGAGATATTTAGTGAGAAGAATCCAAAAACGCTGACATCGCTCTGCAATTTGGCGTTCGCGTACGGCAAACTCGGCGATCACCAAACGGCGTTGGAGTTATATAGAAGGGTGTATGAGCTCCGGTGTGCCGTGCTTGGCAAGAAGCACAGAGCCACACTGAAGGCATTGGAGAGCTTGGCGTTCACATACGGCAAGCTCGGCAATCGTGAAAAGCAGTCTGAAATTAAAGAGGAGCTGAAAAAATATCGAGGCTCTTGGTGAACCCGCTAAAGCGACTTTACACATGTTACGGAGCAAGCAGAAATCAAAAGAAAGGAAGCTTTCGCCAAAGCGAAAGAAACGGTGGCAAAAATGGGAAAAACAAGTGCGGCGGTTGCTGCGGTATTGGTTGGTATTTCGGTGCTGATCATGTTTTTGATCCTGTTGCGGTTTTGTGTCAATCTATGCAGGAGATTCTTTGACAAGCGATACCGACCTGCCCCATTGGGGCGCGAGCTTATGCTTTGGTCAATAGCTGTTTTTCTGGCGATCTGGAGTCTTCGGTACGCGGTCGGGCTAAAGATGATCTGCAATGGAGGCTACGATCTTAACAAGGTCGAGGAGATCGGCAACAGCCTCGTCCACGCTCTGCAATCATTCAGCATGGATGAGGACTACACCGAGTATATCGCAAGTGGCAAAGAAATGATCGTGGATGTTTTCGGCGAGGGCGCCGATATTTACGGTGTATACGCCTCGGCGCTCAATATTATTGCCCCGATTCTCGGCGGTGCAATCGTATTTAATCTTTTAGCAAATATTTTCCCGAAATTCTGGATGAGATTTTCGTTTTTGTGTTTTTGGAGAAAGAAGTATTTCTTCAGTGAGCTGAACGAAACCTCAGTAGCGCTTGCTCGGGACATACGCAACGCTTGCGGCATGTCGCCGGCGATAATATTCACCGATGTATATGTTGACAGCGACTCGGACGAAAAGAAAGCGGAGCTTCTACTCGCTGCCAAACGGTTTGGGGCGACCTGCGTTCGCGACGATATTGAGCATATTACGGCGCGAATATTCGGCGAGCGTGAGTATTATCTGATGGACGCGGACGAAAACGCAAACCTTCAGGCACTGATCGCGCTTACCGAGGGCAAAAGTGTCAGGCAGGTCAAAAACTCGGTTATCTATTTCTTCGTGCAAAGCGACGCATATGTGCAGGTCGAAAATCGCATACACAAGAGTTTCAACGACGAGAAAAAGCAAAAGTTACTTCGTGGCGGCAAAAAGCCCACGCTGATCCCTGTCAACGGATATCGAAATCTGGTGCAAAATCTGTTCGACGATGTCCCCTTGTACGAGCCGCTTATAGGTCAAAAGGATCGTGACGATCTGAAAGTCACAATATTCGGCAACGGACAGATCGGAACGGAGGCTTTTCTGAACGCATATTGGATCGGGCAAATGATGGTAAAGGATTGCAAGACGCCTTGCATACCGACATTCAACATCTTATCAAAAGATGATGCGAACGCATTTTGGGGGAAGATCGATTACATAAATCCCGAGATCAAGAAAACTGCAGGGCCTACACCATCCGTTTGTGAAATTCCGTACTGTCGGGTTAACTATCAGCAAGCGGATGTGAAGAGCGGTAACTGGCAAGACATAGAGGAACTGCTTAATTCGGATTATTATATCATTGCGCTTGGAAGTGATTCGGACAACATCGCGATCGCAGAGAAGCTGCGCTGTCTTGTCGGCGAGGAGTGCATCAAGAAAAGCCGCAAAGTGGTGATCGCATATGCGGTATTCGATCCCGAGCTAGCAAACGCTTTGAACAAGCAAAAGAGATTCAGCGTGTGTCAGTCGGGCGAATGCAACATATACATGCACGCTTTTGGCAATATTGACGATATATATTGTTGTCGGAACATATATATGACAAAATACACCAATTGGTCGAGGCAGATCGGCAATGCATATTCGGCAAGCCAAAAGGTGGTTGACATTGCTGCCAACCAAAAAAGAACAGACGAGGCATCAAACTACAATTATTGGGCAGATCTTGCCAGAGCTGAACATACTCAGTACAAGGTATTCTCTTTGGGTTGGATCGAGCAATCTGTTTTTGACACCGAAAAAGACAGCGATCATTATGAATACATCGACAATCTTTGCAACACATTCAGAAAGTGTTCTGTAATCAAACGATCAAAATGCGCAGATAAGGACGTGGCAGTAGAAAAGGACAAATTAGCCGGCGAGCTCGAAATCAAAGACATGTGGGATGATCTGCAGAGAAAGGCGGAGCATCTTGCGTGGCTCGAACACAGAAGATGGTGTGCGTTCACGCGTGTGCTGGGTTATCGATCGATAGACGTGGAATCGATAAAGAACGCGATCGGCACGCACAAGGACATGCGCATGAAGTTGCACGCTTGCCTTGTTGATGTACCGCACTCTGAAGCGGCAGACTACAAATACATAGCCAAGGGCAGCGATCCTCTTGACAAGGTCGAGCGCGTGATGGGAAAAGAGTTCAAAAAATACGATTATTACGATGAAGAACTCAATTATGAGTTCAAAAGCGTGCTGAGAAGCGAGCTTAAAGATCGCGGGGTCGAAAATCCCGACAAATATCTTGCGGATGATGCCTTTTCATCTCCGATCAACTTTGGACACGAATATGTTGCAGTCTCGGTCGATGAGGTCAATGATGCACTGCCCGGCGTCCGACTTCGGTGACACATTCGCAGTCAGAGAAAAGAAACATCAAAAAAACAATAAACAGCAAACAAAAGGAGAATTGCTTATGTATACGCCCAATCCGATCGACACGACCGATGTTAAACTCCCGAAAGATCTTCTGGAGCTTACCGAAAAGATAGCCGAAAACGTCCATGAAAACTGGGCTGTCGGACGTATTCGCGATGGCTGGAGCTACGGAGAACATCGTGACGACAAGCTGAAGACTACCCCTTGTCTCGTTCCATATTCGGAACTTTCGGACAGCGAAAAGGAATACGATCGCAACACTGCGCTCGAAACACTCAAGCTGATTGTCGCTCTCGGGTACAAGATCGAGAAAAATTGACCATGACTTACGTCGAATTTTTTGACAAAACTTCGATCGAGAACATCTGCGGATGTCTGACATGCGCACCCGACCGCGTAATACTGATAGGGAAAGACACTAACCCATGATAAAGCAGATCGAACTGTACACCGAACTTTTTGAGCGCAGGGGCGTTCACATCGATTTTTTGTACAAAACAGTACAAACCAATGACATGATAGCAGCGGTGGAGCTTATATCCGATATAACGGAAACATATGATGACTGTGTGTTTGACATTACCGGCGGAGATGAGATGCTCGTTTTTGCCCTTGGCGAGATTTGCGGTCGTAACCCTGACAGAAACATTCAGGTTCACAAGTTCAATCTGAGAAACGGCAAGATATATGACGGTGATCGTGACGGAACGACAGTTTATCACGATCTACCGGTCGTTACCGTTGACGAGAACATCCTGATATACGGTGGCAAGTACTCAAAAAAGGTGCTGATCACCACATCACTTGACACGCACACCGAAAAAGGTGCTCATATCAAACAACGTGCGAGAGATATGAAGATAAATCTCATCGAAAATGTTGCTGCCCTCGAAGACTCTGATCTTGAAAAAATACTAAAAAACCTTTGGGCAGGGTAAACCTTCCCCCAATTTCACAACCAACACCAAGGCGGCAAGGATCGTATATCCCTGCCGCTTTTGGATTTGGCTAATCTCAAATCACTTTTTCCCCTTCTTTCCCCTTCTCTTATAGTCCTCATCGATGCGCTCTTTCCAATTGCTGTTGATTTGGGCGTTGGCGCGGAAGGTGGTGATGGCGTCGGTCAGCACTGCATAGTTTAGTTGCGTTCCTTTACTATCGGAATAGTAATTGACGGCGCGGTCTTCATCGATGCCGAAGTGTTTTGCTGTCTCGACTGCGTCGATATTGGCACCGAGGAACAGAAACTCCCAGTCGTATCTTTCTTTTTGCCGCTCGATCATAGCCTTGACCTTCGCGCTGTCATACCTGCGACTTGCGTTTTCCATTCCATCGGTCGTGATGACGAATATTGTATGCTCGGGCACATCCTCGTCACGCGCGTATTTATGAACATTGCCGATATGGTGGATCGCGCCGCCGATCGCGTCCAGCAGGGCGGTACAGCCTCGCGTGGTGTAGTCGTCGTCGGTCATCGGTTTGATGTTCTGCACATTTACGCGATCGTGGATCACCTCGCTTGTGCTGTCAAAAAGCACGGTCGAGATAAGTGCCTCGCCCTCCGCCCTTTTCTGCTTTTCGATCAACGAGTTGAAGCCTCCGATCGTGTCCGCCTCAAGCCCGTTCATGGAGCCGCTGCGATCAATGATGAATACGATCTCGGTCAAGTTCTTTTTCATGTTAATATACCCCCGTAAATAAAATATGACTGCTCGGCTTTTTGCCTTGCAGTCATATTTTATCATAGATCGCGCCGTGTTTGGTCGCATGGCGTGCGACATTCTCACATTCCAAGTAAATTTTGGTCAAAGGCAAACAGTGCCTCGTTGATCTCGAAAATGTTATAATTTCGATTTTTGATGAAAAATTCGATGATAATATCAAACTTATTTGAATGCGAAAGCGCAAATCCCGCCTTCATTAGCAGATCCTTCGTCTCTTCAAGTGACAGCTCAAGAGAGATGGCAAAAGCGATCGCCGTTGGTTTGCTCGGCTTATAGTGCTTATCACTGCGGATCTTCGAGAACAGCTTGCGGTCAATGCTCGCTCTCTTGTAGACCTGCACGTCGGTCATGCCCGACTCGTCGATCTTTCGCAGGAGCATCTCGGAAAAGCTCTCGTCGATCTGACTTACAGCCTCGTCCAAGGAAGGCACACTTGCACGGCAACACACAACAACGGCATCGCACTCATAATGTGCGTAGTTGTCATCAATGTACGCGGCGATCTTCGAGATCAGCTCGGCACTGATATGACAAGCGTTTTGGTCATAATTGTCGATTTGAAGCGGCATAGTCTACCCCCTATTCTTTCGGCATCTCCACAAGATTCTTTGCCGCAAATTCGCTGTAATAGTTGCGGTAAAAGGACTGATAGGCGTTAAAATCCAACCGGCAGTCCCACCCCATCAGTTCCATTTCAACACCGAATACCTTTGCGTAAACATTCAGCTCGTTCATACCGCTTGCGATATAAAACTCTTTTCTCTTTCTGCGGTCATCATGTGTGTCCGCACGATCGGGTACCCGCTCAATTTCGGCAAAGACGCCCTTGCCTGCATATTGCCGACGAAGAGTTTTGAGTATCTCCGAGCCGATCCCCATCCCGCGACACGCCGCGTCAACCGCAAGATAGTCAAGCAGGATGATATCATCGCCGTTGATCGTTGCAGCAAAGCCGACAAATTTTCCGTCCCTCTCAAAAAGCCAAACATCCGACCTTTTGTTCTTCTGCATGGATCTTATGATGGACAACGGCTTTCGTTCCGAACGCGGAAATGCTTTTTTGTAGAGCCTTCCTATTTTCGCCCATTGCAAGAGGCCGTGCGCTTGGGAACAATTCATTTCGGTGTATCCTCTCTGACATTTTAAGCGGCATGATCCCCCGACTTTTTCCGAGAAACAATGTTCACGCCCTTATTTTACACTATTTCGGGCGAGATGTCAATAGTCTTGCGAAAAACTTATTTCTTCTTCCCCGAAAAAACGAGATGCCGACCATGAGCCGATAAAAAGTGCTCACTTAATTTATTTGAACTTTTTGGTGAAAAAATTCAACTATAGAGTTGACAAACGCTTTTTAATGTGGTATAATAGGGTATAAGAGAAAGGATGGGTAATTATTATGACTGAAATAGGCAAATTTTTGAAAAAACTACGGATAGAAAACGGAGAGGTCCTTTTGAACATGGCTCAAAAGCTTGGTGTTACGCCCTCGTTTCTTTCTGCTGTTGAACTTGGTAAGAAAAAGATGCCATACGAGTGGAATTTGAAGATCCGTTCTGCGTATTCTTTAACACCAAAGCAAGAGGACGAGTTGGATGAGGTTGTATCGCTTTCAGAAAAAGCGGTCATACTTGACTTTGAAGAAGCTTCTCCTACCGCTAAAAAGCTGGCTGTTTCGTTTGCACGTTCATTTAGCGATTTTTCGGACGAGCAGTTGGAAGCTTTGAAAAAATTGATGAACAACGAGGACAGTAAATGAGCTTAATACCTGTTAAACCCACCTCAAGACAGGCTATTTGGGAAATGGTGCGAGAACTTCGGACTCTTTTGGGGGTCGAAAATGACTTGTATTTCAACATTGTCGCTTTTATCGAAAAGGTATTGCCCCATTTGTTGCCCGACTTTGTTTTGGAGATTTGTTCGGAAGAAGAAATGGGAAATCTACATGGCGAAACATTTCCAAGCGAGTGCAAAATACGATTGCGAGAAGATGTTTACATCGGTGCTTGTAATGGAAAAGGGCGTGATCGATTAACACTTGCGCATGAGCTTGGTCATTTGCTCATGCATGGTAAAGGTTCAATTGCCTTTTGCAAGTTAGAACCAAACGGAAAGATCCCGACTTTTCGCGATCCGGAGTGGCAAGCCGATGTTTTTGGTGGCGAATTGCTCGCACCATCCTATCTTATTGCACAGATGGCCGAAAAAGAAATACATGAGAAATGTGTTGTTTCCAATCGCTGTACCCAAAGACAATTACAAGCCATCGCAAGCGAACAAAAAAAGCATTCGATATCAATTTGATTTGATATAATCCCCTTAGAGTAGACACATGAAAAAACAAAAAATTTTCAAGACT
>CAZMPO010000036.1:0-7277 GCA_964568425.1 uncultured Lachnospiraceae bacterium | reverse complement strand
GCGCCCCCGCCCTACGGGGATAGTGGAAAATTGATTGTATCGGCTATAGATTTATAAAAAATCGAACCGTAAAAAAAGGCATTTTATAAAAATCCGAATTAATCATCGTTTCCCCGAGGGGAGGTTATCGCGAAAAATGTCAACACGCCGTCCGAGAGCATGAGCAGCTCGCCCTCGCTCGACAGACGCACCGTCCTTCCTTCTGTCAGGTCGATTTTGGTGATCGATCTCCCCGATGCGCGCTCGACACCCGTTGCAACGACATCCTCCTCGGATAGCGAAAAGAGCGCGACAAGCCGATCGCAAAGATCACAGCCTGCGAAATGTGTCGAAAAATCGCCGTATCTGACTATGTACCCGTCGGTCTGCTCGATGAATTTCATCCCGGCTATCGACTCGGGCGCGGTTAGCTCGATCACGCGACCTTCGCCCTCGATCGAAAAGACCAGCTCGTATGACACGCCGTCAAGCTCCGCGCGTCCGACAACGCTGTCGAGGTGCTGCATGTATGACAGAAAATCGCCCCCCTGTTGTCTGCCCCTGCCGACGCAGGCGACCAGAAGCACTGCCGACAGCAATATCGGCATGGATTTTATTAAATATTTCATTTTTTCACCTCTTTTGTATATTCTATTCACTGCGGACTGCTAAAATTCACGCCCGATGATCGCCGCAGCCTCCTCTTTTGTGTGGGCGATCAAATAGACCGACCCCGACCCGTCGATCGCGAGCGCGCGCCTTATCAGATCGATCAGCTCGCCGATGCCCCCGCTGCACCGCACATCGCCCATGACGCCCATTGCGATCGATATCGCGCGAAATGGCGTGATCTTTTTCTTGGCGACCTCGAAAAATCGACCTATCACCGCCCCCTTGACCTCCTCGTCGCTCGTGGTCTCGATCAGCGACAGCGCATCGGCACCGCAAAGATGCCCCCGACCGTCTATGTCGACCCCACCGACAGCATCAATAAGCCCTGCAAACGCCGATCGCCCGACCTCGATGCGACAGGATGGCTCTATGCAAAGCTCCTCGACCGCATCAACGGGGATCTGGACTACTACCGCCTTGCCTTGCTCCAAGGAACAGATCAGTGCCGCGTCCTCGCCGCAGATGAGCAGATCAGGCGAGACCGCGAGCGAGCAGATCAACGCCAGCGAAACTAACATTTTCACTCTTTTTCCACTTCCTTTGACCGTTTGCTCACATTTTGTGCAGACGGCACGCAATTTATTCGGATTTTCTCCATTTGTTTACAAAAACAGGTTGACAGAGCACTAATTATTTGCTATAATATACAAGGAAAATTATAAATAATAGTGCCTTTGCATGGGAGTTTTACAATGAGATCATCGAATTTTTGGAAAAAATCAATAATATTTGTCGCGACCCTGCTCGCCGTTTGCACACTTGCCTTCGGCTGTTCGGGAGGCGACGAGAGCGACGCGCCCGACGGAATGAAGTCGGCGCACGTTTCTGCCGCAGATTATCGCGTTTATGTCCCCTCCGAATGGGTGGTCGATACGGCGGAAAATTCGCTTATGGCGTCCGCGCACGCGAGCGAGACCGACCGTACCAATCTGACCGTCATGGCGTACACGGGCGACCGCACATACTCGAGCCTCGAGGAATATTTCGCGGCTTATCGCACCGGGCTTGAGAAGATGTTCGACCTCGATGATGACGGCAAGACCACCTTCTCCATGCTCACCGACGGCGACCGCTGTCTGCTCGGCGGTTCGGCGGCAAACAAATATGTCTACAGCGGCAAGGTCGGGGGCGTCGAGCTGAAATACGAGCAGATCGTCAGCTATTACGACGGTAACTACTATCTTGTGACCTTTACCGCCGATGTCTCGCTTTTTGACGAGCATACCGACGAATTTGATCAGATAATTCAAAATTTCGCCTTTGCAAAAGCCCCAACAACGACCGCGTCTCTGACAACGACCGAGGAACCCAAATGATCTATCTCGACAACAGCGCGACCTCGCCGATCTCGCAGGCGGCAAAGGATAAGATCGCCGAGGTGATCGACACCTTTGGCAATCCGTCGTCGGTGCATTCTGTCGGACTTGACGCCGCAAGGCTTGTCGATGAAGCGCGTGATGCCCTTTTTGACGGACTTTCGATCCCGAAATATCGCCGAATCGACGGCAAACTGCCGATCGGCGCAGGCAAAAAGGACGCATATCGATTTTTCTTCACATCGGGCGGCAGTGAATCGGACAACACCGCCATCTTCGGACTGCTGACCGCCAAAAAGTTCCGCGAACTGCCGCGCATATTGACGACCGACAGCGAGCACCCCGCCATGCTTGAGCCGCTCGCCGCCGCCGCGAAAATGGGACTTTGCGAGTATCGGCTCATCCCGACCGTAGGCGGCAAGCTTGATCTCGATTTTTTGGAACGCGAGCTCACCCCGAACACGGCTCTTGTCTCGATCATGACAGCCAATAACGAGACCGGTGCGCTCTACGATCTTGCCTCCGCGTTCGCTCTCGCGCATCGCCGCGTGCCGACCGCCGTCTGCCACACCGATGCGGTGCAGGCGTTCATGAAGACAAAATTTTCTCCGATGTCGCTCGGCGCAGACCTCGTCAGCATCAGCGGCCATAAATTCGGCGCACCTAAGGGCGTCGGCGGTCTGCTCGTCAATAATTCGCTCCTCGTGGCAAAACGCCTTGCCCCAATCGTCTACGGCGGTGGTCAGGAGGGCGGAATGCGCGCCGGGACAGAAAATCTGCTCGGAATTGCCGC
The DNA here is from genome assembly GCA_964568425.1 of uncultured Lachnospiraceae bacterium. Lineage (GTDB taxonomy): Bacteria > Bacillota > Clostridia > Oscillospirales > CAG-272 > CAKSQF01. Next base: position 4,517 of record CAZMPO010000036.1, on the reverse strand, counting down.
GATGGGTGCCGCCTGCCGATACGCGTGCGACCATTTTGATGAGTCGATCGCGCGCGTGAACGAGTGTAGGGAGGCTTTTTGCGAGATCGTCGAATCGGCGGGCACCGTTAATCTGCCCGAAAAATATCTGCCGCATATAATTTCGCTCACATTTCGCGGTATTCGCTCCGAAACGCTCGTTCGCGCGATGTCGGGGCAGGGGATCTGCATATCAAACGGCTCGGCTTGCTCGTCGCACGGCAATCACCGCACCCTCGCAGGGATGTCGGTGCTCGAAGCGTTCGGGCTGACTCAGTCGGACGCCGACTCGACCGTCCGTATCAGCATGTCGGGCGATAACACAAAGGACGAGCTGATCGACGCCGCACGCGCCCTCGTCAACCTCGTGCCGACTCTTGTTCATAAATGATGATACACAATAACACCAAAAAGTGGGGATGTATTATGAAAATTCTTCCTTTTGCACTTTCAGCCGCATTGACCCTTCCTCTGCTTGTTGGGTGCGCATCTACTAAGTCAGACACAACCACCACAACAGGCGCGACAACCACAACCGGGGCGACCACCACGACAGGCGCGTCAACTACGCCTCCGCCATCGACCAAAGATCACGAGGCGGCACTGAAGGCAAACGAATACGCGGCGACAGGACATGAGCTCTGCCTCAAGATCATCGACGACTACTATGTCGAAAGGACGCACACACTGCGCGCCGAGCCGAGAAGCAGTACCGCCGCCTTCGTCTGGCCGTATGCGACCTTCCTTGAGACCCTCTCGGACGCACTGCGCCTCTATCCCGAGGACGAAAAGATCAGATCGACCTATGTTGACGCGCTCTCGAAGGGGCTTGATCGCTATCGCGTCAAGGTGACCACGCTCAGCACCCCTGCCGGTAAATTTTCGAATATTACATATTATAATTCCACACGCGGTGCGTCGGGTGACTATTATTACGACGATAACGCATGGATCTGCCTGCAATTTTTGACCGCGTATGAACTGCTCGGCGATAAGGCTTACCTCGATCTCGCAATCGAACTGCTTGAATTTTTCAAAACAGGCATCGATGACGAGCTTGGCGGCGGCATCTATTGGGATAAAACCTTCGGCTCGAAGAATACCTGCGCGAACGGACCTGTCGCGATCGCGTTTCTGACCGCATATAAATACACAAATGTAGAGGAATATCTCGAAATCGGCAGATCGCTCTATGATTGGCTGAACGAAAGGCTCTACGATAACGGACTTTACAGCGATAGTATCAACAAAAAGGGCGAGATCAACGCGTGGAAAGCCGCCTATAATCAGGCGACGCCGATCACTGCTGCCTGCCTGCTCTACGAGATCACGGGCGAGAGCAAATATCTGACGCGTGCGAACAAGACACAGCTGTCGGCGACGAACCTCTGCTTTAATATCAAAGGTCGCGACGATGACCTCAGCGCATCGATGAACGGCAACCCGATTTATAAATCATGGTGTATCGGCTGGCTCATGCGCGGATATTATGCCCACGCCAAGGCGTCGGGCAAGCAAAATCGCGCGTTTGACGCGATGGAATTTGTGCTGAAGAAGAACGAGGCGACAAAGACCGATGCGGGATACTTTGACCCCTACTTCTCCAGTGGCGATTGGAAGGGCGAGAGCACGACCGAGATCCTCCAACCCTGCGGTGTCGCATCGACATATCTCGTTTGCGCAAGATACGATGTGGAACTGAGAAATTAGGAATTAGGAATTAGGAATTAGCGAGATTTGGTTGTTGGATAGCCGAGATAATGTGTAGGCGATATTACAAAAATCACCCCGCCCTACGGGGATAGTGGAAAATGGATTGTATCGGCTATAGATTTATTGAAAATCGAACCGTAAAAAAGGCATTTTATAAAAATCCGAATTAATCATCGTTTCCCCGCGGATCCGCTGTTTCAACTGACATATCAACTTCAACGAAAGGGACATTTTTATGCGAATACTTGTTGCGGAGGACGAACGCGACCTCAATCGGCTGATCGAACGCCGCCTCGAACGCGAGGGGTTTGCGGTCGATTGCGCCCACGACGGCTACAGTGCCGAAAATATGCTGCTCGTCTGCGATTACGACGCCGTCATCCTCGATATTATGATGCCCGGACCGAACGGGCTGTCTATCCTCCGTTCCATCCGCGAGAGAGGCGCGGGGACCCCCGTTATCATGCTTACCGCGCTTGACAGCATCGATGACCGCGTGAACGGACTCGATACGGGCGCGGATGACTATATTTCCAAGCCTTTTTCGCTCGATGAGCTCTCCGCCCGCCTCAAGGCTGTCCTTCGACGCGCGGGCAAAACGAGCGGCGGCATATGCAAGGTGGCGGATCTGACCGTCGACCTCGCTCTGGGCAGGGCGACAAGGGCAGGGAAGGTCATCGATCTGTCGGCAAAAGAGTTCGCCGTCCTCGCTCGCCTTGCACAAAACGTCGGCGCGGTAATATCGCGCGACGATATCGCCGCACATTGCTGGAGCTACGACTATACGGGCAACAGCAACGTTGTCGATGTCTATATCAGATATCTCCGCCAAAAGATCGACGACCCGTTTGATAAAAAACTTCTCCATACCGTGCGCGGTGTCGGGTATGTTCTCCGCGATGCCGATGACAAAAACTGACCCATATTAACCGAAAGGATGGCTATAACCAAAATGACCGAGAAAAAATCACCCAAAATTACCATTAAACTTCGTTTAACAGTCGGATTTACACTTATCGCGCTGATATTTTCGGCACTTGCCTGCCTTGCCACCTTCGGCGGCGGGGCGATGATCGCCGATGATAGTGTCAAACGTCCGCTCCGCGAAACGGTCACCGATATCGCCGCAGAGATAAAAGCCGCCAAAAAGCTCCCCGACACGATCGACTCGGGTAGCGATGATCTGACGCTGGCGATCATCACCAAAAAAGGCGAGCTGAAGGTCGGCACATTCCCCGAAACGCTCGGTCTGCAACCCGTCCCCGACAGCAAGACCTTCTTTAGAGTCGAGGACTCCGAGGGTGACAACTACTTCATCTACGATAAAAAGATCACAATCGATAAAAAACATGTCTATTACCTGCGCGGATACGCCCTCGCTCCCACCGATGCCGAGGTCAGATCGACGATGATCACCACCGCCGCCGTCGCCGCCCCCTGCGCACTCGTCGGGATAGCACTTTTTGCCTATATCATTTCCAAAAAATTGCTCGCGCCCCTCGATCGCCTGTCCGCGGCGACAAATGCGATAATCGACGGTAAGGATCTTGTCAAAAATCTGCCGAGCGGCAAAAATCACGACGAGGTCTGGGAGCTCACGCAAATGGTCAACGCTATGCTCGATCGACTCGATAAGTCGTTCGAGAGCGAAAAGCAGTTCATCTCGGACGCCTCGCATGAGCTTCGCACCCCGACCGCCGTCATCCTCGCACAGTGCGAGCTGCTGATGACCGCAGACGAAACGCCGACGACCGATGAATATAAGGCGGCGATCGAGACGGTCGCACGTCAGGCGGGACGCATGAAACGCCTCGTGCTCGAGCTTCTCGAGCTTTCGAGGATAGATCGCGGTAAAGTTGAAAAGAATTTCGAAAAAACCGATGTTTCAAGGCTCGTTTCGGTCGTTTGCGACGAACAACGCGAGATCCACGCCGACAGCGATATCACACTGAGTGCGGATATCGACCCGCAGATCATCGCCGAGGTCAACCCCTCGCTTTATATCCGACTTGCGACTAATTTGATCTCGAACGCCTATCAGTACGGCAAGTCGGGCGGTCATGTGAACGTTACACTCGGCGTGTCGAAGCTCCCGGGCAGATCAGCCGCACTCGAGCTTGCGGTCGAGGATGACGGAATCGGCATCGCAGGCGATCAGCTTCCGAAGATCTGGGAGAGATTTTATAGAATCGATAATTCACGCTCGGATACAGGCAGCTCGGGACTCGGTCTCACCATGGTCAAATGGATAGCCGGCTACCACGACGGTTCGGTTCGAGCCGAAAGCACCCTCGGAAAAGGCAGTAAATTCACGGTCACAATGCCGATGAAGAGAATGTGAGTAGGAGAATTAGGAATTAGGAATTAGGAATTAGAAATTGGCGAAAAATGTTTATAATATTGCCGAAATAACGGGTGACGATATTACAAAATTCACCCGGTAAGAAAGGTACGCTCGCAAAGAATTCGCGAACGTACCTTTCGTTTCTCTGGCGGTCGATTTGTAATATTTTAGCGATATTACAAAGAAGCAACGCCTGTGCCTCCCTCTAAACGGCGGAGCACCGCGAACTTTTTTCGCAGCGCCCCCGCCCTACGGGGATAGTGGAAAATGGATTGTATCGGCTATAGATTTATTGAAAATCGAACCGTAAAAAAAGGCATTTTATAAAAATCCGAATTAATCATCGTTTCCCCGGAGAAAGCCCTTGGCAAAAATTATTTCTGCGCTGGTCGATTTATAATAAATCGACTGCCAAAATAAAGACCGTCTGTAGGGCGGGGCG
>CAZMPO010000035.1:0-8470 GCA_964568425.1 uncultured Lachnospiraceae bacterium | reverse complement strand
GTGCAATGAAGTTGTGTACTTCATTACACGCAGATGAGTCGCTTGGGGTGCCGAGGGACTTTTATTTTTTTGCAAAATTATTGAAAAATGCGGCGAAATGTATTGACAATTGACTGCGGATATGGTATAATATCATACAATAAATTACATGCGTAATACAACGGATGTAATTGATCGGTACAAAAAGAAAAGAGGGTCAATATGAGCAATTTGGGCAATGTGATCGAGATAGAGAGTCTATGCAAGAGCTTCGGCGATGTAAAGGCTGTCAGATCGCTCAGTTTTTCTGTGCGCGAGGGCGAGCTGTTTGCCTTTCTCGGGGTAAACGGTGCGGGAAAATCAACGACGATAGGCATAATCTGCAGCAAGCTCGAAAAGGACAGCGGACGGGTCATCGTCTGCGGTCGGGACACCGAGTTTGGATATGACGACATAAAGGGCGAGCTTGGCGTAGTTTTTCAAAATTCCCTGCTTGACGGTGCGCTGTCGGTCGAGGACAATTTAAGATCTCGCGCGGCACTCTACGGCATTGTCGGCGAGTCCTTCGGGCGGCGTCTTTGCGAGCTTTGCGAGCTGCTCGACTTTTCGGACATATTAAAGCGTCCGGTCGGCAAGCTGTCGGGCGGTCAAAGACGGCGGATCGACGTCGCAAGAGCACTCATCCACAAACCGCGTGTGCTGATACTTGACGAGCCAACGACAGGGCTTGATCCGCAAACGCGAAGGAATTTGTGGAATGTCATCCACGATCTGCAAAAAAGCGAGGGCATGACCGTCTTTTTGACGACGCATTACATGGAGGAGGCGGCGGATGCCGACTATGTTGTGATCATCGATAGTGGCGAGATCGCGGCAAAGGGCAGTCCGCTCGAATTAAAGAACACCTATGCAGGCGACTATATCACGCTGTACGGTGTGGACGAGGCAAGTGTCAAGGCACTCGGGTATGACTACGAGCAGATACGCGACGCCTACAGGCTATCGGTACCGAATGTCGGCGTGGCGACAGAGCTGATAATAGCGCACCCCGAGATTTTTGTCGATTACGAGATAGTCAAGGGCAAAATGGATGACGTATTCCTCGCCGTGACCGGAAAGAAACTTGGGGAGGCAGACAAATGAAAACTTTTTATGAACTCACAAGAAGAAACATCAAGCTCTTTTTCAAGGACAAGGGGATGTTTTTCACCTCGCTGATCACGCCCGCCATCCTGCTCGTTTTATATGTGACCTTTCTCGGCAATGTATACCGCGACAGTTTTTGCTCCTCCTGCCCCGAGGGGCTGTCGATATCAGACTCGCTGATAGACGGGCTTGTATGCGGCGAGCTGGTATCGTCTCTGCTGGCAGTCTCTTGCGTGACGGTCGCCTTTTGCTCCAATTTCCTCATGGTTCAGGACAAGGCAAACGGCATTATAAACGATCTGCTCGTCTCGCCCGTAAAGCCGTCCACGCTCTCGCTTTCATATTATTTTGCAAATCTCACGACCACGCTTGCCGTTTGTTTTGTCGCGACGGCGATCTGTCTTATCTACACTGCATCGATCGGATGGTACATGTCGGCAGTCGACACGTTTCTCCTTCTGCTTGATGTTGTCATCATCGTGCTGTTCGGGAGCGCGCTGTCCTCGGTCGTGAACTTCTTTTTATCAACGCAGGGGCAGATATCTGCAGTCGGCACGATCATCAGCTCGGGATACGGCTTCATCTGCGGCGCGTACATGCCGCTGTCTTCATTCAGCGAGGGTCTGCGGCATGTCGTATCCTTCCTGCCCGGCACATATGGCACATCGCTCATGCGTCTGCACGCGATGCGCGGTGCGATCGGGGAGATGGAGAAGGAGGGACTTCCGTCTGAGGTCGCGTCGGGCATCATGAGCTCGCTTGACTGCAATGTTTCCTTTTTCGATCATGTCATCAGCGAGGAGAGTGCGTACATCATAATTTGTGCATCAACGCTCGCGCTCCTCGGGGTCTATATTTTGCTGAACATTGCCGCATCACGCAAAAAAAGCCCTCGTAAAAGAGGGCTCAAGAGGTGAGAAAACAAATTGAAGATTTCGCAATTGTTAAACAAAGGTAAAAAAAGTGTCGCACTGTTGGTGCTGATAAGCTTTCTTATCGGTTTTGCGGCAGGCGTGCTCGGGACCTTCTACTATGTCGAGTACATCGATCAAAAAGACCCGACGCCGATCGTCGACAGCTCGAAGATATCGATACACTTTCCCGAGCTCGGAAACAAATACACGGGCGACTGCACCTACATCAAGGCGGGAGACACCGACATTTTGATCGATGCCGGGTCGCGGCGATCGAGCATCTCCGAGATCTGCGACTACATTGACAGATATGTCACCGACAAAAAGCTCGAATATGTGATAGTGACCCACGCGCATGAGGATCACTATGCGGGCTTTGCCACAAACGAGAGCACCGACAGCATATTCGATCTCTACGACATCGGCACGGTGATCGACTTTTCGATAACCAATCACGACAGGGACGCCGTGATGTACGGCAATTACCTTCGCGAGCTTGACGACGCGATCGAGCGCGGTGCAAAGCATTACACTGCGGCGCAGTGCGTGCAGACCGGCAAGGACAGCTTTGATCTCGGTGACGGCATAGAGCTTCATGTCCTCGACAACTTTTTCTATTACAACAAGACATCGAGCGAAAACAACTACTCGGTCTGCGTTTTGATATCGAACGGCGGCGAGAATTATCTGTTCACGGGCGATCTCGAAAGCGAGGGCGAGGCATATCTTGTCAAGATGAACGATCTGCCCCGCGTCACGCTCTACAAGGCAGGTCATCACGGTTCGAAAACATCCTCGACCGACACACTGCTCTCTGTGATACAGCCCGAATATGTCTGCGTCTGCTGTTGCGCAGGCAGCTCGGAGTACACAGACAACATTAAAAATCAGTTCCCCACGCAGGATTTTTGCGACAGGATAGCAAAGTACACCGACCGAGTCTATGTCACCACGCTCTGCACCGATTATAAGGCGGACAAATTCACCTCCTTCAACGGCGACATTATATTCAGATCGGGCGCGGACGGTCACGGCATCGAGTGCTCGGGATTTTCGGGTATGCTGCGCGAGAGCGATTGGTTCAAGCAAAATCGCACCTGCCCCGAAAATTGGCGCAAAAAAGCGGCGGCGTGAGGGAAGATACGAGATACAAGATACAAGATAATTGTGCGGATCGGAGGCTACCGTATGAAGGACGGACGACAAAGCAGGCTGTTTTTGCTATTTTTTACCATGCTAAAGATCGGGATGTTCACCTTCGGAGGCGGATACGCGATGATCGCCCTGCTCGAGCGTGAGGCGGTGGACAAGCGGGGTTGGCTTGACAGCGATGAATTTCTCGATCTTTGCGCCATTGCCGAATCGACACCCGGTCCGATCGCGGTCAATGCCGCGACATATATCGGCTACAAGACAAACGGCATCCTCGGCGCTGCACTCTCGACGCTCGCGGTCTGCATTCCGTCCTTTGTCATCGTTTATCTGATATCCCTCTTTTTCGACGCATTTATGTCGATCGAGGCGGTGGCGGCGGCGTTTTGCGGAATAAGGGTCGCCGTGGTCTATCTGATCGGGTCGGCGGCGGTAAGGCTGTGGAGATCGCTCGAAAAGACGCCGCTTTCGATATCGATCTTTATCGCGGTTGCGCTTATGATGATCGTCACGACGCTTCTTTGCGTAAAATTGTCGTCGGTGGTCTTCATTTTGGCATCGGGGATCATCGGATGCGCGCTCTCACTTATCGGTCAAAAGGCAGGGCGGCACAAATGATATATCTTCGTCTGTTCCTGACATTTTTGGAGATCGGCGCACTCTCCTTCGGCGGAGGATACGGTATGCTTCCGCTGATCAAAGAAAAAACGCTCGAGCTCGGTTGGCTCAGCGAGAGCGAGTTTCTCGATCTTTGTGCGCTGTCCGAATCGACGCCCGGTCCGCTGGCGGTCAATGCCGCAACCTTTGTCGGCGCATCAAAGGCAGGTCTGCTCGGTGCGCTCGCGGCGACCCTCGGTGTCGTTTTGCCCTCGTTTGTGATCATACTGCTTATCGCCGCACTCATGAAAAACATCATAAAGCATGCCGCAGTGAAGGGTGTGCTCTCGGGCGTGCGACCTGCCGTCGTCGGACTGCTCTCGGCAACCGTTTTGCTTATCGCCCTTGAGGTCTTCTTTGGCATGGAAGGCTCATTCGATCTGTCCACGGCAAAATTTGACATCCGCGCGGCGGTGATATTTGCAATTCTTCTGATCCTGCGGCTGATCTTCGGCAAGCTCAAGCGGCGCGCGCCGTCGCCGATTTTTATGATAATCGTCGCGGCGGGGCTGGGGATAGTGCTGTTTTAAAACAAACCCGTTAGATCGGAGAAAGCATTCGCCTTCCTCATGCGTCGACCGACGCCTATCGTTCCGATACTTGCGGCGATATTTGCCATCGATCTGCCCGACGGAAAACCGACGATGCAAAAGAATATACAAAATCGTGTACAGAACAACCAACAACAGGAAGAAGAAGCAGCGCATTTTTATGATGCATTCACGATTTTTAGAAAATTACATCAAGTCTGCTTTTTTTGCGCTTTTAATGACAGCACCCTTCCCGATCGCCCTGCTGCCGAGGATGAGGCGATCTGCCGCAGGGCATACATGTCGAAAAAATCTTTTTTCAAAAATCAACCAACGCGATATTGACAAAATACCATAATGTGTGGTAAAATAAGATCGGACGGGTAAGCGCTGACCCGTCTGCGACAAAATTTTTAAGGGAGGAGGCGATATACAGTATGAACAACAGCTCTGCAGTATTACTCGCCTTTGTCGGCGAGTAATATCCAAAGAAGGTCACAAAGACCCTGCCCGAAAACAGGGTCTTTGCGATTACTTTTTCAAAAAAGGAGTGCGGATTTGGATATTCACTTCAGTGAACGTTTCAAATGCTTGCGGTCTTTTGCCAAACTCACCCAGGCGGACGTTGCCGAACGTCTCGGCGTCTCCGCACAAGCGGTCTCCAAATGGGAGTGCGGCAGAAATCTCCCCGATCTCTGCCTTCTGCCCGAGATCGCCGATATGTTTGGCGTGACCATTGACAAGCTTTTCAGAGACTAATTACCCCTCGAGCCGTTTTGGATGCACAGCATCCAAAACGGCTCGTGCTGTTTGTCGGGGGAAAGAAATGATCAACAGATCTGTTGCCGATACGATCAATTTTACGCCATCCCCGCAGGGTGGGGGTAAGGGTGGCTATAACATCTCTCCCCGTCGAAAATGTTTGTTTTTGAAATTTGCCGAAAAGGCTTGAATATCGCGGTCATTTGTGGTATAATCATATATGATCCATATGATCATACTTGATTGGAGGTCGTAAAAATGGCGCAGAGCCGCACTAAAAAGCTGATCGGCAACACCGCGGTCATTGCGGCGGGGCAATTCGGCTCGAAAATACTTGTTTATCTTTTAACACGATTATATACATCACTGCTTTCGCAGGACGAATACTCGATAGCGTCCAACATTTCGGACATTGCGGTACTGCTTGTACCGATCGTTTCGCTCGGATTCGGCGAGGCGATATTCAGGCTCGCCAAGGGAAACGAATACAAAAAACGCGAGGTATTCAGCGACGCGTTTGCAGTATTTTTGTGCGGCATACTTTTGCTCGGTCTGACCCTCCCCGTCCTGTCGGCGATACCCTATTTTCACAATTATATTGCGCTGATCGCCTTTTACACGGTGGCATCTGTCTTCCATTCGCTTGTCGCGAATTATATAAGAGCAAAGGGCATGGTACGTCTGTACGCCCTCCAAGGCATCATCAACACCGCGCTCGTCATCTGCTTAAACATTATTTTCCTTATCCCGCTGAAAATGTCGGCTGTCGGATATGTCCTTTCGGTGCCGATCGCCGATGTGACGGTCACGCTCTTTATCATTGCCGCGACAAAGCTCTGGCAGGATCTTGATCTTCGATCGATAAGGCTCACCGACATAAAGTCGATGCTTCGCTACAGTCTGCCGCTCATCCCGACAACGATATTCATGTGGATAGTCAACATATCCGACAGATTTATGGTGACCTATTTCTGCGGAGATGCGGCAAACGGTCTCTACACAGCCGCCTACAAGATACCCACCCTGCTCGGCGTAATGAACAGCATATTCATCTACGCATGGCAGATATCGGCAATGGACGAGCGGCGCGACAAAAAGCGATTTTTCTCGAATGTTTTCGACAGCTACGCCTCGCTGATGTTTTTGGCAGGCGGTGCGATAGCCGTATTTTCAAAGGTCATCACCGCGCTGATGTTCGACAGATCATATCACGGCGCGTGGATATACATCCCGATGCTGACCTTTGCGATGGTCATCCACAATTTTTCGTCCTTTCTCGACAGCGACAACATGGTCCGACTGCGCAGTATGCCGACCATGCTCACCGCCCTTGCGGGAGCACTGACGAATGTTGTCCTGAATTTTCTGCTCATCAAGGTGGCAAATCTTGGCGCATACGGTGCGGCGATCGCGACCTATATCAGCTACAACGTCACGTTTTTGATGCGCGCGCGCCTCTCGCGAGACTCGATAGTCATACAGCTCCCGCGAATGATCGCCAACAACATTTTGATGCTCCTTATCGTCATCACGACCTCGACCTCCTTTGTCGGGTGGATCCTGCTCGACATCATCCTGCTTTGCGCGCTCTGCCTTCTCAATGCACGACCGCTTCTTCGCACGCTTGAAAGATCCGGCATATTAAAGCGTCTCAAAGTCCGCAGGTGAGCAGGTAGGAGAGCAGGAGCATGGACTCATCGCCCATCCTGCCCGACATCAGCAGTGCGGCGGCACCCATAAAGAGCAAATCGTCAAGGGTGAGATCGTCGATCGACAAGTCCTCATTTTTCGGGACATCCTGCTCGAATTGCACATTTTCGGTATTTTCAACCTGTATATCCTCGATCTCCTCGGTTTCTCCGGTCTTTTCGGCGGTTTCGGGAATTTCGGCATTTTCAATGATCTCGTCCTGTTCGGGTTCGATGATCGCCGTTCCGCCGTAATCGGGGGGAGCTATCGGTTTTTTGATCTTGTATCTGCTGTACGTATCATCGCCTCCGATCAGGTCGTTCTGCCGCCCGACTTCACTCCGTCGTACAGCTCCATCACTCCGAGTATCCGTATCAGCAGTTCGAGGCGATCCCTCTTGGCGTCCGATATAAACGGTCGCATTGCCTCCAAAAGAGCTATACGTTCCCTGTATCCGCCCTTCTTCCCTATGGACTCCGACCGCTCCTCTGCTATCTGAGGCGGCGGGATCGTCGGGCTCTCCTTTGGCTTTTTCCCCATCACCGAGTCGAGCGCGCCCGACGATGCCAGCATCGATGCCAAATTCATCGCCTTTGACAGCATCTCGGGGTTTTCGCTTATCCCCTTCAGCAAATCGCCCATACCGCCAAAGCCTTGCCTCTCTTGTTCGGTCAATCATTATCGCTCCCTTCCGAATTTGTCGGTAGTGTTTAACTGTTTATCAGACCTTATCTTTGACCGAGTACGCTTATCATTTTGCCGATCTCGTCATCGCTCATCCCCGAAAGCAGTCCCCTGATCTTGTCGGTATTGCTTGTCGCCATGGCGGTCGCCTCGGGGGAGAGTCCCATTGCGGCGGCGGCAAGTCTGATCATTGCCGCAAATTCATCATCGCTCATCGCGGCGATCTTGTCTTTTTTGCCCTTATCGGTCTTATCCATCACGCATTTCCTTTCAAATCATCGTTTTTATTAGCATTATATACGAATACACAACATTTGACACAAAAATTCGGAGACACAAATGAAGATAATCGTTTTTTCGGACTCGCACAGGCAATCGAAGATCATGCGCGGCGTGATGCTCGACAGGACCGATGCCGAGCTCTTTGTCCACCTCGGCGACGGTAACAGCGAGTTTTCCTATCTTGCCGCAGAGCTTGGCGTCCCCACATTTGCGGTGCGCGGCAACTGCGATCTGTTCACCTCGGGCGTTCCCGACACTGCCACATTAGAGCTTGGCAAATATCGCATAATGCTCACACACGGACACCTTTTCTCGGCAAAAACAAGCCTGTCCGCGCTCATTGACGAAGGGCACGCTCGCGATGCCGATCTTGTGCTCTTCGGACACACGCACGCCCCTCTTGAAAAGACGGTCGAGCAGGACGGCAGGTATATGACCCTCTTCAATCCGGGCAGTATCGGCATGAGCGGCAGCTACGGTGTTGTCGACCTGACCGATCGCGGCATCCTCTGCGGCATCGCGGACGGAAGCAGGTATTTGAGGTAAGAGAAACGAGGAGTAGATTGTGGTTTTGGCGATCTGATTTATAATAAATCGACCGCAAAATAAAGGTATCCCCTGTAGGGCGGGGGCTTGCTCCCGCCGCTCTTTGATATAGATTAAAATATCATTTGA
>CAZMPO010000034.1:0-11497 GCA_964568425.1 uncultured Lachnospiraceae bacterium | reverse complement strand
GAGCAGCTGATTTGTAATCAGCAGGTTGATGGTTCGACTCCGTTCACCAGCTCCAAGCAGCAGGTGGGCAGAGCGTATGCCTTGCCCACTGCGACTTATCAAACAAAATATGGGAGCGTTCCCGAGTGGCCAAAGGGGACAGACTGTAAATCTGCTGCATATGCTTCGGTGGTCCGAATCCACCCGCTCCCACCAAGAAAAAAGCACCGACGATGTCGGTGCTTTTTTCAGTGAAATTCGGCTTCGCCGAGTGAAATAGCTTCGCCAGTGAAATGCGCTTCGCGCGTGAAATTGGGCTTCGCCCAGTGATAAGCCGAATTTCATTTCACATTGCGACCGAAAGGCGCAATATTTCACAATTCGCCGCAGGCGAATTATTTCACATTTTGCCGCAAGGCAAAATATTTCACCAAAACCAACATCTTCCCCACCGATCACAAATGGACGAACTTGCCAAGATCCCGCACGTCTGTGCGGGATTTTTACATTTTACCGCTTCACTTTTTCCATTTGAAGTTTAGTAAATTATTTGTGACATTTTCGAGAGTCCTATTGACATTATATCGGCACACCGATATAATATATGTGGGTGATTAAAATGACAATAAACGAAATACTTGCCGAAAATGGCATGACTAAATATAAACTTGCAAAAATCAGCGGAGTGCCGCATGCGACGCTGAACGATATATGCAGTGGGAAGACGCGCATCGAAAAGTGTTCGGGAGAAACATTGTATAAGCTGGCAAAGGCACTTGATGTATCGATCGAAGATCTGATGAAGTCTGAAATGACCGATCGATCGGTCGAGGACAGCATCGAGCGGTCATATGAGTACGGTCTGCCCGGATATTTGCAAAACGATCTCGATGCGTATAAAGAAGGGCTGAAAAACGGTTCAACACTTCTCGATTGCCTTTGGGGAGAGCTTTACGGCAGTATCAACGCTGCTGAGATCACAGACGGGGTCATAACACACGAGCACGCCGAATATCTCAGACAAAAGTTTTTGTGGGGGAAAAATGTATGACAAAACGAATAGATTTTACACCTTGCAGAAGACTTCTCGGCAAGGCGTACAATGGAGCAAACGGTAAGAAGATTGCCGTTGAATACGAGGGCAGACAGTATATGCTGAAGTTCCCTCCGTCGGGTGACGGAAAGCCGACTGATCTCTCCTACACCAACAGTTGCATCAGCGAGTATCTCGGAAGCAACATTTTTAATATGCTCGGCATCCATGCACAACAGACTCTGCTTGGCGTTTTCACGGTAAGCGGCAAGGAAAAGGTGGTTTGTGCTTGCGGTGATTTTACCGCAGACGGAAAGACGCTGTATGACTTCTGCTCCATCAAAAATACGGTGATCGATTCCGAGCACGGCGGCAGTGGGACAGAGCTTTCGGACATTTTGGAATCTATCGAAAAGCAACAGTTCGTAAATCCCACGGGTCTTCTCGAACACTTTTGGAATGTGTTTGTCGCAGACGCGTTTCTCGGCAACTTCGATCGCCATAATGGAAACTGGGGATTTCTTTATAACAGCAAAACCGACACGGCAGAGATCGCTCCGATCTTCGATTGCGGAAGCTGTCTTCTTCCTCAAGCGGACGAAAAGGTCATGCGAGATATCCTTGCCCATGAAGATGAAATGAATGCGCGCATCTACCGTTTTCCGACATCAGCCATTAAATTGGGAGGAAAAAAGGTCAATTATTATGATTTCCTTATGTCGGGTGAGTATGCAGACTGCAATGAGGCGATCGTGCGGATCGTGCCTAAGATCGATATGGAGCAGATCGAACAGTTTATCGACGAAACACCATATATCTCAGATCTGCAAAAGGATTTTTATAAGGCATATTTGGACGCCAGATACGAGAAGATCATGATGCCGGCTTATAAGCGGATATCGAAGGAGAGAAAATGAACCGTAAGAAAATACTTATCGATACCGACATAGGCGATGATATCGACGACGCGTTTGCGATGCTTTTTGCGATGTGTGAGGGCGTCGATATCGTCGGGGTCACCACCGTCTTTCAGAATACGCCCGAGCGTGCGCGAATGGCGAAAAAGCTTTTGTCGCTCTATGGCGGAAGATATGCGGATGTGCCGGTCTGTTTCGGATACGGCAACTCTGCAGAGCATACCTGTCAATACACCCCCGATCTTGAGGATGCCGCCTATGCACCGAGCGGAAATTGTCCCGAGGATGCGGTTGATCTTATTATCGAGTGCTGTGAAAAATACCGAAACGAGCTGACCGTTGTTGCTATCGGACCTTTTACGAATATCGCAATGGCGGCACAAAAATCGCCCGAGGCACTCTCGCATGTCGGAGAGATCGTTATAATGGGTGGCGCGTATTTCAAACAGTATGCCGACTGGAATGTCTGGTGCGATCCGCACGCGGCTAAAGCTATGTTTGAGACCATCGGCGGTATTCGCTGTCTTGGTGCGGATGTCACCCACCTTTTGCGACTGTCGGCAGAGGATGATGCCAAGATCCTAAATTACAGCGGCAAAGATCCTGCGGCAAGCTACGTAAAAGAATTGTACCGCCTCTGGAAAGCCGAAAGTCGCGGCAGTCTCGGCGTTCTCCACGATCCGCTGGCACTGCTTTGCGCCATCGACCCGACATATTGTCGCTACAAAAGTGCGCCTGTCGCGGTCGTCACCGAGGGTCTTGCACGCGGAATGACGGTAGATATCGACGAATACGGTAAAGCACACTTGAACGCCGACTATAAGTCATTTGATTTCGGAAAAAAGCAAGAGCTTGCCTGCTCGGTCGACAGAGATGCCGTGATCGAGAGATTTATGCGATGCTTTGATCAATAATAAGAAAGCAAGGGAGAATATATCAACATGAAATTCGGCAAAAGACTTTTTGAAGGCGGAGATCCGTTTATATTCGTACATGACGGTGTCTCGTATCTCTATTGTACCACCGAAAATTCACGCCCTCTTGAGGCGGCGAACGCTTTTGATACCGATGTGGACGGGCGTGACGGAATATATGTCTATCGCTTAAGCGAGCACGGTGAGTGGGAGCGTGTCGGGCTTTGCCTTGACGGAAGGGATGCCGTCGGCGAGCGTTGGTTCTGGGCACCCGAGGTTTATTTTTACAAGGGAAGATTTTACATGCTCTTCTCGTCGGAGGAGTATCCCGAGATCGCCGTTGCCGACAGCCCGACAGGTCCGTTTAAGAGCCTTACGGGGAAACGGTTGAGAAGTGAAAAATCGATCGACGGTCATCTGCTCTTTGACGGTGACAAGGTCTACCTCTACTATGTAAGACTTGACTGCGGCAACAGGATATTTGTTGCCGAGATGAGCGACGATCTTACGCATATAACGGTCGAATACGATGAGCCGCTGATCGTGGCAAGCGATCCCTGGGAGACGGTCGACTGTAGTGTTGCAGAGGGACCGTTTGTCTTGAAGCATGACGGATATTACTATCTCGTTTATTCGGCAAATCACACGAGGTCGCCGATGTACGCGGTCGGTTATGCGTGCTCCGAGTCTCCGACAGGTCCGTTCGTCAAATATGACGGCAATCCGATTATAAAGGCAAGCGGCGATGTCGTCGGAGTTGGTCACAACAGCTTTGCGACAATGCCGGACGGCAGTCTTGTCTGCGCTTATCACTGCCACAGCAAGAACCCCGACAATTTCAAACCGCGCATGGTCTGCCTCGCTGGGGCTGAATTTGTGAAAAACGATAATGGCGCAGCTCGTCTGATAGTCCATTATCAAAACGAAGTGTGTGAAAATGAAACAAAATGATTTTACCAAAGGCTCGGTCAAGCGCGCGATAATAGCACAGGCAGTGCCGCTGACCGTCGCACAGCTCGTTCAGCTGCTTTACAATGTCGTTGACAGGATCTACCTCGGTCACATGGGGGACGGGGATAATCTCGCTCTGACGGGCGTCGGTCTGACATTTCCCATAGTTACCCTCATCTCGGGCTTTGCTGCGCTGTTCGGGACGGGTGCTGTTCCGCTCTTTTCGATCGAACGCGGACGCGGAAATGACGAGCGCGCAAAACGAATACTCGGCAACTCGTTTGCACTGATCGCCCTAAGCTCGATCGCGCTGACCTTTGTCGGCTATTTCTTCTCCGAACCGATACTTGTCGCGTTCGGCGCGGGCGAGGAGTCGCTTGTGTACGCAAAAGACTATCTCGAGGTCTATTTGATCGGAACATTCTTTTCGATGGTCGGGGGCGGACTTGCGGGCTTTATAAACGCACAGGGCTTTCCGAAGATCGGCATGATGTCTGTTGTGATAGGAGCTCTTGCCAACATCGCGCTCGACCCGATCTTTATATTCGTCCTTGACATGGGAGTTCGCGGTGCGGCGATCGCGACCGTCATATCGCAGATACTGTCTGCCCTCTGGATACTTGCCTTTCTTTTCGGCAGACGGGTGCAGATACCTCTTTCGATCGACAGCATAAGAATAAACGGCAAAATAACCGCGGATATATCAAAGCTCGGGGCGGCAAATTTCATAATGTCGGGCACGACCTGCATCGTGCAGGCTGTCAGCAACAGAACGCTTCAAAATTTCGGCGGCGATCTCTATGTCGGTGTTATGACCGTCATGAACTCGGTGCGGGAGATATTCACTCTGCCGGTAAACGGCGTAGTCAGCGGCTCTCAGCCGGTGATCAGCTATAATTTCGGTGCAAAACGATATGACAGAGTCAGACAGGGAATAAAGTTCAATACGATGGTCGGCGCGAGCTACACCGCCGTCGCGTGGATACTTATATTGCTCTTCCCGAAATTTTGGGTCGGGATATTCTCAGATGACCCCGCGACCATCGCAAAGGGCGCGGAAATGCTTACGATCTATTTCTTCGGATTTGTTTTCATGGCGTTTCAGTTCGCGGGACAATCGACCTTTCAGGCACTCGGAATGTCGGGACATGCGATCTTTTTTTCGCTCCTTCGCAAGGTCATAATCGTCCTTCCGCTTACCTTGATACTGCCACGGGTCGGTCTCGGTGCTCCGGGCGTTTTCATTGCCGAGCCGATATCCAATTTCATCGGCGGTCTCGCATCCTTTCTCACCATGCGCCTCGGCGTTTACCGAAAACTCGGGAAGAGTATGGATTAATTAAAAAGCTGTCTCAGAATGCAACCTGAGACAGCTTTTTCGTGTATTAATGTTTTTCGATCTCAACGATCGTCAGATCGTTGCCGTTTACTTTGAATTTGACCGAAATGTCGGCGTAATCCATGCCGTAGATGCGATCGGGGTCGTTTTGATAGGACGGCCTCGGGTCATCGGCGAGGATGTCGCATATCAGATCTTGCTCATCCTTCGACAGTATGCCGCTTGTCCCCTCGCCCGGGACTACATTCAGCCTGTGCGAGAGTGCGCCGTCGGCAAAGCCCCCGATGGCGTTGTCTATTCGATCGGCTGACGGAAGGTAGGGCTTTATGTCGATGATCGGCGTGCCATCCAAAATATCTCCCCCGAGTACGGTGATCTCGCCTTTTTCGGGGTCGATCTTTTCTATCTCGAGTGCCGACATGCCGATCGGATTCGGACGGTAGGGCGACCTTGTTGCAAATACGCCCATTCGACGATTGCCCCCGAGCCTCGGCGGGCGAACGGTCGGCGACCATTTGCCGATCGGTGTTTGCGAGAATATCCAAAGCACCCACAGATGCGAGAATCCCTCAAGTCCGCGCAGTGCCTCGGGACTTTTGTATTTGCCATCGAGGACGATCACCGATCGAAGCTTTTTTATTCTGCCGCTTTGCCTCGGAATGCCGAATTTTTCGGGGAAATCAGAGCGAATATGCCCGATAATGCTTATGCTTATACTGCTTTCATCCATTATTTGTTATTTCGTGCAGACAATGTCGAACGATCCCGCAACAGCGTCGAAATACGCGATGCCGCCGTCACAGCCGACAAATACGATGCCGTCGGCTTTTTGTTCGAGCGACTCGGGGGTCTTGCCGTTTACGGTAAGGCTCGCAAAGCCCTCGGTCGGGATGACGATGCGCGCGCTCGTGTTTGCGGGCAGGGCAAACGAGTAGCTCCATGTGCTGTCGGTAAGCTCCGATCTTGCAGTGTACAGACCGTATGCGCTGTTGTATTTTGCATCAACGCTCGGAATGCGCGTATCGGGCATCGGCGAGATGATCGCGTGCTTGAAGCCCGGCTCGACAGGATCGGCGTTGAAGCCTGCCATCGTGCGGAACATCCAGGATGCGACAGCACCGTAGGCGTAGTGGTTGAAGGAGTTCATTGCCACATCGCCGAATCCGTTCTCGATCGTGTAGGAGTTCCATCTCTCCCAAATGGTCGTCGCGCCTTGGAGCACCGAATAGAGCCATGAGGGGTTTTTCTCTTGGAGAAGGAGCGAGTATGCGATGTCGTTTCTGCCGATCTTCGTGAGTGTGTCGAGAATGATCTTCGTGCCGAGAAATCCGGTCTGGAGTCTGTTGCCTGTGCGCTCAAAGTTTGAAATGAGCTGACCCATGACTGCCTCTCTCGAACGATCGCTTGGCAGCATGTCGACATAGAGCGCGTAAAGGCATACCGACTGCTCGGGACGACGGAGAGTTCCGTCCTCGTTGACATATTTTTTCGCGAAATTCTCCTTGACGAGTGCCGCGACCTTCTTGTATTTTGCAATATCGTCAAGCTTTCCGATCGCGGCAGCCATTTCAGCCATCATCTGCGCATCCCACGCATAATAAGCCGCGGCGATCATCGACTGTATCTCGTCGTCGTTTGATTCGTACGCAAGCCAGTCGCCCCAGACATTGAGCGGACCGTGCAGCTCGGTCTTTCCGAGGAAGCCGTCGACATATTTTTCCATCGACTCCCAGCTGTCCTCGATCACGCGCTTGTCGCCGTAGAGGGTGTAGAGGGTGTAGGGAACTATCACGCCGGCGTCTGCCCAGCCTGTGCCGCCCCAGTGACCGCCGTTGTATCTGCCGGTGGGAGCGGTTCCGGGATATGCGCCCTCGTCGTTTTGCGTGTCGCGCAGATCGTACATGAACTTTTCAAGGAAACTCTCGGAAAATCCCATGTAACAACCTGCGGACGCGAATGCCTGCGTGTCGCCCGTCCAGCCCTGACGCTCGTCTCTTTGCGGACAGTCGGTCGGGACCGAAAGATAGTTCGAAAGCTGTCCCCAACGGACATTTTCGATAAGCCGGTTGATCTTCTTGTCGGATGTTTCCATAAAGCCGGTAAGCTGTTCGACAGAGGAAACGACCTCGCCGACCGCATCGTACAGCTTTACCTGTTTGTCAACCCTGATCTCGATGTATCTAAATCCGAAGAAACTCAGCGACGGGTGATAATTCTCGACACCGTCACCCGACAGAATGTATTCGGTCGATGCCTTTGCGGCACGGTAGTTTGCATTGTATACACTGCCTCCGGGACCGTCATTTCCGCGTGACTTTTCGCCCATGTTGTCGTTGAGCGTCTCGCCGTGGCGTACGCAAAGCTTTGTGCCGCGTTCGCCGCTGACCGATATCTTTTCCCATCCCGCGAAATTCTGACCGAAGTCTATAAGCAGTACCTCGTCGGGGGAGAGCTCGATGCCGCCATCTATGCCGCTGTACTCGCGAACGACCTTGATCCTTCCGTATCGCTCGTCGGTCGCACCCTCCGCACCGCTGTATATGACAGCCGATATCGGCGCGCGCTCGAGCTCGTGATGTACGGTGATCGGCGAGCCGACCCAAGCGGTGATCTTGCCGCAAAATTCCTCGTTGTGCACAACGCCGCCCCAATTTGACTCGTCAAAATCGGGTCTCATCCATTCAACACCGATGCGTGCGTCGTAGCACTCGCCGTTGAAAATGTCCGCATATGTGATCGGTGACGCACATGCCGATCTCCATGAAAGATCGGTGACAACACGCTCGACACTGCCGTCCTCATATTTGATCAGAAGCAGTGCGAGATATGCGTTCTTCTTGCCGTAGCCGTTCATGATATCACCCGACCACCATCCGCTGCCGAGCATTGCCGACAGTGTGTTGTCATGGGTCTCGTCGATCATGTCGGTCACGTCGAATGAGCTGTAATATTGACGCTTTGGAACTTCCGAAAATCCGGGCTTCAGCTCGTGATAGATACGCTCGCCCGAGGGCATGAGCGCGCCGACACGCTCTCCGTTGATAAAGCTCTCGTATACGCCGAGACCGGTCGTGTAAAGCTTTGCCGAACTGATCTTTCCCGAGGGTCTGAATACCTTTCTGAGTGCAACGCCTTCTTTTTGCTCGCAGTCTGCCGAAATGTAGATCGCCCCTGCCGATTCAAACCCGATCCTGCCGCCGATGCCCGTGTCAAATGTCGAGCTTGCAGTGTGCGCGACCGATGAGCCGTCATAGACCGTCAGCTCCCATGCGTAGCTTGTCGAGGAGGCAAGCTCCTCGCCGTCGTAGGCGATATCGACCGACAGATCCGAGACGACAACATCGCTGTCCCAAACGACCCTCTCGCCGTCCTTTACGACTATTTGGAAACTCTTTTGCCGCTGACCGAGAACATCCGAGCGCATTTTCCATGAAAATCGCGGTTTCGGCACATCAACAGTGCAGGGCGGAAGCAGATTTTCGACTCGAAGGTCGAATATTTCGGTAGTGTATTTTTCCATAAATACAGTCTCCTTTGTGAATTTTATTTGTTATCGTATGTAAACGAATACTTTTTTCCGTGCCCCTATTTTACCACAAAAAAATACATATTGCAATAGCTTTTGCGGAAATTGTTGAAATAATTCCGTGGGCTGCATGGGTCTGACTTCGGGAAAACGATGATTAATTCGTGCTTTTGGCAAAATGCTTTTTGACGGTTTGATTTTTAATAAATCTATAGCCGATACAATCAATTTTCCACTATCCCTGTAGGGCGGGGGCACCGCGAACTTTTTTTCGCGGCGCCCCCGCCCTACAAGGGATACCTTTATTTGGCGGTCGAATTAATCATCGTTTTCTCGGGTGGATGATTGTCGCATCATGGCATTTGTTGAGTAAGGCTTTTTGAGAAGCTCACGATAAGATTGACAAATATTTGCCGAAATACTTGAAAAATTCATCTTTTCGAGATATAATATAACGATGGAAGAATGGAGGCTTGTTTGTATGGGTAGCTTTTTCGGACATTTGAAGACGGTGTGCAGACATCGGCATAAGGTCTTTTTGCACTGCGTGAAGGCGGGGATACCGATGCGCGGACTTTTTCACGATCTGTCAAAATTCAGCCCGACCGAGTTTATTCCCGGGGTGAAGTATTGGCAGGGGACGAGATCGCCAAACGAGGTCGAGCGTGAAAAGTTCGGGCACAGCAGAGCATGGATGCATCATAAGGGACGAAATCTGCATCACTACGAATATTGGAACGACATAAACCCGAAAACCAAGCAGGTCGAGCCGATCAAGATGCCGCCAAAATACTTTGCCGAGATGGTCTGCGACAGAATTGCCGCAAGCAAGATCTATCAGGGCAAAAATTATCAAAACTCGCACCCCCTCGAATATTTCAGACGAGGCAGGGGACATATGTTCATCCACGAGGAGACCGCTCGCGAGCTTGAGTTTATCTTAACTTTGCTCGCCGAAAAAGGCGAGGACGCCGCATTTGCCGAGGTCAGACGAGTGCTTAAAGAGGGATATTGACCACCTTATCTGCAAAAAAATCTGATTTTTTGTCGATTTTTGCAAAAAAGGTATTGCAATAAAGTATAATTTGTGATAAAATAATAACAGCAATACGTAGACTGTAACGCAACAGCCCGAACCCAAGATCGATCGAACGGAGGAATGATTATGAAAAAGAGAATCATCAGCATTGTTTTGAGCATAGCTGTCCTTGTGGGTATCTTGCCGATGGTATTGCCGCCGATAGAGATAAGCGCGGCGATCGCATCATCCGAAAAACACAGCGTGGACACCTCAAAACTGACCCCGCCGACTGTTATCAAGTTTTACAACAGCAACAACGGAAATGTCGACAAAAAGTATACCATCGGGAAAAGCAAGACCTTCACATACAAGAAGAACGGCAAGACGGTCGCATCCTACAATGACGGTGTTTTGACCCTCACCGATTACGTCGGCGGAGCGATCTATGCCGATGGTGACATCGTAATAATGATCGATGGCGAGGATAACATTATATCGTCCTGTCCCAACGCAGGATATAAGGACTATCCCGGATACCTTCTTTACTCGACGGGTAGTATGTATATATTGACCGATAAAAAAGCCCCCGGCGATCTCTACCTTGAGTTCGGTAATAACGATGTCAAGAACGAACGCTATGGTCCTGTCGTAGCAAGCGGTGTGAGTCATATAATGGCGGAAAATAATATCTTCATTTATGACACTCAGATCATTTTCGAAAACAACTATAAAAAGAATCCAACCAACAGCACATTTAACGTGTGTACGGGTACTGTTGCCAACACGATGGCAAAGTCGACGATTATTGAAAACTCCAAGATCTATTCATATGGCGGATTTGCAAAAAATGATACTACTGTTGAAACCATGTCGCTCGGCGATCTCTTCAATGTAAAAATTGTCGACAGCGAGGTTGAAAGTGACGCGGGAATTTTTATGTTCTCGGAGATAATCAACAGTAAAGTCACTCTGAAGGGCGATATTTACGGGTTTGGCACCATAAAGGACAGTACGGTCAATGCTCAGATGATCAGACATTATGCACGCGAAAACGTAAAAAAGGGTTATATGCCGACCGTGTACAAGTACTGCGTCAGCGAGGACGGTGCCGAAAAGCTCATTATCGACAACTCGACTGTCAAACTGAAAGGTAATCTGAGACGAGACATTCAGTACGGAATCAAGGATGAGTATTCCTTCTTTGAACTCAAAGACGGAACACGCGTACCGGTTGACTGCAACGAGGCGGGCGTGATCATCAGAAACAACAGCTTCGTGGATATATCCAATGTCGATAACGGCATAATCGCGGCGATCCGCGGCGTCGATGTTATCGATTCAAAGCTCTACATTGATGTTGAAGGCAGATATGGCATCGGCAACATGGGAGTTTATGAATACAACGAAGTATTAAGCAATCATAAATACGGTCTGCATGTCCTCGGAAAGTCGATCGTCGACGTCGCGGCAAAACATCCTGCCGAAACGGTCAATTTGTCTTTTGGATTCGTTAAGCAGCCGGGGTACGAACCGAACAATACTATCGACCTTGAGCCGAGCGCGTATACAAATGAAAAGTATTATGTTAAGTTCACGGGATACAACAAAAATTCGGATGACGTGCCCTCGGCATGGGATATCCCGATGACGCTTGGCGAGTATACCCGTGTGGCAGAAAATGGCGGCACATTTTCAAACGGTGTGTTTAAAGCCCATAGAGAAGAGACCGGCACTACCATGGGGTGCAAGTATACGATCTATCTTGAAAGCTACAGAAAGCTCACGGGAAGTGTATCGCTTACGGGAACAATGAAAAG
>CAZMPO010000033.1:0-13635 GCA_964568425.1 uncultured Lachnospiraceae bacterium | reverse complement strand
TTTTGTAAATTTTTTTGTTTTTTGGTCTGTCTACTTGACAGGGAGCACATTATTCTCCATATGCTTTTCTTCTTGTTTTTTGATTTCGCCTTATTATATCAAATTTCATTGTAGATGTCAATAGAATATATACTTTTTATTGTCCACTGACTTTTTTAACAGGTCTCTTTTGAATTTTTTATAAAAATATCACAAAAAACTATTGACATTTGAGAAAAATTTGTTATAATGGTCTTGGGAGATCGTCTTCCGAAAAAAATAATCCGAAAGGATCGGATACCATGAACAATACAGAAAGCAAAACCTACAGAAACCCTTTTAAGATGCCCGAGGTTCCGAACACGGGCGATCCGTTCGTGATGCGTTACGACGGAAGATATTATCTCTATCAGTCTGCCGGCGGACCTCCGTCTTATCTGCACTGCTGGAGATCGGACGACCTTGTCGATTGGAGCTATATGGGGGTCTCCTGCAAGCTTCCCGAGATCGTTGGCGGATATGCCCCCGAGGTCATATACAACAAAGGTAAATTCTATATGTGCACCTCGCCCCACGGGAACGGACATTTTCTGCTGATGGCTTCAAAGCCCGAGGGACCTTACAAGCCGGTGACCGATCGCATCGGTCAGCGTATTGACGGCTCGTTCTTTATCGATGATGACGGCACGACCTATTTCTATCGTGCCGAGGGCAGCGGTATCAACTACCACAGAATGTCCGACCCGAAAACGGTCGAGCTTCCCGGACGGGCGATATCCGAGAGTCGACTTAACGGTTGGACCGAGGGTCCGATGGTGCTTCGCCACGGCGGCAAGTATTTTTTGACCTACACGGGCAATCACCTTTGCAGTAAGGGCTACAAGGTCGCCTATTCGGTGTCCGATACATCACCCGTGTCGGGATACGCGAATATGAAAAACAGAGCCTTTCTTATCGAGGTCGATGACGAGTTCCACGGACTCGGTCACAGCTCGAGCGCGCTCTCACCCGACATGGACGGCGCATCGATAATATATCACAGCTTCGAGCTGGTCAAAGAGCCGAGACATCGCAGTATGAATGTCGATCGTCTTTTCTTCAACGGTTCGAGAATGTACGCAAATACCATCTGGTGGGATCAGGCAAAGCCGACTATGCCCGATTATTCTGTTCGCGGCAGAGACGAGCTCTCACAAAGCGGCTCTCTTCTTCTGACCAAAAAAGCGACACCCGCCGTTTATACCGCAGAGATCAATGTCGACGCGGGTAATAATGAGTTCACCATGGTCTATTCGGGCGGCAAGGGCAAATTTAATGTAGTCGGCAGGGAACTCAGCGTCCTCGAGAACGATGTTGTCATCGCGAAAAAGTTGCTTCCGACAAATATCGTTATGACATCGAACAACTCTTACCGATTCTCAAGGACAAAGGACGGCAACATGCTCCTTTGCCTTAACAACAATCAGGAATTTCTTTCCTGGAGATCGTCGCTTAAAGGCGGCAAGATCGGATTTGCCGATCTTGACGAGTCTGCAAAGGTCGGATTTGTCGGATTTTCGTCATTTGCGGGCGGAAACAGCGACAAGAGTGCGGTCAAGGGCGTTCCCGGAAGAATGGATGCCGTTCACAGCAGCGAAGATCACAAAAAGACGAAATATTTCGAGAACGGTCGCGATATCTACTGCGTTGACGCAACTGTCGGCGCAACATTTACATTCCCGATCAATGTAAAGGCAGACGGCGATTACAGCGTTATCGCGCAGGTGAGAAACGCCGATGCGGGCGTATTCCTGACAATAAACGGCAGAGATCTCTCTCACGCCGCACCGACCTCTTATGATCATGACGGCTCGGCGAAATTGCTCCTCGGCAAGGTGTCGCTTGCGGCAGATGACAGCGAGCTTACCGTCATAGCAGGCTGTGAACTGACACTTGACTCGATCGAGCTTATTGCATCCGAGGATGCCTGCGACATGGCGTTCGTGACCGACGGCAAGCTTTGCGAGAGCGCGGAGATACTCGGAGAAAAGGGCGTTCGCAGCTTTGTCAAAAAGAATGTCGGACTCTCTTGTGGCGAGAACAATGCCATAGCTTACGGCGGCGGACACGGTTGGGCTGATTACACGGTCGATGCGCATGTTGTCGGATATATGGGATCGACGGGCACGTCAGAGATACTTTTCAGAATGCAAAAGGAAAGCTGGTTCCCCGCGCAACCCGCATGCGGAGGCTACGGATATTCGATAAGGGTCGGATGCGGAAATATTTCGCTTGTCGAATGGAGCTACGGCGAGAGAACGCTTGTTTCCTATGCTGTCGATGATGTCGGCAGATTTGAGCACGATGTCTCGGTATCGGTAAAGGGCAGTGTGATCTCGGTGTCGCTCGACGGCAGACATGTGTTTAATTACGATATCCCGATGGGCAATCAAACCGGCAAGTTCGGAGTTCGCGTCACGGGCGAGTGCTTCGGTATTACAAGCACGCATGTCAAAAAGATTTGATTATTAACCTTTTGTAAACAATTGAATATATCTGTTGAAATTGTGTCATATATGTGGTACAATAAACGATGTTGCTTGTTGCTCTGCGGAGGGCAGATATCAATAGATATGCCGGATAAGGG
This sequence comes from uncultured Lachnospiraceae bacterium, assembly GCA_964568425.1. Classification (GTDB taxonomy): domain Bacteria; phylum Bacillota; class Clostridia; order Oscillospirales; family CAG-272; genus CAKSQF01. Next base: position 11,030 of record CAZMPO010000033.1, on the reverse strand, counting down.
AGCAGAACCGCCTTTTTGGGCGGTGTCTGCCCCCTTATTCTTTTTTTGAAAAGGAGAAAATACCGTGAAGATACAATTGTCAGATCATTTTAATTACCGCAAGCTGATTTTGTTTACGCTTCCGTCTGTCGTAATGATGATCTTTACGTCGATATACAGCGTCGTCGATGGATTTTTCATCTCGAATTTCGTCGGAAAGACCGAATTTGCCGCAATAAATCTGATCATGCCGTTTACGCAGATCCTCGGATGCATAGGCTTTATGTTCGGAACAGGCGGATCGGCACTTGTGTCAAAGACTCTCGGCGAGGGCGATCGCAAAAAGGCGAGTCGCATTTTTTCACTGCTCGTCTATATCGCACTCGCGCTCGGCGCGCTGTTGTCTGTTCTCGGGATAATCTTCCTCCCGCTTATAGCAAAGCTCATGGGCGCAAGCGATGCGATGCTCCCCTTTTGCGTGACATACGGGCGAATACTGCTCTCGACCCTTCCCGCATTTATGATGCAGAACATGTTTCAGGCGTTTCTCGTTACCGCCGAAAAGCCTACCCTCGGACTTTTCGTAACGGTCGCGGCGGGACTTACGAATATGTGCCTTGACGCACTCTTTATCGTGGTATTTGAGTGGGGGATCGTCGGTGCGGCAGTCGCTACATCGATCGCACAGATCGTCGGCGGCGTGATACCCTTTGTTTATTTTGCGAGAAAGAATACAAGCCTCTTAAAACTTTGCAAAACGAGCTTTGATAAAAAAGCGGTCTTTGATGCCTGCACAAACGGCTCGTCCGAGCTTGTCAGCAATATATCAATGTCGGTCGTTTCGATATTGTATAATTTCAAACTTATGGAGCTTGCGGGCGAGGACGGTGTCGCGGCATACGGTGCGGTCATGTATGTCAGCTTTATTTTCATCGCAGTCTTCCTCGGATATTCGGTCGGCGTCGCTCCGGTCATCGGTTTCCATTACGGCGCGGGCAATAAGGGCGAGCTTCGCGGACTTTTAAGACGCAGTTTAATAATGGTCGGCATCGCCGCTGTCGCGCTTGCCGCGATCTCATTCGGACTCTCGGAGACACTTGCGAGATTTTTCCTCGGCGCAAAGACGGTCGATCAAAACCCGAAGCTTCTCGGGATGACGATCGATGCATTTGAGTTTTTCGCGCTCTCCACACTTTTCAGCGGATTTTCGATTTTCGGCTCTGCCTTCTTTACCGCGCTCGGAAACGGCGGCGTGTCTGCGGCGATATCATTTCTTCGTACCATGCTCTTTCAGATTGCCGCAGTGCTTATTTTGCCGATCATCTTCGGACTTGACGGCATTTGGTATTCCTTTTTTGCCTCTGAGCTCTTTGCAATGCTCGTGAGTGTCGCGTTCCTTGTTGGAATGAGGAAAAAATACGAGTATTGATCGGGTGCTTTGACCGCCACCGAAAAATTTTGCGATTTTTTGAAAAATTTCAAAAAATCTATTGACAAACTCGAAAGTTCGTGCTATAATACGAAAAAATAAAAATCAATAAACCGATGACGAAGAGTAGTAGCTTTTGCAGATGCTTTCAGAGAGCCGCAGGCGGTGTGAGGCGGCAGTGATCACAAGAGCGAATGGACTTCCGAGGGCGACCGAAAGCATATGCAAATCGCAATTTGCAATGCAAGTAGCAGTCGACGGGAACCGCGCCCGTAAAAAATGCGGACTGCATTGTTGTGCGGAAAAAGTGGGCGCGTATGCGTCAATTTGGGTGGTACCGCGAAATTATAATTTCGTCCCAAGCGTAGTTATATCTGCGCTTGGGGCTTATTTTTTTGAAAAAGAGAGGAAAAGATCATGAAAAATCGAGTAATCAGAAGGATATTGTCGGTAGTATTGCTTGTCACGCTCGTTGTGTCGACAACAGTCAGCCTTTGCGCGTGCGGTCAGAAAAAACCGATCATCGGAATCGTTCAGTTTGGATCGCACCAGTCGCTCAACAATTGTTATGACGGCGTCATCAAAGGACTTCGCGAGGCAGGGGTCGATCTTGATTCGTACAATGTCGAATATTTGAACAGCAATTTCGACGCCTCGGTATCGCAGAGTCAGTGCTCGCGGCTTGTCAACGAAGGCGCAAAGGTCATAATTGCCATCGCAACACCCTCAGCGATCGCGGCAGCCAATGCCGCGGCAGGTGACGGCATACCGGTCGTTTTCTGTGCCGTGACCGACAGCTCGGTGATGTCAAATTACAAAAATGTCACAGGCTCGTCCGATCTGCCGAATTTTGACAAGGTGCTTGAGACAGTAACTGCGACGATGGGACGCGCCGATCTTTCGATAGGCGTGCTCTACTCGACCGATGAGTCCTCCTCGCCCTTTATGCTCGAAAAATTGAAGGACTCGGCAAAGGCGTATGACGGCATGAAGATCATGGATCGCGCGGTCGCCGATATCACGACCATCGATACGCATGTCAACAAGCTCATCTCGGACGGCGTCGACTGCTTCGTGAACCTGCTCGACAATACGATCGTCGGCAAGCTCGAAACCAACATCCTTCCGATCACGAACGAGGCAAATATACCCGTGTTCGGCTCGGAGATAGAGCAGGTCAAGATCGGTTGCGTCGCCGCCGCATCGATCGAATATGTCGATGTCGGCAAAGCCGCAGGAAAAGCCGCCGCAGAAATTCTTTCGGGAAAATCGGTGGGCGACATCCCTGTTTCGGTGATAGATCAGCCGACAGTCTGCTATAATCAAAAACAGATCGAAAAATTTTCGCTGAACATACCGACTTTGTCGGGGGCTGTCCGCGTTGACGGCGACTAAAGGAGAGTGAAAAGTGATATGCTTTTTCTGAAAACCGCGATCGACGGACTGCAAATGGGGCTTTGTTATGCACCGCTTGCACTCGGCGTCTATATCTCGTATTCGGTGCTCGATTTTCCCGACCTCTCGGTCGACGGAACATTTCCGCTCGGTGCGGTCGTGTCAACGGCTCTGATGCTTCGCCTCGGCGTTCATCCGATCCTCGCAATACTCTTTGCATTTGTCGTCTCGGCGGCAGCGGGTGCGATCACAGGACTTCTCCATGTTAAGCTGAAGATCGGCAGTCTGCTGTCGGGGATCATAGTCATGACCGGACTTTTGTCGGTCAACCTCGCACTGACCGCGCTCCTCACCGACAGCGGCACGACAACGACAGTCTTCTCCTACCGTCAAAAGGGACTTTGCGGCATCTTCGGCGGGGGACTCTTTGAGGGTCTTGACAGCACCGCGAGCGATCTCTTGACCCTCGGCATTCTCGTCCTACTTGCCGTTGTCGTAAAGCTTGCGCTCGATCTTTTCCTTAAAACAAATGTAGGTTATATGCTTCGCGCGACAGGCGATAACGAAATGACCGTCATAAGCGGCGGCAGGGACTCGGGATGCTATAAAATACTCGGTCTTGCGCTTGCAAACGGTCTTGCCGGCATGTCGGGGGCACTCTATTCACAGCTTTATATGCAGTATGATAACAATATGGGCAGCGGCAAGGCGGTCACCGCACTTGCCTCGGTCATAATCGGATGCGCGCTTTTTGCCGGCACAAGGGTCGTAAAGAGCACGACGGCGGTGGCGATCGGCGCGGTCATATATTCGCTTTGCCTGAATTTCCTCACCCTCGTCGATACGAACGGTATCTATTTGAAGCTGATGAACGCTCTGCTCTTTGCGCTCATACTCGTCTTCAATGATCGCATATCGGCATTCTTTGTCGGTCTTCGCCGCGGCAAAAATAAGGCTGAGACAGATCAAAAAAAGGGAGGCGATCTTGATGCTTAAGCTCTCAAATATCGAAAAAAGCTTCAATATCGGAACGGCAAGCGAGACAAAGCTGTTCGATCGCTTCTCGCTTTGCGTGAAAAAGGGCGAATTTTTGTCGGTCGTCGGCTCGAACGGATCGGGAAAGACGACCATGCTCGGAATAATCAGCGGCAGAGTCGGCATAGAGGGCGGCAAGATTGAGCTCTGCGGCAGGGATGTCACAAATATGCCCGAGTACAAGCGCGCGAGAAATATCGGCAGGGTCTTTCAAGATCCGAGTCTCGGGACTGTCGCGTCAATGACGGTTGCCGAGAATATCATTCTCGCAAAACTTAAGGGAAAACGACTTCGCCTTGCACCGACCGTCAGTAAAAAGGCAAAGGGCGAGGCAGGGGAGCTTGTCGCGACTCTCGGTCTCGGGCTTGAGGATAAGCTCGATCTCCCTGTCGGACTTCTTTCGGGCGGTCAGAGACAGGCACTCTCACTGCTTATTTCGACAGTGACTCCGATAGATCTTCTCCTGCTCGATGAACATACGGCGGCACTTGACCCAAAGACCGCCGATACCGTCATGGAGCTTACCGACAGGATCGTCCGCGAGGGTCAGATCACGGCGGTCATGGTCACCCATAATCTCAGATACGCGGCAGATTACGGCAACCGCATGATAATGATGCATTCGGGCGGTATCGTCCTCGATGTTTCGGGAGATAAAAAAGCCAAAACCACCGTCGATGATCTGCTCGGATTGTTCAACTCGATCAGCGTCGAATGCGGAAATTAAATATTTCGAGATTTTTTCGGGAATTTGTCATTTTCTATTGACAAGTTCCCGAATTTTATGTATAATTAAATTAGTTCTTTCGTTATAAACTCTAATATCATTTAAGGCGGTGATTTTTTTATGAAACGAAAAACAATGACCGATCGTGTGGCAGCACTTGCGTGCGCATTGTCGATGATCCTGTCGATCTTCGTCGGCGTCCCTCTCCCGACATTTGCACAGAGCGATACCAACACGACGCAAAATGAGACCAACGTCTCGGCAAAAGACGATATCAAAACCATCTATGCCTACGGTGCAACAAATGGCGAAGCATCTTGGGAATACGGCGATATAGCCACCGTTACTAAAAAATATTTTGCGGTTTCGTTTACAATGAACGCAGCGGAATATGCAGGCATTCCGACTGATAACGGTTGCTGCGGACTCATGTTCGGCGATAATGATGACAACTGTATCTTCATTCCCTATGATGGCGGAAACACTGCGATTCAGAAGACAATAGGCATTTTTGGCTCCGCAAAAGTTGCCTTCGGAAAATGGTGGGGTACATCCGTCTTTGGCTCTGCTCACTTTGTCGATATCTCTGAATATGTCGATAAAGATGTCACCATACTCGTCCTCGGCGAGAAGAACGATGACGGTACAACGACCCTTACCGCATATATCAACGGCAAGCAGGTCAATGTTTGGGGTAACCAAGAATCAGCGACCGCAACATTCAACGGCAAAATTCAATGGGCACTTCGACTTAATGGCTCGTCTGCTGTTTGCAAGTTCACCGAGTCGGACGATATCCTTCTCCCGACAGTATTCGGCGATGAAGCATGTGAACATACAAGTGGCGATAAATGGTATTTCACTTCTAACGATCACTGGCGCAAATGCACAAAATGCGGCTATACTGTTGATAAATCATTCCACACATACAGCAGTGATACCGATGAGATCTGCGATATTTGCGGACAGGAGACACGCCATGCTATTCATATGCCGTCAAGCGTATGGTCGTGGAACAAGGACGACCATTGGCATAAATGTATCGAGTGCGATAAAAAACTCGATGTTGCGGTTCATACACCCGACAGTGATGGTATTTGCACGATTTGCGGAACAGACGGCATCAAGACTGTTTATGCCTACGGTGCAACAAATGGCGAGGCATCTTGGAAATACGGCGAAATAGCTACCGTTACCAAAAAATATTTCGCAGTTTCGTTCACGATGAACGCAGCGGAATATGGTGGTGTCCTCGCCGATAACGGAAATTGCGGACTCATGTTTGGCAATAATGATGATACTTGCATCTTCATTCCGTATGACGGCGGAAACAGCGATACACAACGCGGAATCGGCATTGACGGCTCTGCGAATGTTATTTTCGGAAAATGGTGGGGAACTTCCGTTTTCGGTGTACAGCAGAGAATAAACATCGATGAATATGTAGGCAAAGATGTTACAATCCTTGTTCTCGGTACCATGAACTATGACGGCACAACAACGCTTACCGCATATATCAACGGCAAGCAAGTCCACGTTTGGGGTAATCAAGAATCAGCGACTGCAACATTCAACGGCAGACTTCAATGGGCACTTCGACTTAACAATTCCTCGGCTGTTTGCAAATTCGCCGAGTCGGACGATATCCTTCTCCCGACGGTGTTTGACGAAAAGTGCGAGCATACCTTTGGTCGTTGGACGGCAAATGTCGACGGGCACTTCAGGACTTGTACGAAGTGCGGAGAAGCCGATTCGGGTGCGCATGTATACGACGGCGATCTGTTCTATAACAGCGGCACACACTATTATGCTTGCACCGTCTGCAGTATGTACAGGTTAGTATACGAACACGACCTCAAGATGAGGATCGATCAGATCGCGCATCAGTCCTACTGCACCGAATGCCCGTATGTATCCGAGCTTACCGAGCACACATGGGGAGATGACGGCTGCTGCTCGATCTGCGGCAGCAAGAAACCGGCAAATCCGATGGGCTTCTGCGGTGCGGACGGCTCGAACATGACATGGGAGCTTGATCTCGAAAGCGGTCTGCTGACCATCACCGGAAAGGGCGAGATGGGCAACACACTGCCTTGGTCGAACTACGCCGACATCATAAAGATGGTCGAGATCGGCGAGGGTGTGACCTCGATAGCCGATGGTGCGTTCATAGGGACCATAGGATTTATCTCACTCGAGACCGTGATCCTTCCGAAGTCGCTCGAAAAGATCGGTGATAATGCATTTTACGGTTGCGTCAACCTGACATTTGCGGGCAGTGTCCAAAAGACCGTCTATTCCGCATTCTCGCGCGCAAGAGTGATCGAGCCCGACACGAACCTTAGAGAGATCGGAAACAGTGCCTTCTGCGGATGCGTAAAGCTTAAGAGCTTCGACATTCCGACCGAGCTTGAGACCCTCGGCGATAAGGCGTTCAAGGGTTGCGAGTCAATGGAATCGGTCGTAGTCCCGAAAACCACCGTGTATGGCGGCAGCGGCACATTCTCGGGCTGTACGAGCCTTAAGAATGTCGAATTTGCCGAGGGGACTGGAATCAGCATGAACATGTTCAGCGATTGCACCTCTCTTGAGACGATCGAGCTGCCGAGCGACATAGAATCGATACCCACGGGCGCGTTTAACGGATGCACCTCGCTCCGAGAGATAGATCTCCCCGACACGGTCGAGCGGATCTCGAAGGATGCCTTCAACGGATGCACCTCGCTTGAGTCGATAGAGCTTCCCGAAACGCTCAAAAAGGTCGAGGACGGCGCGTTCGGCGAGTGCACCTCGCTTGAAAAAATAGTGGTAAACGGAAAAGACACCGAATTTGAAAACGCGGCGGCAACCATCCCCGAAAACAGCGTGATCTACTGCGCACCCGACGCAAAGGTTCTCGAATACACTACCGAGAATGTCCGCGAGGTCGTTATAGACGAGCACGAGCATTCGGGCGGCACATATGAGCACAACAGCGATAAGCATTGGTGCACCTGCACCGATTGCGGCAATCCTTACGACATAGCGGTACATGTTTACGACGATGCCTGCGACACGACCTGCAACATCTGCGGCAGAGTTCGCGAGCCTCTGCACGATTGGTCGGATGCGTGGTCGAGTGACAGCGACTCCCACTGGCATGAATGCACGCTCTGCGGGCAAAAGAAGGATGTCGTAAAGCACGATTTCGTCGGCGACGACGGCGAGTGCGAGTGCGGACAGCTTCCGTTTATCTATGGTGACGCAAACGGCGACGGCAGGGTCACATCCGCCGATATAATCATGATAAAGAAATATATCGCAAATTACGATAAATCTACCAACACATCGACCGTCAATGTCTTTGTCGGCGCGGACGCGAACGGTGACGGTATGATCAACAGCAGTGACGTCATTTTGCTCAAGAAATATATCGCAAATCTTGACAAAGACGGCAATTCGAGCATAATACTCGGAAAAAGATGATTAATTGACAAAATCAAGGGGTTTTGTATAAATGGAAATTTATGGAATTTGTCAAAACCCCTTGACAAATCAAGCGTCAAATTGTATAATAATCTAGACAAAATAAAACACAAACGGATGGTGAAAGTATGAAAAAAGCTCTTTCATTGTTGCTTGCCGTTGTCGTGGTTCTCGGGCTGTTTCCGATCTGCGTTGGTGCAGAGGAAGCACCGACCGATAACTGCGTGGCAATCAACAGATTCAACGCACTCTACATTTACAAGATGATGGAAAGCGACTACGGCTATAAATGCCTGTCCGATTTCGATGACACACTCTGCGACCAGCTCGTTATTAACACGACCATGCCCAAAGGCAAAAGCGCACTTGTGCTCGAAACGACCGATGGTGTGTGGATGATCAACACAAACGGCTGGACAAAGTTTGACGGATCGCCGATAAGCGAGGTAAGTGATCGTTTTGATGGATTTATCCTGAAATACGACGCAAAACTCGGAAAGGCGCATATCGAAACAGGCTCGGATGACCGTGCTCAGCGTTCGTTGAACGTGACCGGTTTCGGTGTCATCTCGTGGGATGCACCCGAAATGGGCGAAGATCCCACCGGATACGAGGATAAGGCGTTGTTCAAGTCGTTCTCTGCGATCTCCCGACTCAAAGCCCCCACAAATGAAGCGACCGGACGTGTCGAGAGGGATTATTTGCAGGCGTTCTATCAGGAGAGAAGCTCGATGGGCTTCTTCCCGGGCGGCGGCGGATTTGTCACAACGACCAACTACCGTTTCACGGTGCAGGTCGCTATCGAGAGAGCAAGACCGGTCGAAAAATACAGCTTCTCGCTCTATAAGACTACCGGATCGACAACCGAATGTGTCGGCTCGCTCGATACAGGCTATGCGGTCTATGAGCTCGATTACGCGCAGTCGGGCGTTACAGATAATTCGGTCGATAACGGCTTCCTCTTCTATCAGGCGGCTGCCGGCTGTTGCTTGATCGGCGTGGCGTTCTACGGCGCAGTGCCCGATGAGGCGGACTATTCGATCTCGATCTATGAGGATGACACCGCGATCCTCGACAAAAAAGCACTCTCGACCAATGAATAAGGAGGAGCATGGTATGAAAAACGAAAAAATGATGTCAAAAGATCTGCCCGTGACCTCCAAAAGCACAAAAGAGACCTATGTCACCCCTGTGGCAGAGATCAACCTGATCGATGATAAGGATGTCATGATCATCATCGCAAGCCAAAGAGGAACTTATCACGACGTTTGGGCTTTCTGATCGAAGCAGAATGATAATGTAAAATCCAAAAACAGCAGCTTATGCGGATAAAACACCGCAAAGCTGCTGTTTTTTGTTATTTCTGTTTCGTCACATCGAGTAAGTATTCGTATCCGGCACGGATGAATGCCGCCTTCGCGTGCAGGATCTCAAGCGGACAGCGGTAAGTCTCGCCGCCGATCTCGTAATTGAACAGCCCGTGATAGTCTATCTCGCGCAGTGCACGCATGATGTCGACAAAATCGATCCGCCCCTTGCCGAAGGGTGCGAGATGCTGATCGCCACTACCGTCGTTGTCCGCAATGTGCAGTGCCTTGAGTCTGTCACCCGCTTTGAGGATAAATTCGCGATGGGATGAGGTCTTGGTGAGATTTAAGTGCCCCGTGTCAAGACAAATGCCGAGTTTTGGTGAGCCTACGCACTCGATGATGTCGAGCAGCTCGTCAATGCCGCGATTGACGCCGCAAAGATTTTCAAGACAGATCGTGATGTCAACATGCTCGATCATCGACATAAGCCTTGCGACGGCATCGATGTTCCGCTCGTGCCGCTCCTTGTCGGTCAGATCAAGCTCCCTCATGTAATCGCCGTGCAGGACTGCGCGCCCGACGCCGATCGCCGCATACATTTCGATCTGTCGCACAAGATAATCGTATATCTCGGGGTCGGTCGCAAACGGTGTAGGGAAGCGCAGATGCCCTTGCGGTGAATGAACACCGTGCGAGTGCATAAATTCGGCAAATTTGCGTCCCGTTCCGATGTGATCGTCCGATCGCCGAAGCAGCATGTCCCCGTGCTCGTGCGCAAGCTCGGTGTATAATACCCCGCTCTTTTCAAATTCAAGGATCGCCCCCTCGGGCTCGTCGACCCTGAAAAAATAAGACCATAAACTAAAAGGTGCGTCCATACCCCACCCGTCCTTTGCCGTTTTTGTTAAGTATAACATAATTTTGATCGGTTGTCAATCGATCTTTACATTTTTCTGCTATAATGGCTCAAAAAAAGGAGCAAAAACCATGAGAACGATAGAAAACGAGACCATCGCCGACTTCGGCAAGCAGCTTTTGAAAAACGAGCGAGCGAGGGCGACAGCAGAAAAATATGTGCACGATGTGAGGGCGTTTGCCGATTGGCTCGGGGATCAAGAGCTTGGCAGGGCGACGGTGGTCGAATATAAGGCGACCCTTTGTGAAAAATACGCGAGCGCAACAGTCAACGGAGCACTGTCGTCACTTAACCGATTTTTTGAATTTATCGACCGACGCGATCTGCGCGTGAAGGCACTGAAAATCCCCAAAAAACTCTTCGATGATGATAAACAGCTGACAAAAGCCGAATATTCACGCTTGATCGCGGCGGCGGGCGAGCGGCTGTCCCTGATCATGCAGACCATCTGCTCAACAGGCATCCGCGTGTCCGAGCTGAGATTTATCACCGTTGAGGCGGTGGATGTCGGCATCGCCGAGGTCAACTGTAAGGGCAGACGCCGCATGGTGCTACTGCCCAAAAGACTGTGCAAAATGCTTAAGGGATACGTCGGCAGGCAAAAAATAAAGAGCGGTCCCGTTTTCGTAAGCAAAAACGGTAATCCGCTCGATAGGTCAAATATTTGGTCGGAGATGAAAAAACTGTGTAAAAAGGTGGGCGTGTCCGAGAAAAAAGTTTTTCCGCATAATCTCCGCCACCTTTTCGCACGGACATTTTACGAAAAACATAAAG
>CAZMPO010000032.1:0-13645 GCA_964568425.1 uncultured Lachnospiraceae bacterium | reverse complement strand
CGCAATCGGCAAACGCCTTGTCTCCGATCGCGGTGACCGTGTAGCCGTCGATGCTCTCGGGGATGGTTATAATCGAAACATTCGAACTCTTGCACCCAGTGATCGTACATGTTTTGCTGGAGCTGTTTAATGTATACAAAAGTTGATCGGCTATCGCGTCAATTGTGATATTCGCCTGAATCGTATTACCACAGCTTATACATTTCGTGTGACCGGAGCCTTTTTCTGTCACAGTCGGCTCGATATCAATGATCATCTTTATCTTTGTGTGTCCGCTTGCTGTAATTGCCTCGACATCTTTTTCACCACAGAGTCCACATGTGCGTTCGCGTTCGCCGTTTTTGGTACATGTTGCCTCTTTTGTTGTGTTCCACTCACCGAAGCTGTGCCCGCCTGCTTTAATGGTTTCGATCTCATTACCACCGCAGTTAGCACATGTATGCTCGCGTTCACCGTCCTCGGTACATGTCGCTTCTTTTGTCGTACTCCACTGACCAAAGCTGTGACCGCCGGCTGAGGCGATTGTTAATGTATCCGTTTTACCGCATCGTGTACATGTGCCCTGACTTTCGCCGTTTTCAGTACAGGTCGGCTGCTTTGTTACTGTCCACTTGTCGACATTGTGACCGTATGCAGGTATAACCTCTTTGCTTGCGAGGATTTTGCCGCAATCGGTGCATTTCTTGCCGTCGGTCATGCCGTCCTCGGTGCAGGTTGCGGGGTATCCGGGATCGACCTCGACTCTATGACCGAGGGTGACGCTCGATTTGCCGTTTTCGAGATTTGCTATGTACTTTTTGAGCAGGATTATATCTTTAGAATCGATCTTGCCGTCGCCGTTTGCGTCACCGTAGAGAACCTCTTCTTCGCCGCAGATCGTGCAAACGCCGTCCTCGAATGTGTGCATCTCGATCGAGTATATTTCTCCGCATCTGTCGCATTCCTTCCAGTGTACATCTCTGTCGCTTTTGATCTTACTGTAGAAATGATGACATTCATAATCATCAGGTCCGGGCATGCCTGTATCATCCGGAACGCCGTTTACGAGGACGGATCTGTCGATCTCAGCGTTCGACTGAGCGAACTTGATCTGAGCGGTAACTCCGGTGAGCTTGCAACTGTAGCCAACGTAGGGGTTAGAATCAAAGTCGTAAGCGGTAACTTCCATCTCGCCGCCGTTAAGTACGAGGGGAGTGTCGTTGATCCATGCTTTGATGGTGACCTTACACCACAATTCTCCCCACAACGATTCTTCGATTTCTACATGACCTTCGATGGTGACCGTGATATCATTGCCGACAAGAGTGTCTTCTGTGATCGAACCTTCGCCGCCATCGATGTAGTTTGTCTGATATGAGCCAAATGCAGGAGATGCCCACCATGCGCCGACCAGAATTTGCGCTCTTGGATCTTCGCTGAATCCGGGACTGCGTGTGCCATTGTGATAGTCGACAACGTCGTGCGGAATGTAGAAGCACTCGTAGTTCTCGTCTCCGATGGTAAGACCAACACAACCGTTGTCGCTCAAAGTACCTCCTACCTTTTCGGCAAACGGCAGGGTCATTGACACAACGAAATACTTCTTGGTGACCTCGAAGAGATCAGCATACATCTCGTTGGAAGCGCCCTCGATCTCGTAGCCTTGTACACCTTCGGGGAGTCCCGGCAGTTGCACTTCATCATACGGATCGGCAAAAATGCCGAGTGCAAAGGTGGATGCTATCAGCAATATTGCAGATAGCAAAATGAGTAGTTTTTTCACTATAAAAACCTCCGTTTCTTTGGGCAAAGCTTATTGTATTCATTTTTACCCCATAATCTACTCGTATTATAGCACCAAAAAAACTATGTTGTCAATAGTTTTTGGCGAATATATTAATTTTTTGGCAAAAAAAGACAGGACATCAAAAGAAGACATCCTGTCATATTTATTATCTTAGTGGTTACTGCCCGCGACCGAGAGTCTGATTAGTGCGCGTTTTAGTTTTGCTTCGGCGCGCGCAAGGTCGTCGGGGGAGCGTTTTTGCTCTATGCGTTCTCTTGCATTTGTTGCCGCTTTTTCGGCTCTTTGTATGTCTATAGCGTCCGAAAACTCGAATGTTGTCGCAATCAATCTTGCTTTGTTGTCCGAGACCGACAAAAATCCCTCGGTACATGCGGCGACGAGTGTTCTCCCGTCGGCTGTATTGATCTTTACCTTACCGTAATCGATCGCGGTCATATAATTTGCGTGATTTTTCATTATACAGACATCGCCGACTACCGATCTGAGCGTAACATCCTTGACAGCACCGTCAAATGCGACGCCGTCGGTCGTACAGATCTGAAGGGTCAATTCATCCATAAAAGGGAACACTCCTTATTACAAAAGATTTATTTTTGCTCTCTTGCTTTTTTGACAGCCTCATCGATAGTTCCGACGAAGAGGAAGGCTGATTCGGGAAGATCGTCGTGCTTGCCGTCGAGGATCTCGCGGAATCCTCTGACCGTCTCTTTGATCGGCACATATTTTCCCTGCATTCCGTTGAACTGCTCTGCGACAAAGAAGGGTTGAGAAAGGAAACGCTGTATCTTTCTTGCACGGCTCACGAGCAGCTTATCTTCATCCGACAGCTCGTCCATACCCATGATCGCGATTATATCCTGAAGCTCTTTATATCTCTGCAGAACCTGCTGAACGCGGAGCGCCGTTTCGTAATGCTCGATTCCGACGATCTCGGGGGTCAGTATTCTCGATGTCGACTCAAGCGGATCGACTGCGGGATAGATTCCGAGCGACGATATCGAACGCGATAGAACGGTCGTTGCATCAAGGTGTGCAAAAGTGGTCGCCGGAGCAGGGTCGGTCAAGTCGTCGGCAGGGACATACACAGCCTGAACGGATGTGATCGATCCGCGCTTTGTCGATGTGATCCTCTCCTGGAGAGCACCCATCTCTGTTGCGAGGGTCGGCTGATAGCCGACAGCCGAGGGCATTCTTCCAAGAAGTGCGGAGACCTCACTTCCTGCCTGCGTGAATCTGAATATGTTATCAATGAAAAGGAGAACGTCCTGATTTTCGCGATCTCTGAAATATTCAGCCATCGTGAGTCCCGACAGGGCAACACGCATTCTTGCTCCGGGCGGTTCGTTCATCTGACCGTAAACAAGTGCGGTCTTGTTAATGACTCCCGACTCCTTCATTTCATTGTAGAGGTCGTTGCCTTCACGCGTGCGCTCGCCGACACCGGTAAATACCGAGATGCCGCCGTGCTGTCTTGCGATGTTGTTGATAAGCTCCATTATCAGAACTGTCTTTCCTACTCCCGCGCCGCCGAAAAGACCGATCTTGCCGCCCTTGGCGTATGGCGCGATAAGGTCAACGACTTTAATGCCGGTTTCGAGTATCTCGGTCGTGCTCTCCTGCTCATCATAGGACGGAGGTGCGCGATGAATGCACCATTTTTCGGCATTTTCGAGCTCGGGACCGTTGTCGACAGGATCGCCAAGCAAATTAAAGACTCTGCCGAGCGTTTCTTTGCCGACCGGTACGGTTATTCCGGATCCGGTATCGACTGCGTCAAGCCCTCTTTGAAGCCCGTCGGTTGAGCTCATTGCAATGCACCTGACGACATCGTCTCCTATCTGTTGTGCAACCTCGCAGACGATGCGTTTTCCGTTAACATCAATATTTATCGCGTTAAGGAGGTCAGGAAGGCGACCCTCGGAAAAGCGAATATCAATAACGGGTCCGATCACCTGAGTGATCTTTCCGACATTTCCAGTGCTCATGTTATTTTCCTTTCGAATATAGTATATGCCGATCGGCTTAATCGGCGTGACCCGCGCCCGCGACTATCTCTGTTATTTCCTGAGTGATCACCGACTGTCTTGCTCTGTTATATTGCAGTCGCATATCGGCAAGCATGGTCTCGCCGTTTTTGTTGGCTGAGCTCATCGAATTTCGTCTTGCGGCATGCTCGGATGCCTGAGCTTCGGCGATCGCGCAATAAAGAAATGTCGCGATATACTGTGAGGAAACTCGACAAAGAAGCTCATCGGATGACGGCTCATATATTGTTGACTGTCTCGAAAGTTCGACCTTTTCATCAGCAGAAAAGGGAAGTATCTGTTCGAGAACGGGTGTCTGCGTCAGTACCGAATCAAAGCGTGTATACGCCAACACCACTCGGTCAAACTTTGCCTTGGCGTATCCGTCGGACACAAGCTTACCGATGGCAAGACAATCGGACACGCCTATCTCAGAGGCGAGCGGATAGTTTGATGACAATATTTCGCGACCGTTGTGCTTGTAGTGCTCAAGGCTCTTTTTGCCGATCGGGATCAGTGTGTAAGATGCGTCTTCGACATCTGCCGAAACAGCCTTAAAGAGGTTCGAGTTATATCCGCCGGCAAGACCGCGATCGCCGGCAACGACTATATAACAGGTTTTCTTTATCTCGCGCTCTTTGAAAAAAGCAGACAGCGATGCCTCGCGATCTGATCGCATGGCCAAAAGAGTATCTGTCAAAATGTCTTTTACCGGCTTTGTGACAAGTGCTCGCTCTTTTGCACGCCGCAGCTTCGATGCGGATACAAGCTCCATCGCGTGCGTGATCTGCATCGTTCCTTCGACGCTTTTTATGCGGCTTTTGACCGCCTTCATTGAAACGTTTGCCATGATCAAATGCCCTTTGTGAAGCGTTCGGTATACTCGCCGACCGATCTGACGATCAATTTTTCGTTTTCATCGGAGAGCAGACCGGTATTTCTTATATCCTCTGTCACGGTCGGATGGTTGGCTTTAAGATATTCGAGGTAGCCGATCTCAAAAGCCTTGACCGATTTTACGGGTATCTCGCGCATGAGATCGTGAACGGCGATATAGATTATGACAACTTGATCCTCGACTGCCATAGGTTCGTTTCTTCCTTGCTTGAGGACCTCGACTATGCGTTCACCTTGGGCAAGCCTGCGTTTCGTGTCATCGTCAAGATCAGAGCCGAACTGGGCGAATGATTGAAGCTCACGATATTGCGCGTAAGCAAGCTTCAGTGGTCCCGACACCTTTTTCATAGCTTTTATCTGCGCGTTTCCGCCGACTCGCGATACCGAGATACCAGGGTTTACCGCCGGTTTGATGCCGCTGTGAAAAAGCTCTGTTTCAAGGAATATCTGACCGTCGGTGATCGAAATAACATTGGTCGGAATGTACGCCGAAACGTCACCCGCCTGTGTCTCTATTATCGGAAGTGCGGTTATCGATCCGCCTCCGTATTCGGGTGCGACCCTTGCCGCACGTTCGAGAAGTCTTGAATGGAGATAGAATACATCACCGGGATATGCTTCGCGTCCGGGCGGACGGCGAATGAGAAGTGAGAGTGCACGATATGCTACCGCGTGCTTTGAAAGGTCATCGTAAACGATCAAGACATCCTTGCCTTGATGCATGAAATACTCACCCATAGCACAGCCGGAGTAGGGTGCAATATATTGGAGCGGAGCTGATTCGGATGCTGTCGCGGATACGATGAATGTGTAATCCATTGCGCCGCTTTGCGCGAAAGTCTCTGCGATCTGAGCAACGGTCGATCTTTTTTGACCTATCGCAACATAGATACAGATCATCCCTTTGCCTTTTTGGTTAATGATCGTATCAACAGCGATCGATGTTTTACCCGTCTGTCTGTCCCCGATTATAAGCTCTCTTTGACCGCGACCTATCGGTATCATAGAGTCGATCGCGGCAATGCCCGTTTGAAGGGGGACGCTGACCGATTTTCTCTCAATAATTCCGGGGGCAGGGGACTCGATCGGCAAACTGTCGACTGCCTCGATCGGACCTTTTCCGTCGATCGGTTCTCCGAGCGAGTTGACTACACGCCCGATGAGAGCCTCGCCCACGGGGACGGAAACGACTTTGCCTGTTCTTTTTACGGTGTCACCCTCGCATATGCCTGCATCATTTCCGAGCATGACCGCACTTACGTGAGTGTCCTCAAGGTTAAGAGCCATGCCGTACTGTCCGTTAGAAAACTCAAGAAGCTCGTTCGACATACACTTGTCAAGTCCGTGAACCTTGGCGATTCCGTCGCCTATTTGTATGACATACCCCGTCTCGCTTTGTTCTATTTTCGACGAATATGTTTTTATTCTGTCTTTTATGACTTTGCTGATGTCATCTGCGTTAATTGGCATGTTTTTTCCTTTCGATCGATAACAATTTAGCCTAAACAAGCAGCTCGCGCTTTATCCGTTCAAGCTCTGATGAGACGCTCGCATTTGTTTGCATATCGGGATACTTGAGAAGAATACCGCCGATCAGTGTATGATCGACCTTATTTTCAAGAATGATCGTCTTTTTGCGTTTGTCCTCGAGAACATTTTTCAGCCTTGCGATCTGATCCTCTGTCATTGAAGACGCAGTGATCGCGGTCACATGTTCGATATTATGTGCTAACTCGTAATATGAGTTGTAAAGCGTCACTATTTTTGAGAAAGACGAGACGGTGCGATCTGCTGTGAGAATGCACATCAGATTGACTGTGTACGCATGCGCACCGACAAGTATGTCGCAAACGATGCTTTGCCGCTCTGACAGAGATATGCCCGGGCAATCAAGAAGGTTTACGATGTCACAATTCTCCGAAAAGGCGCGATCGATCGCAAAAAGGTCATCCCTGACAGCACTGTCAAGATCTTCCTCGTGACACAGATCAAAAAACGCCTTTGCAAGATTTTCGGTAAGATCCAATGCTAAATCCCCCAAACATTACTCTTTTTTCTCTGCCACTTTGATGAAATCGTCGATCATCTCTCGGTGATCCTCTTCGCTGATCTCCTTTTCGATGATCTTGGACGCAAGCGTTACGGCGATCTCGGATATCTCGTTTTTTGCCTCTCCTATCGCATTCTGCTTTTCGAGCTCGATCTGCGCCTCGGCTCTCTTGATTATCCTATCCGCCTCTTCGTGGGCATCCTTGACAATTTGCTCTTGGGTAATAGTGGCTTTTCTTGTTGCACTGCTGATAAGCTCAGCCGCCTCGCTTTTGGCACCTGACAGCTTTTCTTCATAGTCCGCCTTAAGAGCCTCGGCATCGTCGCTTGCTTTTTTTGCATTTTCGTACGATGCGGCGACTTCCTTCTCACGCTTGTCAAGTATGTTTTTTACGGGCTTGAACAGAAGCTTCTTCATCAACAAAAAGAGTATGAGAAGATTGCCCCAGGTAAAAAGCATTTCCCAAAAGTCGAGGGTTACGAATGAAAGAAACTCTTCCATTTGCTTTTCTCCTTAAATCCTTAAATTAAAGAAGATTTACGAGCGGATTTGCGTATATGAGAATAAGCGCGATGACAAGTGAGTAGATACCTGTCGACTCCGCGACGGCACATCCGAGCAGCATTGTGCTCGTGACGCTGCCTTTACATTCGGGCTGTCTTCCTATTGCCTCAAGTGCCTTACTTACGGCGATACCCTCACCGATACCGGGGCCAAGACCCGCGATCATTGCAAGACCTGCTCCAATTGCCGATGCGGCAAGTACGATTGCTCTTTCCATTTTTTCCTCCGAATATTAGTTTTTTGTATATCAGTTTTTTGAGTGATTTCTTGTTTAGGTTTCGTTTGCGTTCGAAATATAGACCATGGTAAGCATACAGAAGATGTAGGCTTGCAGGCAACTCGAAAACAGATCGAAATAGATCGACATGACAGCCGGGATACCGAGCTGAAATATCGGTATTGACGCTATAAAGTCGTTTGGTATAAACGACAGTACAAGCGAGCTGAGTGAGGCAAGTGCCGTATAAACGAGTTTCGAAATAACCAGACCCGACGCAATGTTTCCGAAATGTCTGAACGCCATTGATATAGGCGTAGCTACCGTGCTTATAATATTAATCGGAAGCATTACGGGAACGGGGTCGATAAATGACTTTAGATAAGCGAGTATTCCGCCTGTCCTTATGGTCTCGGTCTGAATTATTACAAAAACCACAATGCCCCATGCAAGCGTTACGCTGAGGTCTGCCGTTATCGGTCGCATTCCGACAAGACTCGATAGACTTCCAAGTGCGGAAAGCGTTAATATCGTGCCGATAAAGGGTGCGTATTTGCTGTTTCGTTTGCCCATCGTACCCTCAACGAGTGAGTAGAGCTTTGATACGATAAGCTCTGCCACGATCTGCCGTTTACTCTCGGGACGATCCTTCAGTCCGCGTGTTAAAAAAATGCAAACCCCGACGATGACTGCCATCAGTATCCACATGTTGACTATCGTTTCTGTGATCGGGATCCCGCCGAATACGGGGATCTTGAAATATATCCGCGGTCCGGTTACATTCATCTTTGCTTTTCCTTTCTCATATCGAAAAGCTGGATAGCGACGATCACGACACGCGGAAACAGGAAGGGAATTGCTGTCGCGATGTAGTTGAAGATCGGGATCTTTATCGCTATAAAAATAGTAATGCCGATCACGACAAGACGTACAAAGTAAGAGATCTTCATTAACGATTGTCCGTCTTTGACATTATCCTTGTCCGATATCCGATCGACCGAGAATGCCAGGAAGAAATAGTTGGCGATGGTTACCAGAGCACCGAGAAAACCGCCGGTGACGACTTTGTAATCAAATTTACCGAAAGCTGCGAACACGCCGATCATTACGGCGGTCATTATCAAAACGCCTATTGACATTTTAACCGTTTGTTTCTTAAGTTCGGAATTGATCATTGTCATTTTCCTTCTTTTCAATGTTATTGTTGTCATTCGACCTGCCGGTCGGATCTTTTTTCAGAACCATATGAAGATATTTGAACATTCCGTGAAATCCCGACAAAACACCGAGCACGATTCCGATGACCCTCAAATAGTCGGGAAGTCCGCATTTGCTTATTAGAAGCTCGGCGGCGATCATACATAGCCCGACATTAGTCAGAAAGATGATCGGTGCTTGAAGATATGCCGTGTACGCATACACTATTTTGGACAGAACACTGCCTTTGTTATCCTCTTTCAACAGAAACCTCCGATGCGTGTTTGATGTTTTGACACACATGTCCAGTACTTTTCCTTATTATACAACCTTTTTTAATAAAATGCAATAGGTTGATCGCAAAAAAAGAAAGAATTTTCAATTTCTTAAAATATAGTCAAGAAAAATCAATCGATATGCATGTTATCGATAAAATATTGATAAATTCGACAGAAAAGGGTGTCTAAAGCTATTGACAAAATTCCAAAAAAAGTGTATAATAACATACGATGGATTGTATTGACCGAAATAAGGTCATTATAACCGTGCTAAGGCACGAAAAAAACATTAAGGAGGGCTATCATGGCTCATTTAAGCGAAGCTGCAGTAGCTAAGATCACCGAGATATGCAACAGATATGTCGGCGAAACTACACCCTTGATGATGATTCTGAGTGACATTCAGAAGGAATACGGTTACATACCGCTTGAGGTCCAGCAGCTTGTTTCCGAAAAAACGGGAACGAGCGTTGCCGAGATCTACGGCGTTGTTACATTCTATTCTTTCTTCTCCCTCAGACCCAAGGGAAAGTATATCATCGGCTGTTGTCTCGGTACTGCCTGCTATGTCAAAGGCGCGCAGCAGGTTATCGACAAATTTTCCGAGATTCTCGGAATCAACCCGGGTGAAACGACCGATGACGGTCTGTTTACCATCGACGCGCTCCGTTGCATAGGTGCGTGCGGAATTGCTCCCGCCGTCTCGATCAACGGAAAGGTCTATCCAAAGGTTCAGGTCAATGCCGTTCCCGGTATTATCGAGGATCTCCGCAAAGAAGGAGGAAATAACCTATGATCAAAAACTTTGATGAACTCAGCGCAAAACAGACAAGCTGTACCGCATGTCTTAACGGCAAGTTCTCGGGCGAGTCGGGCAAGCGTGCTGTCGTTCTCTGCGGCGGTACGGGATGTCTCTCGTCAAACTCCGCAGAGATAAGAATGAAATTCGAGCGTCTCGTTGAAGAGAAGGGACTCTCCGACAAGGTCACGGTAAACCAGGTCGGCTGTTTCGGCTTCTGCTCTCAGGGACCTTTCGTAAAGATCTATCCCGAGGATACCCTCTACAGACTTGTTAAGATCGAAGATGTTGAGGAGATCGTTGAAAAGGATCTTATCGGCGGCGAGGTCGTTGAAAGACTTCTTTATGTCGATCCTGCATCCGGACAGAAGGTCGCAAAGCAGGACGATATCAACTTCTACAAAAAACAGGTCAGAATCGCTCTTCACGGATGCGGCTCTATTGACCCCGAAAATATTGATGAGGCTCTTGGCGCAGGTGCGTTCCAGGGTCTTGTAAATGCACTCAAGATGGATCGTGCCGATGTTATCAAGTCGGTTCTCGATTCCGGACTGCGCGGCAGAGGCGGCGGCGGATTCCCGACAGGCAGAAAGTGGCAGTTTGCTTACGCTCAGCCCGACGGTGCAAAGTACGTCGTTTGTAACGGCGACGAGGGCGACCCCGGCGCATTCATGGATCGTTCGATCCTCGAGGGCAACCCCCTTGCGGTTATCGAAGGTATGATGATTGCAGGTTACGCTATCGGTGCGCAGAACGGCTATTTCTACGTTCGTGCCGAGTATCCTATCGCTGTTAACCGTCTTAAGATCGCCATTCGTCAGGCTGAAGAGCTCGGACTCCTCGGAGATAACATCCTCGGAACCGGATTCTCCTTCCGTGCACACATCAGACTTGGCGCAGGCGCATTCGTCTGCGGTGAGGAAACAGCCCTTCTTAACTCGATCGAGGGTAAGAGAGGTATGCCTCGTCCCCGTCCTCCGTTCCCGGCTGTCAAGGGTCTGTGGCAATGTCCCACCATCGTTAACAATGTTGAGACTCTTGCATGCGTTCCGTATATCCTTCGCAACGGCGTTGAGTCGTTCGCAAAATACGGCACCGAAAAGTCGAAAGGCACAAAGGTCTTTGCTCTCGGCGGCAAGGTCAACAATGTCGGACTTGTTGAGGTCCCCATGGGAACAACGCTTCGCGAGCTGATCTACGATATCGGCGGCGGAATCCCGAACGGAAAGAAGTTTAAGGCAATTCAGACAGGCGGACCTTCGGGCGGATGTCTTACTGAGAAGGATCTCGATGCTGAGATCGATTTCGATAACCTCGTTGCAAAGGGCTCGATGATGGGCTCGGGCGGAGCTATCGTAATGGACGAGGATAACTGCATGGTCGACGTTGCTAAGTTCTACATGGAATTTATCTGCGACGAATCTTGCGGCAAGTGTTCTCCCTGCCGTATCGGTACAAGACGCCTTCTTGAGTATCTCAATAAGATCACCGAGGGCAAGGCAACCATGAAGGATCTTGAGGAGCTTGAACTGCTCGCAGGAACGATCAAAGACGGCTCGCTCTGTGCACTCGGTCAGACGGCTGCTAACCCCGTTCTCTCGACGCTCACTCATTTCCGCGATGAATATATCGCTCACATTGTAGACAAAAAATGTCCCGCACATGTCTGCAAGAAACTCATGCAGTATCATATCGATCGCGACAAGTGTATCGGATGCGGACTTTGCGAGAGACAGTGTCCTGTCAACGCTATCGCCAAGACCGATTACATCGCACCCGGACATAAGCTCCCGTCTCGCGAGATCGATCTCGAAAAGTGTATCAAGTGCGGAATGTGCATAGCTTCTTGTAAGTTCAAGGCAATAGAAAAGAAGTAAGGGGGAATAGAAAATGGCAAAGATTAATATTAAAATTGAGGGCGTAGCTTATCAGGTTGACGCCGGGCTCACCATTCTCGAAGCCGCAAGACAGTGCGGATACGAAATACCCTCGCTCTGTACATACAATCACGGCGAATGCAATCAGGGCTCTTGCCGCGTATGTCTCGTTGAGGCAACAGGCGCAAGAGGACTTGTAGCATCCTGCGTTTATCCCGTAAACGAGGGAATGGAGATCACGATCTCGTCTCCCAAGGCAGTAGCCGCTCGCCGCGCATCGGTTGAGCTTCTCCTTTCCAACCACTCGATGAAATGTCAGCAGTGCGACAAGAACGAGAAGTGCGAGCTTCTTCACGTCGCAAGAATTACAGGTGCAAGAGAGGATATGTACGAGGGCGCAAAGACCCCGACCACTCTTGATAACCTCACCCCTTCCATCGTAAGAGATACATCGAAGTGCATTCTCTGCGGCAGATGCGTAACAAGATGCGCAAATGCTCACGGTGAGGGCGTTCTCGCATTCCAAAATCGCGGATTCAAGACGATCGTCGGACCTGCCGAAAACAGATCCTTCGCAAACTCGCCCTGTATCATGTGCGGACAGTGCGTAAGCGTATGTCCTACAGGTGCTCTTATGGAAAAGAGCGAGATAACCAAGGTCGACGATGCATTCAAGGCAGGGAAGTATGTTGTCGTTCAGACAGCTCCCGCTGTTCGCGCGGCTCTTGGCGAAGAATTCGGCATGAAGGTCGGCACCCCCGTTACAGGCAAAATGGTTGCCGCTCTTAAACGTCTCGGATTCAAGAAAGTATTCGATACAAACTATGGCGCAGACCTTACGATCATGGAAGAGGCTACCGAGCTTCTTGACAGAGTCAAGAACGGCGGTAAGCTCCCGATGATCACATCCTGCTCGCCCGGATGGATCAACTATGCCGAGTATCACTATGGTGATCTTCTCGGACACCTCTCCAGCTGTAAGTCTCCTCACGAGATGCAGGGTGCTATCCTTAAGCACTTCTATGCTGAGAGGATCGGCGTTGCTCCCGAGGATATGTTCGTCGTGTCGATCATGCCTTGTACTGCAAAGAAGTTCGAAAAAGAGAGAGATCAGCTTAAGACACGCGGTATCCCGGATGTTGACGCTGTCCTCACTACAAGAGAACTTGGCAAACTCATCAAGAGAAGTGGAATCAACTTCACAAAGCTTCCCGATGAAGATTTCGATCGCGATATTGTCGGCGATTACACAGGCGCAGGCGTTATCTTCGGCGTTACCGGCGGCGTTATGGAGGCAGCACTTCGTACTGCTGCTTACGTCCTTACCGGCAAGGAGCATGAAGGCGTTACCTTCACCGAAGTTCGCGGATTCGATGGTGTTAAAGAGGCTGAATTTGATCTTAACGGCATGAAACTTAACGTTGCCGTTGCTCACGGAATGAAGAACGCAAAGGTTCTTCTTGATGAGATCCGCGCAGGCAACAGCAAGTACCAGTTTATAGAAGTCATGGGATGCCCCGGCGGCTGTATCAACGGCGGCGGACAGCCTTATGTCAGAGAGTGCTTCCTTCCTAACGAGGATATCGATATCGTCGATACCTATAAGGAAAAGAGAGCAGCTGCCCTTTACAGCGAGGATGAGAGACAGACCCTCCGTCAGTCCCATAACAATCCTCAGATCAAGGCGCTCTACGATGAGTTCCTCGGCGAACCGAATTCTCATCTTGCTCATGAGCTTCTTCATACAAGCTATGCCGCAAGAGAGCCTTTCGGCAAATAATAAAATGTAAATAAAAAAGCGTTGCGGTTTTGATAAGTCAAAATCGCAACGTTTTTTTGTTATGATCTAGTACGCACCTGTGTAAATTATCTGCTTCTTTCCACATGCTTAAAGATCGGCTCGTACCCGTCATCGGCTATTATCAGGTGATCGAGCATTTGTGCGCCGAAGGGGTG
>CAZMPO010000031.1:0-13667 GCA_964568425.1 uncultured Lachnospiraceae bacterium | reverse complement strand
TCTATACCAAACTACCCGCAACCAGTGTCGATTTTTGACGAAAGATGGAAGGAAAAAGCTCTTTCATAAGAGAGCAACAAAAAAGTTGCGGTCTTGACAGGTCAAAAACGCAACTTTTTGGATTTATGTGATCAATATATATCTCGCTTTTTCTTACGAACGGCGAAGAAGATGCCAAATCCGGCAAGCGAGGCGATTATTACACCGCATATCGCGTAAATACCGCCGCTTACGGAAATGTCGCATTTAAGTTCTTCCCAAAGATCGTTAAGAAGCATGAGATTTTCCGCGCTGAGATTTTTGTATGACGAGGTCTTTACATTGTCCGTATCATACATGAGATCGTACCCATTATCTTTGATGGAGTTCATGTATTCGATATATTCTTCGTTTTCGCGAACAAGCTTGCTGGGCGACGCATAATAGGTAAATTCCGCGTTTGCGACAGCCGGTTCTTCGGATAGCATAAAGTTTATATATCTTTCCGCGATCGTCTTATTTTTGCTCGATTTAAGGACGCACATGGCATCGACATAAAGGTTCGTGCCCTCACTCGGGTAATAAAATTCAAGGTCGTCATTGTTTTCGTACATGGTCAGAAAGTCGCCTGCGTAGTAGGACGAGATGGCGGCAGAGCCGTTTTCCATCTTGTTATATATTTCGTCCATGACATAGCCCTGAAGTATGGGCTTTTGCTCCTTGAGACGTTCGAGCGCCGCGCGCCAATCCGATTCGTTTGTCGAATTAACGAGATCGACATCTCCCATTGAATATTGTGCAGATCCGAAAGCATCGCGCGAATTATTGAACTGCAAAATATTCCCGCTGTATTTCTCATTCCACATGAGGTCCCACGAGCCGACATCTTCGGCATCGACCATTGTTGTGTTGTAGATTATTCCGACCATTCCGTACATGTAGGGAACCGAATAATCGCTGAATCCGTCACCGTCAACATCGGGGTCGTAATATGGATTCAAGAATTCCTCAACCGTTGTCGATGCATTCGGGATATTTGAATAGTCGAGCGGTGAGAGCAGATCTTCGTCGATCATTCGCTGGATCATGTAATCGGACGGGATAACTATATCATAGTTGACCGATCCGGATGAGATCTTTGCGTACATGGATTCGTTGCTTGAATAGGTCGAATAGTTGACCTTTACTTTTTGCCCGTAGGTCTCAAAGTACCACTTTTCAAATGCGGCGTTTGAATCAAGCGATCCCTCTGAACCATCGGATATGTACTCGCCCCAGTTGTATACATAAAGAGTTGTTGTTCCGCCGATCGAAACGCCGTCATTTGCGCAGGAAGAAAGCATGGGCAGACAGATACCCAGTATCATTGATGTCAGAAGGATGATCGAGATTATTTTTTTCATACTCGCTTTACCTCCTTGCGCTTCTTTGCTCCGCCTGCGAAATTAACTACAAGCAGGATCGCGAGGATCACGGTCACGATCAGCGTACACAGTGCGTACATGCTGAATTTGACATTGTGCGCCGTCTGATTGTAAACATAGAGGGGAAGTGTCTGAAAATCAGGCGAGCTGACAAAGTGGCTGATCACGAAATCGTCAAGCGACATTGTGAAGCTGAGCATAAATCCGGAAACGATCCCCGGTACTATCTCGGGAAGCTCGACCTTGAAGAATGCCCCCGACGGTGTGCATCCGAGATCTTGCGCCGCCTCCGAGAGAGAAAGATCAAGCTCCCTAAATCTCGGCATTACCGACAGTATTACATAGGGAAGACTGAATGTTGTGTGAGCAATGAGCATGGTCCAAAAACCGAAAACACTTTGCGCATTTATCAGCGTGGCAAAGGCAACAAAAAGCAGCATCATCGAAACGCCGGTCACGATATCGGGATTCATCATCGGGATATTTGTCAGCGCTTTGACAGTTCCTTTGATGTATCTGTTTCTCATTTTGCTCAGTCCGAGAGCACCGAAAGTGCCGATCACGGTCGCAAGCGCGCCCGATGTGACCGCGAGGATCACCGAATTGAGAAGCGATGACAGAGCCTCACTGTCATTGAAAAGTTCGTTGTACCAATTAAGCGTAAATCCCGAAAATTCGGCGAGATTTCCCGATTCATTGAACGAGAATACAACGAGAACTCCGATCGGGATATACAAAAGGAAGAAAATGATGCCCATATAAAGCTTTGACAGTACTTTCACTTGACGATTCCTCCTTTTGCCACGACAGTCTTGTCACTTCCGCTTTCGAAACGATTCATGACACCGATGGAGATGAGAATAAGTATCATCATTATGAGTGAGATGACCGCTCCGACACCGTATGTGGCGGTATTTTGGAACAGACGCTCGATCGTGTCGCCGACAAGATCTATCTTGCCCGCGCCGAGCTTTTGCGAAATGTAAAACGTGCTTATCGACGGAACAAATACCATGGTAATTCCCGAGATCACGCCCGACATTGTAAGCGGGATAACGACCTTGAACATTGTCTGAATATTGTTACACCCGAGGTCGTGCGATGCCTCGATATATCGTTTGTCGAGTTTGGTCATGGAAGTGAAGATCGGCAGAACCATGTAGGGAAGAAAGTCATAGACCATTCCGAGTATTACGCCGAAATTTGTCCCAACTATATGAAGCTTGCCGAGTCCCATGCTTTCAAGCACCGAGTTGAGCAGGCCTCCGTTGTCAAGAAGTGCCATCAGCGCGTATGTACGTATCAGAAGATTACACCACATCGGAAGCATAACGAGTATCATGAGTATCTTTTGCGTTCTCTCCGATTGCCTTGACATGAAGTATGCAAGCGGATAACCTATCAAGAGGCACACGACGGTGGCAATGAGCGCAAAAGCGATCGAGAGTATGAATACATTTCCGTATTGCGAGAGCTTTGCCAAATTGGAAAGGGAAAATGCACCGTTTTCATCCGTGCACGCAAAATAGAGCACGAACATCATCGGAGCCGCGATGAAGAGGATCACGCAAAGGATGTGCGGAAGAGCGACTATTTGCTGAAAAAAGGATCTGTTCTTCATTCTTCCTCTTCCTCCTCAAGATCTCCGAGATGCTCCATCTCGTCACTAAAGGTCGAATAGTCGCCGAACATTCCGGAATATTCTGATTTTTTCATTACATGTATTGCCTCGGGCTCAATATCAAGACCGATCACCTCGTCAACTCCGACAAAATCGGAGGTCTCAAGCATCCATTTGAATCCGCCGACATCAACTATTATCTCGTAATAGTCGCCCTTGAAGGTTACCGAGCTTACGGTTCCTGTCAACATGCCGCTTTCTTTTGAAACAACATCGACGTCCTCGGGACGGACAACGATGTCAACAAGCTCGCGTACGGCAAATCCGGCATCGACGCAGTTGAATATATGACCAGAAAATTTGACTTTGTAATCGGCGAGCATCATACCGTCGAGTATATTTGATTCGCCGATAAAGTCAGCGACGAACGCGTTTTCGGGCTCGTTGTAAATGTCGGTCGGAGAGCCGATCTGCTGGATCTTTCCCTCGGACATGACGACGATGGTATCCGACATCGAAAGTGCTTCTTCTTGATCGTGGGTAACATATATGAATGTTATACCCATTTGT
This sequence comes from uncultured Lachnospiraceae bacterium, assembly GCA_964568425.1. GTDB lineage: Bacteria > Bacillota > Clostridia > Oscillospirales > CAG-272 > CAKSQF01. The sequence goes on along the minus strand of CAZMPO010000031.1, from coordinate 10,073 downwards.
CTTTGTATGCGTTTGAGCTCGTTCTGCATGTCTTTGCGGAGCTTGAGATCGAGTGCTCCGAGCGGTTCGTCTAAAAGAAGAACTTTTGGATGATTGACAAGGGCGCGCGCGATCGCAACACGTTGCTGCTGTCCACCCGAAAGGGTAGTCACGCGGCGACGCTCAAAGCCCTTGAGATTGACGAGCGTCAGCATCTCTTGAACCTTCTGTTTGATCTCGTCTTCGGGAAGCTTTTTCAGCCGAAGACCGAATGCGATGTTTTCGTACACATTAAGGTGAGGAAATAAGGCGTATCGCTGAAACACGGTATTTACCTGACGCTGATACGGCGGAAGGTCGTTAATGCGTTTTCCGTCGAAGAAAAGATCGCCGCAGTCGGGTGTTTCAAATCCGCCGATAATTCGAAGCGTGGTCGTTTTTCCGCATCCCGAAGGACCGAGTATCGTCACGAATTCGTCTCCGCAAATGTCCAGATCTATGTGATCGAGGACCGTTTCTCCATCGAATGCCTTTGAAACCTGTCTCAGGCTGATGATTACATTCTCTCCTGTCTTATCATACATTTTCCTACCCTACGCTTTTGTCCGACCCCCACAAAAGCTCCCTTTCGCTTTACAATATAGAATAAAAAATAAAGGCAGTCGCAAATAAATTCGCCGCCACCCCGCGGGATCGGCAGACATAGCGGCAGAGGCTCTGAGAGCCTTTTATTGCAAACTGCCTTATTATAGCAAAATTCGACCGAAAATGCAATAGTTTTTTGAAAAAAATTATTATTTTTTTGCCGTAGGTCAAAGAAATTTTCAAAAAACTATTGACAAAACGCCAATTGTGTGGTATACTATAATCACAGTAAGATCATAGAGTTAATGAAAGGAAGAGCGTGCAGACGCTCTTCCGCTTTTTTGCGGCAGCAAAAAGCGGAGCTTAAGGTATATTTCATGGCAAATAAAAGCGGAAATATTTCGTCAAACGTTGAAGAGCTTATCAGACCGACGGTCGAAGGGCTCGGATATACCCTTTGGGATGTCGAGTACGTTAAAGAGGGTGCGACATGGTATCTTCGCATTACGATCGATTCAGATCAAGGTGTGGATCTTGACGGTTGCGAGAAAGTTCATCGAGCGATCGACCCTGTCCTTGACAATGCAGATCCGATCGAGGATCCGTATTATCTCGAAGTCTCATCGCCGGGATTGGAGCGGAACATCAGAACTCGCGAGCATTTTTTGCTTTGTCGAGGAGAGACCGTTCAGATACGGCTCTATAAGCCGATAAACGGAACAAAATCGTTTATCGGAGTTCTTGATACCGATCAAGACGGAGATATCATTACCGTTCGTATGCAAGACGGTTCAACACAGACCGTAGAGCGCAAGGCGATAGCAAAGGCGAATGTTTACTTCCAATTTTAATTATTGAGCACTTATCAAAGAAAAAGTTTTTGTCATCATCTGACTGAAAGGATATTAAAATGAATAACGAATTGTTCGAAGCTCTTGACCAGCTTGAAAAGGAAAAGGGAATCCCTAAGGATTATATGCTTGAAAAGGTTGACGCTGCACTTGTAAGTGCATATAAGCGCGAGCATGACGGTGAAAGCAATGTTCGCATTGTGATCGACAATGACAAACGCGAAATAAAAATGTATCAGCAAAAAGAGGTCGTCGAGGAGGTCGAAAATCCCGAGACCCAGATAACCCTTCGCGACGCGAAAAAAGTCAGCAGAAAAAGCGTTCTCGGCGCGATAGTTGATATCGAACTCAAACCCCAGGATTTCCGCCGACTTTCGGCACATACTGGCAAGCAGGTGATATTGCAGGGTGTCAAGGAAGCAGAACGCGGAATGATGTATAAGGAATTTGAAAGCAAAAAAGGAGAGATCATCTCAACCGTCGTTCAAAAAGTCAATCCGCTTACAGGCGATATAGTGCTTGATACCGGTACAAAGAACACTGTCCTCTTAAAGAGCGAGCAGATCCCGGGCGAGACATTTGCCGTCGGCGATCATGTAAAGGTCTTTGTTGCAGAGGTAAAGAAGGAAACTCGCGGACCGATCGTTATGCTTTCAAGAAGAGACGGCGACATGATCAAGCGTCTCTTTGAACTTGAGGTTCCCGAGATCCGCGACGGAACGGTTATTATTCATTCGGTGATCCGAGAGGCAGGATCGAGATCTAAGATAGCCGTTTATTCAAGAGAGCAGGGTGTTGATCCGGTCGGCGCATGCATAGGTGCTCGCGGAATCAGAATAACGGCTGTCGTTGAGGAGCTTCGCGGCGAAAAGATCGATGTTGTCAAATACAGTGAAGATCCGGTTGAGTTCATTTCGGCGGCTCTCTCTCCCGCCAAGGTGAATGAGGTCATTATCGACGGCGAGAATACATGTCGCGTAATTGTTGATCCCGACCAACTTTCTCTGGCGATAGGCAAAGTAGGACAGAACGCCAGACTTGCCGCACGTCTTACGGGTTACAAGATAGATATTAAAACAGAGTAATCAAAAATCAGATCGGAGGCAGGTTACTTGTCGTCAGTTAACAACGATACGAAAAAAAGCCCAATGCGCAGATGTCTCGGATGCATGTCTTCATACGATAAAAGAACCCTTATTCGTGTGGTAAGAACTCCCGACGGTACGGTCTGCCTTGATGAAACAGGCAAAAGATCGGGCAGAGGCGCATACATTTGTAAAAAGACCGAGTGTCTGAAAAAGGCAAGAAAAGCAAAAAGACTTGAAAACAATCTGAAATGTCAAATATCCGATGAGGTGTTCGCCTTGCTTGAGGAGACATTGAAGGGGGCTTTGGGACAGTGAGTAACCTTCTTGGTGTGATCGGTCTTGCATATAGAGCGGGAAAAATAAAATTCGGAACAGAGCAGACAGTCTTGGCTGTTAGGTCTCCGAATAAACCAAGTCTTGTCTGCGTAGCGACCGATGCGTCCGATAATTCGAAAAAAAAAATACTTGACGGCTGCAGTTTTCACGGTGTTGAATGCGTTATCATCGAGGAAACGAAAGCGATGCTTGCAAAGTCGATAGGGAAGACGATGGATGTTTCTGCCGTTGCCGTTATTGACGACAATTTCAAGGCAGCGATAATGAAACAACTTAAAAAGAACAACGAGTGCGGAGACAGCTCCGCGGGAGGTGCAATATATGGCAGTAACTAAAATAAAGCTTGCCGCTTTGGCAAAGGATCTTGGACTCAAAAACAAGGAGCTTATCGATATACTTGCGGCCGGCGGATTTCCGAAGGTGTCTTCCGCAACGCTTGAGCCCGACGAGTTTTCATATCTCATGAATCAGCTGACATTAAAAAATCAGGTGGTCGGTTTTGATGACTATTTTGACGGAAAGACCAAAATAGACGATGAGAGGGTTACAAAACCTGCAAAGCCGACCCAAACTCCCGATCCTTCACCCGTACCGTCTGAAAAGGGAGAGAAAGTCGAGAAAGTCGACGTAAAGGGAACCGAAACTGCCACGACCGACAAAAAGCTCGAGTCCGAGAAAGCAGCCGAGAAGAAACCCGAAAAGAAGCCAGAGCAGAAGCCTCAACAGCAGAGAAAACAGCGCGATGAGGTCAAACAGGACAGGTTTGCGGGCGCAAATCCGCTCGATCTTAAAAATCAGCAGAAAAATCAGAAGAAAGAAAAGAACAGCGAACAAAAACAACGCCCGGTAAACAACGGAAATATGTTCCGCAGTTCAAAGCCGGTAGATACAACGACTACCGTTACTCAGTCGACCGAGTCCACATCCTATACGGGTGCCAAGACCAAAGTCATTGATACAAGAGGCGCTTCTGTCGATCTTTCCAAGTATGACGAAAAGCTCGAAAAATACGCCAGTGACAACACAAGCTCCAGATTTGATAATAACGATTCGCGTCAGAAGCTGAAAAAGCAGAATCAAAAGGGCAATACCAAGAGCGACAGAGAACGCCAGGGTATGCAGAAGATGAAGCAGAACAAACAGCAGAAGCCGGTCAAACAGCAGCTCTCGATAACAGTTCCCGACGAGATCACTGTCGGCGAGCTTGCATCAAAGCTTAAGGTGACGGCGGCAGAGGTCATCAAACGCCTTATGATGCTCGGTGTAATGGCAGGCGTCAACCAAGTCATCGACTATGATACTGCCGAGTATGTCGGTACAGAGCTTGGAGCGAAGGTCTCCAAAGAGGTCGTTGTTACGATCGAAGACAGACTTTTCGAAGACGAAGCGGACAAAGAGGAGGAGCTTGTCGAGCGCGCTCCCGTTGTATGTGTAATGGGTCACGTTGACCATGGTAAGACATCGATCCTTGACCGCATACGCCACGCAAATGTTACCGCCGGTGAGGCAGGCGGCATTACGCAGGCGATCGGCGCATATACCGTTACTATAAACGGCAAAGAGATAACCTTCCTTGACACCCCGGGTCACGAGGCATTTACAGCCATGCGTGCAAGAGGAGCAATGGCTACCGATATCGCGATCCTTGTTGTTGCCGCGGACGACGGTATAATGCCGCAGACTGTCGAGGCGATCAACCACGCAAAGGCGGCAGGTATCGATATTATCGTTGCAATCAACAAAATGGATAAACCCTCCGCAAACCCCGATGCTATTAAGCAGGAGCTTACAAAGTACGAGCTTGTTCCCGAGGAATGGGGCGGAGATGTAATTTGTGTTCCCGTCTCGGCACTTACGGGTATGGGCATAGACGATCTTCTCGAAAATGTCCTTCTTGTTGCCGAAGTAAAAGGACTTCGCGCAAATCCGAACAGACTTGCCAAGGGTATCGTTATCGAGGCGCGTCTTGACAAGGGTCGCGGACCTGTCGCTACCGTACTTGTACAAAATGGTACACTTAAATCGGGCGATATAGTAATTGCCGGAAGCGCAGTAGGCAGAGTTCGTGCCATGATCGACGATAAGGGTAAGACGGTAAAGACAGCAGGACCTTCCGTTCCCGTCGAGATAACAGGTCTTGCCGACGTGCCCGAATCGGGTGATGAATTTGATGCAGTCCGCGATGAAAAGATGGCACGCGAGCTTGCTCAACAGAGAAAAGATAAGCAGAAGCAGGACGAGTTCAAGGCAAACGCTAAGGTTTCGCTTGACGATCTATTCAGCCAGATCTCGAGCGGTGTCAAGAGCTTCAACATTATCATAAAAGCAGATGTCGGCGGTTCCGCCGAGGCTGTAAAGGCATCTCTCCTTAAGCTTTCGAATGAAGAGGTCAAGGTCAATGTTATCCACACTGCTGTCGGCGGAATAACAGAGAATGACGTAATGTTCGCATCGGCTTCAAATGCTGTTATAATCGGCTTTAATGTCCGTCCCGACAAGGGTGCGCTTGACAGTGCCGAACGCCAGAAAGTCGATATCCACACGTATAGGATCATCTACGAGTGCATCGAAGAGGTTACGGCGGCAATGAAGGGCATGCTTGCACCGACATTTAAGGAAAATCTGCTCGGTCACGCAGAGGTCAGACAAACGATCCATGTTTCGAGCATTGGTACGATCGCAGGCTCGTATGTTCAAGACGGTAAGATCACGCGTAACGCGCAGATCAGAGTCGTTCGCGACGGCGTCGTGATCTATGAAGATAAGATCTCCTCGCTCCGCCGTTTTAAGGACGACGTCAAAGAGGTCGCGACAGGATATGAATGCGGTATCGGTCTTGATAAGTTCAACGATATCAAAGAAGGCGATATACTTGAAGCATTTGAAATGGTTCAGGTAAAGCCCGAATAATTATTTGAGAAACCATAAAACAGACGGCTCCATCTTTACGGGATGCCGTCTGTTTTTATGCAAATAAAGAGCTCGAAAAACGAGTCAGAGAAAAGGGCGCATCTTGCGCTGAGTTTCAGGCAGTTAATGATGATCTCCATGAGAATTATTACGGCAAAGCGGGCTATAGAGATGCAACAAATTTTGTATTGAAGGTTAAGTGGTTTGAATAATCTTGCCAAGGATAAAAGCTGAAAGCGGAACAGATATGACCGAGATCATGCCTGCTCCGCAGATTTTTATGATATTTACCGACTTATTTTGCCTTTATTCCCCAGACAAGCTTATTGTCTTTCTCGATTATCGGTATGAGCGTGGGAAGCTCAGTAACACTTGCACTTGCAGTGTTTGGAGAGTGGAAGACGAGGTACATCTGACCATCATCGCGCGTGAGGATGCAGGGATGACCGCCGTCGTATGTGTTGTACATGCCGATCTCGTAAAGAAGATCGTCGTCCTGAGTCCATGGACCGAGAACATTGCCCGATTCACTGCGAGCACATGCGACGACATATTTGCCGTCGATAAATGTCGACCAAAGGCAGAGTAGCTGTCCGTCCTTTGTTGTGTAGGTCCAGCAACCATCCGTGACGCCGTTTGTGTCTCTGCCGCCAATAACAGTTCCTGCCTTAAAGAGCGTTACGGGCTCGGTAAGAGCAGTTGAGAGATCCTTCGAGAGCTTCACTGCCGAGAAATCGCCAATGTTGCCGGGCATGGAAGTCCATTCGTGCACGAATATCATCCAAGGATCGCCGTTTGGATCAACATAGAGAGTTGCATCAATAGTGTCCCAATTTGCGGGGGTCGAGTGACCGTATTCGCCGTCAGCATTTTTCGAAACAAGCTCGTACGGACCCATCGGATCGCTCGACTTAAGAACGATCGACGCGCGGTGACCAAGTCCAGCGTACGGATCATCGTACGGTGAATCATGTGATTCATCACAGCAGAAATATGTTGCAAAAATGTAATAATTGCCGTCATACTTGTGAAGCTCGGGTGCCCATGTATAATTTGAGCCGAAAGCGTTGATGTTGTATTGCTGGCTGATCTTTGAAATATTTACAACCGGCTTAGGCTTGGACCATGACCCTCTGAGACTGGTTGACGAGCTTATCGACCAGCCTGTTCCATTATTGAAAATAACATAGTACTTTCCGTTGTCGTAAAGAATGCAGGGATCACGGAGGGTTGATTGACCTCCCATTTTTCTGCGCACGATCAGCGGCTCTATCAGATCGATATCCGTGACATCGCCGCCGACGAGATAGCAGATAAGCTCCTCGTAATGCTTGTAATCGTCGTCTTCTTTGGCAGAATCTTCGATCTTTTCGTTTACCGCAAGATTTGTGAGCTTGTTATCAGTCGATACACATTCGGTAACAAATCTGTCGACCGCAATGTAGCCTGCGATCGTATCCGAATAGTATATAAGGATCTTTTTCGCACCGTCTTTTTCGTCAGACGAGATGACGTATGTGTTTTTGCCCGCATCATAGATCTTGATAAGATCTTTGTATGCCTCATCGGCATTCAAGAGTATTTCTTTCTCGTAGCTCTTTTTACCCTCATCTGTGGCAACCGAGTATGATTTTATCTCCGCTCCGATCTTGTCGCTGAGCTTCTTAACAAGAAGTTCTGCGATCTTCGCCGAGTCTTCGGCATATTTTACGACATACTCGACGGTGTCGTCTTCCGATGTATCCGGCGATGTCGGATCAACATTACCCACGGTCGTCTGCGCAGTCTTATCTTTATCGGCGCATCCGACAAGCATCGGAAGAATCATCGCCGATATTAATGCGATTATGATAACTATTCTTTTCATTTTGATATCTCCTTTCTTTTCATCTATTATACTTCATAAATGTCAAAATGTCAATAAGAAAAAAGAGTCTTTTTTTGTTTATTTTCAAAAGCTCCTTGACAATATTCTTTTTTACATGTATAATATAGATGCATAAAAACGAAAGTGAGCATGAGCATCTATGAATTACGAATTTTTGCCGATCTCTCCGGATGAATGTCGCGAACGCGGATGGGACAGACCCGATTTTGTTTATGTGTCCGGAGATGCGTATGTGGATCACCCGGCATTCGGTCCTGCGATTATTTCTCGCGTTCTCGAAAACGCAGGATTCCGCGTTGCAATGCTCGCCCAACCGAATTTCAGATCGACCGATGATTTTAAGAGATTCGGCAGACCGAGACTCGGATTTCTGGTAAGTGCAGGCAATATCGATTCAATGGTCGCCCATTATACCGTTTCCAAAAAGAAACGAAACTACGACTATTATTCCCCCGGCGGCAAAATGGGACTTCGCCCCGATCGTGCTGTTATCGTCTATTCAAACAGGATCCGCGAGGCGTATGGGGATGTCCCGATCATCCTCGGCGGTCTCGAGGCGTCCCTTCGCCGTTTTGCACACTATGATTATTGGGATGATAAAGTCAGAAGAAGCGTCCTTGTCGATTCGCGCGCCGATATTTTGACATACGGTATGGGTGAGAATATCCTTTTGCGACTTGCCGAACTTCTCGATCGAGGCATTCCGGTGAAAAAGATACATGATGTGCGCGGCACGGTGTACCTTACAAAACCCGACGATAAAATTCACTTTGACTGTGTAAAAGGCTATTCGTATGACGATCTCAAGTCGGATAAAATGCTGTACGCTAAAGCCTTTGCTGAGCAGTATGCCAATAACGACGCCATCAGCGGAAAGGCGATCACCGAGTATTACGACGGAAAAATGCTCGTTCAAAATCCTCCGATGCCGCCCATCGAAAGGGAACAGCTTGATCAGATCTACGCCCTCCCTTACGCTCGCCGTGCCCACCCGATCTATGATAAAGACGGCGGCGTGCCGGGTATTGCCGAGGTACAGTTCTCGATAACACATAACAGAGGTTGCTTCGGATCATGTAATTTCTGCGCTATCGCCTACAATCAGGGCAGATCTGTTCGATCGAGAAGTATCGAGAGCTGCGTAGAAGAGGCTAAAAAGATAACCAAACTCAAAGGCTTTAAGGGCTATATTCACGATGTCGGCGGACCTACTGCCGATTTCCGTCAGCCCGCCTGCGAAAAACAGCTCAAATACGGCGTGTGCACGAATAAAAAGTGCCTCGCCCCGACACCTTGCAAAAATCTTGTCGTCGATCATTCCGAATATGTTCGCCTGCTTCAAGAGATCGAAAAGGTCGATGGCGTCAAAAAAGTCTTTATCAGATCGGGAATCCGATTCGATTATGTCGTCTATGACAAAAATGAAGACTTTTTCAAAAAACTTGTTCGCGATCATGTCAGCGGACAGCTTAAGGTCGCTCCCGAACATTGCTGTAATAACGTCCTGCAACATATGGGCAAACCATCAATAGAGGTTTATGACAAATTCAAAAAGAGATTTTTTGAACTGACGAAAAGCATCGGCAAGGAGCAATATCTCGTTCCGTACCTTATGTCGAGCCATCCCGGAAGCACTCTCTCGGACGCAGTTGAACTTGCGCTGTACTTGAAACGCTCGCACCTAAACCCCGAACAAGTGCAGGATTTCTATCCGACACCGGGAACGGCAAGCACCGTAATGTTCTATACTGGTATCGACCCGTTTACAATGAAAGAGGTCTTCGTTCCGCGCTCATATGAAGAAAAACGCCTGCAAAGAGCGCTTCTCCAATTCAATCGTCCCGAAAACGCCGATCTCGTTCGTGAGGCACTTGTTAAAGCAGGACGGCGCGATCTTATAGGTTTTGGCGAAAATTGCCTTGTCCGCCCCGCAAATGTACATAGAAACGTGGGGCAGAAGAATACCAAAAACCGTGCTCCGATAAAAGGTAAAAAACCGAAAAATAGAACAAAATAATAAAATAACGGCGACCCCAAACTTGTTGAGGTCGCCGAAATCATCAGTTGACCGATCTTTCAATGATCTCGGAGCGCTGACGGAAGAGCAGGGAGATGCACCAAATGGCGCACAGACCCACAACTGTATACACGATTCGGCTGACAACTGCAGTTTGTCCGCCAAATATCCATGATACAATATCAAATCGGAAAAGTCCGATGCTTCCCCAGTTGAGACCGCCGATGATCAGAAGTATCAGTGTTATTCTGTCCATCATATTTTCAATCCTTTCAGGTGTGTAAGCATTCTGTCTCCGCTTGCACACCCTTATTTTGCGCAGTTTTGCGAAAAATATTAAAGATAAAAAATATGTGCGTAAAAATTATTTTTGCAGATTGTAAAATGAAGTTGCAACATTAAGTTTTCAAAAAAGAATA
>CAZMPO010000030.1:0-14006 GCA_964568425.1 uncultured Lachnospiraceae bacterium | reverse complement strand
AAAAAGTTCGCGGTGCTCCCGCCGCTCTTTGATATAGATTAAAATATCATTTGATCGTCTAAAGTATATTCAAATATAACCGATAAACGGCGGGAGCAAGCCCCCGCCCTACCGGGGATCGAGTGTTCGGCAACCGATTCGATTTAATCATCGCTCTCGACGATCTTTATGCTCTCACTTCTTCTTGCCCCTTGCCGGCTTCTTTTTGACCTCTTCGGGGATGCGCTCGAGCATTACGCCCGAGAGCGGGGGGAGATCGACGGTGATCATGCCGAGATCGTTTGCGCGGTGCTCCTCGGGATAGAACATTCCGTCACCTCCGAATGCGACATCGTCGGTCGAAAGTATAACGTGATAGGACTCGCCCTTGACGGGAAATCCGTAGCCCTCGTAGGCGCGCGCCGAGAAATTGATGGCGCAGACTATCTCGCGACCCGAGCGATCGGTCCTTCTGTATGCGATGACGTTGTCGGCATCGCGGTCGGCGTAGATCCAATCAAATCCGCTCCAGGAGAAATCGTCCTCCCAAAGCTCGCGCCTTGAAAGATAGAGATTGTTCAGAGTTTCGGTAAAATATGAGAGCTTTTCGTGCTTGTCAAAATCGAGCATGAACCATTCAAGCTGATTTTGATAGTCCCACTCGCGGAACTGTCCGTATTCACAGCCCATGAATGTCAGCTTTTTGCCCGGGTGCGTCATCTGCCAAAGCTCAAAGATGCGCATGCCCGCAAATTTTTGGTCGTAAGTGCCCCACATCTTGTCGATCAGCGACTTTTTGCCGTGGACGACCTCATCGTGCGATACGGGCAGGATATAATTCTCGTCAAACGCATAGGAAAGCGAGAAATTGAGGTCTTTGTGATGGTATTTTCTGAAAAACGGGTCGGTCTCGATGTATTCGAACATGTCGTTCGCCCAGCCCATGTTCCATTTGAAGGAAAATCCGAGTCCGCCGCGATCGACAGGCTTTGTGACCGATGCCCAGGAGGTCGATTCCTCGGCGATCATCAGAATGTCGGGATGCTCGCAAAGGAGCGTTCCGTTGAGCTTTTTGAAGAATGCTATCGCTTCGAGATTTTTGTTGTCGCCGTAAATGTTCGGCACCCATTCGCCGGGCGCTCTCGCATAGTCGAGATAGAGCATGGACGCGACCGCGTCAACGCGAAGTCCGTCTATGTGATATCTCTCGATCCAGTTCATTGCCGAGGATACGAGGAAGCATTGCACCTCGTTTCTGCCGACGTCAAAACAGCGCGTTCCCCATTCGGGATGCTCCATCCTGTCGTGACCCTGGTATTCGTAAAGCGGACTGCCGTCAAATTCGCGAAGTCCGTGCTCGTCCTTCGGGAAGTGCGCGGGTACCCAATCGAGAAGCACGCCTATTCCGTTTTTGTGAAGTGTGTTGACGAAATAACGAAGATCGTCGGGCGTGCCGTAGCGCGAGGTGGGTGCAAAATATGATACGCACTGATATCCCCACGAGCCGTCGTACGGATGCTCGGCGATGGGGAGAAGCTCGACATGCGTGTAGCCCATGCGCTTGACATAGGGCACGAGCTGATCGGCGATCTCGCGGTAGCTCAGATAATTCTCGCCCGCCTCTGTCGTTTTGCCGTCTCTTGTGCGCCACGAGCCGAGATGGATCTCGTAAATGTTCATCGGGATGTCGTACGGTCTCCCGCTCTCTGCGATCATCTGTCGCTTGTCCATCCATGCGCTGTCGCTCCAACGGAATTTCGATGCGGTGCAGACGATCGATGCGGTGGCGGAGAGAGTCTCGCCGTATGCGGCATACGGATCTGCCTTGTAATGCTCGCCCGATCTTGAGCGAATAAGGAATTTGTATTTGTCCCCTTCAAGCGAGGGCATGCGCAGGGTGATCTCCCAAACACCGCCCTCGGATATGCGGGCCATCGGCTGACCCTGCCAGCCGTTGAAATCCCCGACCAGCAGTACCTCGTCTGCATTCGGTGCCCATGTGCGGAAGGTGTATCCCGAGCGCACCTTGTGTACGCCGAGATAGTCGTGAGAGCGGTAATTCGTTCCTTGGTGGAAAAGGTAAAGTGCGGTATTGTTTGTGCTTGCCATTTCGCTTCCTCCGATCGCGGGTGGGTGGGTGTTTGAACGGTTTGTATATCGTCTTCTATATTATAACACAAAATCGTAAATATTGCAATGATTATTTTGAATTTTTCACAAATTTAGGCGATTATTTTGATAGAAATTTTCGACATCTTACGCACCCGTGTCTACCCTGACGCTCTTGACATGTCGGCGATAATGTGGTATAATCTATAGTGGTTCAAAACAAACCGACAAACAATACGCAAAACCAATAAAGCAAGCGGCGGAGGCATAATGTATGAAGGATAACAACAAAAACAGAGGGATCGAGACAAAGGCGGTGCAGTCGGGCTACACACCCAAAAACGGCGAGCCGCGCGTCCTGCCGATCTATCAATCAACCACCTACAAATACGACAGCTCGGATTTTCTCGGCGAGCTTTTCGATCTGAAATCGGACGGACACATGTATTCGCGCATCTCGAACCCGACCGTATCCGCGGTCGAGGCAAAGATCGCCGACATGGAGGGGGGCATCGGCGCACTCTGCACATCGTCTGGACAGGCTGCGACATTTATCTCGATATTCAACATCACATCCTGCGGACAAAATATAATCTCCTCGACCACCATCTACGGCGGAAGCACCAACCTGCTTGCCGTCACGATGAAGCGTATGGGCATCGAGGTCAGATTCGTCACCCCCGAAATGACCGATGAGGAGATCGAGGCGCAGATCGACGAAAATACCCGCCTCTTTTTTGGTGAGACCATCGCAAATCCGGTGCTCAAGGTGTTCGATATCGAGCGTTACGCAAAGCTTGCGCATGCGCACGGCATACCGCTGATCGTTGACAACACGTTTGCCACCCCCGTCCTCTGCCGCCCGATCGAGTTCGGCGCGGATGTGGTCATTCATTCGACAACGAAATATATGGACGGTCACGCATCGGTCGTTGGCGGTGTTATCGTCGATTCGGGCAATTTCGATTGGAATAAGGGCGGAAAATATCCCGAGCTGTCCACCCCCGATGAGTCCTATCACGGCGTCGTTTATACAGAGTCCTTCGGCAATGCCGCCTATATCACAAAGGCGCGCACACAGCTCATGCGCGATCTCGGCATGACGCCCATGCCCATGGCGTCCTATATCTTGAATCTCGGGCTTGAGTCGCTCCCTCTGCGCATCAAACGCCACAGCGAGAACGCACTCACGGTCGCAAAATATCTTGAGGCATCCGACAAGGTCGCCTGGGTCAATTATCCCGGACTTGAGAGCTCGCCCGATGCCCCTCTTGTCAAAAAATATCTGCCGAACGGTCAGTCGGGCGTCATTTCGTTCGGCGTCAAGGGCGGCAGGGATGCGGCGGTCAAATTCATGGACGCCCTTCGCCTTGCGCAGATAGTCGTCCACGTCGCCGATGCGCGCACCTCGGTGCTCCATCCCGCATCCACCACACACAGACAGCTCACCGACGAACAGCTCGTCGACGCGGGCGTCTCTCCCGATCTCATCCGTATGTCGATCGGAATCGAGAATGTTGACGATATCATCGCGGACATCGAGCAAGCACTTGAAATAAGCAACAAATAATAAGTAAACAGGGAATAAAAAATGCCGATAAAGATACCGAATGATCTGCCTGCGGCAGAGACACTTCATAGCGAGAACATATTCACGATAGCCAAAACACGCGCAGAGGGGCAGGATATCCGTCCGCTCAGGATACTTATCCTGAACCTCATGCCGACCAAGATCGCCACCGAAACACAGCTGGCGAGACTGCTCGGCAACACGCCCCTTCAGGTCGAGCCCGAGCTTATCCATACAAAGACGCACAAATCAAAAAACACGCCCGAGGAGCATCTTCTTGCCTTTTATAAGACCTTTGACGAGGTCAAGGAGAACAATTACGACGGCATGATCATCACGGGCGCGCCGGTAGAGCAGATGCCCTTTGAGGAGGTCGAGTATTGGGGCGAGCTTTGCGAGATCATGGAGTGGAGCAAGACCCACGTCACCTCGGTGTTCCATATATGCTGGGGCGCGCAGGCAGGGCTTTACTATCATTTCGGGATCAACAAGCATCCGCTTGAAAAAAAGCTGTTCGGCGTTTTCCCGCATAAGGTCGAGCGACGCTCGTCGATACTTCTGCGCGGATTTGACGAGACATTTATGGTTCCGCACAGCAGACACACCACCATCCTTCGCGAGGATATAGAAAAAGTCCCCGAGCTTAAGATCCTCGCCTCGTCGGACGAGGCTGGGATATACGCACTCATGACCGATCGCGGCAGACAGATCTTCATAACGGGGCACAGCGAATACGATCAGATGACGCTCGACAGCGAATACAGACGCGACAAGGCGGCAGGACTGCCCATCGATGTCCCGAAGAATTATTACCCGGACGACGATGACACAAAGCCCCCCATGGTCACCTGGCGCGCACACGCAAATCTCCTCTACTCCAATTGGCTTGACTATTTCGTGTATCAGACGACACCGTATGACATAAATAAGATACAAGATATAAGATACGAGATACAAGATACTTGTGCGGTGGGGGTTGATATTCACCTGCCGAGATGAAATTGGGCGTGATGAACATGTTTCTTTGGCGGTCGATTTATCATAAATCGACCGATGCAGAAATATTTTTTGCCAATGGTCTGCTCTTTGAGTAAGCCATTGGCAAATTTTTTCGTTGTTGCAGATTTATTATCCCTTTGCCGCTTCAAATCCTCGCTCGAGATCGGCGATTATGTCGTCGATGTGCTCGGTTCCGATCGACAGGCGGATCGTTCCTTGCCCTATGCCTTGTTTTTTCAGCTCGTCCTCCGAGAGCTGACCGTGAGTGGTCGTTGCGGGATGGATGACCAGGCTTTTCACGTCGGCAACATTTGCAAGCAGTGAGAAAAGCTTCAGATTGTCGATGAATTTGTGCGCGCTTTTTACGCCGCCGGCGATCTCAAACGTAAATATCGATCCGCCGCCCTGCGGAAAATATCTTTCATAGAGCGCGTGATCGGGATGATCCGAAAGCATCGGATGATTGACACGAAGAACCCCTTTGTGCCCCGACAGAAACTTGACCACCTTTTCGGCGTTTTCGGCATGACGTTCCATGCGAAGCGAGAGTGTTTCCAGTCCCTGAAGCAGCAAAAACGCGGCAAACGGCGAGATGGATGCGCCCGTATCGCGCAGAAGAATCGCACGGACGTAGGTCACAAACGCCGCATCGGGTGCGGCAGTTGCAAAGGAAATGCCGTGATAGCTTGGGTTCGGATCGGCGATCGCAGGGTATTTTCCGCTTGCCGTCCAGTCGAATTTGCCCGAATCAACAATGATGCCGCCGAGCGTGGTACCGTGCCCGCCGAAGAATTTGGTTGCCGAGTGAACGACGATGTCCGCACCGTGCTCGATCGGACGAACAAAAAAGGGTGTCGCAAACGTGTTGTCAACAACAAGCGGAATGCCGTGCGCATGAGCGAGCTCGGCGAGTGCATCGATGTCGGGAATGTCGCTGTTCGGATTGCCGAGCGTTTCAATGAAAATCGCGCGCGTATTGTCGCGGATCGCCGCCTCAACCTCGGGCAGGGAATGGATGTTAACAAAATCCGCACTTATCCCAAGACCGGGGAGAGTGTGCGCAAGCAGATTGCAGCTGCCGCCGTATATCGTCCTCTGTGCGACAATGTGTCCGCCGCCCATCGCGAGTGCCTCCAAGGTGTAGGCGATCGCCGCGGCACCCGAGGCAACAGCAAGCGCGGCAGTCCCTCCCTCAAGAGCGGCAACACGTCTTTCAAGAACGTCCTGCGTTGAGTTTGTCAGTCTGCCGTAAATGTTGCCTCCCTCGGCGAGCGCAAAGCGTGCCTGTGCCTGCGCCGAGTCCTTAAAAACGTATGAGGTCGTCGCATAGATCGGCACGGCACGCGCGTCGGTCGCGGGATCGGGCTCTTCCTGCCCTGCGTGTATCTGTAATGTCTCAAATCTTTGATCTTTCATAATGCTATCTCTCCTTTGTGCTTGTTTTGTTGTAATAGCATACCTATCAGATAGGTATTATATCACACAAAAAAAGAAATGTCAAGACAGTTTTTGAAAAAATCGCCGATTTGGCGAGCGATTTATAATATATCGGCAAAATGAACAATCAATCATTCGCGATCACAAATAAAATTTCTCACCTCTTACCTCTTACATCTTACCTCAACCTCTCACTCCCGTCAGATCAAATTCGGGCGTATATTCCTCCTTTGCAGACGATCGTTCTTGAAAATATCCCTTAAATCCCATCTCTGTCGCAACATCCGCGACCGAGCGATACTCGAAGGTGGTCAGCCTGCGTGACGGTCCCTCTCCCGATGGAGTGTACTGCGACATGAGCGAGAGCAGGATGTCATTCGGTGCAAAAAGCTCGCCGAGCCTGCGGATGACCTTTATCGAGTCCTCCCTGTGCCCCGGAAGGACCAGATGGCGCACGATCGTGCCGCGCATCAGCATTCCGTCCTTATCAAAGGTCGGCGCGCCCGTCTGCTTTGCCATTTCACGGATCGCCGCCTCGGCGACCTCTCTGTAGTCCTTTGCGTGCGCGTATTTTTCGGCAAGGGCAGGGTCGTAAAATTTGAAGTCGGGCAGATAGATGTCGACCACGCCGCGCATGGCGGTAAGAGCCTCGGGACTTTCGTATCCGCCGCAGTTGCAGACGATCGGAATGCCGAGGTCTTTTTTTATCTTTCCGAGGGTGGGCAGGATCAGGGGAAGCTGGTGCGACGGGGTCACGAGATTTATGTTGCGGACACCCGCCGACTTTAGCTCAAAGCAGATCTCGGCAAAACGCTCCGCCTCGATCTCGACACCAAAGCCACCGCGACTTATCTCTTTGTTTTGGCAAAAGATGCACCCGAGCGAGCATCCCGAGAAAAATATCGCACCTGAGCCGTCCTTTCCCGATATGCAGGGCTCCTCCCAAAAATGGGGTGCGGCGCGGGCGATCTTTATTTTGTCACCGACGCCGCAAAAACCGACAGTCCGCGTGCGATCGACGCCGCAATGCCTCGGGCATGCACGGCAGGCGGTGATGTCGAAGAAGCTGTCCGAAATATTCGAAATATCCATAAAAGACCCCCGAATAAAAAAATTTGCCTTCCCTGTTGGGAAGGCTCTATTTATAAACAGCGTAATTTGCCGTTGGGGTGAGATGTGGGGTTCGAACCCATGACCTCCAGGGCCACAACCTGGCGCTCTAACCAGCTGAGCTAATCCCACCATATATATAAAGCAAATCACGCGTGTCCGCATATGGCGCCCCCGGAGGGACTCGAACCCCCGACCACCTGCTTAGAAGGCAGGTGCTCTATCCAGCTGAGCTACGGAAGCAAAAAAATGGAGCGGGTGATGGGAATCGAACCCACGCAGCCAGCTTGGAAGGCTGGAATTCTACCATTGAACAACACCCGCATATTCACTGCTCGAATATCATATCACAAATCTTGCGTTTTGTCAATAGTTTTTCGCAAAATTTTTTATTTTTTACAAAAAAGATTTGAAAATGTAATTCTCCGGGGAAGGGATGATCAAGTCGCATTTTGGCAAATTGACTTTTTGATGGTTGGGGTATGATATATCAGCGATATCACAAAGAAGCAACGCCGGTGCCTCTCTCCCGAGGAAACGATGATTAAAGCGACCGCTAAAACAAACAATTACCTATCCCTGTAGGGCGGGGGCTTGCTCCCGCCATACAGGGGATACCTTTATTTGGCAGTCGATTTATTGCAAATCGACCCGCCCAAACAACCAATTCTTGCCAATTCCTAATTTCTAATTCCTCATTCCTAATTCACCAAATACTCCCCGTGCTCGCCCTTTGTGATGCGTCCCATGTCGGTGATCGGACGCTCGAGCATGCCGTTGCCGCCGCTCGATGCGACCGAGAGAAGGGTGTTTTCGGTGTTTTCTTTGAAATTGACCTTCGGTGTGCGGATGACCGAGCAAAATCTGCCGTTTGCCTTGAACGCGCATTCCTTGCCGCCTCTGTCCGAATACCACATGACAAAGCAGTCGTTATAAATGTTCGCCGTGCCGTCACCCATTGCAAAGCCGGTGCAGAACTGATCGCTGTAGCAGACCTCGTAAAAATTGTCGTTCCATCTGTCGTCAAAAGCGATACCGCTCTCGTACGCGCTCTGATCGGACAGCTCACCCACATATCTGTAGAGCGGATGGATGTCGCGCAGGATGTTGCCGCCGCTTTTTATCAGCATGCCCGTGTGAACATTCGCAATGCGCATGTTTTGCAGGGTGTTGTCGTGCCCCTCGAGCAGGACGCCGATCGAGTCAAGCTTGCCGTTTCCGACAATGTTTACAAGCCTTATATCCGCATCCGCCGAGCCGCTGTTTGCGCCCCACTTTATGTGCAGACCGATCCTTGCGTTCTTGATCGATACCGAGTGAACATAGCTCTCTCTGCCGCTCTCGATCGATATACCGCCGCCGTCAAATATGCCGCCGCGAATGCCGTAGTTCGAGCCGACCTTCTCAATCGTGTTAAAATGCTCGCCTCCGCCGAGCCGGAGCAGGGCATCCCCTTCAAAATCGGGGGATGCCTTTATCACGGCAAAGGTCGACAGCTCGAAGGCGACCGATCTCTCGGGGTGCGCCGAGGTCATGATCGGGCGCGAGAGCAGATACTCGCCATCGGGGAAAAAGAGCACTCTGTTTGGATTTTCGTCAATAAGCCTTTGAAGCGCATCCGAAACATCCCCCTCATTCGGGAGATATTTCGCGACATTTAAGTAATTGTCGGTGTAATGCATGATTTTTTCCTCTCATTCAATATTGATCAGACTGTCGGGGATCACGAAATCGGCGGGGAAGTGACAGCCTATCGAGTCTTTGTCGATCGACTTGCCGCCGATCTTGATATTCTTAAAGTAGAATCTGTCGATCGAGAATCGCTCTGTCGGCAGAGAGTCGGGATTTGAAATGATCAGCTCGATCGGGTGATCCTGACTGCCGTTTGTCAGATCGAACTTCTTGCAGGTGATGTTCTCGAAATGCACATCGTGGACATTGCCGCCGTTGACCATCCAAAGCGAGATCACCGCGCTGTTTGATTTGTAGATCTCGATGTTCTCAAAATGCAGATCGTAGTCGCTGACTCCCTCCCTTGAGCCCTCGATCGATACGGTCAGCGCACCGAGATGGCGTGACCAGTCCGAGCTTGCAAAGCCCACACTGCAGTTTCTCCATGTGACGTCCGATACATCGTTGTTCGCCTCGTAAACGACACCGTAGCCGATGCCCTTGTCGGTCCAGACCGCGCAACCCTCAAAGAGCACTTTTCCGCATCTGTATTTGCCGTCTGAGGTCGATTTGACCTCGATCGCGTCATCGCCCGTGCGTACAAAGCAGTTCTTGACGGTCGCGTCCTTGCAGTCGGAGAGCATGATGCCGTCCGAGTATGTGCGGTAGCCGATCACCGCAACATCCGTGATGGTAAGCGACTCGATCGCCGTGAAGCAGTTCGTCCATGATGCGGCGTTCAGGACTGTTATGCCCGAATATTCGAGCCCTCGACAGTCGTAAAAATCGATCGTCGAGCCGCCGCCCTGACCTCTGTAGGCAAGGTCGAATATCGCATTTCCGATCAGCTTTACGTTGTCTTTGCCGTAGCATTTCAGAAAAGGCGCGCTCGGCTCGGCGGCAGTGCAGATGACATGCGTGCCCGACTCAAAGAAGATCGTGATATTGCTCGCGTCGATCGACAGCCCCTCGACCTTGTAAACGCCCTTCTTTAATATATATGTCGCGCCCTCTTTGTCAAAGCTGAGCGTTTCGTGCTCGGAGGGCTCGAGGACGGTCACCTCGCCCTCGGGGGCGGTCATCTTTTGCCTGACCAAAAGAGTCAGCGGACGATCGCGCTTGCCGTCAAAGACAAAGCTGAAGCTGCCGTAGCCGCGGATGGTCGCATCAAGGCTCTTTCCGTCATCCGAGAGTGTGCACTCGGTGTCCGCGCTCTCGGGGAGAATGGTCGCCGAGACCTTGACTCTGCTCCACGAAAGATCTATCGCGATCTCGGGTATATCGTCGCCGCTCTCGACCTCAATGCAGGCAAACGAATGCGGATCGTAGGTGGTCTTCGCCATAAAAACGGGAATTTCGACATCGTTTGCGGTCAGCTCGAAATAGGGCGAGCGGATAACGCCGTCCTTCGTGCAGGGACCGTTCTCCATGTTGACGCTGTTCTCCTCGATCCAGTCGCTCAGATCGCGGAGGGTGTAGGAGAGGTCGGTGTAATCGACGCCGCGGACGATCGTACTGTTTTTCGGCAGACTCTCGGGAGGCGGCGCGGATGCGGTCGATGCGGCAGCTGTGGTGGTAACGCTGTCTCCGCCCGAGGTGCAACAGGTAAGCGTCCCGAGCATAAGCGTGCACGCAGTCATAGTGCAGATCTGTTTAATGAGTTTCATGAGAATGGTCCTTTCTGTGGGAATTAGGAATTAGGAATTAGAAATTAGAAATTAAGAATTGGCGTAACTTGTTCGTAATATCGCCGATATATTTCTGCATCAGTCGATTTATAATAAGTTGGATACCAAATAGGCGGGAGGAGCAAGCCCCTCCCCTACCGAGGGTCGAGTGTTCAGGCAACCGATTCGATTTAATCATCGTTTCCCCGAGATGAAACTTGGCGTGGTAAACATGTTCCTTCGGCGATCGATTTATAATAAATCAATCCGCCCAAAATAAACGCCCTTCTCTCCCTTTTCAAATAAAAATCCAATTTCGCCCTCCGGGCGAAAATGTTCCTCTCTTCTTACCTATTACCTCTTACATCTTACCTCAATTTATCTTTCCCATATGACATCGTCACATGCGGCGACGCTGGGGAAGGACTCTTTTATTATCGATATCAGCCGATCGACCTTCTTTTGAAGATACGGACTCTCGAAATAATCGCGACCGTTGGTGAAGAGATACTCGAACACACGTGCGCGATCCTCGCTCGGGAAGCTCTTGGAGTAGGGATCAACGAAAAATGCGGTCGAGCTTTGATCCCATGTCGTGTATTTCGTGTCCGATACCTCGTTTCCCTCGCTGTCGTGATATGAATAATAGTAGTCAAATCCGCGCGGATTGAGCGGATCCCAACGATCGAAAAAGCTCTCGCCCTTGCCGCTGAGATACTGCCCTATGCGGTGCTCCATCGCGTGCATCATTTCGTGCGCGAAATTTTGCCTTATCACATAGGAGGATGTTATGTCAAGTGCCATTATGATCGAGTCTCCGCTTGTTCCGGTCAACGCGACCGCACTCTCTATGCCGTTTGTGTCAAGCGGACGAAATCCCGAGCAGAGATAGATCACCAGCCGATCAAATCCGCCGCCTTCGCAGACCTCGTCGAAAAATCCAATAGGAAACTCGCCGATAACGCTCGCCACAACGTCGATCCCCTCGGTCAGGGAGATCGTGCTTGCCATCGGGTAAAGCTCGTAGTCGAAAAACGCCCCGATAAGGTCGACCTCGCTGTATTTTATCTCTACACCGTACCTGTCCTTGATGCCGGCGATCGTCGCCATGCTCGCATCGGGCAGGGCATTGTTGTCAAGCTCTATGTTGACCGCATCCTCGCAGGCGCGATAGAGAGGCTCGCTCGCCGTGCGCCAGAGATAGATCGACGCACGCTCGTCGCTCGGATCTTCGCCACCCGTCCACGCGACAAGCAGCATGTTGCCGTCCTTGTCGATCGATATGCCGTCAAGGTTCTCGCAACCGATACCTTGTGCGTCAAGCACGCACAGCCTGTCGCCGTTTTTGATATTGTAGACAACGATCGAGCCGCTCATGTAATCGCCGTCGGGGTGTCCGACAGCCGCAAAACGATCGCCCGACGCGCACGAGGCGTATTCGTTGTCAAATTCGGTCGAAAATCTCAGCGCGACACTCGGAGAGGCAAGCGATGCCGTCATCCATTTGCCTGCCGAATCCTTGCTTACGATGCCGCCCGTGCCTTGGTTGCCGTACATTTCGCTCAGCGCGGACAGTTCGACGATCTTGCCGCTTGCCTCGTCAAGCGAGATGATGTGCGGACTGAAATCGGCGTCCAGCATCCGAAAATAGGATACACCGTCGATGCTTGCCATGTAGTAGCCGTATTCGTAGCCTTGTATCGAGAAATACTCGGTCTCGTCGGTCTTGATGTTTCGCCTGACCATCAGATATTTGCCGCTCGAGGTCTCCCAAACATATCCGCGCGGATCGACCGACATTACGTCGGTGAACGCCGAAACATCGTAGGATGCGATGGTGTTCAGCTCCCTGTCAACGATCCTGACATGCGCAGGCTCGGCGGAGATCATGATGTTGCCGTCCTCAAGGAAAAATATCTCGCAAAGGTCGTAATTAAACTTGATCGACGCCTTGATCTCGCCGCTTGCGAGATCGAGCGCGTATATCGTGCGCTCGGTGTCGAACATGTTCTCCTCCGAGCCGTAGACGACCGTCGAGAATATCAGCAGCTTCCCGTCGGTGGCGGCGGTCTCGGCGTTCGCATCTCCCGCCGCGCGCGTCATGTCAAAAAGATTGTTCTTGCCGCCGACCATGGGATACAGCTCCTCAAACGAGGGCAGCGCGGGAATGGTCGGTTCTGTCGAGGGCAAAATTGTCGTTGTCGGCAAAATTGTCGTTGTCGCAGGCGAGTCTGTAGTCTTGACGGTCGCCTCTTTCGATGTGGTCACACCCTCGCCGCCCGAGCAGGACGCCAATGTGATCGCAAGCAGAACCGACAATACCGCCGTAAATGTTCCTTTCATATATAAATACCTCCGCATTCCATTATATTATACTGTTATTTGCATTTTACCACAAATATCGAGTGTTGTCAAGAGCTTCGGGGAAATTAGGAATTAGGAATGAGGAATTAGGAATTTGGCGGGGGTTGGTTGTAATATCGCCGAGATATCATTAAAATAAAATCCATTTTCGCCCGGATGGGCGAAAATGTACCGATTTTCTTACCTCTTACCCCTTACTTCTTACCTCAAATCCGCCTCTTGGTTGATCGGTGCATGATATATCGGCGTAATCTCTTTGTAATCTCGCCGATTTACTATAAATCGACCACCAAATGAAGATATCCCCGTAGGGCGGGGGCTTGCTCCCGCCGCCTCTTGGATGATCGGCGTATGATATATCGGCGTAATCTCTTTGTAATCTCGCCGATTTACTATAAATCAACCACCAAAGAGCGGCGAGATCACCGCGAACTTTTTTCGCGGTGCCCCCACATGGATAAAAATTTATTGTCACATCGCCGATTTGGTACTCGATCGTGCCAATCGCAAAACATCATCCTTGTTGCCGATACAACCAACCCCACCGTTTGTTTGTTGATCGGTGTATGCTATATCGGCAACCGACATATCATCCAACGAAACAAATTCCCAATGCTCGTCCATGCCTCTTTTTACACGAAATAACCACCAATTTTTCGCCATCGCACATCTTTGCTTTTGTCTAATGTGCCGAACTTTTGATTTTACACAAAAATTCAAGAAAATTCATTTGACTTTTTTGAAAAAAGTGATATAATTGGAGATGATAAATGGATAAGTGCCCCCGAAATATTGCGAGGGACTGTCATGCGCAGATCTCGGGAGCCCCTTTTCCGAAGCTTTCATAATATAATCTAAAAACTAAACATGGAGGAAAGATTATGAAAAAACGTATTCTTGCCGGAATTCTGTCGGCAGTGCTCGTTGTTGCGACCGCTCTGTCGCTCGCCGCTTGCGCTGATAACAAAAAGCCCGGCAGCACTACTGCAAACCCCGGCAACAATAACACAACAACTCCCGGTACAAACGCCGATGGCGCGGTCGTAAAGCCCAACCTGCCCACGATCGGTACCGAGGATGAGCATGTTGTCATCAACTTT
>CAZMPO010000029.1:0-15778 GCA_964568425.1 uncultured Lachnospiraceae bacterium | reverse complement strand
CGCTCTCGAAACGATCATGGAGGACCTTAAGGCTCTCGATTATTGATCGACCGATAGCAGAACAATTAAATGACAGTCAGTCCCCACCCCGTCCTCGGGGTGGGTTTTCTGTTAAATGAAGAATGAAAAATGAAAAATGAAAAACGGATAAAGGGAAGCTGAACTTTTGGGGAAGCGGTCGATATGTTGTAAATTAAAAAAATGTGAAAATTTATAAAAAGGGCTACCAATTTTCACTAAAATGTGATATAATGGTCAGACAGATACAATTCAAAAGGAGCGTTGACTAAAATGAGATATTATAACATGAAGATCGCAGGGCTTGACAGGGCACTTCCGCTTTGTCCGGTAAACGACGAGCTGTACATCGCGGGATTTGTCATCTTCGGCGACCCCGAGCTGACATGTGCCTGCGCAAAGGAGCTTCTGGCAAGAGCACCCGAATATGACGTGCTGATCACCGCCGAGGCAAAGGGCATACCGCTCGCGCACGAAATGGCAAGACAGGCGGGCAATCAGAAATACATAATCGCTCGCAAGGGCAAAAAGTTATACATGACCGACGTTTTCGGCGTCGAGGTCCACTCGATCACGACCATGGCGACACAGCATCTCTACATCGACGGCGCGGACGCCGAGCTGATGAAGGGTCGCCGCGTGCTGATCGTCGATGATGTCATATCGACCGGTCAGTCACTGCTTGCCGTCGAAAAGCTGGTCGAAAAAGCGGGCGGCAATATCGTGGGCAGAATGGCTATCCTTGCCGAGGGCGACGCACAGTCTCGCGCGGATATCACATATCTCGAAAAACTTCCGCTTTTCAATGCAAACGGCGAGATAATCGGCTAAAACATAACGAATTTTCAACAGGGGGCATTATGGAATCGCTTGACCTCATAAAACAGTCGCGGCTGATCGCCGTTATAGATATGCTTGACAGAGGCAGAGAGGACCTTCTCCCGATGCTCGGCGCACTGCTCAGCGGCGGAATTGTCGTTGTCGAGCTTGATTTTGCCGACCAATTTACCCCCGAGCTGATGCGTGCCGCGGCTGTGACCTTCCCCGACATGCAGATCGGTGCAGGCGGACTCTATCGCGCGGACGATGTCGCCTCGGCGATCGCCTCGGGTGCGCGGTTTGTGTCAAGCTTCGGATATTCCCCCGAGGCGGCGGCGATCTGTCGCGAGCACGAGATGCTCTATATCCCCGGCTGTGTAACGCCGACCGAGATCACGGCGGCACTCTCGGACGGTGCCGATCTGATCAAATTCACCCCCGTATCGGTCTTCGGCGGCATATCGACGATCAAAACGCTCGGCAAAATGTTCCCCGACGCACCCTTTGTGGTCTCGGGCGGCGTGACCGAGGACACGGTGGGCGATTATCTCGCCCTTCGATCGGTAGTCGCCTGCGCCGACCCATTCATGATAGATGCCACCCTGGACAACACCGCCGCGATCACCGCAAGACTTGTGGGGAAATACAGCCGAACATTCGGGGTCAGGTAGGGATGGAATTAGGAATTAGGAATTAGAAATTAGAAATTAGGAATTGGCAAGATTTGGTTGTTCGGGCGGTCGATTTGTAATATGTCGGCGTGATGAACGCACAATCACCGGTAAGGGAGGGCTTGCTCCCGCCGCTTCTTTGACCATCCCCTGTAGGGTGGGGCTTGCTCCCGCCGCTTCTTTGACTATCCCCTGTGGGGCGGGGGCTTGCTCCCGCCGCTCTTTGACCATCCCCTGTAGGGCGGGGGCTTGCTCCCGCCGCTCTTTGGTGTTTGATTTATAGTAAATCGGCGAGATTACAAAGAGATTACGCTGATATATCATCCCCGACCATTAAAGAAAATTGCTTACCACGCCCAACTCCATATCGGCAGGTGAACATTCAAATTCACGCCGCACAAGTATCTTGTATCTTGTATTTTGTATCTTGCAAATAATTCCTCGGAGAATACTATGAAAAAAGCACTGATTGCAATGAGCGGCGGCGTCGATTCGAGCGTCGCGGCTTTGCTTACGAAGGACGCGGGCTATGACTGCATCGGATGCACCATGCGCCTTTTTGACGGTTTTGACGAGCCGGATGACGATACGGAGAGCACCTGCTGTTCGCTCGATGATGTCGAGGACGCAAGATCGGTCGCAAGACGCCTCTCGATGCCCTTCTACGCCTTCAATTACAAAAGATCCTTCAAAACCTGCGTAATTGACAAATTCGCGGGCGATTACAGGGCGGGGCTGACCCCGAACCCCTGCCTTGACTGCAATAAATACCTGAAATTCGGCGAGCTTCTTCGTCGCGCCGAGGAGCTCTCCTGCGACAAGCTCGTCACAGGACATTATGCGGTGATCGAGGAGACAGACGACGGCTTTTGCCTGAAAAAAGCGGCAGACCCCGCAAAAGATCAGAGCTACGTCCTCTATACCCTCGGACAGGCTGAGCTCTCGCACCTGCTCTTTCCGCTCGGGAAACTTACCAAAAGCGAGGTTCGGGCGATCGCGAACGCGCACGGCTTTGTGACCGCCGCCAAAAAAGAGAGCCAGGATATCTGCTTCGTCCCCGACGGCAACTATGCGGCAGCCCTTGAGAAGATCACGGGACAGGGCGAGCAGATCGGCGATTTCGTCGATAAAGACGGCAACGTCCTCGGCAAGCATAAGGGCATATCGCGCTACACCGTCGGTCAGCATAAGGGGCTGGGACTCGTCACGCCCGAGCCGCTCTATGTCGCGTCCATCTCACCTGCCGATCGCTCCATCACCCTCTGCACAAACGACGAGCTGTTTCGCCGCGAATTTTCGGTCACCGACCTCTCCTTCGTCTCGGGCGATGCGCCCGGGTCGACCTTCTCCGCCTCGGTCAAGATCAGATACCGCCATCGCGAGTCCCCCGCTACCCTGACAATGGTCGGCGATTCGCATGCCAAGGTCGTGTTCGACAGTCCCGAGCGCGCCATCACCCCCGGACAGGCGGCTGTTTTCTATGACGGCGATCGCGTCATCGGCGGCGGTAGGATAGAACGCGGCTGAAATGCCGATTTTCAGACGAAAATCATATTCTTTTCAAATTTCCTCTTGACAAGTCGTCGAAAATGTGGTAATATAATGGAAGTAGATTATCAGAGTCCGTATCGAAAGGAATTTTAATAATGAGCAATAGGATCGTACTTTGCGCCGACAGCACCTGCGACCTCTCGCCCGAGCTTTGCGAGAGATATAACGTCGTCATCAACCATTTCGCAGTCATCCTCGATGAAAAGGAGTACCGCGACGGGGTGGATATCGCCCCCGATGATATCTTTGAGGCATATCGCCAAAGGAAGATCCTTCCCCATACATCCGCCACAAATGTTGCCGAATATGAGGCACTTTTCAAGAAATATGTAGACGAGGGATGTGACGTCATCTGCATCAACCTCGGCTCGGGGCTTTCTGCCACGCATAATAACGCCCGCCTTGCCGCCGAGTCCTTCCCCGGACGCGTGTTCGCGGTAGACAGCGGCAACCTTTCGACCGGCTCGGGACTGCTCGTCATTGAGGCGGCACAGATGATCGAGCAGGGCATGGCGGCAGCCGATATCGTCGATCGCCTCTGCGAGATCCGCGGCAGAGTCCACGCCTCCTTCGTGATCGATACCCTCGAGTACCTCTATAAGGGCGGCAGATGCTCCGCGCTCGCGATGTTCGGCGCAAATGCACTCAAGCTTCACCCGGGCATTCTGGTCGATAATAAGAGCGGCAAAATGTCGGTCGGCAAGAAATATCGCGGTCCGATGGACAAGGTCGTCCCTATGTATGCCGCAGATGCGATCAATTTCGATGATATTCAGACCGATAAGATCTTTATCACCCACTCGGGCGTGCCGCAGAAGCAGATCGACGCCGTGCGCGAGCTGCTTGAGAAAAAGGCAAAATTTGACAATATCTACGTAACACGCGCGGGTTGCGGCATCACGACCCACTGCGGACCGGGTACGCTCGGCGTTCTGTTTATTACAAAAAGTTAATCCTTGTGCAATCTGCACAAATTTTGACATGCGAAATTGTGACAATCGCCGAAAAACAGGCGTTTATAATGAATTTACAATTTGTCAATTAACAAAGAGCGAAATTTGTGCTATAATGGGTTTGACAACAGCGGGCGAAAGCGTCCGCCGGATATAAATTTGCAAAAGCAAAACAAACATTGAAAGGAAAACAAAATGAAAAAGATCATAGCATTACTCATGGTTGCCGCAATGGCAGCAAGCTTTGCAGCATGCGGCGGCGGCGACGGCGCAACGACCACCGATGCAGGCACACAGCCCCCCGCGGCAACTACCGCAGGTGCGACCACCACACGCAGACCCAAGAAGGAAGAATCTTCCTTCAAGAAGAAGGAAGATAGCGAGCTTGACGTTCAGTCGGTCGATCCGCTCACTCTTCCCATCGATCTGACCGTAGAGCAGGTCATCGCCCAGCTCCCCGAAAAGCTCTGGGTAAAGGTTCCCGCAACATTCTCGGGCAGCTCCGAAGAGCTCTTCAAGGCAGAATTCAACTCGCTTGACGAGTTCAAGACCCTTTGGGATTACTACGACCTTGATGAGGTCGTAACCATCGAGGGCGGCAAAGCAACAAGCATCGGCGGATCGACGAGATTTATGACCGCAGTCAAAGAGCCCGCATGGGGATTTTCGGAAACCGATCATTTCACCAACTACGCTGTCAAGGCTACCCTTACCGCTACTCATGACCAGGAGGGCAACTTCGGTCTGACCTTCCGCGCTACCGACCTCACCGGCGCAGGTCCCGATAACTACATCGGCATGTATTTCGGTATTGACGAAGATCCTTCCACCGGCAAGACCTATGTCAATGTCGGAAAGAGCAACAGCGGCACATGGACCGAGCTTAAGGGCACGACCATCGATCACGCTACCGAGACTCCCTACGAGGTCGAGATCCTCGTTTGCTTCGATAAGTATATCGTCAATGTAGACGGCGCTAAGGTTCTTGAGGGCGATATAGATCCCATCATGAATCAGGGTTCGGCAGGCTTCCGTTCCTATGTCAACTCCTTCGAGTGCTCCGATTTCTCGGTTCGTTCGCTCGGTGCTGACGATTACGCTCTCTTCGGCGGCTACTTCGATGTTCAGCTCCATGACGTAAAGTGGTCCTGCTTCGACTACGAGCCCAAGAAGGGTAAGTACGGCTTCTTCGGCGATATCGAAGGTCTCGATAAGAAGGCTCAGACCAAGGCACTTATTACCATCGACCCGAAGGAAAAGCCCCTGACCACCGCTCCCGCAACCACCCTGGCTCCCGTAACCACCGTTCCCGCAACAAAAGCAGAGCCTGAGGCATAAGGGGAAAATCCACATTTATAACTGAATTTGCCCGATAAACGGCAAAATGAAAAAACAGACCGTCTGCGCGAGCATTCGGTCTGTTTTTTGCATAAACGGAGAAAATTATGAATCTGTTGCATATGAAATACGCGGTCGAGGTCGCAAATACCCGATCGATCAATAAAGCTGCCGAAACGCTCTATGTCGGTCAGTCTGCACTCTCGAGGGCGATAAAGGACCTCGAGGGCTCGCTCGGCGCAAAGCTGTTCGAACGCTCGACCAAAGGCGTCACCTTGACCCCCGAGGGCGAGCTGTTCGTCAGATACGCAAAGACAGTCCTCGAACAGGTGGACGATCTTGAGGCGATGTTCAAGGGCGACGCGGTCGAGAGAAAGAGATTTTCGCTCGCCTCGACGCGCGCAAGCTATGTCGCCGCCGCATTCGCCGAGTTTTCGAAGGGCGTCACCGACCCCGCCGAGCTGATATATACCGAGGTCAGCTCGATGCAGGCACTGCGTGCGGTCGCCGCCGACGAATATAAGCTCGGACTCGTGCGCTACGCCGATTGCTACGAGAATTATTACAGCTCGGTCATCAGCGCGCGCGGACTCGTTGGTCAGCCTGTCGGCGAGTTTCCGTATAAGATCGTGGTCAGCGTCGACAGTCCGCTCGCAAAGAAAGAGACGATCACGCCCGATGATCTTGCGGGACTTACCCGGATCGCGCACGCCGACCCCTATCTGCCCTCGCCGCCGTCCGAGATGAAGAAGGTCGGAGCATCCGCCGCGCCCGAGCGCAGGATCTTTGTCTTCGAGCGCGCAAGCAGATTCGAGATCCTCTCCAAAAATCCGCACACCTATACATGGGTCTCGCCCATCCCCGATGATATGCTCGATCGCTATCATTTGGTCGAACGCTTCGTCGACGGCGAGGAGCGGGTCTATCGCGACGTCCTCATCCGCCGCGCCGACTATCGCCTGACCCCGCTCGATCGCAAATTCGTCGAGGAATTGACAAGGGCGAAGGAGAAATTAGGAATTAGGAATTAGGAATTAGAAATTTGCGAGATTTGGTTGTAATATCGCCGAGATATCATTAAAATAAAATCCATTTTCGCCCGAATGGGCGAAAATGTTCCTTTCTTCTTACCTCTTACCTCTTACTTCTTACTTCAAATCCGCCGGGGCGATCATCGATCGCCCGCCTCTTTGTTGATCGGGGGATGATATATCGGCGATCTAAAACAAATCGACTGCCACCCCCCAAAAAATCACTCCCCGAAATCGATGACGTCGCGCGGATCTATTTGTCCCGACTCGCCGATGATCTCGAAATGCAGGTGCGGCTCGTCGGCAAGCTCGCATATCGCACTCTGCCCGACCGATGCGATCAGCTGACCCTTCTCGACCGACGCGCCTACCTCTATCCCCTCGGGAAGGTCGGGCGCGAGATTTTTGTAGAGCGTCTTGTGTCCGCTCTCGTTGACGATCTCGATCACCTTGCCCATCAGCGGATCGTCGTGTATCACATCGATTACACCGTCCATCGCCGCGCGAACAGCCGAGCCAAGCTCTGCCTCGATGTCGATCCCCGCGTGCGTGCGATAATCGTCCATCGTCTTGCTGTAGCAGAGCGTGTCTACCGTGTGCATCTTTGTCGGTCTGCCCTCGATCGGCGCGATGAATATCACCGCGGGCGCGTCAACACTTGTGTCTCTTTCTGTCGTGGGCGGTACCGGCTCGCCGGGCATCGTCGTTGCCGCCTGTTTGCCCGATGTCGCACTCGGACCTGTCAGATCGACCCCGCGATCGGCTCTCCTCGCCGCAGCAAATACGCATAACCCAACAAGCACCGCAGATGCCGCCGCAACCGTTGACCATAAGATCGTGTATACCGTCTTTTCGCTCATTTTTCTTCTTTTCATTTGCTTTTACCCTCTTTCGCATTTTTGTTTGCACTCTTATTCTGTCCCCCTTTTCGCCGCATATTCGCATTGCTTGATAAAATATTGCCCGTTTTGGCAGGAATATACCATTTATATACAAGTCTTCCAGAAATTACCACTAACTTTTTTTGCAAAACCTATTGCAATTATGGTAAAAAAGAGATATAATTATGCCAGATATTTCAAAACAAAATGTATACCCGAAGTGTTCCCTCGGATTGAAAACGCCCCGACGGCGGCAACTCGGTATACACAAATATCAAAGGAGGAAAATATCAATGAAAAGAGTATTGTCTCTTATACTTGCAGTACTGACTGTGCTCGCCCTCATCCCGGCTGCTGTTACTGCCGAGTCGTTTGATACCGGATTCAGAAACGATACGGTCGACGCGACAGGCAATGCAGCGAACCCTAAGGCGTACCACATCGACTCCAAGTATTTCGCAATGTCCTACACATTCACCCTTCTCACCTCTCAGCCTTTTGCCGCAGGCGATAACGGCTGCGTCGGCATCAGCCTTGGCGCAAACGAGGATGGCGTCGCTTACATACCGCATGAGTATTCGAACGGCGACGGCACCTGCTGGCCTTGGATCGGCTATGCTGTCGGCATCCACGAAACCGAAGAGGTCTACACCGGCGATCACGAGCTTCTTGTGTTCGGTCCTTGGTGGGCTGGGCACAACGAGTTCTGCACACCCAACAACAGAAGCTACTTCCCGCTCGCTCCTTACCTCAACCAGAAGATCAACATCATCGTTGCAGGTGAGTACTACGGCGGTGCAGGCGAAAACGGTGCTCCCGGCAAGCTTGTTGTAAGCATATACTTCAACGGCGAGAAGATCAAGTCCTGGGGCTCCACCAGAGATTTCGTTGTCGAGAACTTCGACGGCTGGCTCGGTTGGAAGACCGCACTTACCGGATGCGCAGCTACTGTTGAGTATGCAGAGGCTGACACCCTTTACAACGACGAGCAGCTCGCACAGCTCCTCTACGGCCGTGCAAGAGCAAACGGCGCAGGCACATTCGCTACCGGCAGAACCGACAACAAGGTCGGTGCTATCAACGGCGAGTGGACCGTATCGAATGACGGCAAGACCTTCACATCCGTAACCGGCGATCTCGGCGGCGGCATGGGCAGCTACTATCAGCTCGGCGACGCAGGTCAGGCATTCAATGCAAACCAGAACTATACCCTCTCCGCAACCGTTTCGACGGCAAAGGGACAGGCAGGCTTCCTCTTCAACGTAACCGACTCCAATGCAAACGGTACGATCGAGGAAGGTTGGAACTCCAATAACATCGGCGATAACTACTATCTGATCGATCTTGACCCCGCATTCCAGGGTTACGGTATCGAGGATAATATCGGCTATGGCTTTAACGGCTGGAACTGGAGCGGCGGTGACCTCTACACCGCAGGTGCCGACGTTAATCTTAAGCTTGTTGTCAAGAACAACGTAGCAAAGATCTATATCAACGGTCAGCTCGTTCACACAACTCCCACACGTCACAACGGCGACGGCTTCGGTCTGTGGTCGAAGGGCGAGGGCGCACAGTTCAAGAACGTTAAGGTTTCTTATGAGATCAACGCTCCCGAGACCTTTGAGGATTTCCCTGAGCTCAATCAGGACGTAACCGGCTTCTATCAGGTAAGAGAGAACGTTAACGGCACAAGAGATGTCCGCATCAGCGCACTCGGCGTTGACGAGCTCCTCAAAAAGTATGACTCCTGCAAGTTCGTCATCTCCTACACCGAAAACGGCGTTGAGAAGACTCAGGATGTTGTTTACAACTCCACAAAGGTCTTCAAGTATCTTGACGATGAGTCGAGCTACATAAGCTTCGCTGCTCCGGACGGATGGCACATGCTTGTTCTCGTCATCACAGGCGTTCCCGAGAGTGTAACAGGATTCACCGTAAAAGAACTCGTCCTTGAGGGCGCAGGCATGGAATCCTACACATACACTGATCTCGGATCGGGTATCATTTAATTTTTAGGGAGGATTGTAAAATGGAAAACAAGAAACAAGTTTATGAGGCTCCCGCTGTTGAGATCAAGCTCACCGAAAATGATGACGTGATCCTCTTCTCAATGGAAGAAACAGGTAAAGCAGAAGAGGTTACTTGGCGTTGGTAATCTCCAAATAACAAACAAAAAATCGAGGCGAACAGCCTCGATTTTTTTATTTGATATGTGATTTTTGGTGGCAGAATGATAATGTTTCTGTTGCCGATACCCTATAGAGCGATCATCGATCGCCCGCCTCTTTGTTGATCTGGGGATGATATATCGACCGCAAGCAAATAGGAATAATTCTGTTCTTCCCAAAAAATTCACAAAAACTCTCTTGAAAAATACCCCACGGGGGTATATAATATATATGTAAATCACAAAGAATAGAGGTGCAACAATGGACTGTTGCGATATAACACGAAAAAAGGAACGCCCCGACGCTGACAAGAAGGATCTCCTAAACCGCCTTGCCAGAGTCGAGGGGCAGATCAGAGGTATTTCGCGCATGGTCGAGGCTGACTCGTACTGCGTCGATCTGCTGATACAATGTGCGGCGGCATCCGCCGCTCTGTCATCGCTTGAACGCGTCATCCTCGAGAGGCACATAAAAGGTTGCGTTGCCGACGGAATACGCTCGGGCGAGGACGAAAAGATCGACGAACTGATCGATATTCTCAAAAAATTGATGTAACATATATATTTCGGAGGAAAAATGCAAAAATTCAAGGTAGGCGGCATGAGCTGTGCTGCGTGCTCGGCGAGAGTTGAAAAAGCAGTCTCGAAGGTCGACGGCGTAACATCTGTCGCGGTCAATCTGCTCACGGGCGACATGCAGGTCGAGGGGAGTGCGACCGATTCGGCGATAATTACGGCAGTCGTCGATGCGGGCTACAACGCAAATGTTCAGGGTGCGGCAAAGGTCGAGACAAAGGACGAGCTTGCCGACAGGGAAACGCCGAAACGAAGAAAAAGACTGATCAGCTCGGCGATACTTCTCTGCGTGCTCATGTATATCACGATGGGCGCGCTGATGTGGAATTTTCCGCTCCCTCGTGCGCTTGCCGAAAATCCAATGGCGATAGCACTTGTCGAGCTGTTCTTGACGACGGCGATCGTTGTCATCAACCAAAATTATTTCATAAACGGCTTCAAATCGGCGATCAGACTCTCGCCGAACATGGACACGCTTGTCGCGCTCGGCTCTGCGGCGGCATATGTCTACAGCACCGTCCTGCTCTTTGAGATGACGGCCGCCGACAACGGACATGCCGCGCACCTTTTGCACGGGCTCTATTACGAGTCGTCTGCCATGATATTGACCCTCATCACGGTCGGCAAAACGCTCGAGGCACACGCCAAGGGCAAAACGACCAACGCCCTCCGTGCCCTCATGAACCTCGCCCCAAAAAAGGCGCGCGTGATACGCGAGGGCAAAGAGAGCGTGATAGAGGCGTCCGAGCTTGCGATCGGCGACATTTTCGTCATCCGCGCAGGCGACTCGATCCCTGCCGACGGTCTTGTGATCGAAGGGGGCGGCGCGGTCGATGAATCGGTACTCACGGGCGAGAGCATTCCGATCGATAAAGCTGTCGGCGACAAGCTGTCGGCGGCAACCGTCAGCCGATCGGGCTATATGCACGCTCGCGCCACAGCCGTCGGAGCGGACACGACATTGTCGGCGATAATTCGCATGGTCAGCGACGCCGCGGCGACGAAAGCACCGATAGCAAAGGTCGCGGACAGGGTG
Organism: uncultured Lachnospiraceae bacterium; assembly: GCA_964568425.1. Classification (GTDB taxonomy): domain Bacteria; phylum Bacillota; class Clostridia; order Oscillospirales; family CAG-272; genus CAKSQF01. Next base: position 4,737 of record CAZMPO010000029.1, on the reverse strand, counting down.
TCCGCCGTCTTCGTCCCGACCGTCCTCGCTATCGCCGCCGTCACGACGATCGCTTGGCTCGCACTCGGCGCAGAGATCGGCAGAGCACTTTCGCACGGCATATCGGTGCTTGTGATCAGTTGCCCCTGCGCCCTCGGGCTGGCAACACCGGTTGCCATAATGGTCGCAAGCGGAAAGGGCGCGAGGAACGGCATTTTGTTCAAAAGCGCGTCCTCGATCGAGGCGGCAGGGCGTGTCACCGCAGTCGCACTCGACAAAACGGGCACGCTCACCGAGGGCAGACCGACAGTCTGCGATGTGATAAAAAGATCCGACAAACTGCTCGAGGTCGCTTTTGCACTCGAGACCAAAAGCGAGCATCCGCTCGGCAGAGCGATCGCCGCATATGCAGAGGAGCGTCTCGGATCGCCGCTTTCTACCGAAAATTTTCAGACATTTGCAGGGGGCGGGCTGTCCGCTACACTTTCGGGCAAAAATGTTTTCGGCGGATCGGTCAAATTCGCCCTTGAACGGCTTGTTATCGATGCCGAAAAAGAGGACGCCTCTCGGATAGCCGATAGCCTGTCTAAAGAGGGCAAGACACCGACTGTCTTCGGACAGGACGGACGACTGCTTGGCGTGATCGCACTGTCCGATAAGCTTCGCGCCGAAAGCACCCAAATGGTCGCACAAATGAGGAATATGGGACTTCGCGTTGTCATGCTCACGGGCGATCGCAGAGCAACAGCTGAGGCAGTCGGAAGGCTTGCAGGGGTCGACGAGGTCATGGCGGAACTGCTCCCGGGCGATAAATCGGGCGCGGTTCATGCACTTGCCGCTGAGGGCGAGCGTGTGGCGATGGTCGGCGACGGAATAAACGACGCACCTGCACTCGCCGCCGCCGATCTCGGCATAGCGGTCGGAGCAGGCACCGATGTCGCGATAGACTCTGCCGATGTCGTGCTGATGGGCGATGGGCTGTCCGAACTGCCGTCAGCCCTGCGGCTCGGTCGGGCGACACTCACGAACATTCACGAAAATCTGTTCTGGGCGTTCATCTATAATGCGATCGGCATTCCGCTCGCGGCAGGGGTGATGGGTCTCGACCTCGACCCGATGTTCGCGGCGGCGGCAATGAGCCTGTCGTCCTTCTGCGTGGTGTCGAACGCGCTGAGGCTGAATATTATAAATATCCAAAAAGAGCGCAAATTTGCGATAAAAAAGAGACATAAAGGAGTAAAAAAGATGGAAAACACAGCAACAACGACCACAATAAAGATCGAGGGCATGATGTGCTCTCACTGCGAGGCAAGGGTCAAGAGCGCGATTGAGGGCGTACCCCACGTCACCTCGGCAGACGTCAGCCATACGCGCGGCGATGCGGTGATCACGCACGACGGCAAGCTCTCCGAAAAAGCCGTCATCAAAGCCATCGAAAAAGCAGGATATAAAACAATTGACTAAAAACCGTCTCCCGCAGATCTCTGATCTGCGGGAGATGGTTTTTTGAATTAGAAATTTGGAATTGGCGAGATTTGGTTGTTCGGGCGGTCGATTTGTAGTATGTCGGCGTGATGAACGCACATATCCCGGTAGGGGAGGGGCTTGCTCCTCCCGCATCTTTGGTGATTGGGGGATGATATATCGACCGATGCACAAATAATTTTTGCCAAGGGCTCCCCCCGGGGAAACGATGATTGATTCGTGTTTTTTGTAAATTGCCTCTTTGACGCTTCGATTTTTAATAAACCTGTTGCCGGGGCAAACAATTACGGCAGCCTTTCCCGGTGGGGGAGAGGGGAACAGCGAACGAGTTCGCCATGGATGAGGCGTCAACAAAGACATTTTAGCTCATGAAAATCAGAGTTGACACCTCATCCGTCAGCCTTCGGCTACCACCTTCCCCCACTGGGGAAGGCTCCTTGACCGCATCATCTCGACAACCGATCCATTAATCATCGTTTCCCCGAAGGGAGGCTCTGGCGTGACTTTTTTGTGATATCGCCGATTTCTTAAAATCTAATCGTCAAAGAGAAAATCTGCAAAAATACGAATCAATCCCCTCCAGAAAGGGTCGCTTGGGCGGCGGAGAAGGCGGTTAGGAACAGGTCTGTGTTGTCGCAAAGCGAGGCGAGTCTGAATTTCAGCTGCCCCGATTGCCGCCTGCCGCCGAGTTCTGCCGGGATAAAATCGCCCGGACCGCGCATAGCCAGGTCACGCTCGGCGATGGCAAATCCGTCGGTGCTGTCGCAGAGGGTCTGTAGACGCTCCTTCGCCGATGCGCTCGGGTCATCGCTGACCAAAATGCACCAGGATTTATATTTTCCGCGCCCGACTCTGCCGCGAAGCTGATGGAGCCCCGACATTCCGAACCTGTCGGCGTTCTCGATGACCATCAGCGTGGCATTCGGGACGTTGACGCCGACCTCAATGACGGTCGTTGAGACGAGCACGTCGATCTCTCCCGAGGCGAATGCGCCCATGACTGCATCCTTTTCGGCGGCTTTCATCCTTCCGTGCAGGCATCCGACCCGAAGTGTCGGGTGTGCGCGCGACAGCTCGTCAGCGTATCCGACGGCTGAGCGTAGCTTTTTTGCCCCATTTTCGATCGGTCTGCCGAAAAAGTCGACTATCGCGCCCTCGTCATCCTCGTCCGCGTCGTCGATCGACGGGCAAACGATGTATGTCTGCCGCCCCTCGGATGCTTGCTTCTCGATAAATCCCTCCAGCCGCGCCCTGTAGCTCTCGTCGACGAGGAATGTCGAGACCTTTGTCCTCCCCGGCGGCATCTCGTCGACCGTCGAGAGATCCATGTCACCGTACAGAACGAGCGCGAGCGATCGGGGGATCGGGGTCGCCGACATTGAAAGAATATGGACAAATTGACCTTTTGGTAGGGAGTTTCTCTTTGCCAATGCTTCGCGTTGTGCAAGCCCGAACCTGTGTTGCTCGTCGGTGATCACAAGCGCGCACGACGCAAAGCGCACTTTTTCGGAGATCAGAGCGTGCGTGCCGATGACGAGATCGATCTCGCCTGCGGCAAGTGCTTCCTGCACCTCACGCTTTTTCGATGGGGTCAGACTGCCGACGAGCAGAGCGATCCGCAATCGCGAGCCGGCAAACAACTCGGTCAGATCGTCGTAGTGCTGTCTGGCGAGTATCTCGGTGGGCACCATCAGCGCGGCTTGATATCCGTCAGCCGCCGCGAACGCCGCCGCCGCCGCCGCACAGACCGTTTTGCCGCATCCGACATCGCCGCAGACCATTCGGTTCATCGCCCGACCCGAGCGCATGTCGGCGGCGATCTCGTCTATAACGCGCGCCTGCGCGCCCGTCGGAGTGAAGGGAAGTCGCGCGAAAAAGTGCTCCTTCGCACGATCGGAACAGGAAATAATCGGTGCAATACGGTCTTTTTTCTGTTTTTTTTCGCCCAAAACGCCGAGCGCGAAGGTGTAAAGCTCCTCGAAGATGAAATAATTTCGCGCCATCTCAAGCTCGCGCGCATTCTTCGGCTGATGGATCGCAACCATCGCCTCGCGCCTGCAGCACAGACCAAGCCGCTCGCGCAGTGGCTTGTCGAGCACCTCGGGGATCTCGGGATCGAGCCTTTCGAGCGCGCGCGAGATGAGCGATGCCATCATTTTTTGCGAAATTCCGCTTGTCAACGGATAGATCGGGCAGTAATCGGGCAGGGTGGCGTTTGGCACGATCGGCTCAAATTCGGGCGAGCTTATCATGTATTTGCCGCGAAATGTCTCAACCTTGCCGTAAAATCTGTAGGTTTGCCCTGCGTGGAAGATTTTTTTTACGAATTTGTTGTTGAAAAATTGGACGATGCACCGCGCGCTCGAATCGAACGCCGAAAATTTCGATATCGTCATGCCGCGCCGTATCTCTGCCATGGTCGGCTCTGTTCCGACGGTCAGTATCATCGCACAGCATTCGCCCGACGCCATCGCATCCGAGAGCCGCACGATCGACCCCTTGTCACGGTATGCGCGCGGAAAGTGCATGAGCAGGTCGCCGACCGTGTGCAGATGCAGGGTAGCAAGCTCCGCACGACGCCGCTCGCCGACGCCGACTATCTCTGAAACGCCGTCCTCAAGCTTTAAGTATTGCAAATCACCCACCCCTTTCGGTCAAGATCGCTATACCTAATTTTATCACGAAAAAGCCGCTTTGTCAATGCATAAATGACAAAAGTTTGCGAAATAATCTTATAAATAAGCTTTTTTATGAAAGGATATTTGTTATGATGTCAGATGTTTTCCAAAACGGACTCCACAGCGTCGAAAAAATGGGGAAAAAGAAGGCGTGGGAGGGTGATCTCGCGATATCGGGCAGGATCGCCGACAGTCACGGAAGGTCTTTGTGCAAAATGCGACGCGAGCTGTCCTTTAGAATGCCGATAATCCTCGTCATTCTGTTCATTATCGCCGCCACCACTGCCCTTTTTTGCGGCATTCTTCACAGAACCCATTGCAAACGAAGACGACTTATGTCGAAGAATGTCGATAAATCAAAAAAGGGGTCGTGATTTTTAACAGAACCCATCGCAAAGAATGACGATAAAAATCGAAATTTGTCGAAAAGGTAAATTCCGGAAAAATCTTTGCCAAAGGGCTCCCTCTTGGGAAAACAGCGAACTTGTTCGCGGTGCTCTCATCCCGGAGAAAGCCCTTGGCAAAATTTGCTTCTGCATCGGTCGATTTATAATAAATCGACTGCCAAAATAAAGACCGTCTGTAGGGCGGGGCG
>CAZMPO010000028.1:0-17016 GCA_964568425.1 uncultured Lachnospiraceae bacterium | reverse complement strand
GCAGCGGTGCGTTCTCCGGTTGCACAAGCCTTACGAGCATCACCATTCCCGACAGCGTGACTAGCATTGGCTGGTATGCGTTCTATGGTTGCAATAACCTTAAAAAGGTTTACTATAGTGGTACTGCTGATCAATGGTCAAGTATAAGAATTGACAGTTACAACAGCAATCTCACCGGTGCTACCCGCTATTACTACAGCGAGACCGAGCCGACGGAGAGCGGCAATTATTGGCATTATGTCGATGGAAAAGTGACCGAGTGGTAAGATAAAAAGCCCCCCGGATCCGAGTTGTTATGCGGCTCGGATCCGGGGGTTGGACGATCAACAACAGAATCTCGGTAGGGGAAGGGATATTTCGGCGGTTGTTTTTATTGGACGAAAATATTGTATACCATGAAAAAAGCGGATGTTTTTGTGTACATCCGCTTTTTTATATGAAATATTTTGTTTATTTATCGAGGCGAACATCGAGCTTCGGGCGTGCGAAGCCGACATCGTAGCGTTCGAATGCTTCTTTGACAGACTTATTTATTGAGAAATAGACATCCCAATAATCTTCGCTCTTACACCATGTACGCAGGTAAACGGTGACGCCGTTTTCGGTACAGCCACCGATGAGTGTTGAGATCTTGGGGTCATCAACGACCTTATCGGTACCGTGTGCGACCTTTTCAAGCAGTGCCATCACGCCATCGGTATTGGTTCCGTGATCGACTGTAAACTCGAAATCGACGCGGCGAAGTCCCTCTGTCGAGAGGTTGGTCACTTTACCGCCCGAAACAGTTCCATTGGGGAGCATTACGGTCTTATTATCGGGTGTTTTGAGCGTTGTATAGAAGACGTTGATATCGGAAACGGTTCCCGACTCGCCGTCAGCGGTGATAAAATCGCCGATCTTGAAGGGTTTGAAGATCATAATAAGTATGCCGCCGGCGATATTCGAAAGTCCGCCCTGGAGAGCGAGACCTACAGCCGCGCCCGCAGTTGCAAGCAGGGTGATAATGGACGCCATGGGGATACCCATTATGGAGACCGCGATGATCAGTACAAGAGATTTAAGTGCGATATTGCAGGCATTTGCCATGAAATTCGAGACCGTTCTGTCAAGTCTTGAGAATTTTCTTGACACACGCATCCAATCGGTAAGCCTTGTCGAGAAGATCCAACCGAGCACAACGATTGCCGCCGAAACGACGAGCTTAAGTCCGACGTCGACGCAGAGATTCAAAAGTTTATCCAACATATCATTTTCCTCCTGAATATGAGATACATTATTCTATCATGTTTAGAGGAAAATGTCAATCACTTTTTTGTAATTTTTACATTTTTTATCGCAAAATATTGAGCAAAACGAAGTTTTTCGACTTTTTTGCCTAGCTGAAAAGTGAAAAACCGAGCGACAGGAGCATACAGAGCGTCGCACCGACCGTCAGTGGGATGGCAACAGACATTATCGCCGCCCTTTTACTGTGTGTTTCTTTGAAGACGGTAAGGAGTGCGGGTGCGCACGGAAAATGAAAGAGGCAGAAGACTGCGGTGCAAACGATCGTCTTCGTTGTCCATCCGTTATTTGTCAGCACCGTGCAAAGAGTCGAGAGCGAGGGCGTCTGTGTCAGGAGTCCGCCGCCCTTATATGACATGAGAATTATCGGCAGGACGATCTCATTTGCCGGCATACCGAGGACAAAAGCCGAAAGAATGACGCCGTCCATACCGAGAAATTTGCCGAGCGGGTCAAGAAGATCATTAAGCATTGACAGCGGTGCTCTGCCGCAAAAAGTCAAATTCGAGATCAGCCATATAACAAGACCCGCAGGTGCGGCAACAAGAACGGATCTGCCGAGCACGCGAAATGTTCGATCGAGCACCGATCGGACAATCACCTGTCCGACGTTGGGAGTGCGATAAGGCGGAAGTTCGAGTGTGATCGACGATCTGTCGCCGTGGAGAAATGTTCCCGAAAGCAATCGGCAGAGTATCATGGTCACAAATACGGAAAGCAGGATAAAAAGCAGGAGGGTGGTTGCCGAAAGTACCCCTCGAAGGTGAGCCGACACGCCGATAAAGAGCAGTGACGAAAGAGTGATCAGCAGCGGAAGTCTGCCGTTACAGGGCACAAAGCTGTTTGTGAGCACCGACAACAGTCTTTCGCGATCGGAATCGATGATTCGCGAGCCCATGATCCCGGTACAGTTGCATCCGAGTCCCATACACATGGCAAGCGGTTGTTTTCCGCAGCTGCCCGAGCGTCGGAACGGTTCATCGAGGCAAAACGCCATCCTCGGGAGCAGTCCGAAATCTTCGGCGAGGGTGAAGAGCGGAAAGAATATCGCCATCGGAGGGAGCATCACGGATACGACCCACGTCAACACAAGATAAACGCCGTCGAGCAGAGGTGCGCGGATCGCTTTGGGAAGATCGCGCATCAGATATGAGAGTCGATCGCCGACAAACGAAAAAGTCCCAAAGAGCAGATCGGACAGATAATTTGCGCCAACCGCACTGAGCCAAAGGATCGCGGCAAAGAGCGCCAGCATGATCGGATAGGCTGTGTATTTGCCGAGGACATAACGGTCGAGTTTTTCTGTCAGTGTTTGTTTTTCTTTGTGTTTTCTTTGAACGCAGGCATTTTCTATCTCTCGTGCGCGTTTTAGGGTGCACTCTGCCGCGTAACCGGGAAAAGCATCGGGGTCTAATCCGCTATTTTCAAGCATTTCGTTTGCGCGACCTATTGCATTGTCGATCATGAAAAGCTCATCGGGCGTATATGCAAGGTGAAAGGCGATCTGCGATACAAATTCGGCGTCGTTTTCGAGAAATTTGACGGCAAGCCAATGTGCGGACAGCTTGTTTGTTTTTCCGATCTGCTCAACAGTTTGGCAAACGGTATTTATTGAGGCTCGGGCGATCGATCGAGGGATGGGCGTGCTTGCCGATGCGATCGAGTCGTTGGCGATCGCCCTCTTTATTTCATCAAGTCCGATCCCGGTTTTTGCACTTGCAGGTATGACGGGCACCGACAACATTTGAGACAGGCGTTCAATATCTATGCAGAGTCCGTTCTTTTCTGCCTCATCCATCAAATTGAGCACTAAAACGACATTTTCCCTCGCCTCACAGATATCGAGAGCAAGTATCAGATTTCTTTCAAGAGATAACGCATCGGCGACGACAATAATCTTTTCCGCATTCGAAAAGCAGATAAAATCGCGTGAGACACGCTCCTCCTCGGAGCGAGCGTACAGCGAATAAGTGCCGGGGAGATCGACAAGCTCGCACACTTCGTTGTCGGACACCGAAAAAAATCCCGAGGCGAGATCGACGGTCTTGCCCGACCAATTTCCGGTATGTCTGCCAAGACCGGTCAATCTGTTAAAAAGACTGCTCTTTCCGACATTCGGGTTTCCGGCAAGAGCTGTTTTGATTATTTTCTTAACATCCGATCTATCCGTTTTATTGTTATTACATTTGTTTTTGACTTTTGTTTCCACTTACATACTCCACTTCAATTTTTTGAGCATCATCATATCTGATCGCAAACACACTCGAGCAAACGGCATACGCCTTTGGTCTGCCGCACGGGGCGCATGCGATGCAGGTAACATGTGTACCGGGCGAGATACCAAGATCAAGCATCCTTCGTCTCATCTCGTCGGTAAGGTTATTTTTCAGCACTATCACCTCATCCCCCGGATGGATATCGGCAAGAGTTAAAACATCAAGATCATCTATATTCATGGGATGACGTCCTTTTTATACTGTTCGCCCATCGGGTGGGCGTGTTATCGTTGTTAACAGTATATTATCATGCGTGCGATATTGACAAAAGAGTTTTGGAGAGTGATAATTTACAAAATGTACATTGCAAAGGAACTCACAATCTGCTATAATAATTAAATGAAAATCAAACACATCTCGGGGGGTGCGGTCGGTGCTTGAAGTCAAAAATCTTTCAAAAGAATACACGGGCGGCGTCCGTGCCGTAGACGATCTTTCATTCACGGTTGAGGTCGGGCATGTTTATGGTTTTCTCGGTGCAAACGGTGCAGGCAAAACAACGACGATGAACATGATAACGGGCGCGCTTGCCCCGACGTTCGGTCAGATAACAGTTTGCGGACATGACATGGCAACAGATGCCGAAAAAGCGAAATCCAAGATCGGCTATCTGCCCGAAAATCCGCCGCTCTATCCCGAGCTTACGATATACGAATATCTTTCGTTTATTGCGCATGCCAAGAAGATCCCGAGAAACGAGCGCACTTCATCGATCAAAAAAGTCATGTGCGATGTCGGAATATCGAAAAGCGCAAACAAACTCATCTCGGCTCTGTCCAAAGGGTACAAACAGCGTGTCGGGATAGCACAAGCGATGCTTGGCGATCCGGAGATACTGATACTCGATGAGCCGACCGTCGGTCTTGACCCGAAACAGGTCGTTGAGATAAGGATGCTCATATCAAAGCTCGGCAAGGACAGAACGGTAATTCTTTCAAGCCACATTCTCTCCGAGGTTGCCGAGATATGCGACAGGCTGATAATAATATCAAACGGCAAGCTTATCGCATCGGGCGAGCCGAGCGAGATCAGAAAGAAATACAGCTTTGACGGAAGGGTCGAGATATGTTCTCGAACAAGTGTCGCAAAGATGAAGGAAGTGCTCCTGAGGGTTCCCGGAATAGGAAAGTTTTCTGTTACGGAAGAGAGTGGGGCATCAAGGGCAATAGTTGTTCAAAGCGTTAACTTCGACATAAGAGAGCGCATTTTCAACACATTTGCGGATGCGAGATGCCCGATCATTGAGATGAGGCTGTTTGAACCATCGCTTGAGGATCTCTTTCTTCAGATCACGCATGAGGGCGGCATCGAAAAGAAGGCGGCAAGCGCAAAGAAAAAGGCGCAGTCAATGTCTCCCGCGCCGCCGATCAAAAATCAAAGACCCGACAAAGCGGTTGACATCAAAGACAACGAAGACGAGGACGGAGACGAATATCGTCCGTTGTTTTGGGGAAAGAAAGATCAAACAAAAAAGCAATAAACACAAAAAGGATGGCATTATCAAGTGCTTGCGATATGTAAAAAAGAGCTGAGATCCTGCTTTTCAAACATGTACGGATATATTCTGATCGGGATATATCTGCTCTTTGCGGGATTTTTTACATCGAGCGTCTGTCTGTTCGGAGGCTCGCCGTCGATCGAGTTGTCGTACGGATATTTATCATTTATTTTTCTGCTGACTGTTCCCTTTTTGACCATAAAAGGGCTTTCGGACGAAAAGAGGCAGAAGACGGATGTTTTACTCTATTCTCTGCCGATCGGCTCGCTTGACATCGTATTGGGCAAGTTTTTGTCTATGGCTATCATAATGGCGTTTTGCCAAGCGGTCGGATTTTCGGGGATCATCGTCCTTTCTTTTTACGGAAAGATCAACCCGGCAGCGTCTTTATCGGGGGCACTCGCGCTTTTTCTCTGCAGTCTGGCACTGACCTCCGTCGGACTTTTTATCTCAACATTGTCGGGGAGCATTTTGATATCGGTGCTTCTCTCTTTCTGCGCGATGATCACAATCTATTTCTCCCCCGACCTGATATCACTCCTTCCGACAACGCTTATCGGCTCGTTTTTGTCCATCACGGTGCTCTCATTGCTTTTTTCTCTTTTGGTGGGCTATTTGACCAAAAGCTTTCCGGTCGCGGCACTCTTTTTCACGATCTTCGAGCTTTTGATCATAGCCTTGTCCATCATCTCGCCAAAAGCAATGGAGGGTGCGACGGTAAAGCTCTTCTCCGCCCTGTCGATCACAAAGCGGCTCGAAACATTCACGACATATGCCATATTTGATCTGCAAGGGTTTGTTTATTTTATTTTATTTACCGCTTTATTTCTTTATTTTACCTATCTGTCCGTTGAAAAGCGGCGTTGGTCATAATGGGAAGAAAGGATCATTTGATGAATAAAAAGGACAAAATCGAGCAAGTCACGGGACGATCACTGAAAAATGGTACGATCACTGCCATATCTGCCCTTCTTGCAATGATCATTGTCGCTCTATCGCTTGCGCTCGTCGGACTTCTTCCTACATCCGTACGCAAGATCGATCTGAGCGGAAAAAGGGTCACAGAGCTTTCGGATGATGCGAACGGCTACATTGATCGGATAGATACGGATGTTTCGATATATCTCGTAAGCGAGGTCGGAAAAGAGGACACCGTCATAAAAAGCTTTCTCGAACGCATCGATGAGAGGTCGGACTGTATCACGCTCCAAACCGTAGACCCTGTACTCGAACCATCGCTGATTACAAAATACAGCGACGCAAGCCTTGAGGACAATTCACTTATCGTCACCTCAAGCAAACGCTCAAAAGTGATCGGATGCTATGATCTGTACACTTTTTCGGTAACAGACGAAAGTGAAGGAAAAGAGCTCGGCGTGTACAGATACGAGGATTTTTACACCCTTTTGCAAACATATTCGGCTTATTTTACCGCCGGTTATTACAGTTACACACAAGAGTTTGACGGCGAAAATGTTCTATTGTCTGCGATCGACTATGTAACCACCGATACGCTCCCGACGGCATATGCATTGTCAGGGCACGGCGAGGCCGCTATTGAGGGTGGGCTTTTATCGGCACTTTCGCTCGACAATGTTGACTTAAAAAGCTTTATTTTGACCTCTGACAGTAAAGATCTTCTGTCGGGGGCGGGATGTGTCATTATCAACTCGCCGACATCCGACATCAGTGCAAACGAGCTTGCGATCCTGCGAGAATACATGAGCGGCAACGGATCGATAATTCTCACGACATCGCCCGATGCCGTTAAATTTGAAAATCTTATGAGTCTCACCGCAGATTTCGGGCTTTACGGGAAGTGCGGATATGTATATGAGGAGGATGCCGAAAACTATTTCGGATACAAGGACATGCTCCTTCCCGACTGTACGTCGGCATCCGCTTATCTGAATCTCGGCTCATATGCTGCCTCTCTCGTCACAGCCCATCCGATAATCATATCGGACGAGGAACCGTCGGGCATATCTTATGTCACGCTTTTCAAAACCTCTGAGTCGTCGCATTTTTCGGCAAGCGAAGATGAGGAGGACAGTTCCGAGGGCGAAGACACGGAAGACCCGGTCGGCAGTTATACGCTTGGGGTCGTCGCATCGGACGCAAACTCAAGTCTTGTATGGATATCATCGTCATATTTCACCGAGTCGTCGGTAAACAGCTATGTAAATGGCGGAAACAACATATTTTTTGTTGCGATCTGTGAAAGGCTCTGCGGTAAACTTCGTTCTCTTTCGATCGAGTCAAAGGCAATGGTCGAGGATTCGCTCGTGATAAACAGCGCACAGGCGATCTTTTGGTCAGGCATTTTTGTCGGTGTAATTCCGATTTGCACTGTTTTGATCGGTGTATTCGTCACATTAAGACGAAAAAGACGCGGAGCACGGGAGGCGTGATCGTTTGAAGATAAAGGCTCTTATTATAATGGCGATCGCCGTCGTCTGCCTTTGCGTCCTGCTTCTCGGTGTCATATTTGCCAAAGATAGGAGCGATGGTGCGGTAACGACCGACATTGACAAAAACTCGGTTCAAAAGCTTGTAAAAAGGATCGACAAAGAAACGGTCACGGCATTGATACTGCCGATCGACGATCTTGAGATAAAACTTATAAAAAATCCGGACGGGTGGTCGATCGACGCCGACAAAGGAACGCCGATCAACAAGATGGTGATCGATACCCTTCTTGAAAAGATCGAGCTGATCCTTGCGCTTCGAGAGATCGGCGAACGCGAGCTTGCCGATTACGGACTTGACAAGCCGTCACGCACTGTCACGCTGTTTGCGTCAGGAGACAAGACTGTTATTTCGTTTGGAAACAGGGCGATCGGTGGCATTGGCTATTATTTCACGCTCGACGGCAAAATGGTCTACCTTGCAGACACATCTATATATGATGCTTTCTCGATCGAAATGTCCGAGATCGTCACCCTTCCCTCGATAAAAGACTATGGCGAGATATCGAGCATCGCCTTTGACGGATCGACCGCGAGTGATACCGAGCTTATCAAGGCGATCGAAAACATTGCCGCCGAGGGCTTTGTTGATTACAGGGCAAAGGACGAGAGCATATACGGTCTTGGCGAAAAAGAAACCGAGATCACGCTTTCTTTTTCGAGCGGAGAGGCACTTTCTTTTTCACTTGGAGTAGGTGAGAGCGATGATTTTATTTATTTAACTCTCGACGGGTCGGACGCCGTGTATCTTATTGTCGCCGACAAGAATGATATATTACTTCGATACATGAGATAAATATGCGCTAAAAAGTCATTCTGACGAAAAAAAACAAACAATTCTCGCAAAACCCTTGATTTTATTCAAAAAATAGTATATAATATGAGACGTATACAAGTGAAACCGAAAGGATGCTCTTTTGAATGGGGGCAACGGTCAAAAAAGTGTTTAGATTATTGATAGCCGGACTTTATGTCGACATCATACGCGAAAATCCGATTTTAGCGCGTGATATATCAAAATATGTCAGATCGGACAGCGACAGACCTGCGGATATAGTTATCGATATCGACGATGAATACATAAAGAAAGAGATCGAGGACGAGCGGCGTCTCGGAATCGAGTTTGATGCTCTTCACAGCGAGTATCTCGCGATATACAGATGTCTTTGCGAGCGCATGATCGATTTCGATGGTTTTTTGATGCACGCATCGGTCCTCGAAAAGGACGGTGTTGCGTACGCATTCACCGCCCCGAGCGGCACGGGCAAAAGCACGCATGCTCGTCTTTGGCGTGAAAACATCAACGGTGTTCGCATGGTTAACGACGACAAGCCGATAATAAGAATCATAGACGGCATTCCCCACGCTTGCGGGACGCCATGGTGCGGAAAACATGGTCTGAGCGAGAATATCACCATTCCCCTTCGAGGGATATGTTTTCTCGAGCAGGCATCGGAGAACAAGATCGTCCGACGCATGCCCGCAGACGAGATGCACAAATTTCTCTCGCAGATCTACCGTCCGATCGACAAGGAGCTTCTAATAAAAACGCTCGATCTGGCGGACATGGTCCTTCGCGATGTTCCCATATGGCGAATGGGATGCAACATGGAGCCTGCGGCGGCAGAGATGTCATACTCGACAATGAGTGAACAAGCCAATAATTGAAAGGAAGAAATCAAATGAGGACAAAAGAAGGATTTATCATGAGAGAGGTTGCGGGGACTGCCGTTGTTTTGGCGGTCGGAAAGGCAGCCGACACATTCAAAGGAACGGTTACGCTCAACGGTTCGGGCAAGCTGCTCTGGGGTGCGCTCGAAAAAGGTGCGACGCGGGACGAGCTTATTGATCTCATACTCGAGCATTATGACACAGACAGAGAAACGGCGGCATCAGGGGTCGACTCGTTTGTTTCGACGCTTGTAGAAAACGGCATAGTCGAGGATGAATAACGAAGATAATAAGGCACGATCGGATGAGGCTAAGGGTTATCCCGAGCTGATCAGATCAAAAGGATCCCTTCTCTTTACACCCGGCGGAAACAGTATGCGTCCGATGCTTATACATCACGAAACACCGATATATGTTGTTGCGGTCGAGAACGGAAACGGGATGAAAAAGTACGATATTCCCTTCTACATTCGAGATGACGGACAATGCGTACTTCACCGAATCATAGGCAGTCGCGACGGAGCTTTTATCTGTTGCGGTGACGGGCAGGCGGTTCCGGAATACGGCGTGCGCCCCGATATGATATTCGCAAAGCTCGTCGGTTTCTACAGGGGCGAGAAATATATCGAGGTCGACAAAAACCGAAGCTATATGATCTATTCGCGACTTTGGGTCGCCACAAGACCGATAAGGCGAGTTTGGGCATCGATCCGTATCCGGGCTCGCAGAGGCAAATAATCAAGACCGATCGGCAGAAGATCTCTCCTCTGCCGATCGGTCTTAGTTTTCCCACAAAAATGTTCTCGGGCATCCTTCACACTCGAGATCGGCAAAATCGAACTGCCGAAGCACCTCGTAGACTCCGACCGCGACTGCATTTGAGAGATTGAGGCACCGCAATGTGTTTCGCATCGGTATTCTGATGCAAGAGCTTTGATACGCCTCAAGAAGGTTTTCGGGAAGTCCCGCCGTTTCTTTGCCGAACACCAAATAGCACCCTTTTGAATATTTGACCGAGGTGTGCGTATGGTTCCCCTTTGACGAATAGAGCCAAAGTTCGTCGTTTCCGTGGATGCAAAGAAACTCGTCGAGGCTATCGTAGATCGTTATATCGAGCTTGTCCCAATAGTCGAGCCCGGCACGCTTAAGGCGGCGGCTGTCGATCTCAAATCCAAGCGGTTTTATAAGATGCAAAGCCGCACCTGTCACGGCACAGGTTCTTGCTATGTTGCCGGTATTTTCGGGAATCTCGGGTTCGACGAGAACTATGTTTATATCATTTGTGCATTTGTTATCTTTCACGGTGATCACCTTTGTTTTTCGGAATTTTTTAATATCGCCTTATATTGTAGCACATTTTTGTGGAAAATTCAAGATATTTTACATTTTATCCATAGTAATTTGAAGGAAAAAGTTGTATAATAACAGATGAATGATTTTTTGCGGCACACACATGCCGATCTCCATAAGAAAGGATAGAAAAGTGAGTTTACTGAAAAAGCTGTTCGGAACCACGAGCGAAAAAGAAATAAAGCGCATTATGCCGACCGTCAACGCGGTGGAGGCACTTGCGGACAAATATGCAGAGATGACGGACGCCGAGCTCCGTGCGGTAACACCCGCATTAAAGGCGCGTCTTGCGAAAGGCGAGACGCTTGATGACATCCTGCCCGATGCATATGCAGCCATAAGAGAGGCTGACGAGCGCGTGCTCGGCAAGCGTCCGTTTAAGGTGCAGATCATGGGCGGCATCATCCTCCATCAAGGGAGAATTGCCGAGATGAAGACCGGTGAAGGAAAAACGCTTGTCGCGACACTTCCCGCCTATCTTAACGCTCTTGCCGGCAAGGGCGTTCACATCGTCACGGTCAACGAATATCTTGCACGCCTCGGCGCAGAGGAAATGGGCAGAGTATACGAGTTCATGGGACTGACCACCGGACTTGTAGTTCATGACCAATCGAAAGAGGAAAAGCATCGCGCATACGATGCAGACATAACATACGGCACGAACAACGAGTTCGGGTTTGACTATCTGCGTGACAACATGGCAGTTTACAAGCAGAATGTTTGTCAGCGCGGTCATCATTTTGCGATCGTTGACGAGGTCGACTCTATACTTATCGACGAGGCGAGAACGCCCCTTATCATTTCGGGCGAGGGCGAAAAATCGACCGACATGTACGAGATCACCGACAAGCTCGTATCGAGAATGAAGCTCTTCAAGATCAAAGAGGTCGATGACAAGGCATCGACCGACACGGTCGAACAAGATCCCGACGCCGATTACATCGTTGATGAAAAGAAGCGCACTGCCGTGCTTACCGCCAAGGGTATCGCAAAGGTCGAGGAGTATTTCAAGATCGACAACTATTCCGATCCCGAAAACTCAAATATCGCGCATCATGTCAGCCAATCTCTCCACGCGCACGGCGTTTTCAAAAATGATGTTGACTATGTCGTAAAAGACGGACAGGTCCTCATCGTCGACACCTTCACCGGACGTATAATGCCGGGCAGACGTTGGTCGGACGGACTGCATCAGGCTGTCGAGGCCAAGGAGCATGTCAAGATCGAGAAAGAAAACAAGACCCTCGCGACGATCACATTCCAGAACTATTTCAGAATGTACACAAAGCTCTCGGGCATGACTGGTACTGCCGTCACCGAGGAGGACGAGTTCCGCGAGATCTACTATCTTGATGTTGTCGAGATCCCAACCAACAAGCCGATGATCAGGATCGATCATCACGACGAGGTCTACAAGACTATAA
The DNA here is from genome assembly GCA_964568425.1 of uncultured Lachnospiraceae bacterium. GTDB lineage: Bacteria > Bacillota > Clostridia > Oscillospirales > CAG-272 > CAKSQF01. Next base: position 5,045 of record CAZMPO010000028.1, on the reverse strand, counting down.
ACGGAAAATACAACGCGATAATCGAGCAGATCAAGGCATGTCACGAAAAAGGACAGCCCGTGCTTGTCGGAACGGTATCGGTCGAAAAATCCGAGATCCTCTCCCGAAAGCTCAGCCTTAACGGAATCAAGCACACCGTCCTCAATGCAAAATATCACGAGCGCGAGGCGGAGATCGTTGCGCAGGCAGGTAAGCTCGGCACAGTCACGATCGCTACAAACATGGCAGGCCGCGGAACCGATATCATGCTCGGCGGCAACCCCGAATTTCTTGCAAAACAGGAGATGCGCCGTCTCGAATATGACGAAGATACGATCGGACTCGCGGTCGGCTCTTCCCTTTCGGTATCCGATGAAGTCCTTGCCGCGCGTGAGGTCTACCACGAGCTTTATGACAAATACAAGGCGCAGATCGCACCCGAATGGAAAAAGGTCTGCGAGGTAGGCGGTCTGTTCATAATCGGCACCGAGCGACACGAATCAAGACGTATCGACAATCAGCTCCGCGGACGTTCGGGAAGACAGGGCGACCCGGGTGAATCGAGATTTTATCTCTCGCTCGAGGACGATCTTCTTCGTCTGTTCGGCAGTGAAAACATTTCGTCGATGGTCGAAAAGTTCGGACTTCCCGAGGATCAGCCCATTTCAGCTAAGATCCTTTCAAACTCGATCGAGCGTGCGCAAAAGCGTCTTGAGGATCAGAACTTCGGTCACAGAAAGAATGTCCTCTCTTATGACGACGTAATGAACCAGCAAAGAAACCTCATTTACGCACAGCGTAACGAGGTGCTTGACGGTATGGACATGAAGTCGAAGATCGTCGATATGATCGATCAAACGATCGAGAGTGTCGTCGATTCGGCGTGTGTCGGAGAAACGAAAAACGATTGGCGTCTTGATGACATCAGAACCTACTTCTTCCCGTACATCTGCACATCCGAGGACTTTGTCTACCCCGACGGTATCATCCCCGACGATATTACGCCCGAGGCTATCAAAGAGGATCTTCACGCACGCGCAAAGGCAAAATACGCCGAAAAAGAGGAAATGTTCGGCGATTACATGCGCGAGATCGAGCGTATCGTTCTGCTCCAGAACGTTGACCGTTTCTGGACCGATCACATTGACGCAATGGACGATCTCAAGGGCTCGATAGGTCTTTCGGGATACGCACAGCGCAATCCTTTGAACGAGTACAGGATCGCGGGTGCGGACATGTTCGACGAGATGATCGAAAACATCCGTCAGTCGACCGTTCGCATGATCCTCTCGGTCGTCAAGCAGGAACAGCCGGCAAGACGCAAGGAGACAACTCGCATTACCGGAGAGTCGGGCGGCAGCGATGCCGACAGATCTGCGCAGAGTGCAAAAAGAGCACCGATGGCAGGGTCCGGACTGAACGGCGCACCGCGCAAGGTCATCAAAAAAGTCGGACCGAACGATCCTTGCCCCTGCGGAAGCGGTAAGAAATACAAAAAGTGCCACGGAATGGCGGCAACAAACGACGGTGCCGAGGACGGCAACCGATAAAATCAACTGCCGCAAAGCAAGAGTGCACCCTTGCTTTGCGGCAGATCTGTAAGGAAGGTCAAAATGGGCTTTGGCTATTTATTATACGGCTATTTGATGCTGATCGATTACGGCGTAAAAACATCGGCTGCAAGCGGTACGGGATTTGACATTTTCCCCGATCTGCTCGGATACATACTCTTTTTTGTCGCGCTAAAAAATCTCGCAAAGCACGCCTCGGGGTTTGCCCGCGCAAAAAGTGCCTGCATTCCTCTTTTTGTTGTTGGCGGTGTAACGCTTGTCGGACAGCTCCTCACATTGGTTGGCGTGCAATATGAGCCTGTGAAAATCATTCTCGACTACGCATACTATGCAAAATATCCGCTTTTGCTCTTTTTCCACATCGGTATGCTCGATGGCATCCGTTCACTCTCGCTTGATGTCGATCTTCCGAAGCTTTCGGACAAAGCAAGGATCGGGACGATGTTGTCCGCCTTTTATTACTCACTCGGTACATGTATGATCTTTTTTGAGATACTCGTTCCGAATCCTCCGCAAAAGATCGCGTCGATCTATGCAACTGTCGGATATATGTTCCAAATACTCTTTTATCTGATGTTTTTCTATGTGCTCTATGTCATTTTCTCGTCCTACAGGCAGATCTGCTACGAAGGCGACGAAAACATGGACACATCGGGTACAAATCCGCTGACCAAGCTTTTTGAAAAATACAAAAACGCCAAGAACAGACACGATGACTGATCAAACGAAAGGATAGATCTATATGGGTCTCACTCTTATCACTGCGGGACTTTTTTTCCTGCTGAACCCGAGCATAGTTATAGTCGACATTTTCCCCGATATTATTGGCTGTTTTCTTATTCTTATGGGGATGAGTCGGCTCTCACTTCTCAACGCATCAATGAGCGATGCCAAGACTAACTTCCAAAAGCTTTTTGCGGTGTCCTTTTTGAAGATTCCTTGTGCACTCATCTATATCGGCGAGGCAAGCTCTCCGGGACAGAGCTGGGGACTTCTCTTTGCGATCGGTTTCGGCTTTCTTGATGTTTTGTATGGTACGCGAGCATTCACGGGCTTTTTTGATGCCATAGAGGATCTCGCAAATTCGGATGAAAGAATAGCCTCTGACATTCCCTCACTGCGGAAGATCAAAGAATACAGAGCACTGTCTTCCATATTTATTTGGGCACGTGCGATCCTGCCTGCTCTCCCCGAGCTGACGTCACTGACAAGCTCGGAATACGGCACGGTGACCTCGAACGGCATCGTTTCGCTTGCAAATTACAAAACGCTCTTTACGGTGTTTGCGGCTGTGATCGGGCTGATCATCGGTATCTATTGGTATATTTCGATGGTAAGCTTTTTGCGCGGCATCAAAAAAGATTCGACTGTTTTTGGTGTAATTTGCGAAAAGATCACCTCACGCGAGTGGGAGCTTGCTCCGGTGAATGAGGTTCGCGGCATACTCTCGTTTCTGTCTCTTTCGATCATCGGGATCATACTGACACTTGAGCTCAAATTTGACGGCATCAATTATCTGCCGCACGCCCTGTTCGCACTCGTCTTCCTTGCCGCGGCACTGTCTTTGTCAAAAAAGTATGCCCCTGCCAAGAAAATGGTGCTCCCAAGTGCACTCTACGCAGGTGTTTCCGCTGTTTCATGGGGGTATACGCTCTGGTTTATCATGTCATTTTTTGGTGAATTTCTGAACGACAAAGCTGAAGGTCTTGCGTTCTCGGTTTCGGATGTCCTCTACTCGTATGTCAGAAAATCATTCCCTATGCTCTACAAATACATCGGAATGTGTGTTTTTTCGGCGGCAGATGCTCTGGTTTTCATCATCTTCCTTTGGGTGCTAAGATCGCTTTTTGCGCAGATCATCAAAGATCATGCAGGCGGCACATACGCTCCCGACGGACATCTGATCGGTAAATCGGAGCTTGAGGCAACGCAGAGATCGCTGAGGCTCAATCTAAGCGTCATGTTCGTGCTCGGCGTCCTGTCGGCACTCTCGGGTGTTGCCTACTCAGTAACGCTCCCCTATTTCCCCGAATGGTGGATGTTTGACGCACTTATAAGGCTTGCCTTTATCGCCGTCGCGCTAAAGTTGATATTTGCAATGCGCGACTGCCTTAAGGACAGATATGATATCTCGATATTTAAGTAAAAAAGAGGAAATATAATGACTTGGGAAGAACTTGAACAAAAATGCCAAAACTGCACTCGCTGTTCGCTTGCCGCGACAAGAACAAACTGCGTGTTCGGATGCGGAAACAAAAAGAGCGTCCTGATGTTCGTCGGCGAGGCTCCGGGCGAGAGCGAGGATCTCTCGGGCATTCCGTTCGTCGGCAGAGCGGGACAGCTCTTTGATAAATATCTTAAGGCGGTCGATATTGATCGAGATGATGTCTATATCTGCAATATGCTCAAATGCCGACCGCCGAAAAACCGCGACCCTCAGGAAGATGAGCAGGATGTTTGCATAGAATATCTTCGCCAGCAGGTACGACTTGTCCGACCGAAAATGATAGTCTGCCTTGGTCGAATTTCGGCAATGCGGCTAATTCATCCCGATTATAAGATAACAAAGGAGCATGGTCAATGGGTTAAAAAGGGCGATTTCGAAATGACCGCAGTCTATCACCCCTCCCTGCTTCTGCGCGGCAATCCTGCATACAAGGAGCAAATGCTCGAAGATATGAAAGTCGTTGCCGAAAAATACAGAATGTATAAAAATCAATAAATTATATCACAAAAACCTCACGGCAACGCTTACCGTGAGGTTTTTGTAAAAAGAATTGGAAAAACTAACAAAAGCCTATTGACAAATGTGCCATGCTATGGTAAAATAAAGCAGATACTATAGAGATATACGACAATATACTAAATGAAAGGAAAACCAATCATGAAAAAACGACTATTATCCACAATTCTCGCCCTCTGCATGATCATGACGATCATCCCGATCATGCCGATCGTTTCATCGGCGGCGGACAGCGGCGCGGGCACGGGGGTGTCCTCTGATCTCTCGACTGTTACACCGACTATCCCCGATGACCCGATCGTAGTCGGCGATCTGAAGATCTGGGCAACGAACGCGGACGAGGTGCTGACACTTGGCACGGACTACACGTACGCAAACGACGTTCTGACCATCAAGTCGGCAACTCGCATCTCGATCTCCGGTACGACCACAAAGGATCGCATCTTCGTTCGCGATACTACCGATGCGAACATCACCCTCGCAGGTGTCAATATTGACGTGTCGGGAGATCGAGGTGCCTGTGCCTTTAGCATCCAGAGTTCAAACAGGAAAAGCATTACGATTACGCTGGCGGACAACACGGAAAACACGCTCAGAAGCGGCGCACAACGTGCCGGCCTTGAAAAAAATTACACACCATATCCGAAAAGCTCCTACAGAGGGACCTCCACCCTGACTATCCGCTGCGCCCACAGCAACGAGAGCGGCCACGTCTGCGGCGACTCCTGCGGCAAGCTGACGGCGATCAGCGG
>CAZMPO010000027.1:0-17368 GCA_964568425.1 uncultured Lachnospiraceae bacterium | reverse complement strand
GCGACTATCGGAGTTTGCGTTTTTTGTGCGACTGCTTCGGTAGTCGCACTTTTTTGTTTTATTTAGCCAGAAAGGAGGATAACGCATGAGAGACCTGAAAAATCTGTACGAGGCACCTGTTGCCACGATCGAGGAGCATGTCGGGATGATCATTCTCGAAAGCCAATCGGAAGAAAAGCCCAAGGATGAAGATCAAGGCGAGTGGGATCCGCAATTCTAATTTAGCATTCTATCTTTAAGGAGAAAACACATGAAAACCAAGAAAAAACTACTTCTGTTGCTGTCTGCGATTCTGTTGACAGCAACGCTTATCACCTGCTTTGCACTCTTTGCGGGTGCTGAGTCGGTGGTGCCCGAGATGAAGATCACAAACTGCTCGCTGTCATTTTCGGACAGCGTCTACATCAAGTACGCGGTAAAAACAAACGTGGATGATATAAAACTCCTCGTTTGGACCGAACCGCAGACAACCTACACGGTCGGCACCGAAAAGTATTCGATCACCGATCATTATTCCGAAAAAATCGGCGGAGTCTCGCATGAGATATTCGACTTCAAACAGCTTTCGGCGAGAATGATGACAGACAATGTCTATGTCCGTGCGTATGCCAAAGTCGGCGACACCGATTACTACAGCGATCCGAGCAAATATAGCATTCTGCAGTACGCTTACAACAAGCTCGGCAAAACTGCCACCACATCAACGAGCGAGACATTGAAGACACTGCTGTCGGACATGCTGACCTACGGTGCGTCGGCTCAAAAACATTTTAACTACAAGACTACCCGTCTCGCAACTGCAGATTGGTATCAGATAAAGCTCACTAAGGGCACGCTCGACGACGGATTTGCGCTTGGACTTCAGCTTGAGGGAGATACCATAAAATTGGTCGCACCCGAGCAGGACGAGCACGGAAACGATTTTGTTTATTGGGCAGATTCGACCGGCAAGAAGGTCGCGATGACCGCAACCGCGTCTGTTATTGTCGGTAAAGGCAACGAGACCTACACGCCCAAGTATGCGGGCGAGCTCGAGTTTGACAGCAACGGCGATGGAACATGTTACATAGCAAGCATGGGTGACACGAACGACAGCGAGCTTGTAATCCCCTCCGTATCGCCCGACGGAGATACGGTCATCGGAATCAGCGCATCTGCGTTTGCGGGTGAGTCGATCTCAAGCGTGTCCATTCCTCACACCATCGAGGAGATCGGTCGCCGTGCATTCAGCGGTTGCACATCGCTTACCGATATATATTATGACGGCACGGCTGACGACTGGGCTAAGATCAACATTTCTTCCGGAAACGATATCTTAAGCAGTGTGACGATCCATTTCAAGGAAGTCGCGGGATCGCAGGGACTTGCGTACTCGATAAACAATGACAATCTGACCTGCACGATCACCGGAATCGGGTCATGCGAAGATGTCGATCTTGTTATTCCGTCGGAGATAAACGGATACGCCGTCACAGCACTCGGCGACAGTGCTTTCGAAAGCAACACGAAGATCAAAACTGTCACCATCCCCACAAGCGTAACATCGATCGGAACGAAGACCTTCCGGGGCTGCACGAAGCTTGTGTCGATCAGCATACCCGAGTCGGTCACAAGCATCAGCACATACGCTTTTTCTGGCGCGACGGCTCTCACATCGGTCAAGCTCCCGAGCAAGATGACTGCAATCGCCGGCTACACATTTAACGGGTGCACAGCTCTCACATCGGTCAGCATTCCTGACGGCGTGACATCGATAGGCACATACGCTTTCAGTGGCTGCACAAAGCTTAGAGAGACGGTCATTCCGAAGAAGGTAACGAATATTGGCGATTATGCGTACTATAACTGCACAAATCTTGCAAGTGTTACGATACCCGACTGTGCATCGCTTGGATCGTATGTTTTCTATAAATGCACAAATATTCAAAGTGTAACCATAACGGACGGCATCGGATCAAACATCGGCAACTGGCGTTTTGACGAAAAAGAGAAGCTTAGCAAAGTCACGATCGAAAAGGGCGTCACAACGATCAATCAGTATGCGTTTGACGGATGCAGTGCACTTGTCAGCATCAGTCTTCCGGACAGTGTTACAAAAATCGGCAGTTATGCGTTCGATGAATGTTCGATGCTTGAAAACATTGAGCTGTCCGAAAATCTGACTACTATAGGAGATTATGCATTCTACAATTGCAGAGCAATTGAAAAGATAAAGCTTCCGAATAATTTGCAGACGATCGGTGCTTATGCGTTCAGCTATTGCAAGAATCTTATTAGTATTGACATTCCCGACAGTGTGACATCTCTCGGTTATGGTGCGTTTTATTGTTGCTCAAATCTCACGAGTGCGAGGGTGGGAAACGGAATAACGACATTTAGTACACATTCCTATAATGGAGACGGAACATTTGAAGCATGTCCTCGCCTGACGTCGATCGTATTTTCAAACAGCGTTGATACGATAGGATATGACACATTCTCTGGTTGTTCGAACTTGAAGAGCGTTTATTTCATCGGAACTGAGGATGATTGGGCAAATATCTACATTGGTGATTACAACTCCAATCTCACCTCGGCGACTCGATATTACTTTAGCGAGACCGAGCCGACCGAAAGCGGCAATTATTGGCATTTTGTAGATGGTGTGCCGACGGTATGGTAAGATAGGATCAACCCCGGATCCGAGTTGTTATGCGACTCGGATCTGAGGGTGGATGATAGATAACAAGGTATCGAGGAAACGATGATCAAATCGTTTCCTCGGTGGTCGATATATCGATAAGAAAATCCGAATACAAAAAACAGACTGTCTCACGAGTCCCCGAGGCAGTCTGTTTTTGTTAAAGTTTTATCGGTGCGAATTTGGCGTTTATGATCTTTTCGAGGTCGGCGGGAGATATAAATATCTGTGCGCCGAGTTTACCTGCGCTGATGATTATCTTATCGAAATTCTTGGCGGTGATGTCGATAACCGTCGGAAGCTGCTTTTTCATTCCGATGGGTGACACGCCGCCTCTGACATAGCCTGTGAGTTTGAAAATATCCTTAACATGGACGAGCTCGACCGATTTTTCGCCTACCGATGCGGCGCAGAGCTTCAAGTTGAGCTCTTCATCGATGGGAAGGACGAAAACATAGTGTGCAGAGCTTTTTCCGACGGCAACGAGAGTTTTGAAGGACATTTCATGACTCTGACCGAGCATATCCGCGATATGGGTACCGTCAACAAATTCGTCGCAATCATAGAAATTGACTTCGTATTTAATCCCCGCGCTGTCAAGCAGGCGCATGGCGTTTGTCTTATTATCCTTTTTATCCTTTTTATCTTTTGACATTTTTATCTTTTCCGTCTTTCTTCTTAAAAAACTGATAATAGCCGCACTTTATCATACCGTTATAAAGCTTTCTGACCTTATCGGCGCGTCTGCCGTAGAGTCGCTCGAAATCTTCATTTGGGGACAAGATATATATCTGCCAATTATCGAGGGTCGAAAAATGTTTGCCCATCGCGCGATAGAGCTCTTCTGCCTGTTTTGGGGTCAGCAGGCGTTCGCCGTACGGGGGATTTGTAACGATCGTGCCTCGTCTGCCGCCCGTTCTGATCTCGAGCGCGTCGCGTGCGAATGCCTTTACCGAGCCGACAACGCCCGCTCTTGAGCAGTTTTCCTTAGTGAGCGACACGCATCTCGGATCGATATCGGATGCATACGCCTCGAACGCCGAGTCGATCATTCGAAGGGACGCCGCCTCATCGCGAGCGGTTTGCCATATATTCATAGGAAGAAAATCGTATTCCTCGGCGGCAAATTTGCGCCCTGCTCCGGGAGCGATATTTTGCATGATCATTGCCGCCTCGATCGGAATCGTGCCGCTTCCGCACATGGGATCCCAAAGAAGAACATCCTCTCTCGGGCGAGAAATTTTCACGAGTGCGGCGGCGAGCGTCTCGCGAAGGGGTGCGGCGTTTGCGACCGGTCGATATCCGCGTTTATGAAGTGCCGTACCGCTGAGATCGAGCAGGAGATATGCCTGATCTTTAAGAATGAAGAACTCGATCGACATTTTGACGGCGTTTGCGGGACACCAGGATATTTCATATGCACGCTTAAGTCTTTCAGCTATTGCCTTTTGAACGACAGACTGCAAAGCGGGGATAGATGTCAGCAAGCTTTTAACCGAATGACCGCTGACAGGAAAGGCGTCATCTCTGCCGACATAATCCTCCCACGGCATAGCGCGAACTCCCTCGAAAAGGTCATCGAATGTATATGCGGGCGTCCTGCCGACCTCGATAAAGAGTCGTTCGGCAGTACGAAGCCAAATGTTGCATCTCGCGGCGGCACTCTCATCCCCCTCGAAGCGGACTCTGCCGTCAATGGTCTCTATACGTCTATATCCGAGTGCGTCTATCTCCTCGCCGAGCAGACTTTCAAGTCCGAAAAGGCAGGTTGCGGTATAAATATAATTCATTGATCTTTTCAGTCCTTTTTATTGAAATACAGCTTATTCAGCTTTTTCCGTCAAGTGTTGTGACAAATCCGCTGACATCTGCCGAGCAGATATCTCCGCCGACTATTCTGTTTTTATAAACGAGCAGGCTTGCGAGAACCCTTCCGTCGTAGTCGGCGTAATTTTTGATCTCGTATGTATAGCGTGTCAGGTTCTTGCGCTTATACTTTGACAGGTCGAGACCCTGCATTTTTTGGAGGTTATTATACTCCTTAAAGACCGCGTCGAACTCGGACGGAATCTTGACATTTACCGTCTCGATCGGATCGGAGGCTACATCCCAACCGAGGCTTTTAAGAAAATTCAGCCGATCTTCGTTGGTTTTGATATTATCGTAGCTGATCTTTTGCTCCGTACCTGTGGCGGCTGAGATCGGCTCATACGCAGGGATGAACAGGACGAGTGCAAGAAGGAGGGTGACCGAAAGTGCCATTGCCGCAAAGAAGCGGACGCTTGAGGCTTTTACCGAATAAACAAACATAGAAAGCTCCCAACAAAATGATTTTGTTAGAGTCTATGAGTCGGTCTGCGATTTTATTCGCAAAGGGCGAGCTTTCCTATCTCTCTTTTGATAGTGTGTCCGTCCTTATCGACATGATATGCCGTAACGCCGCGATCGCCGATATAAAAGCTCCAACCCTTATGGCGATCGGCAAATTCACGATCGGTAACATCCGAAAGAAGGACAAGAGTCCCGTTTTGCATATCGAAGACGAAAGATCGATAGTAAACATCGGCAGGGGCGTCATATCTCGAAAATTCCGCCGAAAAGTGGATCGAAAACAGATCGCCGCACTCGCGGCATGCCGCACGAAGGTCGACCGACGAGATGGTATCATCTGCATCGAGATCGCCGAGTGCCCTCTCGAATGCGCCGACAAAATCCGCGACAAACCGATTAACGCTGTCGCGCTCCTTACCGAACAGAACGATCGGCGTTTCGATGCGGCATTTAACATCCGAGAGTGCGTATTTTTTCTTTAGGATCTGATAATTCATAAGCTTTTCCTTTGCAGAGCGGAGCTGTATCGGAAAAGCATATGCGAGTGCGTCAAATATTATGCCGCACGATTTTTGCGTTTTACGTTCAGGATATCGAGGGCGGCAAGACAAAGAAGGGCGAAAGCACCGACAATTGACACGATCTTGCCGATATTCTGTCCCGGAGATGTATAGGTTATCTCGATCTCGTGCTCGCCTGCCGTGATCGGGAATCCCAAGAAGCAGGTATCGACGCACTCCGGCTCAACGGCAACGCCGTCAACGAGCACGGTATAACCATCGCTGTAGACATAGGAAAGGTTGAAATATCCGTCGGCGGTCACATTGATCTTTCCGCAGACATTATCGCCGATCGATCTTTCTTTATCGGCGGCAAAAGCATCGACATCAAGGGCGCGAGTGGATATTTCATCAAAATCGCAGATCCAAAGCTCGACATTCGAGATCGTGTAATCTTTATCAGGAAAGGTGAATTTCAGCAGATCGCCATCGTCGCCCTTGGGGGTTATTACATATTCAAAGCTTGAGTTTTCGTTATAATATTTCCAGTCGGCGGCGGTGAGTTTATTTGCGACGCCGTTGACCCATATTTTGACATCCGACGATTTCGATCCGACTGTGTTATCCACGTTAAATCGCAAAACGAGGGTCTTGCCCTTGCAACATTCGGGAAGTTTATAGCTATAGCTTGTCTCGCCGTCGCCCTTTACATATCTGAATTTGCCGTCGGTTTCGTAGAGGCTTTCAAAGCCCTCAAAAAGCCCGTCAAGCTCGACCTTTTCAAACGAGCTTACAAAATCGGTCTTTGGCAGATCGCGATCAACTACGGTATAGAGGAGCAGTGCTTCCATGCGTTCGGGATAACCGAGCGTCTCAAATTCATCGAGACTCATAAGACGATTTGCGGCATATCCGACAGGAAGAATGCCGGACATTTCATATATGGAAAGTCCGTTCTTCTCATCGATCAATTCGGCATTTTCGGGAATATATCCGCCGTCGGTCATGGTTATCCAATACTTATTTCCCATATAGGAATTGAAGAACGGATTTTTTGTTCTCGACATTATCGCCCTGTTGCGATAGCTGTTCTCATTGCAAAAGACATCGAAGAAAAAGTGATTGTATTTGCTGTCGCGAAGGGAGGAATAGAGCGTATCGGTATAATGATTGGTCGTGAATACAATATTCGGTGTATCCGACGCGTAAAAATTATAGGCTGTTCGAACGATCGTATCATCGGTGGCGGCAGTCTTATCGAGAAACTCGGCAACAGTACCGTCGTATATGGTGTCATATTTTGATTGATCGAGGAGCGTATCGCCATCGTTAAGCACAATACAGCTGACAAGCGGAACGGCAAGCAGAGCAAATGCCGCAAATCTCGGCGAGCCGTTACCTTCCTTAAAGCTCTCCGCAGACGAGCAGAGTGCAAGAACAACGACAAGATCGACGATACACGGAACATACGAGCTGTCTTTATCGATATTAAACAGTCCGATCAGGGTAACTATAACAAATGCAGGAATGACGATCTTATAATTAACCTTGCCGTCAAATATGCGCTCGATACTCTTTCCGCAGGCGACGAGTGCTATCGGAATGAACGGAACGAGCACCTTGCCGTCAAGATATTCAAAGCCGTTAAGCAGATAAAGAAAGATCGGGCAGGTAAGCAGTGCACCGAAGGCAACGCCGAGAAAGCGAAAATGCTTTTTCTCGCCGACAATGAGGTCGATTATTGCGAAAACGGTAAAGGTCGAAAGACCCATGGAATACCCGCCGCTCGTAAACTCTTCGAGCATGACATTCGGGAGCAGATCGACAAGACTAATGCCCGAATTGGTGGGATTTCGTCCGCCGAGGAGTGCAAGAGCGGTCGGCAGGACAAGGATCGCCGACATTGTCACACCGATCGTTACAACGAGTGCGAATTTGCCGCCTGCCTTTGCAAAGGATGCGGGCGTGACCTTTGCATCTTCGCACTCAAGATATTTGAAAACGCCGTAGAGTGTTATCGCAATGATAGCAGACACGCTGAAGAAATAGCTTGTCATCACGATCAAAAAGACGCAGATCGCAAGCGGAGCTTTGATATTCTTTTCAAAGAAGAGATCGACAAACCAAAGTGCCGCTACAAGAAAGGGCATATATATGACGAACATTATATGGCGGTGACTGTGAAATATCATCGGACCCGCCAGAGCAAGCAGAGCGGTAAGAAGGGCTGATATCAGCGTCGGATAACGCCGTCTTATCCAAAAAAAGAACAAAATGACCGTCAAAAAGAGCGAAATAACAGACGCCGCGATGATATAATCGGTCATCTCGACAAATGGGAGAAGATAAGACAGAAGGATCACGGGCGAGAGAAGACCATAGTAAGAAACAAAATAGATATTCTCTGCCCCGCCGATATGCTGTGCAAGCGACGGAAAAAGATCGCCCGTCTGATAGAAAAGTTTTCTGAAATAATCGGGAAACACCGAGTGCTGAGATGTCCAATCGACAACAGAGCCGTATACCGAGTCCCTGCCGACGATCGACAGAATGATCGAAAGAAGGCAGACCGATATTACGGATATCACCGCAATGTCATTTTTTGTTATTCTTTTTTTATCCAACAAAGTCTCCTCCTTTGCTTCAAAAATAAAAATACAGATCAGACCTCATACGGGATGAAATTTTCGTAGGGTGCCATGTGCCAGAGACCATCGACTGTGCCTTTTTGCGATCTATAGAGCTTTGCGAGCTCATTTTTTCTCTTGACAACATCATCGGGAAGTCGCTCCTTCATATCGTCGGGAAACGGCTTTTCACCGCTGAGATATTTGGCAACCGTAACTGCTTTATGATATTTTCCGAAAAAATAGAGCTTTGCGGGCGGTCTTTTATCCTCGAATGCTTCGACAACGAGCGAGTGGGTTATTTTATGGTGGATGTGACCATATTCGCCTTTTTCGTTGTGTGTAACGATCATATCAAAATTCTTGAGTGTTATCACCTTTTCAATGTCCGAAAAAATGCCATCTTTGACATTGTTCCATTCATCGCGCTTTCCGCAGACTTTATCGGGATATTCGAGTATTATGCCCTGATTTCCTGTTTCTTTGATAACATTTTCGAACTCTGCCCTGCGAGTCTTATTTCTGCCGTTGGTTATGCAAAGGACGAGATAATCTCCTTCGAGCAGATGACCGCCGCCGAATATAAGCTCGTCATCGGGATGAGCGACGATCATAAGCTTTTTAGCTTTGTCAAGATCGATCTTCTCGACATCTTTATCCGAGAGCGGTCGGACATTATATGCTCTCGATCTTTCTATGTCCTTTTTGACCTTAGGGAACGCGAATAATACCGATATCAATAAAATAAGTGCCATTGTCGCGCTGATCGTGATGATCAAACGCTTTTTTGTGAAAAAGTGCTTCAAGACTATCCTTTCTTCAAAAGAGAGTAAACCTACTTTTCGACAGAGAGCTTTTTGCAAAGCTCGTCATCGGGTGTGACATATGCCGAATAGTTGGTATAGTATATAACATAGCCGGGCTTTGCGCCGCTCGGCTTCTTCAGATTTTTAATTCGTGTATAATCGACAGCGATGTTTTTCGCCTCGGCGAGCGATGAATGGCATGCCGCGACGGTTGCAGCCTCGGTGAAATCGACCTCCGAGGGTTCATCTTCACCGCAGATCATGACAACATGAGATCCCGGGGCATTTTTGACATGGAACCACCAATCGTTCTTCCCTGCGAGCTTGGTTCTGATCATCTCGTTTTGCAGATTATTCTTTCCGCAAAGGAGACGATATCCGCCCGAGGTCACAAATTCGAGAGGCTTTGACGGTCTGCTCTTATCGCGTGAGCCGCCCTTTTTAGTTCCCGAGAGTCCCTTATATCCCGACGAACACAGTTCATCTCTGATCTCGTCAAGCTCGCTTTGTCCGTTTGCACGCTCCAAATTGTCAAGCACCGATCTTAAATACTCAAGCTCGGAGGTGGCAATATCGATCTGCTTTTTCAGCTCGATCTCGGCGTTTTTTGCCTTATTGTAGCGTTTATACCACTTTTGTGCATTTGCGGCAGGTGAGAGGCGCGTATCAAGCTCGACCTCGACCGTAGCAAGGTTAGGATCGCTGTAATCTACAAGCGACGCCGACTTCATGCCCTTTTTGAGCATATACATTCCGCCGGTTATGAGGTCGCCCATCTTTTTGTATTCATCCTTCTTTGCCGCTGCGGACAGCTCATCTTGCTGGAGAGATATCTTCTTTTCGAGGCGAGATATGGCATTGTTGACCATCTTAAACAGATCGAATGCGCGCTGTTTTACTCTGTCGGAGCGATCGCGGTCTACGAAAAAGGTCTCGAGCATGGACGAAAAATCGGCACAATTCACAACGCTGATGCCGTCCGATCGGTCATATTGGCAAAGCGGAACGAAAGAATAATCGATCGGGCGTCCGTCCGAGTCGACCGCCATACAAGGCGTGAATTTATGATCTTTGATCGTCGATATGACATCAAAAAAGGCTCTCTTTAATTTTATCGGCGACTCACCGACCGTTTCTGCCGAACGAGCGGCGATCTCGCGAGCGGTCAGGGATGATATACCGAGATACTGATCGAGGATGAACCTGACGACAGTGCGAGACGGCTCGGTGCTTGAGACAAGAAAAGCAAAATGCTCCTCGGTCTCGGTGAGCGGATCGATCTTATCCTGTGCGGGCGGCAGCTCGTATCGCATCCCGGGGAGGACCTGTCTCTTTTGCGATGTCGTAAAATCGACCGTGCGGATCGCGCCGATTATTTTATCATCGCCGTCGGTAAAGATAAGATTTGTGTATTTGCCCATGATCTCATGATAGAGTCTTACCTCTTTGGCAAATCCCATTTCATCTTTGGCGTCGAAGGTCAATCTGATGACGCGCTCAAATCCGATCTGCGAAATGTCCGAGATCCTTGCACCGTTTAGATATTTGCGGAGCATAATGCAGAACATCGGCGGCACAGAAGGATTTTCCTTTATCGTCGCGGATATATGTATTCTCGGGTTGTTGACAGATGCCGAGAGAGTCAGTCGCAGGCTCTCGCCCGAGGTACGGAGCATCAAAAGTATCTCATCCTTCTCGGGCTGATGAACCTTTTCAACTCGCGCGCCGACAAGCCGTGTATTTAATTCATACGCCAGAGCGGCAACCATTCCCGCATCAAAAGCCATGATCTTTCCCTTTCTTAAGTCAAAAAAACATCAAAGTTTATACGCCGTATAAGCATAAAATCTGCCCGCGTCTTCAAAGCCCGCCTTTCGGGCGAGCCCTCTCGACGAACGGTTATATCTTGAGCAGGCGTAAGTCACAAAATAGCCCTGCTCGATCAAATACTCGGCAAGGGCAACGGTGTTCGAGAGTGCGTATCCGTTTCCCCTATACGAAGGTGCGGTCTCGACTGTTATCTCAAGCATTTTTTGGTCATCCGCGTGCTCATTGACCGTCGCTATCGAAACGATCTTATCACCGTCGAGCGTGACGAATGTCGGAAGTCCCTTTTCAAGCTGCTCGGCAAGCGAAAATGATACGAGCAGTTCATAGTCGCCTGCGTCGAGCATATGTGTGGAATCGAGTATTCTGTTATGTGCAAGTCGATCGGATTCCCTTGCCTCGAAGCGGTCGTACCATCTGTACTTTCCGGTACACTCGCGCAAATAGCCCTTGTTCTCGACATATGGGCGCAGTTTTGCATCGAGCCAATCTATGGCTCTTTTAGAGAAAAAATGCCCAAAAAAGAGCGAGTGAAATTCTTCGGCGATATCGGCGATCTCGCTGTATGCCTCGATCTCGAAGTCACCGTCATACTCATCGATCAGCAGAGGTACAATTATCGGGTAACCCTGCTCCAATATATCGTGCTCGTCTTCAATCGTCAGCATAAGCCCTCACATATTTATGTTATTTCCCGGAATTTTTACCGAATGCATACGAGAATATGCATTTATATATCCTTGCAGAATCCTTAAACGGATCAAAGTGCGATGAGCTGTTTCCGTTTTCATATACGGTCTCTATCGTGACCTCGCGAATCGGGATCTCTCGTTTTGCGCCGTCAAGAAGCATGTTCATCTCATATTCGTAGCGATAACCGGGGACATCGCAGAGCCAAGAAAGAAGGTCGGATGAAAATCCACGCAGACCTGTTTGTGTATCGCCGACCTTGACATGGCTGACTGCGGCAAATACGGCGCAGGTTATCTTGTTTCCGATCAGCGAGCGTGCGGGAACGTCTCCGACAAATTCACGCGAACCGATAACGAAAGAGTCCCCTTCATGGAGTGCGGCATCGACCTTGGCAATGTCGGCAGGTTTATGTTGACCGTCGGCGTCGGCGGTTATTACATAGCGAGCATCGGGCATATTCTTCTGAATATAGCCAAATCCGCTTTTCAGAGCCGCGCCTTTACCGTGATTCTGCTTTTTACGCAGTATTACGGCAAAACGCGAAACGAGTGCGAAAACAGGGTCATATGCCTCTCCGCCTCCGTCATCGACAACTACCAATCTGTAACCAAGTGAGTAAAGTTCTACGACTGTCTTAACAAGTGCGTGATCGGGCTTATAAGCCGGAATCAAAACAACGGTATCCATAAAAATCCAAGCCTCCCATCAAATGTGATCGACATTTTATTTTAGCACCTTACTATAGCACATTTTGTCGATATTTTCAAGTATATAAAGTAAATTTTCAAAACTTTTTTCATTTTTTATCGAAAGTTCCTCCCCTATGACAAAGTCAAAGGGGAGGAATTGACAGATCTATTAGTTAATCCTTCGGAAGGGTTATTTTGGAGTTGAGGTCTGCCGCTTGATTTGCATCAAGTCCGGCGCCGTAAAGCTTTACGGATGCAATCTTGACATTGGCGAATGCCTCGGGAGCACCACCCTCTCCGACATCCGATCCGATATAAAGGACCTTCTTATCGCCCGTAACGTGGTTGACGTTGCCCGTGCAATTCTGAGTTGCGGCGAGTCTGCCGTCGATGTAGATCGTAAGTTGCGAGCCGTCATAGCTTGCGACGATGTGAATCCATTTTCCGAGAGCTACATTGTTTGCTGTCGCGGTAACATAAGAGCCGCCGATATTTACATCAAATGTCAAGCTGCCGTCTCTGTATATGCAAATATCAAATCCGGCAAACTGGGCGTTTCCGATGGGTGTACAGTAACTTGAGAAATATGACAGATCCGAATCGATGTACATTACGGTCTCGAGAGCAAATTTGTCCTTGACAGTGCCGTAGAAGTTGTCACCGAGAGCGTAACCGTAGGAGCTGTTATTATTAAGGATGGCGTAACCGTTCTTGATCTCGGGTGCACCATACGCCTTTGCCGTAATACCCTTAACGGTATCATCGATACTGCCGCTTGCAAAGTCAACGCTGAACAGAGCATCCGGAATCGTGACATCACCCGAGATGGCAGTGGTCGTAACCTCAAGCGAAAGAGGCTCGGATACTTTATCCCACGCACTCTCTGCAACGACCGAAACAACATATGTTCTTTCGGGAGACATGCCGCCTACATCTATTGTCAACTCGGTCTTCGGTGCCGAGCACTCCTGCCAATCGTTGAGAACATACTTGCTGAATGTCTGCTCGCCGCTCTCTTTATCGGTAACGGTAAAGCGATAGCCGATGATGCAGTTGTCGCTGACCTCATCAGTGATGGTCGCAACGGGAGCCGTGACTGTCGCCGAGAAGCTTGTAAGGTTGCTGACGGTCATTACTGCCTCTTTTGCGAACGCGGGAGCTGCCGCGATCTTCTTGCGTCCTGCCTCGGTATATGTGAAGTTGCCCTTTGACTTGACGATCTCGGGAGTATTGATGACCCACTTTTGACCGACTTCTTTATCATTTGTGAAGTCATAGCGAGTGATCGTTACGACTTTGTCCTTGCTTACCGATACGAAAAGTCCCTGAGATGCGTTGCTGCCGTTTTCGGTGATAAGGGGATCCATGTAGCTGTAGTTCCAATAGTTAGAGCCGACAGTCGAGGTCTGAACGGTGGTTATCTTATTTTGAAGGATCATTCTCGGATCGCTGAGTGCATAGTGCATATGTCCCGAGAAGGATATGATCTGAGGGTACTCCTCGAGAAGAGAGTCAAGAGACTTGGTAAACTGAGTGGGCTCATCGTCGTAAACATCGCTGAATCCCATGTGAGCGTAAACGATAATGGGCATGTTGGGATCTTCTGCGGCGGCGGCTCTTACACGCTCGCAGAGATAAGCGGTCTCCTGCTTATAGTTGCCGCTTGCGGAATAGAGTGAAATGCCGATCATGTGAACGCCGCCGACAACGATATCGCTGTGGAGATCGCCGCGCTGCTCGACATAAAGATCTCTTGCTGCCTTCTCTGACAAGCCGTTATAGTACTCGTGATTGCCCATAACAGAGCTTACGATCGTTCCGTCAAGCTTATTTTTATTAAGTACCGAGTTGAATTTTTTATACTCGGACTCATAGCCGTGCTCGGTAAGGTCGCCGACAATAAGAATGGCGTCGGGAAGAGTCAGCGTACTGTTGATCTTTTTGAGCGCATTGGCAAATTTTACGCTCGGATCTGTTTCAAGACCCGTTCTGCCGATATGTACGTCGCTGATGACCGCGAAATCGGCAAGAGTATCGCCGCCTACTGTCGTGGGAACGGTACTCGGCGATGCGGAAGTCGTCGTAGTTGCCGACGGTGTTTGAGTGGTACCTGCATTTGCTGTCGTGCTCGAAGCGGTCGTTATTGTCGAGCCGTCCCCGGCACAGGATGCGAGCATCGGGCAAAGAAGCGTGAGCACGAGCATGAGCGAGAGCAGTCCCGTAAGTGTGAATTTTTTCATTGGTTTTCCCTCCTGAGAGTTGTTTTTACAAAAAGAAGCGGACATGCCGACCGCTTTTTGCAAGCTACCGATCTTGTGCAGAATTTGCACATTTGTCTGAATTATACACCTATTTTCAAAAAAGTCAATGTTTATTCGATATTGTTAACACAAATTTAATATATGCCGTTATATCGAAAAGATCGACGCACCCACAACGGATGCGCCGATCGGAATGATCATTCAAATTTATTCGGGAGAGATGTTGCCGTAATTGCCGTCACTTCGTTTATAAACGACATTAACCTTGCCGTCTCTGTCCGAAACATAGACGAAGAAGTTGTGTTCGAGGAGATTCATCTGCATGATCGCCTCATCGACCGACATGGGCTTTAGCTTAAAGCTCTTTTCGCGAACGACCGTTCCCTGCTCCTCGTCGACATCCTCGATGTCGTCCGAGACGGGAGCATACGCATCCGATCCTTTGACAAAGACTCCCTGACGGAGCTTTTTCTCGAGTGCGGTCTTGTTTTTGCGTATCTGACGCTCGATGGCGTACACGCAGGTGTCAAGCGCATTCATTGCGGTCTCGTCCGACTGTTCGGATCTGAAGATCGTGCCGCCGCTTATCAAGGTAAGCTCGACAGTCTCGAGGTTCGGTTTTTTGCTCACCTTGACCTTTGCGCTCGCCTCTTCGCGAAAATACTTATCGAATTTCGCAAGCTTCTTTTCGATGTGTGCCTTGAAGGATTCGCTGACATCGATCCCTCTTGTGTTGATCGTGATCTTCATAACATTTCCGCCTTTCTTTGTCTTCCCTTTCGGGCAGTTTTATTATAGCATATTTTTTGTTAATTGTCAATACCAAAAATGCTTTTTTGACGAAGTTTTTATAAAATATTCACAAGTTCTAATTTAAGGGACAAAATTTAATAAAATTTCGATTTACCTATTTACAAACGCAAAAAAATATGGTAGAATATAAGAGTGGGCGTATGTCAAGCGCATCCTTTTTTGCATAAAATGGAAGCAGACGATACAAGAAGGTGAAGGCAAATGGCAAATTTATCATACAAACTCACGCTTACATCGGGCTATATCGGATATGTGGTGCAGGCGATCAACAACACGCTCGCGCCGCTCCTTTTTTTGACGATCAATCAAACCTACGGGATATCGCTTGAAAGGATATCACTGCTCATATCGATCAACTTCGCACTTCAGATGTGCATCGATCTGCTGTCAACGCCTATCGTCGGTCTGATCGGATATCGCGCGTCACTGATACTTGCGCATGTTTTTTCGGTCGTGGGGCTTGTTTCGCTCGGCACACTGCCCGAGTATTTTGAGAACAGCTTTCTCGGTCTCCTGATCGCATACATTTTTCTCGCATCGGGCGGCGGACTGATCGAAGTTCTTGTAAGTCCTATGATCGAGGCATGCCCTACCGAAAACAAGTCTGTACAGATGAGCATTTTGCATTCGACATATTGTTGGGGACAGGTTGCGGTCGTTCTGCTGTCAACACTGTTTTTTACCATATGCGGAATCGAAAATTGGCGACCTCTCGCGATCATATGGGCGATCGTTCCTGCATTCAACTCGATCTATTTGGCGTTCGTTCCGATATATCGCCTCGAGGGTGAACAGAACAAAGGCGGCTCGGGACGGTTCATCTTTACAAAGGGATTTTTGTTCTTCATCATTTTAATGGTATGCGCCGGTGCTGCCGAAAATTCGGTCAGCCAATGGGCGTCTGCGTTTGTCGAGGCGGGGCTGTCGGTCAACAAAACGCTCGGCGATCTGCTCGGGCTGTGCCTTTTTGCCGTGCTGATGGGAACGATGCGGGCGGCTATGTCAAAGCTCATCCCGAAATTCGGGCTTGAGCGGCTCATCGCGGCATCCGCACTGCTCTGTGTCATATCATATCTTTTGACATCGCTGTCCCCGATCCCGTGGGTATCGCTGATCGGGTGCGGACTGTGCGGAGTATCGGTTGCCGTAATGTGGCCCGGGACATACAGTCTTGCAAGCGAGCGATATCCGCAAGGCGGAACGCTTATGTTCGCGCTACTTGCACTTGCAGGGGACATAGGTTGCATGGCTGGACCATCTGTTGTCGGGATAGCATCCGAAAACAGTGCCGAAAGGCTCGGTGACGGCATACTCGCGGCGATAGTCTTTCCGACATTAATGCTCACATGCTTTATGGTAAAAAAGCTGAAAAATGCAATTAAAAGAAGAGAAACAAGCAAATAAAAGAGAGGATACACAAAAACATGGATTATTACAAGGATCTTGACAACAAGGCAAGAATGCTCGGGCAGAAGGTGTACTTCCCGAATGACAGCGAGATCGCCGCGGCGCAACTTGACGCGCTCGAGGTGCTCTACGACTACAACGCAACAAGACCTCACGATCAGGAAAAGCGTGCCGAGATAATGAAGCGGCTGTTTGCTGAGGTCGGTGAGGGCTGTTACATAGAACCTCCGCTTCACGCCAATTGGGGCATTCACACGCATCTCGGCAAAAATGTCTACGCGAATTTCAATCTAACGCTCGTCGACGACACCGACATCTTTATCGGAGACGGTGTAATGCTGGCACCGAATGTTGTTATCGCAACTGCGGGTCACCCAATACTTCCCTTTCTCCGCGTAAAGCAGGCGCAGTACAATCTGCCTGTCCGTATCGGAAACAATGTCTGGATCGGAGCAAATTCGGTAGTTCTTCCGGGTGTTACGATCGGAGACAACACCGTAATCGGTGCAGGCAGTATCGTGACGCGCGACATCCCGGCAAACGTCGTTGCGTTCGGTAATCCCTGCCGTGTTGCGCGCGAGATCGGCGAGCACGACAAAAAGTACTTCTTCAGAGATTTTGAGATAGATATACCGATCGACGAGGAATAAGCGTGACAAAAGCACTCTCAAACGACAGGTTAATGTGCTCCCTGTCAAGTAGACAGACCAAAAAACAAAAAAATTTACAAAAAA
>CAZMPO010000026.1:0-17990 GCA_964568425.1 uncultured Lachnospiraceae bacterium | reverse complement strand
CTGCACAGTCTGCGGCAAGCCATATGGCGATGTCGATAAGACCAAGCATACCGGCAATACCGAGGTCAGAGGTGACAAAGACGCAACATGCACCGATGACGGCTACACCGGCGATACATACTGCAAAGATTGCGGCACTCTGCTTAACCAAGGCACATCGATCAACGCCCTCGGACACACCGGCGGCGAGGCGAAGTGCAATGCCCAAGCTGTCTGCACAGTCTGCGGCAAGCCTTATGGTGATGTCGACAAGACAAATCATGCCGGCAACACCGAGTTGAGAAACGCAAAAGCAGCGAATTGCACCGATGACGGCTACACCGGCGATACATACTGCAAAGATTGTGACACCCTACTCGATCAAGGCACATCGATCGACGCCCTCGGACACACCGGCGGCGAGGCGAAGTGCAATGCCCAAGCTGTCTGCACAGTCTGCGGCAAGCCTTATGGTGATGTCGACAAGACAAATCATGCCGGCAACACCGAGTTGAGAAACGCAAAAGCAGCGAATTGCACCGATGACGGCTACACCGGCGATACATACTGCAAAGATTGTGACACCCTACTCGATCAAGGCACATCGATCGACGCCCTCGGACACACCGGCGGCGAAGCAAAGTGCAACGCCCAAGCAGTCTGCACAGTCTGCGGCAAGCCCTATGGTGATGTCGACAAGACCAAGCACACCGGCGAAGAGATCTGGATCCGCACGGCTGATACGCACGCCAAGAAGTGGAATTGCTGCGGGACTGAAGTTGTTGCCGAGGCGGCACACGATTTCGACGAAAACGGCGACTGCATCTGCGGCGCACGCGAGTTCATATTCGGCGATGCCAACGGCGACGGCAAGATCGACTGCCATGACGTGATACTTGTCAAAAAGTATATCGCCAACTATGATGCAGGACTCGGCATGTCAAGCATCGAGGTCTACCCCGGTGCCGACATGAACAACGACGGCAATATCAACTGCCACGATGTTATCATGATGAAAAAATACATCGCGAGCATGCCAAGCGAATAACACAAAAAAAGATCCATCAACAAACCTTTTGGTCGGTTGATGGATCTTTCATTAGGTATTATCAAAACTTGATCTTTTGTGCGATATAATCTTTAAGGGATACGATCGGAACGCGGACCTGCTCCATTGTGTCGCGGTCGCGAACCGTAACGCAGTTATCGCCCGCTTTTTCAGCATCGCCGACTGTGTCGAAATCGACGGTGATGCAGAAGGGTGTGCCTATCTCGTCTTCGCGACGGTAGCGTTTACCGATAGAGCCTGTTTCGTCGAAATCGATCATCCATTCTTTGGCAAGTTCGGTATAGATCTCGCGCGCAGGCTCGCTGAGCTTTTTGGACAGCGGAAGAACTGCTGCCTTAAATGGTGCGAGTGCGGGATGGAAATGCATCACGGTGCGGACGTCGTTCTTTTCGGCATCGACGATCTCCTCATCATAAGCGTCGCAAAGGACAGCCAAGACACTGCGCTCTACGCCAAGCGAGGGCTCAACGACATAGGGAATATATCTTTCGTTGGTCTCGGGGTCGAAATAGGTAAGATCCTTACCCGAGGTGTTTTGGTGCTGTGTAAGGTCATAATCTGTTCTGTCAGCGACGCCCCAAAGCTCGCCCCAACCGAACGGGAACAGAAATTCGAAATCGGTCGTTGCCTTTGAATAGAAGCAAAGCTCCTCGGGATCGTGATCGCGCAGGCGAAGGTTTTCCTCTTTGATGCCTATCGACAACAGCCAATTACGACAGAAGCTGCGCCAATACTCGAACCACTCAAGGTCGGTACCCGGCTTACAGAAGAACTCAAGCTCCATTTGTTCGAACTCGCGAACACGGAAGATGAAGTTACCGGGGGTTATTTCGTTACGGAATGACTTACCGATCTGGCAGACGCCGAACGGAAGTTTACGGCGGGTCGTGCGCTGTGTATTAACGAAATTGGTAAATATTCCCTGCGCGGTCTCGGGACGGAGATAGACGGTATTTTTTGCATCCTCGGTAACGCCCTGGAAGGTCTTGAACATCAGGTTGAACTGACGGATATCGGTGAAATTATGCTTGCCGCAGGAAGGGCACGGAATGTTATGATTTTCGACGAAATCCTTCATTTCCTGCTGTGAAAAGGCATCGATCGGCTTTTCGAGTGTATAACCCGTCTCGTTACAGAAGTCCTCGATAAGCTTATCGGCTCGGAAACGCTCTTTACATTCCTTACAGTCCATAAGCGGGTCGGAAAATCCGCTGAGGTGACCGCTTGCGACCCAAGTCTGCGGATTCATGAGGATCGCGGCGTCCTGACCGACGTTATAGGGATTTTCTTGAACGAATTTCTTCCACCATGCTTTTTTGATGTTATTTTTGAGTTCGACGCCAAGCGGGCCGTAATCCCATGTATTGGCAAGTCCGCCGTATATTTCACTGCCAGCAAATATAAATCCGCGATTTTTGCAAAGCGAGACGATCTTATCCATTGTTTTTTCGGTATTATTCATGATGTTTTCCTTTCAAATCGATGATAAAATTTTATTGCAGAGCGGAATTTAGCCGCCATACTGTTTGATTTGTGCGATCGTATTTGTTCGATCGATCTCAAATACCTTTTTGCCATCAGCGTCTGTTCCGAACTGTCCTATGGTATTAACAGCGACGGAGGCACAATTTTGATAAACAAGCAGTTTTTCGGCAACGGCACGAGGTGTGAGATATTTGCCGAGGTCATATTCCATATAAGGGGATATGCGCGCCCACATCTGGTCAAAGCTCGAAAAGGCGGTAGTTGTACATCCTTTATCGAGAATGGCGACACATGCGGCGGAAACTATCTGATATTTAAGGGACGGATTTGTGTAATTTTCGTAACGAATAAGCGAGAGGAGATCAGCCGACGACAGATTATTCTGACCCTTGGGGAAAAACCTCGTCGCACCGTCGTATATCGTCGTTGCCTCCGGGAAATTGACGGCGATACGCCCGAGCGAGTCGGCGGCTCTGACAAAATCTATCGTATCGACATAGTCGTAGCAATCGACGCTCACACCGGTGCATCCGGTGATAAGATCGGCTATGTAGCGTGCATCGACATTATATTTGGGTAACGATGCGAAATAGAGTGCGTCCGACAGGCTCATCGAAGTGCCTTTGAACTCAACGGTAAGACAGCCCGGGATCGAGGTCACGACGGCACGTTTTTTGTCGGGGCTTACCGAAACGAGCGTGATAAAATCGACGATCTTTTGCGGGTTCGCGGCATCTACCCTCGGGAGCAATTCCTCATCGGGCAGGAACGGATTTACGGGAGCGTCGTCGGCAGGCTCGGTATCGGGAAGATCGGGATCAGGGTAGGTAATAGGGGGCGGAGCGTTCGGATCGAGATAGTCGGGATTGTCCGAGCGACAGATCATTGCAAGAGAGAGCGATAACTCGCCGGAGAGCTCCGACATGTCGAACTGATCGTCATCCTCTTCGCTGTCATCATCGGTTGTTTTGTTGGCAAGTCCTGTCTCGACCTCGCCTACAACATAGTTAACACCAAGGTAGGCAAGCGGTGCAAAGACGAGAAGCGAAACCAAAAGAGCGATCAAAAAATTTCTTACAAAGGTCACAGCCGCACATCCTTTCCGTAAAAATACATATATGAGCTATTATATAATATTTTTATGAATTTTTCAAGTGATTTTCAAAAAAATACTTGAAATTCCGAAAAATATGTGGTATAATAAGCATCGTGGCACGCCTCCATAGTTAAATGGATATAACAAACCCCTCCTAAGGGTTAGTTATGGGTTCGATTCCCGTTGGGGGTGCCAAAAACTCCGCACATGTAAGTGTGCGGAATTTTTTGTTTTCAAATTTCATTGTTTCATTATCTGTCGGAGATCGTTTTTCACAATGTACCCCTTTTCTTTATTTAATGACAAAAAAACGACCTGCTTTCACAAAACATCGACTAAAAAATCATTTACTGCCGACATATAGGCAGACTTGTCGACCATATAGCTTATTCCGTGCCCGGCATTATCGACAACAAGGAGTTTTTTCTTCTCGCATGCGCAGGCATTATAGTTTTCGACACCCATCTCACATGGGACAAAACGATCGTCAGAGCCGTGGATAAAAAGTGTCGGTGTTTTTGACTTTGCGAGATAGTTTATGTGTTTTTTACTCGAAATGTCAAAATGACCGAAAATGATGCCGCCGAGTCTGACGAAAAACTCTGTAATGTGCACAGGGTAGCCGCGATCGGCGATCACTTTTTTGATAATAGCTCCCGGCGATGTATAACCGCAATCGGCGACGACGCCGACGACATTTTGTGGAAGCTCAAGACCTGTTGCCATAAGGACGGTCGACGCTCCCATGGACATTCCGTAGAGGATGATCTTTTGATCTTTTCCGAATCGAGTCATCGCATACTCTACCCACGAGAGGCAGTCGTATTTTTCCATAATGCCGAATGTCAGGCATTTCCCTTCGCTTTCTCCGTGGGCGCGCTGATCGACAAGCAGGACGTTATATCCGCCGTCTATTGCCTCGGCAAGACCTCCGCAAAAGTCGCGCTCACCTATACTGCGGTAGCCGTGAAACATTATCTGAAGCGGCGCGCCGTCCTTTGTATGATAATATCGCGCACGCAGACTATACCCGTCGCGAGAGGTCGTGTGAACGCTCTCGCAAGGGGTATCTGCGGCGGCAGTCATAAGACGCTGTGATTCTTCGGCATACGGTGCATACTGTTCATTATTCGGAAGTGTCATAACCGTTTCCGACGGAACTGCAAAGGCGAGCCTGAAGCAGACATACGAAATGACGAGCATCAGAGCGACGATCACAAGACAGGCGACCAAAATGATCATCGGTTTTGCTCCTTTGCAAAGACGGTCTTTATAAGGGATGTGATCTTCGGCGGTCTTCCGTACATAAGAACGCCGACGCGATAGATCTTGGCGGCAAAGAAACCGACACCGACCGTCGAGGCGATCAGGATAACTATCGAGACAATGATCTCATAAAGAGGCACGCTGCTCATACAAATTCTTGTGAACATTGCCATAGGTGATGTGAGCGGGATATACGAGCAGACACGCATAAGCAGACTGTCGACATCACCGCTTGTCATTGAAAGCATTACGACCAAAAAAGCGATAACAAATGCAAAAGTTATCGGCATTACCGATGTATTGATATCCTCAAGCTTGGATGCAGTCGAGCCGATCGCGCCGTATAGAAACGCGTAGATGAGAAAACCGAGCACAAAGAACACGAGCATATATACAAAGAGATAGAGCGGAATATTAAAGAGCGAATTAATGATTTCGCTGTCTTCCCACGCGGTTCTATTAAGGTTATAGAAAACGAATATCGATCCAAAGATCGCAACGAGCTGACAAAATCCCGCAAGACAGGATGCGATGACCTTGCCGAACATCATTGATGAGGGATCTGCGCTTGTGATAAGGAGCTCCATGGCACGCGAGCTTTTCTCGGACGCGACATTCGTAGCAACCATCTGACCGTAGAGCAGTATCGCCATATAAAGGACCATTATCATAAGGTAGGTATAGAAGAAATTCGTTGTCTGATCCTTGCCGAGAGGCTCGGTCTTGCCCGATATTTCGGTCGACATGATCTGTCCTGCCTGCTCGGGGGTAAGTCCGCTTTCGATCATAGCGGATATTCTTGCGACTTCGCGAAGAACAGATTCTGCCGACGCGGCGTTTACATCGTACATCGAGAGATTGTCAACATAATAGGTGTACGATGTCGGAGTGTCGATCACGAACGCACACTCAGCCTCACCCGAGGTGACTGCGTTTTTGAGTTCTTCAAGATCGCCGTTTGCAAGTTTGACATTGTAATCTACGAATGTGGCAGAGAAATACTCCTTTGCGGTCTCGAGAAGTGTCTGATCGTTTGCACCTATCAGCATTATCGGAAGATCATCGCCGCCCGACATATCGGTATCGTTTGTAAAGGCATCAACGATATTCGGAATGAACATTACGACGGCTATTGCGACAACGAGGAAAAGAGTTATCCCGACAAATATTCTGTTTTTGACATAACCGAGAAGCTCAAATTTTAATATTTTTCCAAACTGTTTCATATTGATCATCCTCCCTACCCTTACACGCGCTCTCCCGCGTATTCGACGAAAATATCATTCAGTGTCGGCTCAAAGACCTTGATCTCATCGACATCACAGCACGAAACAAGCCGTTTCATGACCTCGCCCTTGTCCTGCGGCGAGTCGAGCTTTAATATCAGCTTTCCGTCGGATGTTTCCGTGACCCTCTCTCCGAACTCGGCATACACCTTTTCGGGGCAGGTGGTCGATACGACAAGCTTGTTTCGAGGGTAGCTTCGTTTTATTTCATAAAGATCGCCGTCAAGTACCACCCTGCCCGCATTGATTATCGCGATGCTGTCGCAAAACTCCTCGATATAGCTCATTTGATGGCTGGAAAAGAGAACGATCTTCCCTTTTTCTATCTGTTCCTTGACAACATCCTTTAAGAGCATTGCGTTTACGGGATCGAGCCCCGAAAAGGGTTCGTCAAGGATGATGATATCGGGATCGTGTGCCAGTGCGGTAACGAGCTGTATCTTCTGTTGGTTGCCCTTTGACAGAGTGTCAAGCCGTTTGTATTTATATTCGCTCATTCCGAGGCGATCGAGCCAATGATCGACAGCAGATGCCGCGTCCTTGGTGCTCATTCCTTTCAGCTCGGCAAAATAAACAAGCTGATCAAATATCTTCTTTTTGGGATAAAGACCGCGCTCCTCGGGCAGATATCCTATACCGACTTTATTATAATCTATCGGTGCTCCGTCGAGCGTGATACTGCCGCCATCCGAATGAAATACATTCATTAGTATTCGTATCGTCGTAGTCTTTCCTGCGCCGTTACGACCGAGAAGTCCGAACGCCTTACCGCCCTCTGCGGTAAAGCTGACGCCCTTTAATACCTCTTTCTCGCCAAATGATTTGTCAATATCCAAAAGTACAAGTTTCATT
This sequence comes from uncultured Lachnospiraceae bacterium, assembly GCA_964568425.1. Lineage (GTDB taxonomy): Bacteria > Bacillota > Clostridia > Oscillospirales > CAG-272 > CAKSQF01. The sequence continues at coordinate 10,957 of CAZMPO010000026.1, read as the reverse complement.
ATCATGACCCCCTTATAATTTGTGGTTTTAGTTTCGTATTCTGAACCTTTTCGGTGCAAGTTTATAGACCAAGACGCATGCGACGATGCAGTAGATCACGCAGAAAGCGACCGACATCACGCCAAACCAAAGCGATGTTATCTCAAGCTCCATCAGTATATAGCACACGCCGTAGGTAACGCCGCTAATGAGCTGATATGTTGCACTTTTGACCTCTGTCGCCGCATTATACGGTTGGAAAAGATAATAGATCGTGAGGTAATGCACCGAAAAGAAGATGCTGAAGGCGTTAACCGTCACAAAGAGCAACAGATATGTAAGCCACTTTACACACCCACCCGACAGGTAAAGCAGAATATCAAGCGATATGCCGAGCAGTGCGGAAGGAAGCAAGTTTATTTTCACTATCTCGCGAAGCCTTATTGCGAAAAGGTGCAGTACATTCTTAGGCTTTTTGAAAAATCCGTATGTAAGGAGAGAATGATCACAGTTGAAAAAGAGTGCCTGCGTAAATCCGGTTCCGCGATTAAGGATATACATCGCAAACGGCATAATGGGAAAGCTGTGCATGATCAGCCAATTGATATCTTCTCTTATATCGGGTATGACACAAAGTCCGATGCCCAGAAGAGCAGTCAGCGCAAGAATAACCACCGATATTTTTGTAACCGCGCTCCAAAGGATCTTTCTGTGTCTTTTTACAAAGAGCTCGCTCATAAACTCAAATCCGCGCTTTTGGCTGGTGATATTCTTATCAGCCGCGATACTTTTTCGTTTTTCATCTACCTGCACCTGCTCGGCACTCTTTTCGTTAAGCGATGTTTCAAGAAGATGCTCTCTGCACATGGGTCGATAATGGGCGAAGGTGATGATCTTACGGACAGATAACAGCCCAAGCAGGATGCCGACAAGCATGACGACGACCGACGCTCCAATCGGGAGACAGATCCCGAAAAGCGGCAGAACATACGCCGCGGCAAGCAGTGGAATGATCGCAAAAAGTTCCGCATTACTTTTTTTGCCTCTCTTTTCGTAAATCCAAAGAGCAAATGCCGAATAAGTCATCTTCACCCCGACGACGTAGAGCGGAACCAAAAGACAAATATAGGTAGGTGCGAACATAAAAACACCGAACAGAGGTGAAAAGATCAGAAAGCCGATGGCGGTCTTTATCAGCGTATAAAAATAATTCGTGACGGTATACTCTTTTGCGTCCATACCGAGCGAGATCAGGGCGTAGTGTTTATCCTTGGACGCTTCAAATATCGGATTATTCATAAATGCACCGATGATCGAAAGGCAAACAAGTATATGAAAGAAGGTCGCGGGGTCAGGTTCATCCGAAAATCCAAGCAATGCGGCAGCACCTGCGATCATTATAAGAAAGTAAAGAAGCTTGCCGACAAATGCGGTAATAATTTCCCATATCACCGCAAGAAAGCATGCAAATATCTTGAGCCCTCCCGACGAATATGCCGACGCAGGGACAAGGCGTCCGACAAGGGGTATCTGCTTGATCGCGTATATAACAGCGTTTACGCGATAGGTGATCCTCAGCGCAAACGAGATCTCAAAGGTCTTAAGCATCGCCGTCCTCCCGAAGGGCGTCAATGATCTTCTCCTTAAAGAGCGTATTTTGCATCTGCCCTCTGTCGACGCACTCAAGCTCTCCGTGGCTGAGCAGTACTATCTCATCGCAAAGATCAAGTGCCAGATCGAGGATGTGAGTCGAAAAGATTATGATCCTGCCCGATCGCTCGTTTCGCAAAAGCTCTTTCATCTCCTCGGCGACAACGACATCAAGCGAGGTCAACGGTTCATCAAGAAGCAAAAGCTTCGGCTTTGCCATAATGTTCACCAGCATCTGCATTTTATTCTTCATGCCATGCGAGTAATCCTTGAGCAGCTTGTCGCGATCGTCGGCGGCTATCTTGACCATGTCAAAATATTCGTCAATGGTCTTCACATCGTCAATGCGTCCCTCGTGAATGTCGATAAAGAACTTCAAAAACTCTCTGCCGGTCAAAAACTCGGGCACTGTCGGCGTCGAGAGGACGTAACCAATATCATCTGCGCCCGGGACATTCTGTGTGGCGTCATCTTCGAAATAAAATCTGCCGCTGTCCGATCTGAGATCTCCGCTAAGACAATTGAACAGCGTAGTCTTTCCCGCACCGTTGCGGCCGAGAAGGCCGTATATCTTCCCTTCATCAAAGGTAAAGCCGGCGTCATTCAAGACCGTTTTTTTATCAAAGCTTTTCGAGAGCTTTTCGACTACGAATCTCATGAATCATCGTCCTCCTTGAGTCGTTAGTATAATTATACCACACAATCAGATGATTGTCAATAGCTTTTTCAAAAATTGCGATAAAATCGCTGTTCTTTGCAAAAAGCGAGGCTGCCCGAACCAAAGTCCGAGACAGCCTCGTTGCAGATCTCGTATTTAGGGAAGAAGGAGCGAAAGGAGCTCCATTGCGCATCGTCCTGACGCGAAGAACGGGGCAAAAAAGAGGCCCACGGTCCAAAGATCGAATAAAACGCCGATTATCGACCAATTCTTTTTGCGAAGCACCGCATAGACTATCACAAGCGTGATAACCGCCAAAAGCGCGATGATCCCGAGGGAGAGGCTCCATGGAAAGAGACGCGGATAACTTAATGGTTTTCCCGACAGTGCAACAATCGCAAGGCAGAGAAAACAAAGAAGTCCCATCGCGCCGAACATTGACAGTCCGATTGCATCAAGTGACGTTGACAGAGAGCAGTGCTTTGCGACCGCTTTTTCAAAGCAGAGCGTAAAGCAACCGACAATGGCAAATGCTATTCCGAAAAGGAACGCCGGTGCGGTCCAAAAGCTCGCAAAGCAACGCCAAATCAAGCTTCTGTCGTTAAGCGGTAAAATGATCGCACCCAGCACAAGCGAGGCTGCAAACAAGAGGACGCCTCCCGCGAGAGCGATGATGGAGAATATCTTGATTTTCTTGGTGTTTTTCATGTAAACCTTTCCCTTCTTACTTGTTTTTTGATCTTTTACATTTCCCAGCTTCCGAGCCAGTTTGAAAATTCGGCGTAGATGCCATCCATGCTCTTTTCAAGCTCTTCGCCGATATTCAGCTTATAGACACGGTCTTCTTTACCGAACATCTCTACATACTTATACTCAGAGGTATAATTCTCATTTTCAAGCTCGGCAAGTGCCTTTTTGGCAAGCGACTCTGCCTTTCTGATATTTGCGACAAGATCGGCAAATGCGGTCTTATCCACCGATTCTATCTTGCTTACAATAGAGTCAAAATATCCTTCCTTATATCCGTAGTTATACTGTGCGCCGTCGTTATAGAGATATCTTTCGGCATCGCTCGGGTAGAGGTAGTAGCCGGGGATCTCCTCGCCGCTCTCGGATGTGTAGTTGTTTACGTAATATGTCGGCCACTTGCAAAGGAAGTTGACATAGTCATACATCTTGTATATCTCACTGACAACATCGGTATCGGCGATCTTCTGCCAAAGAGCCATATCAGCCGAGAGATCTTCAGCCTTTATGATCGTGTAGGTCGCATCAACTATTTTAAAGTTGAACTCGTAGCCATACATATCAGTAAAGGGCTTATTTTTGTCATCTGCCACCTCAAGCTTGCCGACGACCTTTATCGCCTGAGTTGTATAGGAGAAGGATTCGCCCTTTTTGGGATATATCTCCATGGTGTTAGAAAGCTGTGACGTGTTTGGCACGCAGAACGGACAGCTTTGATAGGGCAGATTCATCAAAAAAATGAACGAGCCATCAACAGGCGAGCTGGTCGCCATATATCCGCTTATCGTAACGGTCTTGCCGTCGAGCGTTTTCAGGTAATCATACCCGGATGCAGTCTTGAAGCTGAGCTTTGTGATCTCGCCGTCATCCTTATTGCATCCCGAAAGAGTGCAGACAACACATACGACGGCAAGCAATACTACGGCAATACATTGTGCGTATTGTTTGTTTTTCAAAAATATCATATCGCTAATACCTCCCATTAATCGGATATGCCGTCTTTTTTCGACATATGCGCAGTCCATATCACCGTCGGCAGTACGCTGATGGCGAACACGGCGGCAAGTATCAGAAATTCAGCGGGATAGACCTTTGACATATTGAGGACTACTCCCATCGACTGCACATATCCGTTCATCATGAGCATGCAGATCCTCGAAACAGCAAAGGCGAGTATTATCGACACAAGTCCCATTATACCGTTTTCGGTTATGTACAGAAGATTTATCTTTTTCATGCTGATGCCGATCAGGCGCATGAGCGATATCTCTTTCGCCGAATGGTACATATTGAGAAGTGTTATGATCGAAACGATCATGATATTCATTATGAGTATAACGGCGCAGAGAACAAAGACGATATATTTCGTATCATCGGCATCATCGAGCACATCGCGCACGACGCTCATCGGTTCGATCGCTTGAAGGGTCGAGCTGTCGCCGTCATCGTCGGTGATGATCTTGCCGTCATATTCATTTACAAGCTGCATTGCGTATGCAGGGTTTTTCGTGTTGACGAGTACAGCGCAAACGTTTCCGCTTATATGGTGCTCCTCACCCTCATCGTGATCTTCACCCTCATCTTCGTGATCGCCGTGATCGTGCATATCCCAAAGGGTCTTGATCTGCGTGAAGACAACATTATCGAAAGAGGAATGACTCTGTTCAAGTATGCCGACGACCTCTATTCCCTGTGCGTGAAGGTCGGATGAGCTTGCGGAGTGACCGGTATAGATGACATCGCCAACCTTTAGTGAAGAGTATTTTGCGACATTTGATCCAACGACTGCTTGGAGCGTTCCGCCCTTTTCGAAAAGCGAGCCGTCTGCGACCTTTTTGGATGCAAGGTACTCGGGCGACGTTCCGACCACGCTGTAGCCGTTATAATTATCAGCCATGGCGAACGGTATGACTGATGTAACGCGAGGATCCGATTGAAGTGTGCTGACTACTGAATACGGTATCGTTCCTATCGGCGAGTCGGTAAAGTACATCGAGTTCATCGCAAGCTGTGTTTTACTGCCGGCAGGTCCGACGATCGCCGAGTAATATCCCGCATTGTTGGTTATTCCTTCATCGACCTGGGTCGCAACATTGAACGCGAGCACGCCGATACCTGCCGAAATAACGATAGAGAGGACGACAAGCAATATCTGTACTCGCTTTATTGCCATATTTTTAAGGGCAAATTTAAGCATCAGACTCACCCTGCCCTTCACTTTGAACGTCGCGCATTCCGCTTGTCATCTCGTTCATGTCAACAACTTCATCAAAGTAGTGTGCGAGTCTGTCATCATGAGTGACGGCGATCAAAGTCTTGCCCTTTGACACCTCGACAAGCTCTCTTATGACCTGTTCACCTACCGCAAAATTCAGATTTCCCGTCGGTTCATCGGCAAGGATGATCTCGGGCTTTTTGACAAGGGCGCGAGCGATCGCCACCCTCTGCTTTTGTCCGCCCGACAGATGCTTGATCTTTGAATTTTTCTTTTCGTAAATGCCGAGCTTTTTCAGCATTTCGTCGATACCCGAAAGATCGAGTCCTTCAAGTTTCAAGATTGCTATATTGTCGGCGACCGTCATCTCGTCTATAAGCTTAAAGTCTTGAAATATATAGCCTATCTTCTCTATTCTGAACTTATCCCTCTCTTTTTGTGAGACTGCCGTCATATTGACGCCGTCAATCACGACAGAACCATCTGTTGGCGAAAGGACGCCTGCCATCATGTTAAGCAGTGTCGATTTACCGCATCCCGACGCGCCGAGGAGCATGTATGATCTTCCGCTCTCGAAGGTCTTGTCGAGATATTCTATTTCGGTCTCGTTTTGAAACTGTTTCTTGAGACCCTTTATTTCTATCATTCCGTAATATTCCTTTCGTATTAAGTATTCGCTTTTTGAGATATGAGCGAAACTTAATTCGAAAGCTTGACCTTTAATCCGATCGGCGAGCTCTCCAGCATCAGCCACAGGCAGGGATATCTTCCGCCTCCGATGTCGGATACGCTGTTGCCGATCGCAAGCAAAGATGAGGCGCACAGAGCGACAAGAGCCGATCCGAGCACATGAAACGCTCCGCATATCGGGCAATCGACATCATAATTGCAATGCGAGTGCGGCAGACAGAATGCGATAGTGCAAACAAGCACCAATACCATGCAAAAGAGAGCAACAAGCCTCTCGGAGTGTTTTCTCTTTATTTTGAGATCGATCTTCAAGGCGCATGCCCCCTTTCAATAAAATCAGTAAAATCAGTTAAAATCAGTAAAATCAGTTAAAATCAGTTGTTACGCGAACACTTTTCCGCATCGATCGCTAGCACGAGCATGAGTGTAACGAGCGCATTTTCGGGATCATAAACATCTATCGAATATGTGTCGGTAAGTCTCCAAAGCTCCTTTGTAACGGTGGCGATCTGTCCTTTGTTTGCATCGGTTATCGAATAGTCCCATTCCCAAAAGTCTCCATTGACCTGCCAACCGTTATAGTCCACGGTAAATTGAGGTCTGAAAAATGAGAACTCCTTTGTTACAAAGCCGACACAGACATCCGATATATACATTTCGAATTTCGGCAGCCATGTAAGAACACGCTCTTTTATGTATCCGAGTTCCCTGCCGTCGGCATCGTATATGCGAAGAAGGTGTCCCCAAGAAAGCTCGCCTTTTACGCTGTAGAGTGTTCTGCCGTTTTCATCAAATATATCGTAGCTGTCAAACCACGAGAAGAATCTCTGTTTGAAAAGCATCTTCATTTTTGTATCTCCCCTCCCGTATTAAAAAGGCTCCACGGCATGTCGTCATCGGGCGTACATTCAAATCGAATGTGTTTCCGACTTTTCGGATGATCAAATTCGAGCGCGGCACAAAAAAGTCCCAAAGCACCGTTGCCCCTGCCGCCGTATTTTCGATCGGCATAGAGAGGCATGCGACGCGAGGCAAATTGCACTCTGATCTGGTGCGTCCTGCCGGTATATAGCCTCACGGTTAAAAGCGAAAGCGTGCCGTCATCCGTATCGACGCAGGATCTCAAAAAATACTCAAGGCGCGCGTCCTTGACGCCCTTTCTTTGGCGTCGAACAGGAAAGCTCTTTCCGACTCGTTTGTCGTAATAAAGCAGATCAAAAAGCTCTCCGCAGCTCTCGGGAGGCTGTCCGCAGATGACTGCGAAATATTCTTTCTTGACCCTACCGTTTGCAAAGGCATCGGACAAATCGGCGGCGACAGCCGAACTTTTGGCATACACCATAACACCGACAGTCGGGCGGTCAAGTCTGTGTACAACATAAAAATGCTCGCCCGGAAACATTTTGCAAAGAAGATCGACAAGTCCGTCGTTTGCATTTGTATGTTCGCAAACAACGCCAGCTGGCTTGCGGACTACCGCGATATCATCATCGGAATATAATATTTCGAGCATTTTGTCGTGCGCTCCTCGATTTGTCGAAAGATTTACCCTTATTATACACTTTTACGACCGTTTTGTCAATCGTTATCAGCAAAAAAGAATTATTTTTCCCCAAAATTTGCAAAAAAGTACTTGACATTCGAGCGATTTCATTGTATCATATAGGCAGAGGCAAATCAGGCAGGTGGTGATGATCGTGAAAAAGATAATATCCGCAAATGTCATGCGCGAGTCGGACAAGGCTTTCATCCTTTCGGGGACATCGGGCATTGAGCTTGTAAGACGCGCCGCCGCCGCGATCCTTTCGTCGTTTGATTTTTCGAATTATTCGGACATCGCGATCTTCTGCGGTGTCGGCAACAACGGTGCTGACGGCATGGCACTTGCATTGCTCCTTAGATCGGCAAACATCCACTGTCGCGTAATAAACATCGGCGAGCCTCGCTCTGATGAGGCAAAATATTATTTATCCGAGTGTCTGGGGCAAAACATCACATGTACACCTTTTCATGACGGTGCGGCAGATGGCGCATCACTGATCGTTGACTGCATATTCGGCACCGGGTTTCACGGCTATGCGAGCGGAGATCCGGAGATGGCAATACACATGATAAACGCCGCGAAAGAAAGGGGTGCCAAGGTCATTTCGATCGACATTCCGAGCGGTCTTTCGGGCAACTCGGGGCTCGGCGACCCCTTTGTCAGAGCGGACATTACGCTCTCGATTGGGACAATGAAATACGGTCATGTATTCGGTCACGGAAAAGACGCTGTCGGAGAGCTTGCCGATCTCGACATCGGCATACCGATCATCGGCGAATACGGAATACTTTACGATGGATGCGACTTTACATCTGTGATCTGCAAGCGTGAAAGCTATTGTCACAAAGGCACATTCGGATATATTACACTGCTCGGCGGTTGCACAAACTACAGCGGTGCGGTAAAGCTTGCCGAAAACGCATCAGCGTCCCTGCGATCGGGGTGCGGTGTATGCAGAGTGGCGATAGCACGATCGACCGTTTCGCTCATCGCTCCGCGACTGCTTGACGCAACGCTTACAACGATAAACGATGAGAGCGGCGATATGGTCTTTGACAATGACGGCATTGATCGAGCAATGCAAGGAATTTCCGCACTCGGTGTCGGCATGGGCTGGGGAGGCGGTCCGCACTGCGGCGAGATACTGTCATACATCATCAAGAGATGCAAGGTTCCGCTCCTTATCGATGCCGATGGGCTGAATGCACTTTCACGCATCGGCGTCGAGCTGCTGCGAGATGCGCATTGTCCGATAGTTCTCACCCCTCATCCGAAGGAATTCGAGCGGCTGTCAGGCGTGTCGGTCACGGATACGCTGTCCGATCCCGTAGGCGTCGCAAAGAGATTTGCCGAAAAATATGACAATGTCACACTTTTGTTAAAGGGCAGTTCAACCGTTATCACAGACGGCAAGGAGTGCTGTATCATCGATCGCGGCTGTGCGGGAATGGCGGTCGGCGGCTCGGGAGATGTTCTTTCGGGCATCATAACCTCGCTGCTCGGATATTCGACCGCATCGATCGTAAAAACCGTTGCCTGCGGCGTGTGGATAGCGGGACGTGCAGGCGAGATAGCACAAAGCAAGACAAATCCCGTTTCCATGATCGCATCCGACACGATCGGCGCGATACCAAATGCAGTAAGCGAAATATACGCTTATCATAAATAAAAAACAAAAAATAAAAATCCGCAAAAGGAGAAAAGAAAATGAAAAAATTCAAAAACCCGATCCTCGACGGCATTGCCGATCCCGATGTGATCTACCACAACAGTAAGTACTATCTCTATGGTACGTCTTACAACACGAACTCGCACAATTACGAGGTCTACACGTCTACCGATCTTGTAAACTGGGAAAAGAACGGTGAGATACTCGGCGACGCATGGGGCTACAAAAACGGCTATTGGGCACCCGACATCAAGGAAAAGGACGGCAAATTCTATATGCTCGTCACCGTTTCCGAGCATCTCGGACTCGCGATCGCCGACGACCCTATGGGACCGTTCGTTCCGCAGGAAGGATTTCTGTTCGACCACTCGATCGACGGACATATCTTCTTTGAAGGCAATGACATGTACATTTACTATGTTTCGTGGCGCGAGGGTCACAAGTACGCGATCTACGGCTGCAAGATGAAGGAAGACCGCATCACGCCCGATCTCTCGACCGAAAAGCTCATCTACGAGCACGAGCACGATTACGAACGTCATCAAGCGGGAGTTGTCGAGGCACCCTACATGCTCAAAAAGGACGGAGTATACTACCTCACATATTCGGCATGCCACTTTGAGTCTCCCTTCTACTGCGTTTGCTACGGAACATCCGACTCGCCTCTCGGTGACTTTGTCAAATACGAGGGCAATCCCATCCTTGTCGGCGACGGCAAAACTGTCAGCGGCGCGGGACATCACTGCATCACGACCTCTCCCGACGGCTCGGAGATGTTCATAATCTACCACACGCATTATGCGCCCGGCACGATCCATCCCCGCAGACTCGCGATAGGCGGCATCCGCTTTGAAGAAAAGGACGGAAAGACAATCCTCACCTGTGACACTCCCGACACCGAAGAGCACGATTATCCGCTGGGCTGATCGATCGGACAAATAGAATCCATAACCGCAAATATCTGCCATCCGCATTTAAGGTGAGATGGCAGATATTCTTTATTCAAGTTCGATTATCTCGTGATACAGATCGGCATATCTTTCGCATTTTGAAAAACTGACGCCGGCTGACGAATCAAAGAAATCTATTGTTTCCTGCACAGCTTGAGCCGGTACGGATTCTTTGGATTTTTGACGAATTTCGTGATGATTTTGCGCATTAACGATTTCAAAAGCAATTCCATTAGCATTAAAGCGCGGGAACGTATCAGCCTTTTCATCGTTTGTCTTGATGTAGCAACAGATCAAATTATAATCTGCGGTTGCTCCACCTTTGCTCTATGGAATAATATGATCAACATTCCATCCAAATTCGCTGTTATGGTCATTGTAAGCACCTTTGGCTATTGTTCGTCCGCCGAAATCAATCGCTTTCATATCCTTGCCAAAAGACTTATTCCAAAGTCGCATTGCGGTTCCCCTATTTAGGTGCATAAATTGTTGTTTGCACTTTCCCATAATATTTGCGAAAAGATAGCTTTTGCCTCAATGATGAAGTCAATTAAACAAAAGCATGTAACTGACCATAGGTCGACCTATCGCTATAAACCTCAAAGGGCAATCCTCATAACAGCATTCCAGAAGATTGTAAGACTATGTATGTCGTGATAGAAAAGCTCAAGATAAAAATGGGCTATGTAGCGATTCCCATTGTTACGATGTAAAATAATCGAAAGTAAGCCATCGTCTCGACTGTGAATTCGGGAGATCAGGGTGAGTATCAGATCTTAAAGCGGAGAGTTTCTCTGCCCTGTAATGTGCTCCCTGTCAAGTAGACAGACCAAAAAACAAAAAAATTTACAAAAAA
>CAZMPO010000025.1:0-17500 GCA_964568425.1 uncultured Lachnospiraceae bacterium | reverse complement strand
TCGAAGACGGTTTGAAATCTGATAATTCCGAGTTTATAGTCGGACTGCAACAGATTATCGATCGCGCGTATCGAATTTGTTTCCTTATAATATATCTCCGCCGGGCGTTTTGAATCGAGCAATACCGCAAATTCGGCAAACGCAGAGCAGATATAGCTCGCCCTCGGCACGGATATCGAGAATTTTTGAGTGCCGCCCTGCCCACTCTTGTAGAGCTCTTCGACCTCGTCTATCTGCGCGAGAATGTTTTTTGCACGCGCCAAAAATTCCTCTCCCTGCGGAGTCAGCGTGATACCCTTTGATGTTCGTTTGAAGATAGTTATGCCGAGGGAGCTCTCGAGGTCGCGTATCGCCCTTGAGAGATTCGGCTGTCCCATGAAAAGATTTTCCGCCGCTTTGCTTATGGATCTGGTCTTCTCGACCTCGACGGCGTATTTCAAATGAAGTATATTCAACATCTCACCTCAAATAAGCTTTCCTTTATTATACTACACCTAAGGAGAAATTTCAAGAAAATTCGGCATTTTACTTGAAAAAAATTTTTTATGTGGTATAATAGTACTCGAAAAGAGGGTTGGACAGGATGCATAATGAAAAATTCGCGCCTGACTTGTATCGAAAAAGTCGCGGCAACAATTTTCTATACGACACGGTCGAGTCGACAAATTCAAGTGCACGGGAAATTTTTTTCTCGGGCGAGGGCGGACACGGGACATTGGTTGCGGCAAATTGTCAAACAAACGGTCGCGGCAGGCTGGGCAGAGAGTTTTACTCGCCGCAGGACACGGGCATTTACATGAGTGTAATACTCGAGCCCCGCGAGACGATCTCACCCGTCACCATGATCACGTCCGCCGCCGCAGTTGCCGTTTGCGATGCGATAGTTGAGCTTGCTCCGACGCTTGACCCGAGGATCAAATGGGTCAACGACATTTTAATTGGCGGCAAGAAGGTCTGCGGCATACTTGCGGAAGGGATGATCCCACCCGGATGTCGACGTCCCGTCGCGATAATCGTCGGGATAGGAATAAACTGTCAAACATCGGTCTTCCCGAGTGAGATCGCCGACATTGCGGGATCGCTCGGCGCGGCGGTATCGAGATCAGCCCTTTGCGCGCGAGTATGCGACAGACTGCTTGAGATCTTCGAAAGCATCGACGACGGGACGATGATCGAGAGCTATCGCGCACGATCGGCTGTGCTCGGAAAGAGAGTACGCTGTTTCGGAGAGGGTCGCGAGACGATCTATGGCAAGGTCGTGTCGATCTGCGATGACAGCGCACTGCTGATCGAGGGAGATGGCGGCAGGATCACCAAAATTTCGAGCGGCGAGATAAGTCTGCGGCTTGACGAGTGAGGAGGAAAAGACAATGGAGAAAAAGATCACCCCGAAAAAGATAAAGCCGTCCTGCGATATATGCGAATTTTATGACTACGATGACGAGCTTGGCGAAAATGTTTGCTCGGTCTCGCTTGACGAGGACGAGCTTGCGGGATACATCAGCGGCGCGGATTGTCCGTATTTCAGATATTACGACGAATACAAGAGCGTCCATAAGCAGATATAGCTAAAAACGAGCCTTTCGGAAAACCGAAAGGCTCGTTTTTATGTAAAAAGTGATTATTCAGCTTTGTATTCGATATCCCAGTACTCAGCAAGAACATTCTTGGTGCAGATGCCGATCCAGTTGCCGTAGCCTGTCATATTAACAGTCCATTCGCCGACATACTGATCGTTCAGAGAAGCCTCGACGATGCCTGTATCGGTATGGATAACGACAGTGAGCTTTACGGTATCATCTTTTTCGATGCCGATATTGCTGTGATCGCGGACATCCCATACATTGCCCCAACCGGAATCGTTTCTGAGTGCATAGGCAACGCTACCATTAGCAAGGACCAGGTGGTAAATATCAGGGCTTGAATCGTCAGTGATCTTGCCGTCACCGTCAACGTCCTTTGCCGCGAACATAACACCGCAACCTCTCATTGTATCCCAAACATAGCTTACCGAGATGGTGTAGGTGGTTTTGCCCTCTTCGAACTGACCAACGGGAAGAATTGCGAAATCGGGATCTGCAAAATCACACATATAGCGTCCCTCGCTGACCTCAAGCCAATCACCGCCCCAAACTTCACTATCGGGAACTACCTTCGGATATTCGGGTACTGTTGCGGGCGTTTCGGTAGTTACCGGTGATGTGGTCGTTGACGCGTTGGTTGTGGTACTGTTGTTCTGCGTGGTCGTGACAGCGGGCTTTGCCGTGGTCGAGACAGGATCGGTCGTCGTCGACGGATCGTCGCTTGTGCATGCGATCATACTTGCCGCCATTACTGCCGCGAGAAGTGCGGAAATCAGTGTTTTTGTTAATTTCATTTCAAAATCTCCTTTTGATTAAGTCATTTTTGTACTTTTTTATACAAAAGCCTTTATTTGACCGACCCATTATACCACAAATATTTGATATTGTCAAGTCTTTTTCTCAAAGTTTCAAAGTCTGTCAACCGTTTCGGAAAAGGCGGGCAAAAATTCGGCAATAAAAATATCGAGCTCGGGGCAATGAAGATCGGACATTGCTCTCGCGGTCGACTCTTTGGCGTCGGCGAACTCGCGGTTTCCGCAGTTTATCTCCTCGACGCACTTAAGATAGGCGCAGAGCTTATCGGCAGCCTTGACAAGTCGCTCGACATCATCGGGCGGCTCAAGGCAGGCTCGGTAGTCCTCCTTAAAGTCATCGGGGAGGTTTTCGAGCAGCTTTTCGACAGCGTTTTTCTCTATCTTTTTATAGCTGTCGCGGATGGATACGTCGAAATATTTGATTGGTGTCGGCAGATCGCCCGTATAGACCTCGGACGCGTCATGATAGAGAGCGGCGAGTGCGACGGCGTCGGCATTCACCGATCCGCCGAGGCGTTTGTTTGATATAAGCGCGAGCGCGTGTGCGATCATTGCAGTCTGTGCCGAATGCTCGGCAAGATTTTCGTCCTTGACATTGCGCATAAGTCCCCAGCGTCTTATATATCTTTGTCTGAAAACGAGCGCGAAAAAGCTGTTCTTCGTTTTATCTGTTTTTTCTGTTTTATCCATACTGATCTGTCCTCTTTATTTCTGCATCGATGCATCGATCGACACCATCGGGCGTGAGATGATCTCACCCGAGTCGATATCGAAATCGTGCATATTTACGGCGGATATGCCGAGAGAATCATAAGTTTTATAGTAATATATGCCGCGATCGGCGTTTATGCAGGATGTGTAGATCGTATACTCATATTTGTCGCCGACTCTGCAGCATCCCTTTGTTTGCTCGACCGTGCCGAGTACATGAAAAAATCCCGAAAGGCTTCCCTGCTCGCCCTCGCCGCAAGACAGGTTGAGCTTTGTAAACGCCGCTCTTGCAAATCTTGACGGTGACGACAGGTCGCCCGGCAGACCGACAGCACCCATTCCGCGGCTGTAAAGCGGAAGCTCAAGGTCCCCGCCGATTGATGCCCTCGGCTGATCGGGAGAGAGTCCCGCATAGCCTGCAAGCATGAGCATTTGTGTGTCAAACGGCGGATTATTGGTCAGCACGCCCACCTTATTGTCAAATATCTTCATTCCGCCGACGCCTATCTCGAGAGTGATGGAGGAGTTTTTATCGGCGATAAGCCAGTGGAGAGGCGATGGCGGCAATTTATCGGAAAACGGGGTGTTCACGACCTTGGTGTGTGACAACAATCTTTTCGCGTCATCGATCGTGCGGCAGTTTGAAAGCACCCAAGGTACGAGCTCGAACTGCGCGATCTGATCATTTTGGCGATCGTTCTCATCAAAATCAGCATAGACGGCGTTCCCGACAAAATTCAGCCCCGCCATGCACAGTCCCGACTCGTTTGCGGCGTCATAGAAAAGGGGGTACCCGTCCTCGACATGCGCCGTGCCTATCATGGCAAGATGGTGCGAACAGTTTTCGCCATGACGATAGGCAAGCTCAAAGGCGCGCGGAAGGATCACCGCCGACTCGCCGTAGGAAAACTCGTAATCGAGCGTTCTTCCGAAATAATGGTTCGATGTTGTAAGCGATAATGCGGTACACATAGTTTATCTCCGATCGTTTTTTGCTATTATCGGTCAAAACGAGCGGAATCATTCGGATTTTTTAATTTACGATCTTCTCGCCGTCAAAGATTATGATGCCATATCCCCAACCGGCACTGCCGCCGTTTTTCAGGTACTCGATAAAGGCGCGACGAAGGGATGTATCACTTGGAAGCTTTGACGGATCGGTGCCGCAGGGCATGTTGAACACACGCGGCAACTCGTAAAAGCGGTCGGTCTTGCCCGATTTAATGATGTCAAAATCGTCATAAAAGGATCTGATATTCGATCCGCTCGGGAAGACATCGCGATATTCCGGGTAGATCAGCCAAGAGTTGCAGACGAGCGGTATGTAGCCCTTTTGCGCACCGCCAAAGAACTCAAATGCGCGTTTATACGAGTCCATCCGAACATCTCGCGGGATCGGTCCGCAGGAGGGAATGTGGAAATTATAGACCCTGTCCCCTCGCGAGAGAACGATATCTCCGCAGACATAGCTATCCGCTTCAAAGGCGGCACTCTCATACTGAAATCTGCCGAGCGCAAATCGATCGACGAGAAAATGTCTGTGAAACCACCAAAAGACGGTCGTTCCCCATATGCCGTAAAGGTTATGGCACTCGATCAGTTTACACCGAAAATCGACCGAAAGATCCCAAAACATGGTCTCATCAAGACCTTTTTCGATATAAAGTCGATAAAGCCCCTCCGAGCAATGGAGCAGGAACAAGAACTGCACGGTCTTCAGTTCGATACCGATAATTTTTGCCGCCTCTTCAAGCATTTTTCCTGTTTCGTCCTGATCGATCGGTCGGAAATACAGCTCTTTTGCTCTTTGAAAGAGGGATGCGCAATCGGGGTCATCGATCAGGCGTTCGTAGTCGCAAAGGAGCGGTTCTCTTGACTCGATAGGAAAGCTCGCCTTATCCATTAAGAGGGCGATAAAGCTTTTGTCATTTGTCATCTTTATGGTCTCCGTTTTTGCCGTATGTCACCAAGGGTACAGTGACAAGGGAGTAAGTGGTCCCCAAGAGGTTCCGCCGCCTCCACTGCTTCCGCCTCCGCTACTGTCGTCATCCTCGCTTGTCAGAATAAATCTGTCCTCGTTCGGCATGATCAGAACATTTGCGATCGGCATCTCGTAGGCGATCCTCTTGTTTTCTTTGTTCTTTTCGATTTTCATGGTAATCCTCCTTTGATCTCTCGCAAGTAAAATACAATTCAAATTAACGACTAAAATCTATGTAAAAATGCGATATTGCGGTCATTTTTTGCGTGTGATCTTTGCTATGAAAAATCCGTCGCTTGAAACCATTCCCGGAAAGAGGGTCAGCATACCATCCTCCGATCGAAGCGTTCCGATCTCGAATGGCATGAGCTCGCAATGCGAATTTTCGCGCAAAAATCGTGCAACATTGTCCTCGTTTTCGGCTTTTCTGAGTGTACAGGTTGAATAAACGAGTACGCCTCCGACGGCGAGATATTTCGATGCCGCCGTAAGTATCCTGTATTGCAGATCGCAAAGCTCGCGCGCGTCCTCTTTTGCATTGTAGCGCAGATCGCTCTTTTTGGATATAACGCCAAGCCCCGAGCAAGGAACGTCGCAGATCACGCGGTCGGCTCGTCCGATCATTTCGGCTATCGGCTCCGTTGAATCGTGCGCCGCCGTCTTGATCGATGAAAGACCGAGCTTTTTTGCCTCGTTTTCGATCAGCGACAGTTTATTTTCATGGACATCGAGTGAGAGAACACTGCCGCGATCATGCATGAGCAGTGCGGCACCGAATGATTTTCCGCCCGGCGCGGCGCAAGCATCGACAACGACGTCTCCGTCTCTCGGGTCAAGTGCAAGTGAGGCAAGCTGTGACACCTCATCTTGAACAAAGCACTCACCGTCCCGAAGGGGTGCGATATCGCCTATCGGGACAGATCTTGTAAGTCTCACACCAAACGGCGAAAACTCACAGGGTTCGAGATAGTCATATTTTTCAAGCAGTGCATCTCTGTCGGTCGCTTTGGTATTGACGCGCAGGGTGATCGGCGGTTTTTTTGACACTGCCTCAAGCATTGACTCGAGCCTGTCGGGGTAATCGCTCTCCCACAGCTCACAGATCCAACGCGGGATCGAGCAGAGCACCGACAGATACGAAAGTCTGTCGGAATTTTTATCGGGATATGGCAGGCTGTCCTTTTGGGCGCAGACCTTTCGCAAAAGTGCATTTACAAAGCCCCTGGAGCGTGCCGAATATCTTGCGGCAAGCTTTACCGTTTCGTTGACAGCCGCGCTGTCGGGGATCTTTTCGGAAAAGACAATCTGATACACGCCCATCCTGAGCAGGATAAGGGTCGCCGTATCGAGCCTTTTTATCGGTTTTGATGAAAAATGTGAAATAAAGTAGTCAAGCGTGATCGTTTTTTCGATAACGCCGTAGAAGATCGATGTATAGAGTGCTCTGTCGGCATCCGAGAGATCGCTCTTTGCGATACTGCTCGAAAGCTCGATATTTGAGTATTTTCCGCTCTTTTCGGTTGAGATCAGCGACCTATATGCCGCCTCTCTGGCGTTCATCGTTCAACCCCTAAAATGTCGCCGACCGCTATCTGTCTGCCGTTTATATAATCGGCAACCGACATCGCGCGCTTGCCCTCGGGCGTCACGCGATCTATATAAATGCTTCCCTGTCCGCAGGCGACCCTTATCCTGCCGCCATCGGTCGAGAGCACCTCGCCCGGAGCACCGAGTACGCCGTCCCTGTCGCAGACGGTCGATGATATGATCTTGAGCAGTTTTCCTCTGTTATGCGTAAAGGCAAGCGGTATTGGGGAGAGTCCGCGGATCAAATTGTGTATCTTTTCGGCAGGGTCTGCAAAATCTATCTCGCAATCGGTCTTTTCGATCTTTGCGGCGTATGTGGCAAGTGTGTCGTCCTGTTTTATCGGTGCGATCTCGCCCCTGTCGAGCTTTTTTATCGTTGACACGAGAAGGCCCGCGCCGAGCGACGAAAGACCGTCGTGTATCTTCTCGAAATTGTCGTTCTCGCCGATCTCAAGTTCGGCTGTCTCAAGCATGTCGCCCGTATCAAGTCCCTTTGCCATATACATCGTGGTGACGCCTGTTACCCTCTCGCCGTCGATTATCGCGCGTTGCATGGGTGCGGCACCTCTGTATTTCGGCAGCAGAGAGCCGTGAAGGTTGACACAGCCGAGTCTTGGGTAATTCAGCACATATTCGGGAAGTATTTTTCCGTATGCGACGACTGCGATAATGTCGGGGGCGATCTCGGCAAGTTCATCGGCAAAAGCACCGTCTTTGAGCGTTGCAGGCTGATAGACCTTGACACCGCGTTCGAGAGCGGCGCGCTTTATCGGCGAGGGTGTGAGCTCGTATCCGCGTCCGCGCGGCTTATCGGGCTGTGTGACCGCTCCGACGACCTCAAAATTATCGCAAAGTGCGCGAAAGCTTTCGAGTGCGAAGTCTGGTGTTCCCATAAACAAAACTCGCATTAGTCATCACCTCGCTCGATCTCCTCGTCGGTCAGCATCCTCTCGGCGACATCGGTATAGAGGCGTCCCTCGAGATGGTCTATCTCATGGCAAAATGCTCTTGCGAGCAGTCCCTCGCCCGTGATCTTCCTGCGCACGCCGTTTCGATCGGTCGCCTCAACGACAACACGCATGGGACGCTCGACGATACCGACCTTGCCCGGGACCGAGAGGCAACCCTCTCTGCCGACCTGCGTGCCCTCTTTTTCGACGATTATCGGATTGATCAGCTCGTACACCTCGCCCGGCTCGCACTCGACGACGACTATTTTGCGAAGCACTCCAACCTGCGGTCCGGCAAGTCCGACCCCGTCGGCGCGGCGCATCGTCTCGACCATATCGTCAAGAAGTGTAAGCGTTCTCGTTGTGATCTTGTCGACCTCGCGACAGCTTTTTCTGAGTGTCGGGTCGCGATCGGTAAGTATTTTCAGGTATGCCATGGCTGATATCTCCGTTTTGATCTTATATTTTTATATGATGGTACAGTTAATTCCGCCTCAGACGGAAGATGGGTTCATATCTATCGTAAATGCTACCTTTTTCCCCGCTTTTTGGGTAAACTCAAACATAAGCGTCGAAAAAAGCAGTCGTGTTCGCTTATTCGAGCGACATTTGGCGATAAATCTCATCCTGTAGGTTTCGTTCATTTTATATATCGGTGCCTCGAGCGGTCCGAACAGCTGAAGGGCGACATCCGCAAACTCACCCTGTCCCAGTTCACTCACTCGTTTTGAGAAAGCTATCGCCGTATTTGAAAGGATGGTCTCGTCCGCGCATGTCATCAAGATGAGCGCGATATCGCAAAACGGCGGAAAGACGAGCGAGCGTCTCATTGCTATCTCGTTTTCGTAAAAACAGGAATAATTTTGCGCCGCCGCTTCAAGCAGTATCGGGTTATCGGGCGAATGGGTCTGTATGACGGCGATGCCCGGTCTGTCGCCTCTGCCCGCCCTGCCTATGACCTGCGTGATAAGCGCAAATGTTCGCTCTCCGGCGCGGTAGTCGCTGACATAGAGCGAATCATCGGCAGAGAGAACACCAACAAGCGTGACACTCGGGAAATTATGTCCTTTGGTCACCATCTGCGTACCGATCAATATATCGGAGTCCTTCTTACGAAAGCTCTCGAGCAGTTTGTCGGACGAGAACTTTGTGGATGCGGTATCGGCATCAAGTCTTGTGAGGCGTGCGCTCGGGAAAAGCTCGCCAAGCTCGTCCTCTGCCTTTTGCGTGCCGAATCCCATATGGGTGAACTTATCCGATCCGCACTCGGGACAGGCCTTCGGAAGGCTCTCGCGATATCCGCAATAGTGACAGCTGAGATAGCCCTCTCCCGACCTTGCCGCGCCGCGATGGATCTGTTGTATTCCGTTTGTGTGATATGTAAGCGACACACTGCAGTGCGGACAGGTCAGCACATTTCCGCAAAGCGGACAGGACACATAATTATTATATCCGCGTCGGTTTACAAAAAGTATGCTCTGCTCGCCTTTGTCAAGCGTGTTTTTTATGGCGTCCGACAAGAGCGAACCGATAGGCGAAAATCTTCCCGCGGCGGCATCGGTGCGCATATCGCAAATGATCGTTTCGGGCAATTTTGCCTCGTTATACCGCTTATTAAGCTCAACAAGGCTGTATATGCCCTGTTTTGCGCGATAATAGCTCTCGACCGACGGAGTTGCCGACGCCAGGAGCATAAGGCAGGAGTGATGCGCGCACCGAAAACGGGCAATGTCGCGCGCGTGATATTTCGGCGATTGATCTGACTTATATGTGTGCTCGTGCTCTTCGTCGATGACGATCATGCCGAGTCTGTCCATCGGGGCAAATACCGCCGAGCGAGTGCCGATGCAAAGATCGACCTCGCCGTTCTTTATTCGCCGCCACGCGTCGTATCGCTCGCCCCTTGAAAGAGACGAATGTATGACCGCTATCCGCTCACCGTAAAATGACGCGAAAAATGACACGGTCTGCGGCGTGAGAGCGATCTCGGGGACAAGCATTATAACCTGCTTGCCGTTTGCGATCACCTTATCGATAAGTGCCTTTATGACCATCGTCTTGCCGCTTCCGGTCACCCCGTGCAGTAATGCCGCCTTCGGCTGACCCGTATCGACAAGTGCGGCTATACTGTCATATGCGTTCTTTTGCTCCTCTGACAGCTCGAAGTCCCGTTTTTCCCCCGCGACGCCGAAATATGGATCGCGGTAGACCTCTTTTTTCTCGAGAG
This sequence comes from uncultured Lachnospiraceae bacterium, assembly GCA_964568425.1. Taxonomy (GTDB): domain Bacteria; phylum Bacillota; class Clostridia; order Oscillospirales; family CAG-272; genus CAKSQF01. Next base: position 7,646 of record CAZMPO010000025.1, on the reverse strand, counting down.
TCAAACAGCCTTTTTCGACAAGCGTGTCAATGCTCGGTTTCAGTTGACCGAGGGCATCGCGAAGGGTGTCCGAATCGGCAGAGTCGACATTTTTCAAATAATCGATTATCGCGCGCTGTTTCTTTCCCTTGATCGACTCGATGATCTTTTCCTCGTCGGGAGAGTCCGAAAGGGCGTATCGGTATATTTCTTTGGTTACGGTATTGCGGCTCTTTGTCTCGGTTGCCGCCTTTTCGAGATAACCGTATTTGCAAAGTCCCGGGAGCAGCTTATCCGCGCCCTCGCCGAACCTTGATATGATCTTCTCGACCGTATAATCGCCGCCGCTCAGTATCTCCTCGTAAATGACCATGGCACTCTTGCTGATCGGGACACGGTCGTCGGAGGGCGGACAGGCGCGATAGACTGTTGTGAGCTTTGTTATCGCCTCGGCGGGGATGATCTGCTTTATCACATCCGCAACCGAGCAGAAGCACTGCTCCTTGACAAAAAGCGACAGCCTCAGCTCCTCATCCGTCATGGAAAGCTCGGTATTCACCGATTCGAGCGGCTTAAGATTCGACACATCGTCCTTTTCCGAAAAGGCGTAAACGACAGCGTTCATGCGCTTGTTCGAGCCGCCGAATGGTACGATGACAAAACTGCCGATCTGCGTGTCGGCGATCAGATCGGGCGGAATGAAGTATTCAAACAGCCGATCTGCGAAAAACGGAAGGGACATTATATGAACGCCCGCTGTTTTGTATATCAATGTCCCATTCCTCCCGTTTCTTAAGATTTTTGTCGTATTGCTTTTTTACTTGTTGTCCTCGTCCTTTTCATCGACCGTTCCGTCGATGCTCGGAGCGTTTTTGATGACAAATTCGCCGCTGTAAAGACGGTTAATGGATGATCTTACCGCCTTGTCATCGCAAAACTCGCGTGTGACGAGCTGGATGATCGGTTTGTCGGTCTCTTTGCCGGCGATAAGCTTTTCGGCGACCTCGCGCTCTCTCATATATTCGTCCGTGATCATGCGCGCACCCTTGGCGGTTGCCTGAACGAGTGTGTAGCGGTTGTACTTCCCTTTTGAAAGCTGGTCGATCGTAGGTTTGATAATCATTTTATTCTCTCCTCATCTGTTTTGTATGTTTATCGTATGTATTTGAGTTATTGTCGATATTTCAGTCTTTATTCGAGCCTGCAAAAAAATCGCTCGGGATGCTCTTGTTTCGCGCGGTTCGATGTCTTTCCGCAAAGAGTATTCGCAGTATCTCGTCAGCTGCATCCGAGCTTTTGCCGTCATCGTTTATAACTACGTAATCGTAGTCCGAAAAATGTCCGACCTCGGTCAGGGCGCGATCGAGTCTGTTTCGAATATCATCCTCGGTATTCGTTCCGCGTCCGCGAAGCCTTGCTTCAAGGGTCGCAAAATCGGGCGGAAGCAGGAGAACACTTATCGCATCGGGGCAAAGGCGTCGGACATTGAGAGCGCCCTCAAGCTCGATCTCAAGTATTACCGAAATGCCGGTCTCGAGCATATCGGTCACGCTCTTTTTGGGCGTGCCGTAATAATTGCCGCAGTAGTTTGTATACTCGAGCATTTCGTCCGAGTCGATCATTTTTTCAAAATCCTCTTTTGTGACAAAGCTGTAATGCACGCCGTCGATCTCACCCGGTCGCGGCGAGCGTGTCGTCGCGGACACGGACAGCTTTACCATGCTGTCCTTTTCGAGGATGCTTTTAACAACAGTTCCCTTGCCCGTTCCCGCAGGTCCGGAGAGCACCAAAAGAAGTCCTTTATCTGTTATAGCCATATGTCGTATCTCCTTATTTTTTAACCCAAGTCGTCTTCAAGACCTTTTTCGTGATGCTGATCGCTCTCGGGCGCGTCATCATCGCCGCAGAGCCTTGAGGCAATGACATCTGTCGAGAGTGCGCTGAGTATGATATGTCGGCTGTCGGTCACGATGACCGATTTCGTCTTTTTTCCGCATGACACATCTATGACCGATCCCGCATCTCTCGCATCCTGCACGAGCCGCTTTATCGGAGCGGATTCGGGTGAACTTACATTTATCACTCTTTGCACGGCAACATAATTGCCAAATCCTACGCTTATAAACTTAGCGGACAAGCCTCCCGACACCTCTTTTCATATAAATCCTGTAGATCATATAAATCACTCAATATTCTGTATCTGCTCGCGGATCTTTTCGATCTCGCTCTTGATATCGACAACTATTCGTGCGATCGAGCTGTCGGTACACTTAGAGCCTATCGTATTCGTCTCACGGTTGATCTCCTGAACCAAAAAGTCAAGCTTACGCCCGATCGGCTCGCTCTGGGCAAATATTTCGTCAAACGCGACGAAATGGCTGCGAAGTCGCACGATCTCCTCATCGATCGCCACCTTGTCCGCGTAGATCGCGCACTCGGTCAAAATTCGAGCCTCGTCTATCTCGACACCGCTCTCGCCGATAAGCTTTCTGATCCTTGCCTCGAACTTTTCTCTGTAGCCGTCAACCGATGACGCGCTCATCTGTTCAACACGGTCAACAAGCGAAAGTATCTTTTCCTTCTTGCCGACAAGATCAAGGTGCAGTCGCTCACCCTCCGCAGCACGCATGCGATCGAATGACTCAAGTGCTTCGTCGAGCACGGGCAGGATCTCCTCCCAAAGACGGTCAAGATCAGCCTCGGCAAGTGACACGCTGAAAACATCCCTGTTTTGGGCGACGGTCATCACCGATATGTCATCCGAGAGTGAAAAGGTATCGCGAAGCTTTCGAAGTGCGTTTATGTAGCTTTCGGCATATGCTGTATCAAGCTCGACTGCGGCATTTGATTTTTTCGTCTGATCGACACTGATCGACAGTTCGACCTTGCCTCGCGAGAGTGCGGCACTGACCCTTGATTTTATCCTGTCCTCGATCGGACTGCAGATCCTGCTCGTTCGAATCTGAAGATCAAGATATCTGCTGTTGACGCTTTTTATCTCGACCGTTACCGTCTTGCCGTCAAGCTCGCGGCGCGCTCTTCCGAACGCGGTCATGCTTTTTGCCATGGGCGACCTTCCTTTCATTGCATCGGACCTCATGCAAAAGGGCACGATGCGCCATTATCTTACTATTTCATTATATTTTACATCATTTCTGCGGTTTTGTCAAGATGTTAGAAAAACTTTTTGTAGAACGTTAATATTTTTGAAAAATTTCAATATTTTTTTCGTTTTTGGGTTGACAAAACCGAATTTTTTGTGGTATAATAAGAATTCAAAGAAAAAAATTCAAAAGGATGCCGCAAAAAAGCCGCATCCTGCAAGAAAAACCTGTGCGAAAGGAAATTTATCATGCAAAACATGCAAAAAAAATACAGAGTCGGCGTCATAGGATGCACCGGAATGGTCGGTCAGCGTTTTCTCACTCTTCTTGAAAATCACCCTTGGTTTGAGCTTACCGCTCTTTTTGCCAGCCGCCGCAGTGCCGGGCAAAAATATTCGGACGCGGTTGAGGGCAGATGGAAGATGACCTCCCCGATCCCCGAAAAATATGCCGACATGACAGTCTTTGACTCCGAGTGCACCGACATCGCGGCAGATAATTGCGATTTTGTTTTCTGCGCGGTCAACATGCCAAAGACCGACATCCTCGCACTTGAGGAAAAATACGCAAAGGCAGAGATCCCGGTCGTTTCGAACAACAGCGCAAACAGATGGACTCCCGACGTTCCGATGGTCGTGCCCGAGTTAAACCCCGAGCATCTTGAGGTAATTGCATCTCAGCGAAAGAGACTCGGCACAAAGCGCGGATTTGTTGCGGTAAAGCCCAACTGCTCGATACAAAGCTACGCTCCACTTCTCACGCCCCTTCTGAAATACGAGCCGACGACCGTCGTCGCAACGACATATCAGGCGATATCGGGCGCAGGCAAGACATTTGCCGAGTGGCCCGAGATGGCGGACAATGTCATCCCCTACATCGGCGGCGAAGAGGAAAAGAGCGAAAAGGAGCCGCTGCGCATCTGGGGCAATGTGATCGACGGCAAGATCGTGCCTGCAAGTGCTCCGCTCATCACGACGCAGTGCATAAGAGTCCCGGTCACCGACGGTCACACAGCAGCGGTGTTCGTAAGCTTCAAGAACAAGCCCTCAAAGGAGGAGATCCTTGCCGCGTGGAAGGACTTCAAGGGATTGCCGCAAGAGCTGTCTCTGCCAAGTGCTCCCGAGCAGTTTATCACCTATTTCGAAGAGGACAACAGACCGCAGGCGGCACTTGATCGCGGACTTTACAACGGCATGGGCATCTCGGTCGGCAGACTCCGCGAGGACTCTTTCTTCGATTACAAATTTGTCGGACTCTCTCATAACACCCTCCGCGGCGCGGCAGGCGGTGCGGTCCTTATCGCCGAGCTTCTTTGTGCGCAGGGATACATGGACTGATCTTTTATTTAAGATATTTAAGACCGTATCAAATGCTCCGATGCAGCATTTGATGCGGTCTTGATCTTTATCGCCCGTCGACTTTCACCCGGTTATTTCGGAATACCGTAGATTGCCGATCTGCCGAGCGATTCTTCTATTCTTAAGAGTCGATTGTACTTGCAGACACGCTCGCCTCTTGCGGGTGCTCCCGCTTTGATCTGTCCCGTACCGAGTGCCACGGCGATATCGGCAATGGCTGTATCCTCGGTCTCACCGCTCCTGTGCGATATGATCGCTCGATATCCGCCCGATGCGGCAAGTCTTATCGCGTCAAGCGTTTCGGTCAGCGTGCCGATCTGATTTGGCTTTATCAGTATTGCGTTTGCCGCACCTGCCCTCATTCCCTCGCGAAGTCGCTCTGTGTTTGTGACAAAGAGATCATCGCCGACGATCTGCACATTTCGCATACGCTCGGTCATCATCTTAAACGAGGGCATATCATTTTCGGAAAACGGGTCTTCTATAGACACGATCGGATAGCTCCCGCAGAGCTCGGCATAGTATGAGAGCAGGTCTTTTGCATCGACACTGCGACCGCTTTTCGGGAGCAGATATTCCCCTCCCTTTGCCCATTCGCTGGCGGCGGCATCTATCGCGATCGACACATCGACCCCCGGCTCATAACCTGCCTCGCCTATGGCGCGAACTATCAATCTGAGCGCATCTTCATCCGAGGCAAGATTTGGCGCAAATCCGCCCTCGTCGCCGAGTGAGACCGACATTCCCTCGGACAGCAGGATCGATTTAAGCGTACCGTACACCTCGACGGCGATCTTCATGGCATCGGCAAAGCTCTCGGCAGCGTGCGGACAGATCATAAATTCCTGAATTTCGAGATTGTTCGATGCGTGCGCGCCGCCGTTTATGATGTTCATCATCGGCACAGGCATGACCCTTGCGTTCCTTCCGCCGAGATAGACATAGAGCGGCATGCCGTATGATGTCGCGGCGGCGCGGGATATGGCAAGCGAGACGGCGAGCAGTGCGTTCGCGCCGAGCACTCTCTTGTTTTTGCTCCCGTCAAGAGCGATCATCTTCATATCGGCGGCATACTGATCGTCGGCGCACACCCCAACAAGCTCGGGTGCGATCACCGAATTAATATTCTTTACCGCTCCGAGTACCGATCTGCCGAGATAGCCGCTCCCGCCGTCGCGAAGCTCGTGTGCCTCGTACTCGCCGGTCGACGCGCCCGACGGAACGGATGCCGTGCCGATCGTGCCGCATGCGAGCGTAACTGTCGTCTCGACTGTCGGCACGCCCCTTGAATCAAGTATCTGCCTTGCGAATATTCTTTTTATCGTGCGATCGGTCGTTTTGATCATTTTACAAGCTCTCCTTTTGCTCTGATCGAATAAAAACAGTATTTCTGTGAACATTATCCCCGCAAAATGAAAAATAATTCAAAAATCCCTTTACAAATTTCAAAAATATGGTATAATAGACATAATAGATATATTAGTAGGTAAAGCACAAGACAGAACGGCGGAAGGACAAGATCCGCTCGGAGGTGATCTGATGAATAAAAAAAGGCTCATAGACTTTCACGCGCACATACTCCCGGGGGTCGACCACGGGTGCGCCGATATCGAAACATCGCTCTGTATGATCGAGCGCGCAAGAGAGATCGGCATAACCGACATAGTTGCGACGCCGCACTATTATTTCCATTGTGACCCGATCGATGATTTTTTGAGGCGGCGCGATGAGGGATACGATCTGCTCGTCTCAAGGCTTGCATCTCTCGGGATAGATGACATCAAGATCACGCTTGCCGCCGAGGTCTCGCTCGAGCCCGACATGATAAACGAGCTGTCGCCGAGAAAGCTCCGCGCGCTGTCGATCGCGGGGACAGATTACATGCTCACCGAGATGCCGCTCTTTGACTCGGGATGGTCGAACAGGATATACGACGCGCTGTGCGAGCTTGAGTCACGGCACAAGATCATCCCGATCATCGCGCACATCGAGCGTTATGCGAAAAATCATTCGGAAAATCTCATCTCGCAGGGCTATATCGCGCAGGTCAATGCCGATCTGTACGCGTCCGGCATATTCGGCAGATCGCAGTTTTCGAATCTCGTCAAAAACGATGCCGTACACCTGATCGGAAGCGATCTGCACGATCCGACCGAGCGAAATTATGACAATTTCAAAAAGCTCGTGGCAAAGCTGTCCCCAAAAACGCTCGACTACTTCTGCGACAACGCATCAAGAATACTTGAGAACAAGAGGCTCTTTTATGACTGATAACAAAACAAAAAAGATACTTAGCAGACTGTCGCCGATCAGCATCGTGCTGTGGGTGCTCGTCATTATTTGGATGGGCGTGATATTCAGCTTTTCGGCGGAAAATGACGAAAAATCCGCCCAAACGAGCGGAAAGATCACCGAAAAGGTCGCCTCGGAGATAATCGAGGACTACGACAAGCTCGAAGAAAAAGAGAAGGTCGCCGCACTCAGCGTGATGGGCACGATCGTGCGCAAGACGGGACATTTCACCGAATTTTTCATCCTCGGTGCGCTCCTGATGGCGGCGTTTTCGTCAAGCGGCGGCATCCGTCCGACAAAGATCGGTCTGTCACTGCTCGTCTGCTTACTCTATGCTATGTCGGATGAATTTCACCAAAAATTCGTCGACGGCAGATCGCCCGCGCTTTTTGACGTTGCAATAGACACCCTCGGCGGAGCTTGCGGCATTCTGATCATGCTCGGCATCCTTGCCTTGATCTATGCAATAATAAAATCAGTCAAAGGGAAAAAGAATAAAGCGTAAATATTGCCCTTTCGTCAGAAATTCGTATTTACACCTTTTTGACGAAACAGAAAAGAGATGGCAAACCATGAAAAAGAATCACATCATTTTTCACTTTCTGTATTACACACTGACCATAGCTGTCTATATGGCATTCTTCTGTTCAGCATCCCTTGTCTTGAAAAAACACGATGACCTTGGTTCTGTGATCGCAGTAACTTACGGCGTACTTTTTGTTATGACACCGATACTTGTCACCGTGCTTATGCGATTCAGCTTGGTCAGATGGTATGTCGATCCCATTGCTGCGGCAGAAATCCCTCTTTTCCTGTACGTTGGAATGCTTCTTAATCAAATAAAGCGCTCCGGTGATCTGATATAATCCCCTTAGAGTAGACACATGAAAAAACAAAAAATTTAGCAAATTGC
>CAZMPO010000024.1:0-21090 GCA_964568425.1 uncultured Lachnospiraceae bacterium | reverse complement strand
TCGCTTTTCCCCGAGATCGAAAACCCATGTACCACATAATGCCGATTATGTGGTATTCGAGAAAGAAAGGTGGAAAAAATGTGAAAGTATCAAAAACGGTTGTTGACCGGTTGAACAGATATATTCCGACCCTTTCGTCTGAAGTCGGTGGCATTTTAGGAAGTAGCGGTAATGGTATTGTAGATGAAGTTTTTGTTGATTTGGCGGACACTTCAGGTGCCAAACCCTGTATGTATTCGCCAAATACAACTTACCTTAATAAAAAGATCGAGTATTGGCAAGACAGAAATATCGATTTTGTCGGTATTTTTCACACGCACTTCGGCGGTGCTTGCAATTTGTCCGACGGTGATGTGAGGTACATATCAAAAATCATGTACGCAATGCCTCCGCAAATTGACAGCTTGTATTTTCCCGTTTTCGTGTTGCCTGAGATGAAACTTGTATGCTACAAAGCAAGTCGGGCGAATGAAATTATCAGTATATACTCCGACGATTTGATCATTGAGTAGCGTGTTGGAAAACCGCTGTTTATGATGATAAAGAACTTAACAAATTGAATATCAAAAAAAGAGAGGAATTTAAAATGAAACAGAAAATCGAAATCAAGATCCCGGAAGGTTGCTTTGAGGGGAATTGTTCGGACTGCTTGTATGCTAATCACTATGACAAGGATAGTTACGGCAGAATAAAGTGCGATGGTCCTTATGGTGGCTATAACAAGCCCGAGAACAGAAACGGTTGCAATCACTATAAGAGAAAGTAATAAGATCAGATAACTTAATACCGGGACGGTATATGTTCTTTTGACATGTAGAAGAGGTGCAAAGTGGCTGTTAATAAAAGTAGCGTTGCGTACATGAGAGAGTATTTAAAACACGCTCTCGAGTTCGAAAAATATGTTTATATTTGGTCGTGTGCGATGAACAACGCAAATTCTCGTATGGAGAAAATTTGCAGTGAAAAAAGACAACTGCAAAATAAAAGAGACAATGCAATAGCACAGCTTGATTCTTTTGATATCGACCTCGCAAAAGCGCGAGAACTTAAAGAAAGTGAAGCTCGGCGATACAGAAAGAGAGCAAAGATTGCCTTGTTTGTAGGTATTGCTGAATGCTTTTTGTTGCCTATCTGCCTGTATTTTCGCTCTGTGAGTAAAGAGAAGGCCGAAGCCCTCGAGGCTGAGGCCGCTAAGTTAAACAGAGACTCAATGAAAATGCATGAGATGCTCCTTCAAGAGCAAGAAAAAGAAGCAGAGAAAGGTTTGGCTGCTAACAACATTGAAGAAACGGCAGTAAATCAAAAGCAGGAAGAAATACACAAAGCGCTGGTCGTGGCAAGAAGCAATTTGGCTCAAATATATTCTGAAAATGTTTTGCCTCAGAAATACAGAAATTTGGCAGCTGTCGCAACTATGTATGAATATTTGGAAACAGGTCGTTGCACTATCATACAAGGTCATGGCGGCATATATGATACTTATGAGGTTGAGAGGATACATCTCGAACAATTGCGACAAATGGTTCAGATAAACAAAACGCTTAGTCGAATGGAAGATAATCAGCGTTATATCTGCCAGGAATTGAGACAAGCCAATCAAACGCTGTCAAGTATTAATTCGAGCTTAAGTGAGATCGAGAAGACAAACGCGGAAATTGCTAAGAATACCGCTATATCCGCGGCAGCAAATAAGCAGACTGCGGCAGCCACATCTTGGCTGGCATGGAATGCATGGGCAAATGGATATTAAATAAAAAGAAGGAGTTATTACAATGGAACAATTAAAAGTTTTAAGTTTTCTTGAGGAAAAAAAGGATTTTTTGTTTCCGAATACAAAATATTCGGATATGGACGTCATGAACGTTCTTTTGAGCGCACCGGATTCGTTTGAAATGGTCATGCGTGGGATTCCCTTTCGTAAGACATCAACCGTAAAAGCATTATCCGTGATTCTCATGGATCGCTTCTATTTAGGAGATAGAAAAAAGGGCATGCTGAAATATTTAACGCTTGGTGCCTTTGGTGTTTGGTGGATCATGGATATCAAATCAGCAAAAGACAGATGCCGCGCGTATAACTGCCAAAAACTCATGGACGCTCTCAATGACCCGTCCGTAGTCAGCGAAATGGTTAACACCGATAATCGAATCAATAAGGCCATAACTATCGGGAAGCAGTTTGCACCCGTAGTCAAGGAAATCGGCAAAGGTGCAATGGAATTAAGAGATGGCATGTTCGTTGATCCGCCGCAATAATGAGGTAATCTGATGGAAGAGAACGCGAGGAAGATCTATGTCGAAGGATGCCGTTATTATCTTGGAACAAACGGTTATCCGTTGAATTATAACAAGGCGTTAGAATGCATTAGAAAAGCCGCCGAGTTGGGCGTATCAGATGCCATGAACCTTCTTGGAACCATGTACGAAGAAGGTAATGTCGTTGAGAAGAACGATAAAACTGCTTTTAATTGGTATCTCAAAGCGTTTCAAGCCGACTCAAAAAACGTGAAAGCCATCATTAATTTGGGTAGAGCATGTTTATTTGGTTGCGGTGTCGAAAAAGACATAGAGAGGGCATATAAGAGTTTTGATGTAGCAGTTGATTTGAAAATTGATGATCAAGACGACGAATACGCACAGGCATGCTTCTATAAGGGATACATCTTAATGGAACACTACAGAAATTACAAAGATGCATTTCATTATTTTGTTCACGCTTCAAACTTCGGTAATATACCGGACGCTTGGCATAATATCGGATATTTGATCGAGACGGGGCGTATTCCGGTTAGTGAAACCGGTAATGATTCTGCGGCAAGCAGAGATGGCGTAGCGAAAGATTATTATGAAAAAGCCGCTAACCTTGGTCTTGTACAATCGATGTATGCTGTCGGAGTACTATACTGCAAGTATAATTTGACAGACGAGGGAATGCCGTGGATCAAAAAAGCTGCGGCAAAGGGTTATGAACCCGCAAAGAAGTATTTAAAAGCACCAAATAGTTCCCTTTGGGATCTTATCTGCGGTCTCTTCAAGTAACCACCTGCCAATAATCGGGAATTTCGACTCTATCCGGTGTGCAAAAGCCGGAGAGAGTCGAATTTTCAAATTTCCTCCTTTCGTCCCTTCAGTCGCGGTGACCGTTTCTGCAAATGTGAGTCTTTCGTCAATTTTTGACATTTTCTATTGACAAATCTTGATTTATGTGTTATAATAACTCATAAACTATCGGGATTATTGCACGAAGGGAGCAGATTTAGATGAAAAGAAGTTTTTGGAAGCAGATCATTTCGGGGGTGCTCGTTTGTTTGACTGTGTTTGTCGGCGGGATTCCTTGTTTTGCGGCGGGGGAGGGCGTGCCCACCGGGTATGATCGTGGGTATGCGGAAGGGTATGCCGGCGAGGGCCGGGTCGTTGCCAAGGGGCTTGATCTATCCGAGCACCAAGGAAGCGGTTTCGACTTTCAGAAGGTCAAGGATGCAGGCTACACATATGTCATCCTGCGTTGCGGATTTTACAAGCGCAAGGACTACTGCTTTGAGGAATACTACAAAGCGGCAAGAAAAGTCGGGCTTGACATCGGAACATATTTTTACTCATACGCAACGAACGCCACTGCGGCAAAGAAAGAGGCAGAGCTTTGCCTTGAATACATAAAGGGCAAAAAGTTCGAATATCCCGTTTATTTTGACTTTGAAGACCCGAGTGCGAACAGCAAAAGAGCGGTCGTCGCCAAGAAGATCTGTCTGGCGTTTATGGATCGCGTCGCACAGGAGGGCTATCTTGTCGGCATGTACAGCATGGCAAGCTGGATCGACGATGTCGATTACGGCGGATGGGTTCCGCTTAAGGAGATCTGCGGTGACAAATACGAGGTCTGGATCGCAAATTACTATCCGGCAAAGCTTGAGGAATATACCGAAAAATATTCATCCCGATACGGCATGTATCAATACACCTCGTCCAACTACATAGACGAGGTCGGACCGCTTGACACTAACCGTTGCTTCAAGGACTACCCGTCGATCGTCAAGAAATACGGATTCAACGGCTACTCACCCGAGATCGATGTCACCTGCGAGATCGCTTATGCAAAGCTTGACGGCACGACCCTGACTGTCAGCGGCAAGGCTTACGACAGAAAATTTCCGAGCGGCGAGCTCGAGCTCTCGGTGATCGTCAATTCGATCACTGTCGGCACGCTGACCACCGTCAATCAATGTTTCGAGGGGACGTTTGAACTTCCCGAGAGATTTGACGCGGCGAAGCTCGAGATCGTACCGAAGGTTCCGACCGTTGACGTGGAGAAGGTGTTTGCCGTCGATCTGATAAACGAAGCGCCGATTGAGGCCGATAAGCCGGGCGTTGATGATAACGACCAAGCACAGGACAAAGATGACAAAAACGGCAAAGAGGACAAAAAGATCGATCTTCCTTTGGTAATAAGCGCATCGGTGCTCGGTGTGGCTGTCGTCGCCCTTGTTGTGGTGCTTTTGAGCGGAAAAGGCAAGAAGAAAAACGAGAGCGTCCCTCAGATCGAGGAGACCGAGATCAAAAAATAAGAACTGAATAGGTACAAAAAGCTCCAAGATCGCATCGACTTGGAGCTTTTTTGAAAAAAACGGCAAAAATGCTTGACAAATTGGCAAAGATATGCTAAAGTAGACAGAGAAAGCCTACGGCGAAAGGATACACCGACGATCCCGCCGCCGAGTCGATGGATATAGCTGTCGATCTCGAAAGGGCTTGCGAGTGCGAGGTATATCTCCTTGACGCCCGACATGACGGCGAGCGTGCGGACATGCCGACAAAGCTTGAACCAAACAGCGTGCTGTTTATAAAAGAGATCTAAAGAGATCCGAAAGATGGAGAATGATCAATGAGACTGCTTCTTTGCGAGGACGAAAAGGCACTTTCGAATGCGCTTGTCGCCATTCTGATGCATAACAATTACTCGGTCGACGCCGTTTACAACGGAAAAGATGCGATCGAATATATAGAGGGCGGAATATATGACGGCGTGGTGCTCGATCTTATGTTGCCGCAGATCGACGGGCTAAGCGTGCTTCGCCATGTCAGGGCGAAGGGAATCGACACCCCCGTGCTCATCTTGACCGCCAAAAGCGAGCTTGATGACAAGATCAACGGACTTGACAGCGGCGCGGACGATTATCTGACCAAGCCGTTCGCGACGGGCGAGCTGCTCGCACGCATCAGAGCCATGACGCGTCGGCAATCGACCGTTTGCGACAATCTGCTCACTCTCGGCGATATCAGCCTCGATCGACTTTCGTTTGAGCTGATCGGCGCGAAGGGCAGGGTCTCGCTGACCGCAAAGGAATATCAGATCCTCGAAATGCTCCTTCGCAACAGGGGACAGATCATTTCGGCTGAGCAGATAATGGACAGCATTTGGGGATACGAAAGCGACACCGATATCAGCGTTGTTTGGACATACATATCCTATCTTCGCAAAAAGCTCAAGGCACTCGGCTCATCGACCACGATCAGAGCCGTCCGCGGTCTCGGCTATCTGATCGAGTCAAAATGAGAAGAAAATGTCATATATTTTGCCAAAGTTCCGAAAAGCACTTGACAAATTGCCTATCATAGTATATAATTATAAGTGATAACAAATGATAGGTGGTTTGTCATGAAGGATTTGATCAAAGCTATTCGCCTTGCGGCAGGTATGAGTCAGGAGCGGTTTGCATCGGCACTCGGTACGACCTCGCTATCCATCAACCGTTGGGAGAACGGCAAAACACTGCCGAGTCGCATGGCGCAGACACAGCTCTATAACTTTTGCAAGGAACATGCCATCGATGTTGCGCAGCTCATTATAGACACAAAGGCATATGGAGACACCGACAAAAAACTCGTCCTCTATCACGGATCGAAGAAAGGTATCGTCGGAGATATTGCGCCCATCAGCCGTGAGGAATGCGATTTTGGCAGCGGATTTTATATGGGGACAAACACCCTTCAGCCGTTAACACTTGTTTGTAATGAGGATAAACCGAAGCTCTATACGGTCGAGCTTGATATGACCGACCTTAGAGTCCTGACGGTCGAGATCGACATGGATTGGGCTATGCTCATAGCCTACCATCGCAAGGAAATGGAGAGCGCAAAAGGCACTGCCGTCTATGAAAAGTACGCACATATGGCAGACGGCTGTGATGTGATCATCGGCTACATCGCCGATGACCGTATGTACACCGAGCTGTCTCGTTTCTTCAATAAAACGCTGACCGATGCGGCTCTTATCCACTGCCTCTCCGCGCTTGATCTTGGCAAACAGTATGTTGCCGTCAGCGAAAAGGCGTGTGGGCAGATCAAGATCTTGAAGGAAGAATCGCTTTCCGGACTGGAGCTTTCGTTGCTTAGGGATATGAGCGCGAAAAGAAGAAAAGCGGGAATTGCTCTGGCGGAGGAAATCGAGGTCAAATATCGCCGTGAAGGAAAGTATTTCGATGAAATTTTGAAGGGTGAATGATATGTGCAGATCATTACAGCTAACATTGTGCGATACGCAAGGGCAGCTTTTTGAGCTTGCGGCAGAACACGGATATACCGGCGAATCCTTCATTAAGGCTTTTATGACCTCACAGGTGGCGGCGGATATGGACAAGGAATTTCACCATTTGCAGTGGGCAGGCAAGGCGTATATCCTCTCGCGGATGGAAGACGAGCTTTGCGATCAGCTAAAAAAAGAGGGCGAGATCTACGATAAGGAAACGCTCTATTGGGCAGGGTACATTTACCGCTATTGGAATTTTTACACAGGCGAGAGCAGTCGAGAGATCTATAAGCAAGCTCCTGCCAAAACGATGAATGCGGTCTATCTGATGTACCACACCATGAGTCCTGAAATGGCGATCGACAGGTTGAAGGAATCCGGTGGGGAAAAAGTGTTCGGACACACAGTTGAAGCTTAACAAGCTTTTCGAAGGAGGGCATATGCTGAAAAAACTTCGTGTCAAGTTCATTTTGGTCTCGATGCTCGCGATCGCGCTCGTTTTGATCTGCGTTCTCGGCGCGGTCAATTTGAAAAGCTATATCGCCATAAAAGACGATGCGGACGAGCTGCTTGACATTCTTTTTGAGAACAACGGTCGATTTCCGGTCATGCCGAATGAGCCGATGAAAAAGGACGACCGTCCGCACCGCGAAAACGATAGGCGACCGATCGGCGAGCTCTCGCCCGAAACTCCGTTTAACACGCGATATTTCGCCGTCATGCTCGACGCACATGGCAGTGTGCGTGCGATGAACATCGACAGCATTGCGGCGGTCGATGACGAAAGGGCGACAGAGCTTGCCCAAAAGGTGGCAAAAGGCGGGAAAGAGCGCGGATTTGTCGGCAGTTATCGCTATTTGTCAAGGCAAATGCCCGACGGCGGCTCGGTCTGCCTGTTTCTCGATACGACCGAGGATCTTGACAATTTCAAGGATTTTCTGTTTGCGAGTGTGTCGCTCAGCATCCTCGGACTTTTGATCGTCGCCCTGCTTGTGGTGATCTTCTCGGGGATCGTCATGAAACCATTTGCCGAGCTGTACAAAAAGCAAAAAAGATTCATCACCGACGCAAGCCACGAGCTGAAAACTCCGCTGACCGTGATCTCCGCCGATTGCGATATCCTCGAATACAATTTCGGCAAAAACGAATGGACCGACGCGATCGGCGCGCAGGTCTCGCGTCTTGTTCGGTTGACCGACAAGCTCGTTTTGCTCTCGCGTATGGACGAAGGGGGCGGTCGCGTGCTGATGACTGAGTTTTCGCTCTCCGAGGTGGTGGAGGAGGTGGCATCGACCTACCAAAGCGTTTGCGAGGCGGCAGAGAAGAGACTCTGCGTGTCGGCATCCCCTGCGCTGTCGGTCGTCGGCGATCAATCGCTTATCAAAAATGTGCTCACCCTTCTGCTCGACAATGCGGTCAAATATTCGTCGGATGGCAGTGAGATCTCGCTTTCCCTGCGATCGGTCGGCAGATCGAAGCGGATAACCGTCTCAAACAAGGTCGACAGGCTCCCCGAGGGCGATCTCTCCCTCCTTTTTGAGCGATTTTACCGTCCCGACAGCTCCCGAAGCAGTGAGAGTGGCGGACACGGCATAGGACTTTCGGTTGCCGAGTCGATCGTCCGCCTCCACGGCGGCAGGATAACGGTCTGCGCACCCGACAAAAACACCATCGTTTTTACGGTAGTTCTCTGAAACAAAAAGAATAAAAAAGAATAAAAAACAAGGCTGTCTCGAGTTTTTCGAGACAGCCTTGCTTGCTTAATATGTAATTGTAACTTAGTCCTTCTTGTCGGCGCGCGAGCAGAGGAGATTTGTGAGGATTCCGAGGATGAGCGCGCATGCGACGGTGGTGATGGTCACCTTGCCGAATGTGAGGGTAAGTCCGCCGACACCGGTGATGAGGATGACCGACACAACGAAGAGATTTCTGTTCTCGCCGAGGTCGACCGTCTGGATCATCTTAAGACCCGATACCGCGATGAAGCCGTAGAGAGCGATGCAAACGCCGCCCATTACGCAAGAGGGGATGGTCGCAAGGAATGTAACAAAGGGAGCAACGAACGCCGCCGCAATTGCTATGATGGCTGTTGCGAGGATGGTAACGACCGATGCGTTGCCCGAGATGGCGACACAGCCGACCGACTCACCGTAGGTTGTGTTGGGGCATCCGCCGAAGAATGCGCCCGCGATCGAGCCGACGCCGTCACCGAGAAGGGTGCGCGAGAGTCCGGGATCTTCGAGAAGATCATGCTCGATGATGGAAGACAGATTCTTGTGGTCTGCGATGTGCTCGGCAAATACAACGAATGCAACCGGGATGTACGCAACCGCAATAGACGCGATATAGGCGGGAGTGATGTCGCCGACGCCCTTGATAGCCTCAACAAATGTGAAGTCGGGGTACCACTGCATGTTCTGGAACTTGGAGAAGTCGATGACCTGAAGTGCGGGGATGTTTGCCGCATTGCCGATCACCGTGAAGATAGCGGCGAGGACATAGCCTGCAAGGATGCCGATGATGAACGGGATCATCTTTGTCATTTTCTTGCCGTAGACAGAGCAGAGCACGACTACCGCAAGGGTCACGAGACCGCAAAGAAGACATACGAATTTCGGTGCGTTTTGAGCACTGCCGGAAATATTGTAAATGATCTCTTCTCCGGTGACAGCGTCTATAACTTTCTCAGTGCCTGCTACAGCGTGCGTAACATTGCCCTTGAGAAGGTCGCTGACTGCGTTTCCTGCAAGCGAGAGACCGATGATCGCGACTGTCGGACCGATAACGACTGCGGGCATGAGCTTGTTGATCCAAGCAACTCCCGCGATCTTAACGATCAGCGCGATGACGACATAAACGAGTCCCGCAAAGATTGCACCGATGATAAGTCCGACATAGCCGACCTGCATTGATGCGGCACCGGCAAAAGCTGCGGTGAGCGAGCCGATGAAGGCAAAGGACGAGCCGAGGAATACGGGGCTCTTGAACTTGGTGAAAAGAAGGTACACGAGCGTTCCGACGCCTGCACCGAAGAGTGCCGCCGATGCCGACATTCCGTTGCCGACCAAGAAGTCAGCGGGGAGCTTTTCGTTTGCTATCATGTCAGCTATATTGCTGTTTATGATGGCAGGTACGGCAATCGTTGCCGCGAGGATCGCGAGGAGCTGCTGGAGTGCGAACAAGATGATCTGTCCGAACCCCGGTTTGTCTTTGACTCCGTAGGTGAGTTTCATAAAAACCTCCGATGTTTTATCCGACATCCATGTTGAATGTCATGAATTTTCTGTTAAATCATACCACATTTTGACCAATTTGTAAATACCTGCGGCAAAAATTGATAATAGAAATATTTGCCGATATTCGCTCTATCTTTGGCTAAAATGACGAAAATCGGCAGAAACTGCCGATTTTTGTCTTAATATGAGAGATTTGCGATGTATTTTTTCAATGCGATTATGTCTTTTGAGTCAATTTTGCCGTCCGCATTGAAGTCAGCACCCGCAAAGACCGTGACAGTTGATGTGTTTGTCAGCATGTCAAGGTTTGCAAGATACTTTTTGAGCGTGATGACATCCTTTGAATTTACCTTGCCGTCGCCGTTTGCGTCACCGGGAACGGACACATACGCCTTGCAGACCGTGCAGACGCCGCTCTCGTCCGTTGTATGCAGTTCTTTGACGACAGATGCGCCGCAACGCGTGCAGCTCTTTTGGTGATACTCTGCGTCAAAGGTATAATCCTTGGGCAGATCGTGAAGCAGTGCGGGGATCTCTTCGGTGACATCCTCTCGGCATATATTGCAATATCCGGTGCGCTCACCGCTTTCCGTGCAGGTAGGCTCGCGCGTGATTGTCCAGCTGTCACAGCTGTGACCGAGTGGGATCAGCGTGCCCCATGAGGAGGAGTGGATCTGAACGGCAAGCGGCAAAATAGCGGCAACAATTGCCGCAACAATTGCCGTGACTTGTGTGATCGTCTTTTTGTTCATCTGTTTGAACATCCTTTCTTTTTTGTTTTTATGTCCTTTTTTTGTCTATTTTGAGCGAATTATGTCGCCTGCGTGCATTGGAAGGTCGGTCTTTATCGAAAATATCTGATAAGGGTGCGGGGCAGACTCGATCGGCTCGCCCGACTCGTTTTGCAGATCGTGCGCGACAAAGCCTATCCCGACTGAGCCGGGAGTGAGCAGTTCGCACGCGTCACCTTTACAGAGCTTGTTCTTTTGCATAAGTGTCGCTCTGCCACTTGCCGCATCGTATGAGACGACGGTCGCAAGATATGATTTTTCGCAAAGATATCCGCCCTTTGTGACGAGCTGTCCGTTTCGCGGCGGATCGTCAAAATAGTATCCCGAGCAGTACTCGCGATGCGTGACCGATTCAAGCTCGCGCATGAAGGATGGGTCGAAGGAGTAGCCCTGCGGATCGGCAAGATAGCGGTCTATCGCCATCCTGTAGGTGTTGGCGGTCACCGCACAGTAGTATGCCGATTTCATTCTGCCCTCGATCTTAAAAGACGAGATGCCGCTCTCGCAAAGCTCGGGGATGTGCTCGATCGTGCACATATCCTTGCTCGACATTATAAAGCTGCCGCGATCGGTCTCCTCGATCGGCATGCGCATTTCGGGTCGCTTGACCTCGGACAGCTCGTAAAGATTGTATTCCCATCGACAGGGCTGTGCACACGCGCCTCTGTTGCCGTCTCTGCCGATAAAATGCTCGGAAAGCAGGCAACGTCCGCTGAACGATACGCACATCGAGCCGTGGACAAAGGTCTCAAGCTCGAGCGTTTCGGGGATCAGCCGCCTGATCTCTTGTATTTCGCGAAGGGTCAGCTCGCGCGCGAGCACCACGCGAGATGCGCCCATCTCGTGCCAGAACATGCAGTCCCTGTCGGATACCGCTCCGGCTTGGGTCGATACATGTCGCTCAACACTTGGCAGAAGCTTTCCTGCGAGCATGAACACCCCCGGGTCGGCGATGATCAGCGCATCCGGCTTTTCGGACAGCTCGGACAATTCGCAAAAATATTTTTCGAGATCGGCGTATTCATCAACATGCGGTGTGATGTTGACTGTCAGATAGACCTTTTTCGAGAGCCCGTGAGCGTATTTCAGCGCATCCTCAAGCTCGGAAAGGTCAAAATTGTCGGCGGCGGCGCGCATTCCGAAGCGTTTGCCCGCAAGATACACGGCATCCGCACCAAATCGCAGTGCCGCCTTCATTTTTTCAAAATTTCCCGCCGGGAGCAGAAGCTCGGGCGATTTTCGTGATTTTACCATTCTTTTTGCTTTTTTCTTGATTTATCCCTTAACTTGCATTACGATCTTGCAGATATCCGCAGGCGTTTTTGCCGTGTAGTCCGCGATCGACAGCTCGTCGGCAGATCCGTAGCCCCAAAGTGCGCCTGCCGCGGCAATGCCCATTGTGTGTGCGCCGATCACGTCAAACGAGCGATCGCCGACCATAAGGACTCTGTCCTTTGGCATGTCGGCAAGCTCAAGGGCACATCCGACGACCTCGGCTTTATTCGTGCGTCTGCCGTCAAGCTCCGAGCCGACCGCATGGCTGAAATAGCGCGAAAGCCCGAAATGCTCAAGGATCTGCACCGCGAACACCGTCGGCTTTGATGTGGCAAGCAGGATCTTTGCACCGCCGTCCGAGATGGTCTTTAACATGTCCTCGATCCCGTCGTAGATGTTGCACTCGAAAATACCGCGCGCTCTGTAATACTCGCGGTAGTGCGTGATCGCCTCGTCTGCTTTTTCCTTCGAAAAGCCGTAAAAATCCATGAACGAGCGATCGAGCGGCGGTCCGATGACCTTGGACAGGTCGCTCGGAGCTTCATTTATTCCGTATTTCGAAAGGGCGTAGGAAAATGATCTTGTGACCCCGAGTGCCGATTCGGCGATGGTTCCGTCGAGATCGAAAAGCACTGCGTCAAAAGCTCTGCCATCAAAACTGTTTTGCATAAGTTCCTCCGTGTGATTGTGGTCCTGCTCTATTTTAACACTTTTGCGCCGTTATGTCAACCTCAATCGTCGGTTATTTGCGTATTTTTTGAAAATTTTTTCAAAACATCCGAATTTTTTTCTCAAAATTATTGACATTTCTTCGTTTTTGTGGTAAACTATGCCATGTAAATGCAATGAAACGGTCGGCAATGCCGCAAACGTCACCTACAGAGAGTTCACGCCATGGGCTGGGAGCGTGTTCGGGGACGGGTTTAGCCTTTCGCCGTCGAGCAGACAAGGTCAAAGCGACATAAGCAACATGTCGCCTGTAGCCCTGTACGGGTCGCTTCCGTTAAAGGCGTCGAGGCTCCACAAAATGGGGCGGATCAGGTGGTACCGTGAAGCTTTGCTCTCACCCTGTTTTGTCGGGGTGAGTTTTTTTGTTTTTTAAGGCAAGATCGGCAGACATCTTACGGCAGTAATAACAATCAATTGAAAGGATATTTTGAAAATGAGAGAAAAACTTCTTCAGATCAAGGCGGATGCAGAGGAAAAGCTCGCTTTGATAAAAGCAGATGACGAGCTTGAGGCACTTCGCGTTCAATTCCTCGGCAAAAAGGGCGCATTGACCGCCGTGCTTCGTTCGATGGGCTCACTCTCGCCAGACGAGCGTCCGAAGATCGGACAGCTTGCAAACGAGGTTCGCGAGGCGATAGAGCAGGATATTTCGAGCCGCCGTGCTCAGATCGAGGCGGCAAAGCTGGCGGCACGTCTTGAGCGTGAGGCGATAGATGTGACGGTCCCCGGCAAAAAGGTCGAGATCGGCAAGCGTCATCCGCTCGATCAGGTCGAGGGCGAGCTCTGCGATATATTCAGATCGATGGGATTTGAGATCGCCGAGGGTCCCGAGGTCGAGTATGACGTCTACAACTTCCAAAAGCTCAACATCCCCGAAAATCATCCCGCACGTGACACACAGGACACGTTTTATATCAATGACAAGGTGCTCCTGCGCTCGCAGACCTCGCCCGTTCAGGTGCGCGTAATGGAAAAACAGCGTCCTCCGATCAGGATAGTATCGCCCGGGCGAGTTTACCGCGCCGACGAGGTCGATGCAACTCACTCGCCGATGTTCCACCAGTTCGAGGGACTTGTCGTCGATAAGGGCATCACGATGTCCGATCTCAAGGGCATGCTCGAAACATTTGCAAAGCAGATGTTCGGTGAAAAGACGCGCATACGCTTCCGTCCTCACCATTTCCCGTTTACCGAGCCCTCTGCCGAGGTCGATGTCTCCTGCTTCGTATGCGGAGGCAAGGGATGCCGCGTTTGTAAAAACGAGGGCTGGATCGAGATACTCGGTGCGGGCATGGTCCATCCGAACGTTCTGCGCGGATGCGATATCGACCCCGAGATCTATTCGGGATTTGCTTTCGGTATGGGTATCGAGAGGATCACGATGATAAAGTACGGCATTGACGACATGCGCAACCTTTACGAAAACGATCTGCGCTTCCTCGATCAGTTCTGATCGCAAAATGCTTGCAAAGGAGATAAGTTATAATGAATCTTTCAATTAATTGGCTTCGTGACTATGTGGACACGAGCGACATAAAAATCAAGGATTACTGCGACAAAATGACCGATACAGGCTCAAAGGTCGAAGGTTTCGAGGAAAAGGGCGCGGATATCCAAAATGTTCTCGTCGGCAGACTTGACAAGATCATCCCTCACCCCGATTCCGATCACATGGTCATCTGTACGGTCAATATCGGAAAGGATGAGCCCGTGCAGATAGTGACCGGTGCGAGTAACGTCTTCGAGGGCGCGCTCGTCCCTGCGGCGATCGCTCCCGCAAAGCTTCCGGGCGGCGTGACCATCAAGGCAGGCAAGCTCCGCGGCATTGATTCAAACGGCATGCTCTGCTCGATCGGCGAGCTGGGGCTGACCCTTCATGAGGTCCCCTACGCGATCGAGGACGGAATACTCATCCTGAACGAGGACTGCAAGCCGGGTGACGATATCCGCGATGTTCTCATGCTCCGCGATGATGTTGTCGAATTCGAGATCACCTCCAACCGCCCCGATTGCCTGTCGGTCATCGGACTTGCGCGTGAGAGCGCGGCATCGTTTGACCTTGAAACGAAAACTCACACACCGACCGTCAAAGAGTCGGACGGCAATATATCCGAGTATCTGTCGGTCGACAATCAAGCCCCCGATCTTTGCCCGAGATATTCGGCGCGCGTTGTGAAAAACGTAAAGATCGCTCCGTCGCCCCTCTGGATGCGTATGCGTCTGTCGGCATCGGGCGTGCGTCCGATCAACAATATCGTCGACATTACAAACTATGTCATGCTCGAATACGGTCAGCCCATGCACGCGTTTGACTACGCGATGCTCGACGGCTCGCATATCATCGTTCGCCGTGCCGCAGACGGCGAGGTGTTCCGCTCGCTCGACAGCCGCGACCATACTCTCACAAATGCAAATCTCGTGATCGCCGATGAAAAGAAGGCTGTCGCACTTGCAGGCGTAATGGGCGGCGAAAATTCGGAGATCAAAGAGGGCACGACCACCGTCGTGTTCGAGTCGGCATGCTTTGACGGCGCGTCGGTAAGACTTACCGCAAAATCGCAGGGCATGCGTACCGAATCGTCGGCGCGCTTTGAAAAGGGACTTGACAGCGACAACTGCATGGATGCTCTCGATCGCGCCTGCGAGCTTGTTGCAATGCTCGGCGCGGGCGAGGTCGTCGGCGGATGCATAGATGTTTATCCGACAAAGAAGACACCGGTAAAGCTCCCCCTCGAGGTCGAGCGTATCAACAAATTCCTCGGTGTCGAGCTTACGAAGGAATACATGATCTCGGTGCTTGAAAAGCTTGATTTCAAGGTGGAAAACGACACGATCATCGCGCCGCATCACCGCTCGGATATCGGTGAGATGGCTGATATCGCCGAGGAGATCATCCGTATCTACGGCTATAACAAGATCGCCTCCACACCCTTCGTCGGAACGGTCAAGGCGGGCAGCCTCACTCCGAGACAGGCGTATAAAGAGAGAGTTCACAGCATTCTTTGCTCGATGGGACTTTATCAGTCGGTGACATTCTCGTTCGTATCGCCCAAAAACTGTGACAAGATCGCACTTCCCGCAGACGCTCCCGAGCGCAGATATGTGAAGATCAAAAATCCGCTCGGCGAGGATACGAGCGTAATGCGCACGACGCTCATTCCGTCACTGCTCGATTCGCTCTCGCACAATTTCGCGCATCACCTCCCCAAGGCGGCACTTTATGAGCTTGGGCATGTATATCTGCCTCACGACAGTGAGGAAGAGCTTCCCGATGAGCCGCTCATGATAGCATTCGGCTTCTACGGTGACGGCGATTTCTATACTCTCAAGGGTATGGTCGAGGCACTTTTCACCGATGCGGGCGTGTCGAAGCTTCGCTTTGAGGCAAAGAAGGACGATCCGACCTTCCATCCGGGAAGATGCGCGTCCGTGATCGCAAGAGGCAATATGAGGGTCGGCACATTCGGTCAGCTCCATCCGACGGTCGCGGCAAATTACGGCTTTGACAAGCCTGTTTATGTCGCGTACATTCCGTTCGAGACCCTCTACTCTATCGCAAACTTCAAAAAGCAGTTCAAAGCAATGCCGAAGCATCCGTCCACATCTCGCGACCTTGCTTTCGTTTGCGACAGATCGCTCGAGGTCGGCAGGATCGAGGAGGTCATCCGCAAGGGTGCGGGCAAGACGCTTGAGTCGGTCGAGCTCTTTGACGTTTACACGGGCGAGCGTATCGACGCGGGCAAGAAGAGCGTCGCGTTCAGACTGACGTTCAGAGCACCCGATCATACACTGACGGGCGACGAGATCGCGGCATCGGTAGATAAACTGCTCGCGGCTCTCGACAAAAACCTCGGCATCAAGATCAGACAGTAATGATATATCAAAAAATCTGCTCCCATCGTCGGAGCAGATTTTTTCATACTAAAATTTATTATATCTCTGCAAAAAAGAGCGGCTCTCTCGTTTTCGAGAGAGCCGTGATGATTTATCTTTTCTTGAGTCTTGGGTTGACTATCTCGCGCCAATCGAGATCGCCGCGGTCGAGTGCGCGAACCAAAACCTCGCCCGTTGCGATGTTGGTCGCCATCGGGATGTTGTACATGTCGCAAAGGCGAAGAAGCTCTATATCGTTGCGATCGGGCTCGCTTGTGTCTCTGAAGAAGAGAAGCAGGTCGACCTCGTTGTAGGCAATACGCTGAGCGATCTGCTCCGCGCCGCCCTGCTTGCCCGACATGACGCGTTCGATCTTCATACCGGTCGCCTCGGAGATATATTTTGCCGTAACCGCAGTCGCGCAGAGCGAGTGCTTGCTGAGTATTCCGCAATAGGCGATACAGAACTCAGCCATAAGTTCCTTTTTTGTGTCGTCTGCCATCATAGCAATCTGCATATTCGAATTACCTCCGATTTTTCTTAGTCACCGCTCGCGGTGGATTTTTGTATATTATACCATAACATTTTTCGTTTGTCAATCGTTATGTGACAAAAAAATGCTAAAAGTGCGTAATATTTTGATTTAGCCGAGAAGATCTTCAAGTCGGCGCATCGCCTCGGCAGTCTTTTCGTGGTTGCCGAATCCCGAGAGTCTGAAATAACCCTCGCCTGCCGCACCGAATCCCTCGCCGGGTATGCCGACGACATTTGCCTTTTCGAGGAGCAGATCGAAGAACTCCCACGATCCCATGTCATGGGGGCAGGTGAGCCAAATGTAGGGCGAGTTCTTGCCGCCGATGTACTCGATTCCAAGCTTGTCGAAGGTCTTCATCATCATGGCGGTGTTCTCTTTGTAGTACGCGATGTTTGCCTTGATCTCGGCAAGCCCTTCACTTGTAAACACTGCCGCAGCACCTCTTTGCGTGATGTGTCCGACGCCGTTGAATTTGGTCGATTGACGGCGTTTCCACATCGAAAGCAGTGATGTGCCGTCGCTTGCCGTCAGCGTGCTCGGGATGACCGTGTATCCGCAACGCACTCCGGTAAATCCTGCGGTCTTGGACAGCGAGCATATCTCGATGGCACAGTCGCGTGCGCCGTCTATCTCAAATATCGAGCGCGGACAATTTTTGTCCTCAACAAATATCTCGTATGCGGCATCGTACAGGATGATCGCCCCACGGCACTTGGCAAAATCGACCCAAACCTTGAGCTGATCGCGGCTGTAGCAACTGCCCGTCGGATTGTTCGGGGAGCAGATGTAGAAAATGTCGCCTTCAAGATCGTCGCTCGGCATCGGCAAAAAGCTGTTTTCGGCATTTGCCGTGATGAATGTCACCTGCCTGCCGTCCATGATGTTTGAGTCAAGATAGACCGGATATACGGGATCGGGGATCACGACAGTGTTGTCGACCGAGAAAATGTCAAGAATGTTCGATACATCCTCTTTCGCACCGCAGGTGACATTTATCTCGTCGGTCGAAAGCTCGACACCCATCTCGTTCTTGTAATAGTCACGGATCGCCGACAGCAGATAGGGCTCGCCGTAGTAGTCGGGATAGCCCCTGAATGTCGCGGCATCCCCCATCTCGCGCGCCGCCTTTGCCATTTCGTCGGACGCCGCTCTGCATATCGGCAGAGTGACATCGCCGATACCCATGTTTATTATGTCGGCATCCGGATGAGCCGCCGCGTATGCGGACTTTTTCATCGCGACCGTCTTGAAAAGATATGAAGCTTTAAGATTTTTGTAATTGTCGTTGATCTTGAACATTTTATAAAATTCCTTCCGTATTTATATTATATTTCGATCTGTCCCTCAAATACCGTGACGGCAGGTCCTTCCATTGTGACTGTGTTTTTGTCATATACGATCGTCAGATCGCCGCCGCGCAGGTGTACGAGTATCGGCTCGCCGATCTTTGCCTTGCCGCAAAGGCATGCGGCAACCGCGACAGCGCACGCACCCGTTCCGCAGGCAAGCGTTTCACCCGAGCCGCGCTCCCATACACGCATGCATAGTTCGCCCTCCGAGATGACCTTGACAAATTCTGTGTTGACTCTGTCGGGGAAGGCGGGATGACTCTCGAATTTTTTTCCGATAGGCTCAATGTCAAAATCCCAAAGCGGAAAATCATCCCCCACAAAGGTCACGCAGTGCGGATTGCCCATGGAGAGAGAGCAGACCCTGTAAAGGGCACCGCCGACCGATAAGATCTCATCGATCACACGCTCGCCCGAAAAGCACGCCGGAATGTCGGCGGGCGTAAATATCGGCGCACCCATGTCAACGCTTGCTCGCTCGACCCTGCCGCTCTTGTCAAGCGAGAGCTTTATTTCTTTGATGCCCGAGAGCGTCTCTATGCGAAGTGGATTATTTTGCGATATGCCCTTGTCGTGGACGAATTTCGCCACGCATCGAATGCCGTTGCCGCACATTTTCCCCTCCGAACCGTCGGCGTTGAACATGCGCATCTTCGCGTCGGCAATATCCGAGTGACAGATAAATATCACTCCGTCGCCGCCGATCCCGAAATGCCTGTCGGACAGCCTTGCCGCAATTAAGGACAGATCGCCTACCTCGCCTTGCGTGAAGTCTATGTAAACATAATCGTTGCCGCAACCCTGCATCTTTGTAAAATCAAGTTTCATGCGAAAGATCTCTTTTCTGATCGAACTTTCCTATATTATAGTACATTTTTCTCGCTCTGTCAATCGGAAAACTCAAAAAAATCGGATAAAAGTCCCGAAAATCTTTTTGGGGACATAATATTTGATAAAAAACTCTTGACCTTTTGCGTCTCTTGTGATATAATATGGTGAATGAAAAAATTCGCCGAGGCAAAGATCGCCGTCGGCTGTTTGAAAGGCTGGAAATAATTATGATTCTTGTAACAGGCGGAACGGGCTTTATCGGCTCGCATACAGTTGTTGAACTGCAAAAGATCGGCTATGAAGTCGTCATCGTCGATAATCTTGTCAACTCGAAGGTCGAGACGCTCGATAACATCGCCAAGATCACGGGCATCCGTCCCAAATTCTATGAAAATGATGTTTGCGATAAGGAAGCACTCAGAAAGATCTTCTCCGAAAATGATATCGACGCGGTCATTCATTTCGCCGGACTCAAGGCAGTCGGCGAGAGCGTCGCAAAGCCGCTCGAGTATTATTCGAACAATATCATCGGCACACTCGGTCTCGTTGAGGTAATGCGCGAGTTCGGATGCCACAGGATCGTCTTCTCGTCCTCCGCAACCGTCTACGGCATGAACAATGTCGCACCCTATACCGAGGATATGCCCACATCGGCAACTAACCCCTACGGTCAGACTAAATTTATGCAGGAGATCATGCTCTCGGATATCGCTCACGCCGACCCCGAGTTCTCGGTCGCACTTCTTCGTTACTTCAACCCGATCGGCGCACATGAGTCGGGTCTGCTCGGCGAAGATCCCAACGGCATCCCGAACAATCTTATGCCCTACATTTGTAAGGTTGCCTCCGGTAAGCTCCCCTGCCTCTCGGTATTCGGCAACGATTACGACACTCCCGACGGAACGGGCGTGCGTGACTATATCCATGTCGTCGATCTCGCAGGCGGTCACCTCTCGGCTCTGCGTTACCTTGAGACTCATAAGGGCGTGCTGACCGTCAACCTCGGCACCGGCAAAGGAACATCGGTGCTTGAGCTTGTTGCCGCATTCGAAAAGGCGAGCGGCGTTAAGGTCAACTATAAGATCGCCGATCGTCGCCCCGGTGATATCGCTACCTGCTATGCATCGACCGCTAAGGCAAAGGAGCTCCTCGGCTGGGAGGCAACACATAACATAGACGATATGTGCGCCGACAGCTGGCACTTTATCGAGACAAAATCAAAGGGCTGATAAGGGCTGATGGAAAAGGGAAGATCGCTCCCCGATTATCGGGTGGTGCGTTCGGAGCGCAGTACCGTCTCGGCTCAGGTTTTTTCGGACGGAACTGTCATCGTCAGAGCACCATTTAGCATGTCCGATGCCGAGATCGTCGATTTTGTCGCAAAAAACATCGACAAGATCGAGCGGGGCATAGCAAAAGTACAGCAGACAGCCAAGTCCTGTGTCGGCATCAAAAAGCTTGATAACGATGAGCTTGACAGGCTGAAAAAAGAGGCTTTGCGCGTGATTCCCGAGCATGTCGCGCATTTTGCGAGACTGATCGATGTCGGCTATACCAAGATAACAGTTCGACCGATGAAAAGTCGGTGGGGCAGCTGCTCAAGTGAGGGTGCACTCTCGTTTAACCTGCTTTTGATGCTCGCACCGCCCAAGGTGCTCGACAGCGTGATCGTGCATGAGCTCTGCCATCGGACAGAGATGAACCATTCAAAAAAATTCTACGCTCTCGTCCGCACATATTGTCCCGATTACGATGACTGTTACGCTTGGCTAAAGCAAAACGGTCCGTTACTCATCGCAAGACTTTGATATACAAAAATCATCGAGGCTTTCTCGCACGTTCGAGAAAGCCTCGATTTTTACTGTGTAGTCAGCTTTTGCTGATCATGGTCGTGATCGGTCGATCAATAATCGAGAGCCTTAAGGTCCTCCATGATCGTTTCGAGAGCG
>CAZMPO010000023.1:0-21233 GCA_964568425.1 uncultured Lachnospiraceae bacterium | reverse complement strand
ACCCGTTCCCATTCCGAACACGGAAGTTAAGCTCTGCTGTGGCAACAATACTTGGTGGGTGACCGCCCGGAAAGATAGCTCATCGCGAACATGGACCTCCGATTTTTGTCGGAGGTTTTCATTTTCTTTTATCAGTGAAGCGATATGCTATAGCAGTTCGCTTGATCAAAATCACCCCCTGCAGATCATTTTGACCTGCAGGGGGTGAATAGATAGATCATCTCTTGAACTCGAGAACGACCTTTCCGTCGGGGTCGATCCTCAGCTGCATGTTTTTGATGTGTTTTGCGATGAACTGATTTTTCTCGGCGGTCGTCATCTCAACTCGCGTGACCTTGAGTGCATTTTCGAACATGTCGTATATGTTGAGGTCGACCTTGCCCTCGATATAATTTCGCATGGCTTGGAACAGCGCGCTCTGCTTGACGTCGTCGGCGTTGCCCGAATAGAAATCGTCAATGTAGCAGTAGAATATCCCCGCACCCGTCAGAGCGTTTTTGAGGTCGATACTGCTGCTGTCGCGTTCGATCATGAGAAGAAATCTTGCGTTCGGAAGCGACTGTATCAGTCCCCAATAGTCGGAGTCGCTCGATGCGATTATGAACGAGTCAACATCGTTGGCAAAATGCTCCTTGCATACTCGCGCGGTCAGCATAACATCAACGAGCGATTTGTTCTCCATAACGCGCTCGGTCATTATGTGCTCGATCGGTATGCTCGTAAACTGCTCGAGTATCACCCACGCGGACGCGGCATGGATGTCGTTTAACAGTATGATCGACGATATTTTGCTTGTATAGGTGTAATCGAGATTGCGAATGACGGCACAGAGCTTGTATGGATCCGAGTTTTCGCAGTCGACTATTATGACGATCTTGCGACTTTCTTCAATGTAATCGTATATCGAGCCCTTTACATAACTGCCGGCATCCGATACTTTGTTAAAATCGGTAAATACATTGCCGTTCCATTCATACAGAAGTGTTACGAATTTTTTGTCATTGTAGAGTATGTTGCCGTTTTCCTTCGGCGTCCAATTGATGTACATTTTGTACGGATACAGATTTAAGTTGGTATAGAAAAGATTTGCCGCCGCCTTCGTGCCAGCCTCGGTCATTCCGTTCGGCATGATAAAAATTTGTTTAAGATAGTCCCAATTCAGCCATAGCGGAAAGATCGACTTGCAATTGTTGATCCTATCCGAAATAAGTTTGTTTATCTCTATAATATGCTGACAAAGTTGAGTATTTGATGATTTGTAAAAAATTATGCCGTCATCGTTAAGTGCACGCAGACTCTCCTCGGGGATGTGCTCGGTCAAGCTCAGCAGTGATCGGTATTCATATCTCATTTTGTTGTTGATATTTTTGAAGCTTCGCTCGATCGAGTTTCGTATAATGCACAGATGCCTGATTATTCGCGCGTTTTTGTCGCTGTCAAGCTCATTGTATATTTCGAGTTTGGGCGAGTGCTTTTCATTTTCAAATATGTGTTTCGGTACGCCGATCAAATAGGCTACTTTTGATATTATTTCATATGTGCTGTCCTTGTATCTTCGTACCTCTTCTTCACTTCCGATACTGCTTTCTTCGTATGAATTTGTGTCTTCGGTCTGTTCAATATTGGGTGTAAGCAAGGTGTCCATATGATCATTTCCTTTCTTTGTTTATTATAAGCATTATATCACACTATTGTGTCTAAAAATGTGGATATAAGGGAATTATTTTGAAAATCTCGATCACATTTTATTCAAGTATGTTCGATGTGATGTAGTCAACACCCCATGACGCAAGCCGCTCGCCGTCCTCTTTTTTGTCTACCGTCCAGCAGTTGATCTCAATGTTATTTTTGTGCAGATGTTCGACACGCTCTTTGGTCAGCTCGCCGTACCAAATGTCAAGATCAAAGCGATGCGCAAGCAGTCTTTCTGTCAGATCTTCGGTGTATTTGCCGGTCAGGTACTGTATTTTTTGATCGGGGAGCAGCGAGCGGAGCTTTACGAGGTTTTCGTACGAAAACGAAATGAAAAAGACATTATGAAGATATCCGCGACGCTCGATCTGATCGATAATCGCTTTGATATCGTCTGCGCAAAACTCGTTTTTGAGCTCGAGTACGCAGACCTTTTCGTATCTTGCGCATACCTTGACATATTCGTCAAGCGTCGGGATGTGGAGATCGCACCTGCCGACCTCGCCGTCCGTGTCGGTCAACATAAGCGCGCGAAGATCCGCGAAGCGGCTGCCCTCGACCGAAAGGTCAACAGGCGAAACTCTGCCCGTGCGATCGTCGTGAATGACGACGAATTTTCCGTCCGATGTTCTGTGCACGTCGGTCTCGATACCGAAATACGAGCGATTTCCCGCCGCCACAAATGCAGGGATGGCATTTTCACGCTCGATTCCCGAAAGTCCTCTGTGCGCGACAATTTTTGTGTTTTGTTTTGAAATCTTAATGCTGTCCATTATTGTTCCCCCTTTTTTGTTTAGATCGTTACCTGTCTGCCGCGTCCTTCCAATGCCCGGGACTCATGCCGAATCGCTTTTTGAACATTTTCGAAAAATTGCAGACATCCGCGTATCCGCAAAGCGCGGCGGTCTCGGCTACCGAAAATCCGAGCGAGAGCCGACGCTTTGCCTCCTCCATGCGAACCGAGATAAGATATTCCTGCACGGTCATTCCGATGGACGCCTTGAACAGACGCGTCAGGTATCTGCGGTCAAGATTCATCTTTGCCGCGATGTCCTCAACTCGAAGATCGTACATGTACTGCGCTTGTATGCAGTCACACACGCGGCGAACATAGTGACTGCCGTGCTTTTTGTCGGCAAAAAGATCCGAATACATCCGAAAGAGCAGGGCGGCGATCTCGTATTCGCGCATTACCGATTCGACTGGGATCTCGAGCATCATGCCGATCCAGTTGGACGAAAGATCGAGGATCGGCGGAAGCTCCATGAAATTTTTCGACAGGTTGCCGTCAAAGCCGACCCATTGATAGAACCAGGGGTCGGACGGCTCGGCGGTGTATGTGGTTATCTCCCCGGGTTTTATCAAAAACGCCTGCCCCGGACCGATCGGATAGCACTTTCCTTCCTTATATAGTCTGCCTCTGCCTTTGACGACATAGTGGATGAGGGTGTAGTTTCGCACATCCGGACCGAACGATTTGTCGGGCGCGCAGTGCTCCGAGCCGAGCAGGAGCGGATTAAGATCGGCAAATCCGCGATTTAACAAAACATCGGTGATCATAAGGCAATTCTTCCTTTGCTTTGATGATTTTTATTTAGGTTACATTATACCATATTTGCGGCACATAATGCAATAGCTTTTTGGAAAAAAATCGTGTATAATTGTAAAAAAGCGGAACGCCGTCATTTGCGGCGATGTCCGACTTGATTTGAAAGGAATTAAGAACATGAAAGTAACATTTATGGGTGCCGGCTCGACAGTCTTCTCGAAAAACGTCCTCGGCGATACCATGCTTTGCGAGGTTTTCCACGATGTGGAGATCGCACTTTATGACATTGATGCCGTAAGACTTGAAGAGTCTTACCTGCTCATCACCTCCATGAACGAGAAACTCAACGAGGGCAGAGCAAAGGTCGAAAAATATCTCGGCGTTGAAAACAGAAAGGACGCTCTTCGCGGTGCAGATTTCGTTGTTGACGCAATCCAGGTCGGTCTTTACGACCCCTGCACGATCATCGACTTTGAGGTTCCCAAAAAGTTCGGTCTTCGTCAGACTATCGCCGACACACTCGGCATCGGCGGTATCATGCGCGGCATGCGTACCATCCATGTACTTAAAGATTTCGCGGCAGATATGGAAGAGGTCTGCCCTGATGCATGGTTCTTAAACTACACCAACCCCATGGCGATCCTCTCGGGCTATATGCAGAGATATACAGGCATCAAGACCGTCGGTCTTTGCCACAGCGTTCAGGTCTGCGTTGAGGGACTTCTTAACAATATCGGCATGGGTGATAAGCTTGAGGGACACAAGTCCAAGATCGCCGGTATCAACCATATGGCATGGCTTCTTGAGATCACCGATAAGGACGGCAACGACCTTTATCCCGAGATCAAGCGTCGCACAAAGGAAAAGAATGCGACCGAAAAGCACTGGGATATGGTCAGATATGACTATATTGACAAGCTCGGATATTACTGCACCGAAAGCTCCGAGCACAACTCCGAGTACAACCCCTTCTACATCAAAGCAGGCAGAGATGACCTTATCGAAAAGTTCAACATTCCGCTTGACGAGTATCCCCGTCGCTGTATAAACCAGATCGCAGGTTGGGAAAAGCAGAAGGAAGAG
The DNA here is from genome assembly GCA_964568425.1 of uncultured Lachnospiraceae bacterium. GTDB lineage: Bacteria > Bacillota > Clostridia > Oscillospirales > CAG-272 > CAKSQF01. The sequence goes on along the minus strand of CAZMPO010000023.1, from coordinate 16,909 downwards.
CTTCTCGCAGGCGGCAATGTTCAGCATGTTCGCTCGCGCGAGTACGCATCGCACATCATGGAGGCGATCGTTACCAATAAGCCTTACAAGATCGGCGGCAACGTGCTCAACAACGGTCTTATCACCAACCTCCCGAAAGAGGCGTGCGTTGAGGTTCCCTGCCTTGTAGATGGCAATGGTGTCACACCCACTTATGTCGGCGCACTTCCTCTGCAGCTTGCGGCTATGAACTCGTCGAACATCTATCCGCAGATGCTCACCATCGAGGCGGCTGTTACCGGCAAGATCGAGACCCTCTATCAGGCGGCAATGATGGATCCGCATACGGGTGCTCAGCTCTCGACCGATGAGATCGTCGCTCTCGTTAATGAGCTTGTCGAGGCTCATACCAACGCAGGATATCCCATATTCTAATATATACATACAAACATTCCCTAATACGGCAACTGCCGTATTAGGGAATGTTTGGGTATATGGTCATTTCTGCCTTTTCTTTAGGATGATCAATGTCACGGAGAATGCAAGAACTATAATGGCGATCGCCGTCACAAGTGGGATAACATAATCCCGCTTGCTCTTTTCTTCGCCGATATCGATCGGATCGAATGTCGTTGTTGGCATTTTTGTCGTGACGGGCGGCTTTGTTGCTGTCGTGATCGGTTCTGCAGTCGTGACAGACGGCTCTGTCGTGACAGACGGTTCTGTTGTGATGGATGGTTCGGTTGTGGCGGATGGCACTGTCGTGACGATAGGCTCTGTCGTGACGGGCGGTTTCGTTGTCGGAGTGGCTGTCGTTGTTATCGGAGCGGTCGTTACCACACTCGGCGGATCTTCTGCTTGCGAGTTATTGAGGGACGAACCGTTCCAGACGGCAGTGCCCGAAAACAGATCTCTGTTGTCGATGCCGACGCTCGAATATGCAAGTCCAAAGAGCGTGTTGTCGTACTTTCCGCCCTTTTGTATCGCTGCCCAGGTCAGCTTGTAGGAGTTGTGCTGTGATCTGTGGTAATCGTAAGACTCGACCGCGACATCGTAAGCGGTCTTTCCTCCGTATGCCGCAAGCGGTCTTGAATAGTCGAGGCTGATCTGATCTCCCTTGTACAGATGAAGATAAAGTTTCGATACCGTCCACGGACCATATTTTGCCAGACTTTCGGGGTCGTATTGGTCGGATGCCGCAAGTTTTACCGCCTCTTTTGCGGCGGCTGATGTTACGCAGTGCGAATTGTGATAATTCTCGCCATTTTCGTCGTGTGTCACAACCACAGTCGGCTGTCTTCGTCTTATCTCGCGAACGAGCGACAGTATGACATTGTCAATACCGCCCCACACATCTGCCGCCTCGTCAAATGTCAGCTTGCGCCCTCGGTCGACAAAGCCGAGATAGTCGGGATATGTGCGCAGACCGCAATGCCACAGTCCGCGAAGCCCTTCCTCGTACCGCCCTCTCGTGCATACACAACTGTATGCAACGGCGACCTTGTAACCTTCATTGATATAAGCAGGCAGGACCGCACCGAGAAAGATATATTCGTCGTCTTGATGTGTCGGTATCATGAGCAGATCGCATTTTTCTTCGGGCGATGACCATTTCATTATCTCACCATCTGCGGCACTCGGCTCGGAAAGAGTCAGATAGCCGATGCCGTAATCCTTTCTGCCGTCGGATGGCGTCGGAATGTCTATGACGATCTTTCGGGTGGCGGTCGAAAGCGGATAAAAACATGAAAATCCGTCGTAAAGATCGCCGTTTTTTATCAGATTAAGAACATTTTCGTCACCGTCGTAGGAGCGGATCTCAAAGACCGTGTCTTCGCTGTACCAGCTGATATAGATGCCGTCTGTCTCTCTTGAGGCGGTAAGCGTCAGAGTTATCCGCGAATTATCGGATGATGGACGCCAATATCTTTTTACATCGCTGTTTGTCAAAAGGGAAGGGTCGCCGTCTGTTGCTTCGACCGTGAAAAAATTGTCAGCATATGAGACTATCGTTAAATTCGTCGGACATATAACCATCAGCGCAAGAACAAGCGCACAAAGTCTGTATGCGATCTTCATTTGTACTTACCGCTCTCTCCTAACTTATTATGTTGCATTTGATGCTTTATTATATCACATTTTTTGGGACAATGCAACCCCCGAGCGGAATTTTCTTGGCATTGCAAATAAAACGGCTGTCGAATGTGCTTTCGACAGCCGTTATTGTCAGATCTCCTCGACCTTTATAAGACTTGTTCCGCTCTTGTCGTTTGCGGCACCGCCGGTTATTACGATGCGCTGACCGTGAGTCAGACCGAGTATCTCCTTTGCTTTGCTCTTTGCAAAATAGAAGAGAACATCGGTGGAGGCAAAAACCTCGCTCATGACGGGCACGACTCCCCAGGACAGCGAGAGCTTGCGGAAGGCATATTCGCTTGTTGTCATTGCTATGATCGGGGCTTGGGGACGGAATCTCGAAACCATTCGCGCGGTCTTGCCGGTCAGAGTGCAGACAACGATCGCCGACGCCTTGACGCCTTTGGCAAGGTCGCATGCCGAGTGCGAGAGTGACTCGCCGACCGATGTTATCTTGAACTCGTCATCGCGGATGTTTCCGATATAGCAGACATGTTGTTCTGCCTCGAGCGCGATCCTGCTCATTGCCGCGATCGCTCCGACAGGATGCTTGCCGGCAGCCGTCTCACCCGAAAGCATGATGGCTGACGATCCGTCGTAGACCGCGTTTGCGACGTCGGATATCTCGGCACGGGTCGGACGTGGATTTGTGATCATCGATTCGAGCATCTCGGTTGCGGTGATAACGCGCACGCCGTTTATGCGGCAGTCCGAAATGATCTTTTTCTGAATGGCGGGTAGCTCCTCGAAGGGTATCTCGACGCCCATGTCGCCTCTGCCGATCATAATGCCGTTTGAGTTCGCCATTATCTCGCCGAGATTGTTGACCCCCGCGCGATTTTCGATCTTTGCGATAAGGTCTATATCGGGATTGCCGTGCTCGCGGAGGAAATTGCGGACATCGATAAGATCCTGCGCCCTTGAAACGAAGGAGCACGCGATAAAATCAACGCCGTTTTCGATGCCGAACAGAATGTCGCTCTTGTCCTGCTCGGAGAGATAGTCGAGCGGAAGCTCCTTTTCGGGGAAGAACATCGATTTGCGATCGGAGAGCACGCCGTTGTCGAGAACGCGCGTGTGGACGGTGTTTTCATCGACCGACAGCACCTCAAATGTCATAAGTCCGTTGTTGAGCAGGATCTTGTCTCCGGGGAGCATTTGCGATGTTATCTTTTTGTAGGTCACCGATACTTTTGTCTTGTCACCAACGACATCGTCGGTGGTGAAATCAAAGAGATCACCGCGTGCCAAAGTGACCGATCCGCCCTCAAATGTGCCGATCCTGAACTCGGGACCTTTAGTGTCAAGCATGATGGGCAGTGCCACCTGCATATCTTCTCTGATCTTCTTGATCAGCTTGATCTTTTTGAGATGGTCCTCGTGCGTGCCGTGCGAGAAATTGAGTCTTGCGACATTCATGCCGGCATCGACCATTTGACGAAGTACCGTTTCGCTCTCGCTTGCCGGTCCGAGCGTGCAGATTATTTTTGTTTTTCTCATCATAAAAAATTATCTCCTTCGGGATCTTCTTGATCGTTTATCATAATATCGAAATTGTTCGACGGAAATAAAAACATTCCCCTATTATGATACTATAATACCACAAATGCGAAAAAAAGTCAACAGATTTACGAAAAAAATCTGCTTGACGAATAAAAAAACCTGCCCGAGCGTTCGGGCAGGGGTTGTATGACGGTGTTTACTCGTCCTGTGATTCGTATCTCGTTTTGCGCATGCGCAGTGGAGATACCTTGTATCTGCGAATGAACTCGCGATGGAAGAAAGAGCGGTTGTCGTATCCGACCGTTGAGGCTACCTCGCCGATCGGCAGATCGGTGTTGAGGATGAGCTGTTCGGCGACCGCAAATCTCTGATCCATCAAAAGCTCTCTGAATGTCGCGCCCGCGTTGGTGGAGATCCATCTCGAAAGATATCCGGTCGAGAGATAAAGTCTTGAGGCAAGCTCCGAAAGAGTGGCGGTGCGATACTCGTTTTTGATGTATTCCATTACCTTTTCGTAAATGTCCGAATGTGCCTCGGCGGCATGATATTCGTATGTCAGGGCATTCGGGGTCGCCTCGAGAATACGAAGGACGAGCGCAAGCTCACTTGCTATTATGTCGTTTTCTTCTTTGTTCGGGTCGGGCAGAGCAATGTTTACCGAATAATCGCCGCTTCTGGGTGTGTATTTGCGTTCGAAAAGTGTGTAGATAATGCTCTCAAGCAGATTTTCGGCAGGGATGTTGTCTGCGGTGCTGTATACAAGGCAGGACGGCTTGCCGGAGGTGCGCACGCTTTCGGACAAGAATGAAAGAATAGATGACTCGCCGTCGAATTTGCGGAGCATGCTCTCAACAAATTCGTTGCTTATGATGATGTTAACGGCAAGATCCTTCTCGGTCGTTTTTGAGAGCGAATGGCGAATGTGTCTGTTGAGTATGAGGAGATCGCCTGCCTTGAGTTCGACCTCACCCTCCGAATGAGAGGAGCGAACGTTTCCCTTGATCACATAAAGAAATTCAGTGTATGTGTGACCGTGCATATCGAAATTCACAAACCTGGTGTTTGGACGGATCGCGATCAACTCACCGCGGTCGCGAAGCTGAGTGTCATCTACCTCGAAAGAAGAACTGTAATTGCCGCTTTTTGTGTACAGCCTTCTGTTGAGTTTTTCGCCGGCGATGAGCGACTTCTCCTCGTCGGTAAGCTCTGACAATTTATCAATTATAAACTGCCTCATGTTAATTCTCGTCCCTCTCTGTTTGAAAATGTTTATTTTGATCGTATATATTATACCACATTAAAAAATTTTTTCAAGTACTTTTCATGCTTTTTTGTGTGTAAAAACAGGACGGAATTTTATGCACAAGCATTAAAAATTGGAAATAATGCAGACAAAGGCGATTTATTTGGTTGGAGATTTGTCTAAAAGTACATGTGTAAAAAGAACTCTTGCGCTTTTTTTGTTCAGCTATTGACATTTGACCGCAAATGTGGTATTATATAATGTAAAGACAAGAAAAAGTACACGTAAAAACGGAGGCGGTAATAATGCGCATAATGGTTCGATCGATAAGCACCTTTCTTGCTGCAGTTGCGATCTTGCTCTGTCTTTTCGGATGCGATGGCAAAAAAACAAACAAAGGCGACTATGATTCAACCGAGGCGATCGAAAAGATCGCGGAGCTTGAGATACGGCGAAACGAACTTGCAGACAAGAAAAATAGCCTGACGGCGGTCACGCGATCGCGCCCGATCACGATACTTTGCTTTGACAGTATAGACGACTCTATATACGATGTGCTCTATCCGATGATGCGCGACCACGGATATCCGGGGGTGATAGTCCTGAAAGGCAACGCACTGCCGGGCGATGAAGGAATGTTGAGCATATCGCAGCTGTCCGAGCTTTTATCCGCCGGTTGGGAGCTTGCTCTGGGCGATAATGGCGAGAGAGGGACAAGCGATCTGCAAAAGATAAGCTCTGACGAGATTGCCGCATATATCGACAAACGGCTTGGACAGATCGAAACACTTGGATTTGCGCGACCGACGACTTTTTGCTTTACCGACGGCTATTATGATCCAAAGTACGATGCGGTCATCGCCGAGAAGGGCTTTAAGATACTTCGACATTTCGGCGAGGAGGACGGCAACATTTTTGCAACAGCCCTGTCCAAACCGGTTTGGAAGGTCGGCAGTGATTATGTACACGCGGGCGACACGATCGCTCAGGCAAATATCGAAACATCGATAAGAAACTGTGCGATAATGGCATTGACGACGGGCAAGGTCGAAAAGATCGCGGAAATCACAAGCATAGACTGCAATGAGGCGAAATATCTTATCGTTCTTGACACGCTCAGAAATTATGCACAGCTTTCCGAATACTCTGTCGAGACATTCTCGGGTGCGTATGAATATCGAAAAGAATTTGAAGAAAATTATGTGCACAACGAGAAAGAACTCGAGGCGGCAGTTGCCGAGATCGACGCCCAAATAGCCGAGATCGATGCCGAAATATCAAATCTCATGAAACAAGGAATAGAAAATTCGTAAAAACGAGACAATTAAAGAGTTAACGGCTCTTAGGCTTGGCAAATTTTTTTGTACAACTCTCGGATTTAGAGATAATTGAAGACTAAAAAAGTAAAAACCTTCTCGAACGCAGTTCGAGAAGGTTTTTTGGCTGGGATGATAGGGGTTGAACCTATACTACAAGAGTCAAAGTCTCGTGTGCTGCCGCTACACCACATCCCAATGTTGCCGATCGACACCGATCGGCTTTGTACTTTGTGATTATACCACAAAAAAATGATTTTGTCAATACAATCTTGAAAAAAAGATGATCATACGAGCTTTTTTGCCCATTTGCCTGACTTCAGCATGAAAAATCCTATCACGCATTTTGCGATCCCGATAAATGTGCAGATCATGTAGAGCGGAATTATCGGTATTTCGGTAAATCTCGACAGCGTGTATGCGACAGGCACGCAAACGACCCACTCGAACACGCAGTCAAAAAGAAATGTTATCATCGTCTGTCCACCCGAACGGAGGGTGAAATAGCAGTTGTGTGAATATGAGTTGAAGGGCATCATCACCGATGATATTATGATCATGAGTATCGCAAGCTCCTTGACATCCGCTCCGACATCGTAAAAGAGCGTAAACACGGGCGAGAGCACCGCCATGAGCAGACCGATACCGAGGCAGGATACGCAAGAGAAAGTGATAAGCTTGCGGTCGGTGTCCTTTGCCTCCTCGATCTTTCCGGCACCGAGCAGTCCGCCGACGAGTATCGATACGGCAGTTCCCATCGAAATGTAGAAAATGTTGAATATGTTCGCAATGGTCGAGGCGATGTTTACCGCGGCGACGGCACTGAGTCCGCGCGTTGAGTAGCACTGATTCAAAACGGTCACGCCGAGCGACCACAGAAGCTCGTTGATAAACAGCGGTGCGCCCTTGATGAATATCTGACCGACCAGACCTCTCGGAATGTAGGGCGATCTGTATGCACCCTTTATGTACGGAGCTTTTTCAACATGCGTGTGCGTCCAGACGGCGACGATTATAAGCTCAACAGTGCGGGCGATGATCGTTGCGATAGCGGCACCCGAAACGCCGAGCGGCTCTATCAGACCCTTTATGCCGAAAATGAGTATATAGTTGAATATTCCGTTGACAAATACGGCAACGATGCTCGCGACCATCGGAACGACGGTCTGCTTTGTTTCGCGGAGCGTGGATGCGTATACCTGCGTCAGAGCGGTGGGGACAAGTGCCCACAGAGCGAGCTTTATGTACTCTTTGCCGTATCCCATGGCAAGCTCAATGTCACATCCCGAGCCGTCCTCGGTCAAAAATGCGCTGATCAGTCCCTCGCGGAAGAACCAAAGGACAGAAATTCCCAAGATCGTAAGCACTACCGCCGTGTAGACCTTGAATCTGAAGGTGTGACGCACGCCCTCCTCATCGCCTCTGCCGAAATATTGGGCAGTGAAGATCCCTGCACCCGATATGCCGCCGAAAAGCATGAGCTGATATACGAATATGAGCTGATTGACGATCGCGACACCCGAAAACGGTTCGGTGCCGAGACTTCCGACCATGACATTGTCAAGCAGATTGACAAAATTCGATATTCCGTTTTGGACGATGACCGGCAAGACGAGCACAAGCACGCTCTTGTAAAAATCCTTAGTGCCGATAAATTTTTTGATGTTCATTTGTATTTTTCAATTCCGTCCTTTCCAATAAGCAGACCCGATGATTATACCATATAAATGACACTTTGTCAATGTTTTTTTGAATTTTTATGGGGGATCATATTACAGGTCAAGCGAATCTTCTTTCAAAAGAAAATCGTAAATACTTAAGGTCAGGATGCCCTTGTCATCGCGGCGCGGTTTGATGTGATCCTTTGTAACGACAATTTTTTTGAATGAATCGTTTATCGCCGCGTATGGTCTTGTCTCTTCATATTCCTTGTCGGGAGAGCGCATTTCAAATGCCGATTGGACATAATAACGCTGATTGCCTCTGTTTGCGACAAAATCTACCTCGAGCTGTTTGTGACAGTATGAGCCGTCCGGCTGTTTTTCGAATATCTCAACAATGCCGACATCTACGCTGAATCCGCGATATATCAGTTCGTTGTAGATTATATTCTCCATAATGTGATTTTCTTCCTGTTGACGGAAATGAAGACGGGCATTTCTTAGACCTATGTCGGTAAAATAATATTTTTTCGGAGTGTTGATATATTTTCTGCCCTTGATATCAAATCGCACGGTCTCGTCGATCAAAAACGCGTCCTCAAAGCAGCTGATGTACTTCTCGATCGTAGTCTTGGAAATGTCAACATTTTTTTCGCTTCTAACTGTGTTTGATATGCGAGTCGGGTTGGTAAGAGAACCGATCGCGGATGAGATAAGATCGAGCAGATCCTCGAGATCGTCAACATTTTTTATGTTGTTTCGTTCGACGATGTCTTTGATATATGTTTCCTTGAAAAGATTTTCAAGATAATCGGCTTTTTGCTCATCTGTCTTTCTCAAAAGAATCGCCGGAAGTCCGCCGTAGGTGTAATAGTCGAGCCAACCGTCATATTTGTCCCCTTCGTATGCCTGCATATACTCGCAAAAAGCGAGCGGCTGTACGCGTACCTCGTCGCCTCTGCCGCGAAATTCGGTCAGAACATCGGTCGAAAGCATCTTTGAATTACTGCCGGTCACATAGATATCGGCGTTTTTTATCCTCATGAGTCCGTTGAGTACATCGTAAAACGTGATCGGCGCACCGTCCTCGACATATGGATTTTTCACCTTTTCGACAAACTGTATCTCGTCAAGGAAAATATAATGCATCTCGCCGTTGTCCCTTATCTGCTCGCGAATGTATTTGTCAAGCTCAAACGGATTGCGATATCTGATGTTTGCGGTCTGATCAAGCTCAAGTTTTATAATGTTTTCCTTTTTTACACCTTCCGAGATAAGATGATCGTAGAACAGCTCAAACAGAAGATAGGATTTGCCGCATCTGCGAATACCTGTGATCACCTTGATCAGGGCGTTGTGCTTCCTGTCTATCAGCTCTTTCAAATATTTGGGACGCTCGATTCTCATTGAAGACCTCCAAATGGACGTTTTTGTGAAATTATCTCTTTTTGTCCACTGAGATTATACCACACTTTCGAGAAAAAATCAAGCGTATTGCAAAATATTTTCGTTTTTATATCAAAAATCACCTCAGGACACTGCCCTGAGGTGATTTCGAATTCATTCAAGTACCCAATCGGCTGAGATGGCGAGGAGGTTTTTGGTGCGTGCCCAGATGTTGTCAAAATCTCGTATCTCCGCAGGGGCTGCCTCTGTGCCGAACTCGATCGTGAGAGAGGGAGTCGCCAACTTTGACATGACGTAATCCTTGAGCCCCGCGACGCTTGAAGATCCCGGTTCGCCGAGCGGATAGCCCGACTGCGCGGCGATCCTCAGTGCGATCTCGCGGCTCTGCTCGATGACGGCTTTGTTGTCGCCGTACTCCCAATAAATGACAGAGCCCATCATGTGATAGGAAAGAACAAAGTCGAATTTGTTCTCTCTGATAAAATCCGCAAGTGCTTTTGCCTCGGCGGCAGACTCGGGGGCTGTGCCCTTGTATCCTAGATATGCGGGAGTTTTCGAATCGGTGGGTCGCTTGCCCGCTTTGTCCCATTCGGCATCAAAATTCATGTTGAGATCGACACCGAGGGCATTCGCCTTCCATTGACTTGCGTAATATGTCGGATCGGACGCGTATTTGCTCTTGAACGCGTCGGGGATCGTGAGTGTCTGCACTATCTCGATTCCGTCGGGATTTGACATCGGGACTATGTAGATGCAGACCTTGTCAAGAAGCTCTGCAAATGTGTAATCTGTTCCGTCGCAGATCATGTCGGGGTTTCTTAACATGTATTCGATCTGCGCCGTTGAGTAAAGTGCGATCATGTGCTCGCGCGCGTGGATCGCGGCTGAGACAAATATCTTTTTCTCGGCCTTTTCGTTTCCGAGGATGGCAAGCGTCAGATCCTTGCCAAGCTCGCTCTTGCCGATCGACGACAGCTTGAGCAGATCGGGAAATTCTGCCGCGAGCGACTTCAGATCGGCGTTCATTTGCGAGTAGCTGTAATTGTCGATCGGCTTGACTGTCGACAGCTCGCTCTTCCATCCGTCAGCCTCCGACTGCACCAGATATGCCGCAAGGACATAACCGCGCGTGCCGTTGTACTCAACATAGGCAAACGTTCCGTGCATGAAGAATACCGTGATCTTGGTGCCGCGCGGGATCTTGTCAAGGATCTTCGACGACGTCGACGCGTATTTGCGCAGATTTAATGTTCGTTCACACTCAACTGTCCATTTTTCGCAAACGGTGATCCCCTCCTCGCCAATGGTCATTTTGTAATCGATGGGATAGGATACGCTGTCAGTGTAGCGATACCATTTTGTCGTGAGATACTGCTCAAATCCGTTTGCCGTCATGAGCTCGTCGAGCAGCTTTGCGTATTTCGCCTTCTCCGATGAAAGCTCCGAGAAATCTCTGTCCGCCTTTGATCCGTCCTCGTCAAAATCGGACGGCAAGGGCAGGGCACTTCCGTCGGCTTTGACGATCGCCAGCGCAAGCGTTCCGCCCGTGTTGAAGGCGACATATTTCCCGTTTTGCGGATTAGTCGCACATTCGGGCAGTATCATATACAGCTTATGCTGCATGCTGTACGGACGGTACGCGTCCCAGATGAGCAGTGACAGACCTTGCTCGCGAAGCTTTGCCTGAACCTTTGCAAGCTTTTTGACCGTGCCGTAACGCAGATATGCATCCTTGTAATCGTATATCGCGATGCCCGAGAGATTGTTCTCGCCGGCGTATCGCAGATCGACATGTATGTCGGGGATGTGATCGATGACCTTCACGATCTCGCTGTCCTTTTTGCTGTCGACCGTCGGCGGCACCGTCGGATCGTCTGCCGTTGTTGTCGGCGCGACAGTCGTCGTCACCGTAGGCAAGGTCGTCGTCGGGGTCTTCGTTGTGATCGGCACCGATGTGTCGGTGGTCGGATCTGCCAAAGTCGTCGTCGATTGCGGCAAAACGGCGGTTGTTTCGGGAGGCTTGGTATCTGTGGATGTCGAGTACGCGAGAGTCGGCGAAATGGTCGTCAGCTCCGAGCTGTCTGCGTTATCCGAACAGGAGATCAACAGCATGAGAAGCGCAACGCCGACCGCGAGATACCCGATTTTTCTTAATTTTGTCATTGTGGTTTTCCTTTCGAAAGGGATGCTTTACCGATAAAGACGGCTAAACTTTGCGTCCCGTGACGGAATTCTGAAAAATCTTGCCAAATTCCGCACGGACATGCAATATTGTACCACAATTACTCAAAAAAATCAACACCTTTTTGTTAAATAGATCGCCACCCTTCAAAAAAACAGCCGACCGCACTAAAATGCAGTCAGCTGTTTGTCATTGATCGTTTGCCTCTTCTTGCTCAAGCACTGCGGCATATCTCAGCAGCTGCTTCAATGAATGCACACCAAGCTTTGAGTAAATGTTCTTGTTGTGATATCGCACCGTCGATTCCTGCAGACCGAGTATCTTTATGATGTCCTTGACCGTGTTGCCCGCGATGTACAGCCTCAGTACCTCGTTTTCCTTTTCGGTCAGCAGACCAAGTCCCTTTTTGAAATTCTCGTAATCGTAAGGGTCGATCTCGTCCTTTCGCGAATATGCAAGACGCTTTGTCGTCCGCTCGACCTCGTCGTATCTGCTCTGCATCTCCGAAACGGCATCGAGTGCCTCGTTCTTCTCCCGAAGGAGCTGATTCAGCTCAGCCTCGTTTGCACGATCCTGCTCGGCAAGATAGGCAAAAAGATCGCTAATCTCGGCGGTTTTGATATCGCTTTGCTCGTATTCCTTGCGCCGTATGCTGTCAAGACCGTCTTTGATCGGTTTTAGATAACGCTTTGTGAAAAACAGCGACAATACGACAGCACTCAGAGCGAATGCCGATATCAACAGCACCACACGCACCGTGTCACGAGTCAGCATGTTACTGTAGTCCTGCATCGGGATCAAAACGCCGATCGATGACATGCAGGAGGCGGGGCATAGGCTTATCTCGCGCGTTACGCCGACATATTCGTCGCCATCGCTTTTGTATTTTGTCATTCCCTCGCCGAATGAAGTTTGCGCAAATGTTCCGCTCGGTTCGAGATAGTACTTGTTCAGGACCCCCGCACTCAGTGCCTGCTCGGATATGGACATTTCGCCACTGCTTTTTGATATGCAGAATACCGCCCTGTCAAGCTCTGACGGCTGGGAAAATCTCTGCTTGAAATAGCCCTCGTTTATCTCAAATCCGCAGATTCCGTAAAAATCGCCCTCGTCCGAAAGAAGCGGTACCATCATCAGCATTACATGCTGATCTGTCCCGGGGAGCTTTACTACATCCGAAATCCTGTAGCTTTGGCGCAGAGGATGTGCCGCACCGTTTTTCAGCTCGTCATAGTTCGGAACAAGCTCTGTGTTGAATTCAAGCCGCCATTTGCGGTGCGGCATGCAGTCGTGATCCTTGCCGATCTGCGCAAGTCCGCGATAGAGCAGGACGTTTGTGTCGGTGACCTCAAGACTGTTTCTCTGCAGATATATGCCCGATCGCGATACCTCTGCATTCTCGACAGACGGATTGACCTGTGCATCGAGCATTATAAACGTGCCCGTGCAGTCGGCCTCCCATAATTTGTGCCGCAGAGGCTCGATAAGCCGCTCCTGAAGCTCTGTAATATGCGCCTGCGAACCACTTATCTCGTCAAAGCTTGTGCCGCTCTCCGCCATGTAGCCCTCGAGAATCTTTGTGGTCGCCTCGGAAAGCTGTACACTCATCACGGCAAGATTGTCGTAATATGTGTCGATCTGCCGCTCAAAGACCTTCAACTGAAAGTCCAGCGTGTCGGACAGCCGTGCTTTCGTGCCCGTGAAACTGCCGATCAGCGTCATCCCGATAAGCAGAAGAGCACAAAGCAGTGCCGCAAGCACGCACATGTACATAAAAAGCTGTCGCCTCAGCGTTTGCTTTTTCTTTGCAAGTGTCGGTATTCTCATCATTTTACTTTATCCCTTTGAAAAGCTCCCAAAGCTCGTCCGCCAAAACCTCTGCACTCTCGCCGCCCTTGTATCGCTCGGGCATCGTCTTTTGCAGATCGCGCAGCTTGTCATAAAGCGAGTAGATCTTGTTGTAGTAACCGACAAAGGACGGCTCTCTGACAGCGGTCGCACTCTCGTTGACCTTGACGATCGCACTGTACAGATTTTTGTAGGCGTCCGATTTGAACTCGTAGCTCTTTATCTTGTCAAAGGATGCCTTGTTGACGGGCATGTAACCCGTCTCAACACAGAATTTGAGATTTCGCTCGGCATCGGTGAGCCAGCGCGCGAATACCGCTGCCGCCTCAGCCTTCTGATCGGTCGTTTTGTACGCACAAAGACCGACACCCGCCTGCGTCACAAGCAGATCGTGACCGTCCGCAGTCGGCGGAGGCAGTACCTGCAGATCCATCTTCTCGGATGTGTTGTCGGGATAGGTGATCGTGTCATTGTAATATAAAATGGAAGCCGATGATCCGAGCCCTGCCATGACCTCGCCCGTCATGACCTGCGTGTTCGAATAAAGATCGGATACGATGATGTGACCCTTTGCGATCGCCTCGGCAAAGAGCATGTAGGAGCTTTTGAGATCGGTATTGTCAAAATCATACCATCCGTCCGCTGTGTAAATGTCCTTGCCGCCCTGCTCCAGCATGTTAAGCTCGATCGCACGGATGGGGTAGTCAAGCGCGCAGAAAGGCTTGCCGCCCGAATACTCGTAGTATTTTTCGGCGGCAGAGAAAAATCCTTCCCATGTTGACAGACTGTCGTATGTTACACCCGTCGCAGTCGAAAAACGCTCGAATTGCCCACCCGCAATGAAAAGCATGTGCGTGGATTTGGATATCGGGAAGACCGACAACCGCTTACCTACCATTCCATCCTCGATAAACTCGGGGACATATTCCGACAGCTCATCATCGTCAAATACGCTCTTCCAGTCGAGCAGATTTTCTGCTCCCAGCTCCTCCGCATTGTTGTTGTGACAGAAGAAGAGATCGGGCATGTCCATCGCACCCGCCTCACCGCCCTGCGCGGTAAGAAGCTTTTCGCCGATCTGCGCGGTCGATGACATAAGCGAGACATTGATGATTATCCCTTTTTCGCGTCCCAGAGTGCTGTTGAACTCCTCGATCAGACGGTTCATCGGTGAGTCCGCCTGCTCGCCGTATACATGCCACATCGTGAGCGTTATCGGCTCCTTCGGATCGAGCAGTGTCTTCTCCGAGCACGCGGCAAGAGAGAGTATAAGGCATAGTCCTGCAAAGAGTGCGACGACAACGCGTATCAATTTCATGCTCTTTTTCGTTTTCTGTGTTGATTCCATGATTGACCTCCAAAACGGTGTTTGTTGACTGATTATTCGGATTTTCGCTTCCCACCTGCAAATTGTCGAAAAAATCTTGTTGCCGTCCCCCCAATTTTAGGGGGTTTGGGGGGGACAAATGCGAAAAAATCCGTATAATATAGTTGTAAGGATCTCCGAAGGAGGGTATCGGTCCTTGCCGGTTTCAATAATCGAATGGGGTACCCCGTTTCTGATGAAACAGCTCTGTCTGCACGCCAATGAAGCTCAGAGCTCGCCCCATCCTACCTGATCTTTTTTGCGAACCTTGCCTTGTTCGTATTATATATAAATATACAATATTTTATATCATATTTTATCGCTTTAGTCATTATATCATATTTTATCGCTTTAGTCAAGTAAAATCGCGACCGAATAATAACAAATCTTGATTTTTTTGAGATTTTCTCACCGCCGATGACCGCTCGCGGCGGATGTTTGCGATTTTACAAACTTGATCTGCAGGTATAGGTGTAATGCCTTGAAAATAAAATTAATTAAATGACCAAATTTGGTCGAACGGAGGAAAATTATGAAAAAGAGAATTATCAGCTTTGTTATGAGCATAGCTATCCTTATCGGCATTCTGCCGATGGTATTGCCACCGCTCAAAATAAGCGCGGCGACAGTGTCATCCGAAAAACACAACGTGGACACCTCAAAACTGAACGCACCGACCAATATTTGGTTTTATACAGATAATGGCGCTGATGAAGTAATGAAGATCGATAAAACATATGATCTTACGAAAAAAAAGACCTTCACTTACGAAAATAAAAAAGATAAGGATGAAGGGTCTGCCTCTTATGCAAACGGCGTCCTGACCCTCGATAATTACGACGGCGGACCGATAAAGATAGACGGCGACATCGTAGTATTGCTCAAGGGTGAAAGTAATAAGATCACATCTACTGCTACTGTTCTGGGAGATTGGTATAGATTAGCCCCATTCCTAATTTATGCGACAGGTGATATGTACATATTGACCGACAAGGATTCGGGCTGTGACCTTTATCTTGAGTGCGGCAAAGCCGATGTTGAAGCAGGACAGGCTTGGCCTCGCTCGAACTCTACAATTTCTAACTTAAGGGCGAACGGTGATCTGTTCATCTACGATACCATGGTCGTCTTTAACAATTATTACACAGATAACCGTATTGATGAGACTGTTGTCAACACGATGGCAAAGTCAACGAATATCGAAAACTGCAAGATCTATTCATATGGTGGATTTGCCAAGAAATACGATATATATGGGGCTGAATACTGTATGTCGCTCGGAGATATCGTCAATGCGAGAATTGTTGACAGCGAGGTTGAAAGTGACGCGGGAATTTTTATGTTCTCGGAGATAATCAACAGTAAAGTCACTCTGAAGGGCGACATTCACGGATTTGGCACCATCGAGGACAGTACCGTTAAGGCTCAGTTGATCCGCCAATACGCACCCGAGAATCTCACCGTACGAACCGGCTACGATGATGTTTTGTACTGGAACTGTGCCAGCGAGGACGGTACCGAAAAGCTGATTATCGATAACTCAACTGTCACATTGAAAGGTGATCTGAGACGAGGTATCACGTACGGAATCAAGGACGAGTACGGCAATTACAAATTGAAGAACGGATCGACCGTACCTGCCGACTGCAACGAGGCGGGCATTATCATCAGAAACGGCAGTAAAGTGGAGATAACCGATGTTTACAGCGGCATAATCACGTCGGTTCGCGGTGTCGATGTTATCGATTCAACGCTCAAGATAAAAACGGTGGGCGGATACGGCATCGGCAACACGGGAGTTTCACAATACGGCGGCCCGACGAGCAGGCATCAATACGGTCTGCATGTCCACGGAAAGTCGGTCGTCGACGTCGAGGCAAGAGGAAGAGCGAATACTAAGAACCTGTCGTTTGGCTTTGTTGCACAGGACGGCTATGTGCCGAATAATGTTATCGACCTTGAACCGAGCGCGTATACGGCAGAAAAGTATTATGTTAGGTTCTCGGTAAACAGCTACGGCGAGGACTCTATGCCTGCTGCATGGCCTATTCCGATGACGCTTGGCGAGTTTACTCGCCCGGCGACATATAACAACGATACATGTACATATTCGGACGGAAAGATCACCCCCAGCAAACTACCGCTTGTATATACCTCATACGATGATTACCACAAGCTTGAGCCCGGACAGGAGTACAGATATTCGTTCTGTGTTGAAAGCTACAGAAAGCTCACGGGAAGTGTATCGCTTACGGGAACAATGAAAAG
>CAZMPO010000022.1:0-24011 GCA_964568425.1 uncultured Lachnospiraceae bacterium | reverse complement strand
TTTCATATCGGTGCATTTGCCCTTTATGGGTACAAGAAAGACCCCGACCAAAAGGGACACTTGATTATCGACGAAGAAGCCGCAGCCGTTGTCCGTGAAGTATTTACCCTATTCGCACAAGGTTACGGAAAAACTGCGATTGCTCGTATGCTCAACGACAGGGGCATACCTAATCCAACTGAATATAAGCGTCTGCATGGCTTACGATATAAGCAGCCGAAAACCAAAAACAGCACCTTATGGAAATACTTTGCTATTTCCGATATGCTGATAAATGAAATCTATATTGGAAATATGGTTCAAGGCAAATACGGCAGCGTTTCCTATAAGACGAAGCAAAACAAACCCCGCCCTAAAAGTGAGTGGTACATTGTCGAGGGAACGCATGAGCCAATCATAGATCGTGAGTTATGGGACAGAGTGCAGGCATTGGTGGAACAGAAAGCGAAACCGTTTGACGTTGGTACAATCGGCTTGTTTGCAAGAAAAGCCCGTTGTGCGAATTGCGGTTACACTATGCGTTCTTCCAAAAATCGCGGCAGACACTATCTGCAATGCTCAAACCGCCATGTGGCAAAAGACGCTTGTATCGGTTCTTTTATCTCTGTTGATAAATTGGAGGGGCTTGTTATTGACGAGCTGAACCGTTTAGCAGCCGAGTATCTTGACAAGGACGAGTTAGAACAGAACATTGAGTTTTGCGATAACTTACAGGCACAAAAATCCCGCCTACTCTCCGACATAGCAATCTACGAAAAAAAAGTTGCAGAGTATTCAAAGGGTATTCGGGAACTTTACATGGATAAGGTCAAGGGCTTAATTTCAGAAAGTGATTATTTGGAAATGTCAAAGGATTTTACCACAGACCGCGACCGCTTAGAGCGTGTGATCGCTGACGGACAAAAGCAGTTATCCGAAATCGAGGAAAAAATTGCGGCGGGCGACAATCGCCGTGAACTGATTGAACAATATACCAACTTGGAACATCTTACCCGTGAAATTGTGGAAACGCTGATTGATTATATATCTGTTGGCAAGCGTATTCCGGGAACAAAGGACGTTCCGATTGAAATTCACTGGAACTTTTAATCAAAAGTTGTTCTTAT
The DNA here is from genome assembly GCA_964568425.1 of uncultured Lachnospiraceae bacterium. Lineage (GTDB taxonomy): Bacteria > Bacillota > Clostridia > Oscillospirales > CAG-272 > CAKSQF01. The sequence goes on along the minus strand of CAZMPO010000022.1, from coordinate 22,905 downwards.
ATGATTGCAGCAGAGCAAAAGGCAAGGCTGACCTACGACAACATTTTGCGGCTTGTTGACGATCCCGATGTTCGCGACCCGATCAAATTCCTTCGCGAACGCGAGATAGTACACTATCAGCGTTTCGGTGATGCCATCAGGCTGACGCAAGAATCATTCGAAAACAAGAGCAATTTCTATGCTTACAACCCCGCTTTTGACAAATAAAGTGGCATGAATGCAGCAAAAGAACTCTCCCGTGGGTCATCCGGGGAGAGTTCTTTTTGTTTATCCGAGTTTATCCGAGCATTTTTGTGATGTAGGCCGATATTGCTTTACCTGTTTCATCGGTATTTCGGAAGAATTTCATTTTTTCGACATCGAACAGTATGCATCCGCAATGTCCCTTGAAGGTCGGGAAACAAATTATTTCAAGATTTGCATCGATCTCGCGGCTGTAATCAACGATGTTCAGCGTCTCTTCAAAAAGGGCGGCACGCTCATATGTGCGAAGCCACTTTGCGTCCATATCGGGAAAGAGCGTTCCGAACGAAGAACCGATCATTTGATCAAGCGGCATTTTTTCGAGATCTGCAAGTGCTTTATTGCCGTAGCAGAACACCCAATCGGTAGCTGAATATTTTTCATCAAAAACCATTTCGATATCGGTGAAGGCAAACGGCATGTTATCGAATACCTTATAGTACTCATGGTATTCATCAGAGTCCCTCGGTGTCCCTTCTTCCATGAAGCCGCTTATGATCTCCCTTTGTTTGGAGATGAACTCCTCAAGTATCGCCTCTTTGTTTCGCTGAGCGAAACCGAGCGATTCGCCGTTACAAAGATTGATGCTGTCCGTAATGTTATGTATTGCAAATACCGAGACGATACAGCCTCGCTTGACCTTGACGAAAAAGTTACCAAGTCGTTTTTCCAGCTCATAAAGAGTCACGCGAGTTTCGATGACTCCCATGGACGATGTATGTATCAGCGCGGTGTTTCCTCTCATCTGCACATACAATATGGTTCGAACATTGAGCGGTATCTCTCTCTTTTCCGATATTACGGTTATAATCTCGGCATTTTTCATTGCACAGTTCTCCGTTATAATGTTGATTTTCCGTCTGCCTTTTTCATATGTTGAAAAACAAGGCATAATAGTGAAAAAACACTCTTTTGCAAAGGGCAAAAGAGTGTTTTTTGGCGCGCCCGGGGGGATTCGAACCCTCGACCTACCGGTTCGTAGCCGGGCACTCTATCCACTGAGCTACGGGCGCATTTGCACCCTTCTTCGGGTGCCTCAATATAATACCACAAACAAAGCGTTTTGTCAAGGGGTTTTTCAAAGTTTTTTATTTTTTTCTGAAATTTTCTTTTTTTCGCTGATCTTTCTGACCGAGATCACCGCCAAAACGACGGCAAGAACGGATGCGACGGTCAAAATTGCCACCTTGAGATAGACGGCGTTGTTCGATCCGTCAAAATCGGTCGGTATCCCGTATTTGGTCGCGTATTCATTGGCAATACTGCTTTCGGAGCATTCGAGCACAAGATCGCCGCACCCCATAAACGCGTCATCACCGACAAAGCCGCACGTATCGGGAACGGCAAGCTTAGAAAGCCGTATGCACCCTTCAAATGCCGATGAGCCGATTTTTTCAAGTGTTAAGGGCAGTTCGACTGTGCGAAGATAATTGCAGTCGGCAAACGAGTGGTCACCGAGGGTCACGAGTGAGCTGCCGAGATCGACTTTTTTTAGGGATGTGCATCCGTAAAACGAATAATCTCCGACATGCTTTACTGAGTCGGGTAACGCAAGTGATTTCATGTCGGTCTGTCCCGAGAAAGCACGATCGGCGATCGCGACGATGATATATCCGTCGATCTCGCCCGGTATCTCAAGCGTGTCGGTCGGATTGCCCGAGTAGCCTTCAATGATCGCACACCCATCCTCGACACGATAAGAAAACTCGGCATCGGTATTATCCCATGATCTGTAGGCTATCAAAAAGAATATCGCCGCAAAGCAAACGATCGAAAACAGCAGAAAAAGCTTATGAAGTATCGTATTTCTTTTATCGGTCAAAAAATCGCCCCCGAACATTATCATTTATCAAAGTATATCACACATATTAAAATTCTGCATGGATTTTTTGTAAACAAGTTTAATTTTTTTATTTGCGGCAATAATTTGTCAAAGGAGTTGAGAAAAATGTATACGGGCAACAGAATATTCGAGGACAGGCGGCAAGCCGTGGACGAGCTGTGCGGATATGGCAAATGCTTTGACATAAAGAGGCGAGAGGCGATCGTCGGCGGACGGCAGACTTACATGTGGTACGCAAGCTCGCTGACAAGCGATCTTCTCATTGAACAGATAATATCCTTTTGCATATCGTCAAATGTCAAGCTTTGCGGGGGGGAGAGCGATAAATTTCTCGCGATGCTGATTCCCGTCGGCGATGTCAAGTGCGAGATCGATCAGCAAAATGCGGCATTTGCGGTATTTGACGGTGATCTCGTCGTTATGATCGATGGTATCGACGAATATTTTGTTTGCGACACCAAAAAGCTTCCTTCAAGAGGGATATCCGAACCCGAGAGTGACAGAGTCCTTCGCGGCTCGAGGGACGGTTTTGTCGAAAACATATTAACGAACGCCGCACTTCTTAGAAAAAGATTGAAATCTAGCTCGCTTACAATGAAAAAGTACACCGTCGGTTCAAAGACAAGATGTGCCGTCATTGCCTGTTTTTTGAGCGATCGTGCCGAGAGAAGGCTGATCGACTCGATTGACTCAAAGCTGTCGGCGATAGACACCGATTCTCTTTCGATGGGTCAAGAATCGCTTGCCGAATGCCTTATCAAGCGAGCGTGGTACAACCCGTTTCCGAAATTCAGATACACCGAACGCCCGGACGCCGCGGCGGCAATGATACTCGAGGGGAGCGTGATCATTCTCTGCGAGAACTCACCGCAGGCGATGATACTTCCCTGCTCGATCTTTGACTTTCTTCAAGAATCGGATGATTTTTATTTTCCGCCTCTGATCGGAACATATCTTCGGGTACTGCGACTTTCGATATTTTTCATCGCGCTCTTTCTGACGCCGACATGGTATCTGCTAAATCGTCATCCGAGTGTCGTTCCCGAATTTTTGTCATTTATTCTGACGAAAGGGGGCGGGAATCTGCCGATAATCGTTCAGCTTCTGCTTGTCGAATTTACAATCGACGGTCTGAAGCTCGCGACGCTTAACACACCCGATCTGCTCTCGGGGTCGCTCTCTGTTGTCGCCGGGCTGATAATCGGCGATTTTGCGGTCGAGGTCGGGTGGCTCTCTCCCGAGGTGATACTTTATATGTCATTTGCGGCAATGGCGAATTTTGCCCAGCCGTCCTTTGAGCTTGGGTACACCTTTAAGTTTATGCGGATAATGATACTTCTTCTCACTGCATTTTTTGATGTATGGGGATTTGCTGCCGGAGTTGTCCTTATGACCGTCTTTATTGTCTCAAACAAGAGTGCGGACGGCGTTCGCGGATACCTCTATCCGCTTATTCCGTGGAACAAAGAGGCGATGATAAGACAACTTTTCCGCCCAAAAAAGCAAAATTAACGAAAATATTCAAGAAATTCGGTCAATTTTCTTCGATTTTTTGAAATTTTTTTAAAAAAAAGGGGTTTACAAAAAAGCATCTTTATGGTATAATATAGGTTATATTATATACCGAAAGGAGCTTTGTCGATGAAAGCAAGCACACACAACGAATTTGTACAGAATGAGCTGTCCGCGCTCACCGAAAAGATGAACAACACATCGCAGATAGATCCAGAATTGTACGGTTATTACAACGTAAAGCGAGGTCTTCGAGATCAAGACGGAAAGGGCGTTTTGACCGGACTTACAAAGATATCGACTGTGCTCCAAAACGAGGTCATCGACGGAAAAACAGTCCCTGCGGACGGCAGACTCTACTATCGCGGGATAAATGTCATTGATCTTATCAACGGTGCGTTGAATGACAACCGATTTGCCTTTGAGGAGACGGTCTACCTGCTTCTTTTTGGCGATCTGCCGAATGCCAAGGAGCTTATGGATTTCAGAGAGTTGCTCGTTTGTTACCGCGATCTGCCGAAAAACTTCTTAAGAGATGTCATAATGAAAGCACCGTCAAAGGACATCATGAACATGCTGATAAGGTCGGTAATGACGCTTTACTCGTATGACAAGAACGCCTCCGACACATCGGTCGAGAACGTCCTTCGTCAATGTCTGCAGCTAATAGCTATCGCGCCTCAGCTTACTGTCTACTCCTATCAAGCGTACAGGCATCTGCTTCAAAACGACAGCCTGTACATTGCCCGTCCTCTGCCGCAAAAATCGATTGCCGAGAACATTCTTTACATGCTCAGACCGAGCGGAAGCTACACTCCTCTCGAGGCTCGTGTACTTGATCTTGCGCTCATCCTTCACGCGGAGCACGGCGGCGGTAACAACTCTACGTTCACGATGCATGTCGTAACATCATCGGGAACGGACACATATTCGGCGGTTGCCGCGGCACTTTGTTCGCTCAAAGGTCCGAAACACGGCGGAGCAAACATAAAAGTTTGCGAAATGTTTGCCGACATGAAAAAGCATGTAAAGAACTGGAATGACGACTCGCAGATATGTGCATATCTCGAAGATCTGCTCGATCAGAAAGCGTTCGACAAGGAGGGGCTGATCTATGGTATTGGGCACGCGGTCTACACAAAATCCGACCCGCGTGCGGTCATATTCAAGAAATTTGTTCATCAGCTTTCGATAGAAAACAGACTTGAAAAGGAGTACAAATTAATGGCGCGCGTCGAAGAGCTTGCGCCGCAGGTGATCGCATCAAGGCGAAAGATCTACAAAGGCATCAGCGCAAACGTCGACTTTTACAGCGGATTTGCCTATCGTATGCTTGGTCTTCCCGAGGAGCTGTTTACGCCGCTGTTTGCCACCGCGAGAATTGCGGGATGGTCGGCACACAGGCTCGAGGAGCTGATCAACGGGCGCAAGATCATTCGTCCCGCATACATGGGTATTCAGCCAGAGGAAGAATATCTCCCGATGAGCGAGCGGGAAATCAAGTGAGTCTCGGACTAACCAAACAAAACCACCGTCCTGAGTGTCGGTTACAAAAGGCACGGGCACTCGGAGACACCACATGAGACTGAAAGGAAAGGCTACAACAAAACAATGAGAATACTTGTCATTGACGCAAACGAACATTCATCAAAACCAGTCAAAGACGCACTCGACAGACAAGGTTTTCAAAGCACGATCGTAAGCGATATAGGTCGCGGTTTTGAGCTTACGATGTCGAGGGTCTACGACATACTCATCATTGATTCCAGACTTCAACACAACGGCGCGGCGGATCTTATACGCAAGATACGAACGGTGATGTTCCCGATTCCGATCATTGTTATCTGCGAGAGGTCCACAGCCGCGCAAAGGGCGTCATATCTTGATTGCGGGGCGGACGATACGCTCATCGATCCCTCCGATACTGACGGCATCGAGCTTGGCGCGCACATACGGGCGATCATGCGAAGAAATTCCGATTCCATTCGTCCCGATCTTTTGACCGTAAAAGACACCACTCTCAATCTGTCGACCTTCGAACTCAGCGGAGGTCGCGGCTCGCTCAGGCTCGTGGCAAGGGAGATGCAATTTGCCGAATTATTGTTCAGATACAGCGACAAGATCGTCACCAAAAAAAGCATGATCGAGGCAGTATGGGGAGAGGGCAACAGCGACTACAGCAACAATGTCGAGGTACATATATCGATACTTCGAAAAAAGCTTCATCAAGTAACGGACGAGTTTGACATTCGCGCCATCCGCGGAGTCGGATACAAGCTCGAATAAAAGCAACATATTCACGGCATTTGCAATACCGAAAGGTTCTTGCAAATGCCGATTTTTTTCGAGTTTAACAAAACTCAAACATTTCGCAAAAGAAAACAAAACATAGGGATGATAGAATATCAACATCAAAAAACAACGTCCTTTATTCAGAGCTAAAAAGGAGCAAGACAATGAATGCCATTGAAATCAGAGGTCTATCGAAAAGTTTTCGCGGAATGTATGCTGTTGATAAACTTAATATGACCGTTCCAATCGGTGCAATCTACGGCTTTATCGGCGAGAACGGGAGCGGCAAATCAACCACTATGAAGTTATTGTGCGGACACCTTGTTGCAGATGAAGGCAACGTTCGCTTATTTGACCGCGAACACACTGATCCCGGAGTCAGAGTCCGTGTCGGAGCGCTTATCGAAAACGCAGGCTGTTTCCCCGGCTCGAGCGTATATCAAAACTTGAAAATGCAATGCATCAATCTCGGTCTAATGAATAGCGACGAGGAGATCGCCCGTGTACTCAAGATCGTGCGCATGGAGGACAGTGCCAAGATCAAATTCAAAAACTGCTCTCTTGGTATGAAGCAAAGAATAGGAATTGCGATGGCACTTCTCGGCGATCCCGCGCTGCTTATTTTGGACGAGCCTATCAACGGTCTTGACACCGACGGTATGAGGATCATGCGGGAGATCCTTGTGGACATTACAACAAACTACGGCTGTACCGTTCTCATCTCCTCTCATATTCTTGGCGAACTTGAAAAGATAGCCACGCATTACGGGATCATCCGCCAAGGTAGGATGATCATGGAGCTTTCCGCCAAAGAGATGGATGCAAGAGCGCAGGTGTTTGTATCACTCAAAACCAAGGACATGAACGGTGCAAAAGAAACACTGCGCAAAAAATTCACCGACGTTCGCACAGAGGACGGATATATCCGCATATATGATGTGGATGACACTGCCGGAGTAGTCGATCATCTGATGAAAAACGGTCATGTGGTCAGCGAGATCACAAAAAACAAAATAGGGCTTGAAGAATATTACATCGAGCTTATGTCAAAAAGGGAGGATGCATAAATGACAAAAGAGCTAACATTTAAGAAGCCGAGTTTCATCGAGAGGATCAAAGGAATGCTCGGTGTTGACTTCTACCGCCTTTTTCATACACCCATGTTTTATATCTTTCTAGGAGTTGCAGCGATCATACCCGCACTCATTCTTGGAACGAGCGGTGAAGGAAATGCCATTTACACCAATGCATGGAACGCAGTTGCCGCAGACGCTCCGCTTTATACCTTTAGCGACATCGGAAAGTACGCCAACATGAACATGGTCTTTATTTTCGGCGGCATCATGGTATCGATATTTATCGGGCACGACTATAGAAGCGGCTATGTCAAGCAGATCTTCACTACACATCCTAAAAAACAGGATTACATGATATCAAAATCACTCGTCTGTGCTTTTGCAATGATGGCAATGTGCGTCGCTTATCTATTGGGTGCTGTCGGTGCGGGTTTTTTTGTCGGTCTTGATTTTTCGGTCGAAGCATCTTCCCTTATAATCGCCGTTGCAGGTAAAATGCTTATGAGCCTTGGTTGGGCAAGCCTATATACATTTCTTAATGTCATTTTCAGAAGATATTTCGGCGTATCAATTGCGTCGAGCTTTTTCTTCGGAACAGGCATTCTAATCATCGGTGTTAGTGCTATCATCGGCAATACACCGGTGCTCAACATTTTTTTGTACGGTTCATCTGTCTTTGCCTGTCTTAACAGCAACGCGATAACGCTTATCGTTTGTACGGTGGTTTCGATCGCATGGGCGATAATTTATAACATTCTCGGAACAATTCTGCTTTCGAGAAGCGACGTATATTGATCGGAGGAAATGCTGATGAATGCAGTTGAAATAAAGAATCTTTCCAAAAGTTTTGGTGCAAAGCAAGCCGTTTGCGGTCTTGATATGACCGTCCCGATGGGTGCGATCTACGGGTTTATCGGAGAAAACGGGAGCGGCAAATCCACCACTGAAAAGATGATATGTGGTCTGGTGCCCAAAAGCGGCGGTTCTATCAAGATTTATGGAAAAGATCATACGAACAGTGCCGTAAGAGCACAGATAGGTGTTCTGATCGAAGCTCCCGGCTGTTTCCCCGGACTTACCGTTTGGGACAACATGATGCTTCAAGCCGCCAATCTTGATATTCAAAATCCCGAGCAAGAAGTCGTAAAGGTCTTGAAGATGGTGAGAATGGAGGGAGCGGCAGGAAACAAATATAAAAACTGCTCGCTCGGAATGAAGCAGCGGGTTGGCATCGCCATGGCACTTCTCGGCAAGCCAACATTACTTGTACTTGACGAGCCGCTGAACGGTCTTGATGCGGACGGCATGAGGATCATGCGCGAGGTATTTTACGATATCATAAAAGACGGAACACGCAGTATTATCGTATCCTCTCACCTGCTTGGTGAGCTTCAGAAAGTAGCGACGCATTACGGGATCATCCGCCACGGTAAGATGATACAAGAGATGACGGCAGAAGAACTTGATGCAAGTTGTCGCACATATATTGCACTAAAAACAAGCGAAATAAGCAAAGGTAAAATGCTGCTCGGCTGTAAGTATTCTCGAGTGGAAGAGGATGAATCCGAATATTTGCGTGTCTATGATATAACCACACCGGAGGACATTGTAACTTACCTTTACGAAAACGGCATTTGCGTCACCGAGCTTAAAACCGACAAGATCGATCTCGAAGAATACTATATCGACCTTATGAAGGAAGGAAAATGACATGAAAAATCAAGTGAAATTCAAATCAAATCGCCTTTTTAATCGGGTAAAAAGTATGCTCAAAGTCGATTTCAGAAGAATGTTCAAGTCAAAACTTTTTTATATCGTTATCGCCTCTGCCCTTGTCATACCGATACTTATGATTGTCATGATGACAATGATGGACGGCTCGGTTTCGGTCAACCCGAATACGGGAGAGGAAACAACAATACACGGTCCCGAAAACGCATGGCAATCTATCGGAACGCTCCCCGACATTGCCACAGAAACTGAGGGCATGGATGTTTTGGCGATGTGCAATATCAACATGATGTTCATGGGCGTGGCTGTTTTTCTCTGCCTTTTCATTTCCGATGATTTCAGAAGCGGTTATGTCAAAAACATATTCGCCATCCGTGCCCAAAAAGGTGATTACATGATCTCGAAAACGATCGCGGGTTTTGCTTGCGGCGCGATCATGCTGATACTTTATTTGCTCGGTGCTATGCTTGGTGGTGCGGTCACCGGATTATCGTTCGATCTTGGAAGTCTCAATGCTTCAAACATCGTAATGTGTATTATTTCAAAGATGTTCTTGATGCTCGTATTCGTTGCCATAGATGTGCTCGTCAGCGTGGCGGCAAAGCAAAAGGCGTGGCTCTGTCTCTGCGGCTCGCTCGGTGCGGGTATGCTGATATTTATGATGGTCGGACTGATCACACCGCTTGATGCAACGATCACAAACGTGCTTCTTTGCCTTGTCGGCGGCTCTTTATTTGCTTTGGGACTCGGCGTGATCGGCAAGAACATTTTGAATAAAACAAGCCTTGTGTAAAAAATACATAAAATATTTGATCTTAACAAAACTCAAACATTTCGCAAAAGAAACTAAAACATCGATGGGTTATAATGTGCTCATCAAAGAAAGCAAGAGGTAAGAACAGATGAACAGAAACGAAAAAGAATATCTCGTACAGAAGATCCGCACACAGTACACCGAAAAAGAGCACACCGAGCTTGACGAGCTCAAGGCACTTGACAAAAAGGTAAAGACCCCCGCAAACTGCTTTGCTTACATTTTCGGTTCGATATCGGCACTCATCATGGGTGCGGGCATGAGTCTTATTATGACCGACATCGCCGAGGTGCTCTCGATATCAAATCCCATGATCCCCGGTATCGCCGTCGGACTTATCGGCATGATCATGGCTATAATCAACTATCCGATCTACAAATCGATCCTCGGCGGAAGACGCAAAAAATACGCAAAAGAGATCATCGCTCTGAGCGAAAAGATCATGAACGACTGATCATCCGCGAGTGACACCGAAAATGCGGTATCACTCGCATTTTCTTTGCTTTTTCGATATGATGCAAACAAAATCTTAACATTTACATGCTATAATTAAGAAAAATGAAGATTTTGGGAGCGGCGGAAACATGTTCAAGATTTTGGTCGTAGAGGATGATAAGGATCTTTGCAGAAGCGTATGCACGTTTCTAAACGGCAACGGATTCGATGCGATAGGCTGTACAAGTGCAGGTGATGCTATCGATGCATTCTATGAAAGCACCTTTGATCTTATAATATCGGACATAATGATGCCCGAAATAAACGGATTTGAATTTGCGCAGGGTATCCGAGATTTCAACAAGGAAATTCCGATACTCTTTATGACTGCGCGCGACGACATAGAGTCAAAAAGAAAAGGCTTTCGCATCGGTGTCGACGATTACATGACAAAGCCGATCGACCTTGACGAGCTGATCCTTCGCATCGGTGCTCTGCTCAGACGTGCAGGTATCGCCGCATCGCGAAAGCTCGAGATCGGAAATTTCGTCATGGATGCCGACGAGCACACCGCCTACCTATCGGGCGAGGAGATCTCGCTTACGGCAAGAGAGTTTTCGATCCTGTACAAGCTGCTCTCATACCCCAAGAAGACCTTCACCAGAGGCAGTCTGATGGAAGAATTTTGGGACGCCGACACCGAAACTGCGCCGCGCGCTGTCGATGTCTACATGACGAAGCTTCGTGCAAAGCTATCCGAATGCGACGATTTTGAGATCAAAACTGTTCACGGGCTCGGATACAAGGCGGTGATCAAGTGAAAAACACAAGGCTGACACGCGGCATCCTTCGCGCCATATACAGATATCTGCTCTTTTTTATGCTTGTCGCCTTCGTAACGACCTGCTGTATGGTCTTGTTTGTAACGACACTGACTCAAAGCATAAACATCGAGCTCACTCCCGAAAATCTCGGAAAGGCGGCAAAGCTGACATTTGCGAATGTCCTGCTCCTCAGTCTGATCTTCTCTGTCACAGATGCACTGAGGCGAAAGATCACTATAGAGCGACCTGTAAAGCGTATAGTTGAAGGTGCGGACAAGATCATGCAGGGCGATTTTTCGGTCAGGATAGGCAAAGGCAAGAAGATCGCCTCAGATGAGACATTTGACGAAATAATCGACAAATTCAACGAAATGGCATCCGAACTCGGAAGTCTCGAAATGCTTCGTTCCGACTTCATTTCGAGCGTTTCGCACGAAATGAAGACTCCGCTTGCCGTTATGCAAAATTACGGAGTGCTCCTTGCATCTGATGATCTGTCGGACGATCAAAGGATAGAATACGCGCACGCGATAACCGAGCGGTCAAAGCGCATGTCCGAAATGATCACCAACATTCTGCGGCTGAACAGGCTTGAAAATCAGCAGATTTATCCGAAAAAGGACATATTTGATCTCGGAGAGCAGCTTGGAGAGTGCATAATCCAATACGAGACATTATGGGAGGACGGCGAGATAGAGCTTGAGACAGACATTGATGACGATGTCACGATATCTGCCGATGCCGAGCTTCTTGAACTCGTATGGAACAATCTTTTATCGAATGCCTTCAAATTTACGCAAAGAGGCGGTCGGGTCTCGGTCAGCATGCACGAGGACGGCGGCATAGCGACGGTCAGCGTCAGCGATACGGGGTGCGGAATGACACCCGAGGTCGGTGCGAGAATATTTGAAAAGTTTTACCAAGGCGACACCTCTCATTCAACTCGCGGAAACGGGTTGGGGCTTGCTTTGGTAAAGCGAGTAGTTGACATACTGCACGGCGAGATCTCGGTCGAGAGTCGTGTCGGAAAAGGGTCAACATTTACGGTAAGGATAAGCACAAGATAGGACAGGCGGTCAAGACAAAATGGATATCAAAAAAATCGCAAAGCACCTTCTTTTTCCGCACATGGCGGCAGTTATAATTCTTCTCCCGATCTCAGCCGCTTTTTTGATCTATGCCCTTCTGACACTCGGTGAGGATCATCCTCTTCGTATCGCATCATATGTCGTCGCATTTTACACGCTGACGATCTGGTCTGTTCGCATGCCGTTGATCATCAGGTCGATTGGCAGATTCAAGCGAGAAAACAAATACGCAAAGAGATGGCTCGGTGATGCTCATCTTCGAATGAAGGTGACGCTTTCCGCAAATGCACTTTGGAACGCCGCATACGCAACGCTTCAGCTCGTACTCGGCATTTACCACAGATCGGCATGGTTTTACTCGCTTGCCGCATATTATTATTCGCTTGCTACCATGCGGACCTTTTTGATGCATCACACGATAAAGCACAGACCCGGGGAGAGGATGAACAGCGAGCTGATAAAATACCGTGCCTGCGGGTGGATATTTCTTGTCGTCAACCTCGCGCTGTCCGGAATGATGCTTTACAGAATACACGAGGGGCGCATGGTAAGCCACCACGAGATAACAACGATCGCGATGGCGGCATATACGTTTACATCGCTCACGATGGCGATAATAAATCTTATCAGATACAGAAAATACAACAGTCCGGTCTTCTCGGCATCAAAGGCAATATCGCTCGCATCAGCTTGTGTATCGATGCTCTCGCTCGAGAGCACGATGCTTATGACATTCGGTGACGGCAGTATGACCCAAAAAACGCAAATACTCTTTCTTGCACTCAGCGGAGGCGGCGTTTGTGCGTTTATAGTTGCAATGGCGATATACATGTTAGTTCACTCGGGCAAGATTATGAGATCGGACGCGGATGAAAGGATGGACTCAAATGAAGGATAGAGATAATGAAGTATTCAAGATGACATACTCCGCAAAAGAGCGTGACGAGCTCGAAAAGATCAGACAAAAATACGTCTCGCGCGAGCCCGACAAAATGGAGCGAGTTCGCATTCTCGACGCATCGGCAAGCAAAAAAGCCCTGAGTGCATTTCTTGTTTTGGCGATATGCGGCGCGCTTGTCATGGGATTTGGCATGAGTCTTGCCATGACGGAGCTCGGAGAAAGCCTCAAATTAGAAAAAGTTCAATCGATGATCGTCGGTATCGCGATCGGCGTCATCGGGATCATTCTCATCGTGCTGTCATACCCGATCAGCGGCAAGGTATTAAAACGCGAGCGACAAAAGATCGCTCCCGAGATACTCAGGCTGACAGACGAGCTAATGAAGGGATAAAAGATCAACGCAAGTTTATTGAAGGACATCTTCATAAGCTTGCGTTTTTTTACACACTTTTTTGGTCGATGCATAGAATGTCAATATCGGAGGGTATCGATATATGGCACATGAGAATGACAAAGTGGCGGCAGGCAAGATAGCATTTATCGGTGGGGATATGCGAACGATCTATGCGGCAGAACGTTTTGCCGGTGACGGATACGAATGTGCGCTTTATGCGACGCCGCAAATCGCGGCAGGCACATCCAAAACACTCACAAGAGCCGCGGATCTTATATCAGCACTGACCGATGCCGATTTTGCGGTCGCGCCGATTCCTTTATGCCGAGACGGTATGACGGTCAATTCTCCCTATTCGGACGATACAGTTTTGCTGTCCGATCTGCTCGATGCAATGGGAAATGGTGGCAGACTGTACGCAGGTGCGATAAAGGGGCAGATCAAAGAAAAGCTGTCCGAAAAGGACATTTTATGTATCGATTACGGGGAATTTGAAGATTTTGCTCTGCTCAATGCCAGATGCTCCGCCGAGGCGGCACTTGCCATAGGTGTACAAAAACACGAGAAAATGCTTCTTGACAGCAGTATTGGCATATTTGGATACGGGCGGATCGGCAGACAGTTGACATCGCTTTTGATCGGTATGGGAGTCCGTCCGACGATATTTGCGAGAAATAAGATCACCAGGGCGGCGGCATACTCTGTCGGCGCGAGAGCGGTTGATTTTGATCACCGAGCAGACAAATTTGATATACTGTTCAACACCGTCCCGTGTGATCTCTCGGAGATTGCCTACACTTCCCTTGCAAAAAGGGGCATTTTGATCGATCTTGCAGGTATTTATAACGAAAGCTCGAACACGATAATCGCATCCGGTCTTCCTGGGAGATATTGTCCCGAAAGTGCGGGCGAGATCATTTACAGATGCATTCGCGATCATGAAAATAAAATCAAAAAAGACTAAACTAAAAAGAAAGAATGGTGAAAAGGCTTGACGAACAAAACTGCATGGTGCTTCTGCGGCTCATTTTGTACGCTCTCGCAAGCGATAGCGGCTGCTCGACAGCTAAAGGATGACGGCAGTGAAATAATAGCGATAGTCAGCGAATCGGTCGCGATGACAGACACGCGTTTTAGCACATTCGAAAAAAATCTCAAAGAGATAGAGGGCATCAGCTGCGCCGGCATAATAGACAGCATAAAAAAGGCAGAGCCGATCGGACCCGTAATAAAACCAAGTGCTATGGTGATCGCACCTTGCACCGGCAACACGCTTGCAAAGCTTGCCTGCGGGATAACAGACAGCACGGTCACAATGGCGGCAAAGGCACATTTGCGAAACGGGCGACCGCTCGTGATAGCACTTGCCACAAACGATGCACTTTCCGCTAATTTCAAAAACATCGGCACACTTATGGAACGAAAAAACATCTATTTCGTTCCGTTGCGCCAGGACGATCCGTCGACAAAACCGTCAAGCCTTGTCGCTGATTTCGGCATGATAAAAGAGACTCTCGATCTTGCCCTGATCGGAAAACAGATCCGTCCGCTGTTTATACCGTGATGATGTCGACACCGTCAAATAAAGATCGGCTGTCTCGAATGCCAAAAGTGGCATTCGAGGCAACCGATCTTTATGTATTTACTTAATTTATTCGGCAAGGACCTTTTCGAACTCGTCGAGGAGCTCTGCGAACATATCGATGGCGTCTTTTACGACCTCGGGGCGGCGGAGATCGACGCCCGCGGTCATGAGGCTGTCAAGCGGAGATTTCGAGCCGCCGCATGACAGAAATTCGATATACTGCTTTACATAATCCTCACCCTCGGTTTCGATGCGCTTAACAACAGCGGATGCCGCCGATATACATGTCGCGTACTTATAGACATAGAAATTGTAGTAGAAATGCGGTATGCGCATCCATTCGTAGGCGATTGCTTTATCTACTACGACATCTTTACCGAAGTAGAGCTTAACAATCTCGTAATAGCGTTCGGAAAGCATATCGGCAGTCAGTACCTCGCCGCTCTCGGAAAGCTCATAGAGAAGTTTTTCAAATTTTGCAAACATCGTCTGTCTGAAGAGTGTGCCCTTGAAGACCTCGAGGAGCTGATTGATGATAAACAGCTTTTCCTTTTTGGAGGTCGCCTTTTTAAGCTCGTTCTTTGCAAGAAGAAGCTCATTTACGGTCGAGGGGACTTCTGCGACAAAAATCGTATATCGGCTGTTTTGGAAGTCGTTATTCTTACAAGAATACCAGCTATGCATCGAATGTCCCGACTCGTGGGCAAGCGTCGAAACATCGTCGTATGTACCTGCGTAATTCAAGAGCATATAGGGTGCGGTATCGTAAGAGCCGCCGCTGTATGCTCCGCCGCGCTTATTGGGGGTCGGGTAAACATCGACCCATCCGGCATCATACCCCGCCTTAAGTGCGTTTACATAATCCTCGCCGAGAGGTGCAAGTGCATCGAGCACGGCAGGAACGGCGTCATCATATGAATACTCCTTTTCGCCCGCATCGACGATGGGAGGATAGAGGTCATACATATGAAGCTTTGACAGACCGAGCATACGGCGCTTGAGGTCATAATAGCGATAGAGGACATCGAGATTTTTCTCGACGGTATCGATCAGGTTGTTGCATATATCGACGGTTACTTCATCACGAAATACCGACGCCTCCATTGCGGTCGGATATTTTTTCGCTCTCGACCATGCGATCTGTTCTTTTACAAAGCCGTTCATTGCGGTAGCGATGGTATTCTTATAGCTGCCGATCACCTTGTACATACGCTCAAACGCGGCTTTTCTTACTCTGCGGTCTGCAGATGTCAGGAATTTGACATAATTTGCCTCAGTGAGTTCGGTCGGCTTTCCATCCTCACCGCGGATCTTGCCGAATTTGATCTCGGAATCCCCAAGGATCGAGTATACCTCCTCACAGCCGCCTCTGCCCGACGCGAGGACCGACATGAGCTTCTCCTCTGCATCCGAGAGGATATGCGGTGCATAGCGAAGCTCATTTTCAACAACTCTGCGGTAATCCGCAAGCTCGGGAAGCTCATTTGCCCAGAGGTCAAATTTTTCCTTGCCAACTTCAAGAAGCTTTTGAGAGATAAATGCCGAATGCTCACCTGCTTTATTGAACAGATCGATCACCTTTCCGTAATTTGCCTGGCATCTGTTATCCGATTTATCGAGATCGAAATAACGCGATGCATAATCGGCGAGTTTATCGAGTCTGCGCATAGCAGCAAAATAATCGCGAAGCGCCGCGAGCAGTCCCTCGGGCGAGGTTGCCATTGTCTCCTCGTGCTTGTCATAATCAAGCACCAGTGCTCGAACCGCGTCAAGCTCGGCGTTAAATTCGTCTTCTGTTGCAAAGACCTTTGTCATGTCCCATTTGTAACGGGCATCGATTTCATTTCTGTTCATTGGTTGATCTCCTTTATTTTCATTGAAATGATCTTTTCGTTTTGATCCGACAAAGCGGCATGATCGACGAGCGAATATCGTCCGTCTATCGTTATCTCTTATCTTACATCAAATAATTCACGCCACAGTTAAAATATCTTTAATAAAATGTTAATCCCCTCTTGCTTTTTCGGCAAATATGTGATATAATAAAGATAAGTACACAATTCGGAGGACAATAAAATGGTTATGATCATTTCAACGCTGCTTTTTGCGGCAATCTCACTTGCGTTTATTCTGCCCACCCTCTTTCGAGCAAAAAATCTGCCATGGGAGTACTATGCGGCACGCACGATCTTGACGATCGTGTCCGGGTTCGTCTCGGCTGCAATTTCGTGGCTGATCGGAGGGCTGGTCTCATCCTCGCTCGCGACAGTCGTGCTTTCGCTTGCACCTTCAGAGCTGTCGGAGTTTAAAACGCTGGTCGATCTGGTTGAGTTTCCGATCGCCTGTGTTGTATCTTCGGTGGCGTTTATTATCATTTATTTGATCGTTCGCCCACTTATATGTTTACTTACCGGAGTCCTTTACAAGTTTATCGCCAAAGGAACGAGCAAGCTTCGCAAAAAGCCCTCCGAAAGCGATGATTCCGAAAGTGTTCACATCGAAACATTTGAAGATGAGCAGAACAAAACAGAGCCGCTCACACCCGAGATGGCACCGTCACCCGAGAAAAAGAAAAAACGCATAAATGTGCCGGGCATGATCCTTGGCGGTCTTTGCGGACTGATCGTTTACTGCACGCTCCTTACGCCTTTGGTCGGTTCGCTTACAGTTTTAAGCCGTGTTGCCCCTGCTTACACTTTAGCGGAAGAATACATCGACCTTCCCTTCGAGATGGGAGAGGCGATCGAGGGTGTGACCTCGAATCCCGCCACATATACCGTACGCGTGCTCGGCGGTGAGCCAATATTCCGCATTCTGACCACGCACAAGGTCGGCTCATCTTGGGTATCTCTCCGTCGCGAAAGCGACATGGCAGGTGCAGCTATCGATGCGGCAATCGTCATGATCGACGGAGACGATGACGAGATCACGGCGGCAATCGATGTCTTTGACAAGAAATTCTCCAAAAGCTCGCTTGTACCCGAGATCGTCGTCAGCATCGCAAATGAGGCAAGCGACAACTTGATGGTTGACGATCTTTTTGACGAAAATGGCGGTAATTATTTCACCTCCGGCAGTGCTCTCTGCGATGAGGTAGTAAATATCATGAAGAACACGACGGTTGACACGGTTCGTTCGGACGCGACAAAGCTCTGCCGCACATTGGCAGTGCTTATCGAGTACGACTATTTGGACGAGAGCGATGTCGATCGCATATCATCCGACAAGAAAGTGATCGGCAAGATAATCGAGATATTCATCGAAACCGAGTCAGACCGCGAAAGGATCGTCGGGCTGATCAACGCCGCGGTAAGCGACATATCGGAAGCTCTTGCTCTCCCGAAAAACAAGAATGTTCTGCACGATGATTTTCTTTCCGAGCTGACAAGTGCCGCAAATGCCGAGCGAGTCTCGAATGTTTTCGCAAATTACGGCATATCGATCGACGATCTGTCCGCCGAGACGGTCGCCGCTTGCCTTGCTCAGAGCGGCACGGTCAAGCAAGGACTTAAAATGGCGGAAAGTCGCGGTATCATCTCGGGTTCTGCTCAGATAGTCGTTTCCGATCAAAAATCCTTCGCGAAGGTATCGAAGGTCGTTACAATAGACGATCTCAAGATCAAGAGTTCCGATGTCAACAATGCGTCGAAGGAGGCAAAAGCGATCGCCGCAACGATCACCGACCTGATCTTCATGGTCAAAGACAACTCGTTTGAACTTGACTCAATCGCGACACTGATGGCTGAGTTTGGCGAAATACTTGACAACTTGAAGAAATCCGAGCTTTTCGGCGGTAAGATACCGGAGCTTTTATCGGTAGTGCTCCAGCTCCCCGAGATCGGCAACAAGGTCTCACTTGACAGAGCACGCGCCGCCGATATTGCATCAAGGATCGTAGCAGATGCGAAAAACGACTCATATTCAAGCGTAATGCGCTCGGTCGGCAACACATTCACATCGGTCATCAACCTGCTTGAAACAAACAAAAACGACAACGCGACCATTACGGAGCATGCCGCCGACCTTATCAGATCTGCAGATCCGACAAGCGTTGATATCGTAAAGAATGTTGCCACACCCGAACTCATAGAGGACTACATCGGAATCGAGACCGGTGCCAAGGAGATATCATCGGTGATCGTCGATCTGCTCGGCGAATTTTCTGACAGACGCGAACAGATGACCGACTGGCAGATTCAAACTGAGGCATCTGCGCTTGCGGACATTCTCGAGTTGACTGCGGATATCAACCGAGACGGAACATCAAGCGGACTCGGCGGAAGCGGTGTTACGGCAAAGAAATATATTACAAGCATGACATCGTCACAGATCGTGCTTGATACCATGATCGATCGCACGCACGACAACTATAACAATGTTGTACTTGACCCGTTCGGCCTTGAGCCACAGCTCTCGGACAGCGAAAAATCGTCCCTTGTAAATGAGCTGAACATCATTTATCGCGGGAGAGAAAATTCGAGAACGACCGCCGAGATAGAGGCGATAGGCGCGCTCCTCGGTGTCAAGCTGGGATATTCTTCATACAGCGGATCTATCGTGATCAAATAAGCCTTGACAAATCACCGAATATGTGGTATAATCGGATAGCGCAAAGATATCCAAGGAAGGTACTCACATGAAATCAAGAAGAATCACAGATCAGACGTTCAGACTCGCGCTCGGCGGTGTATTTGCCGCACTCGTGGTTATATTTCAGCTTATCAGCTACACTGTCAAGATCGGTGAGTTCGGAATGACAGTAACGCTTGTTCCTGTCGTGCTGGGAGGCGCACTGCTCGGCATCAAAGGCGGTGCGGCACTTGGCGGTGTGTTTGGAATCGTCGTCTCGATCTGCTCGATCATAGGTCTTGACGGAGGCGGCAACATTTTGTTTGGTGTAAATCCACTGCTCACACTGCTTGTTTGCCTTGTAAAAGGGGTTGCGGCAGGAGCGGTCGCGGCGCTGATATACAGGCTGACGATCAACATAAACTCGACTCTCGCCGCCGTCTTATCATCTGCGATCGCACCGATCGTCAATACCGGTCTGTTCGTTGCTTCGATGTTCATTTTCTTCAAGTCGACCCTCGCAGAATGGGCAGGTGGCACGGACGTTCTCATATACACGATCACGGGACTTGTCGGCGTCAACTTTATTATCGAATTTGCCCTCGGCATCCTTCTCTCCCCGCTTGTACTTGCGGTAATTCGTGCGGTTTCGAAAACATCGAAATTTGAATAATATACAAACAGCGACCTCCGAAAGTGATCTAATTCACTTTCGGAGGTCGGTGTATTATCGATTTTTAGGTCATTTTCAATCTGTCAAGTATTCCTACATCATTATAAGGAATCTCAAACATGTTGTCTGATATAACCTTGTCAATCTTTCACTAAGGTTAGTATTTGCGTTTTTACTTCCTCGATATCGAGAATACAGTCGCTCATTTTCTGCCCGTATGTATGACGCTCGATGCCCAATACACGATCTGCATACGGCGAATTGACGAACCAATTTTCGAGGATCGGGATAAAACCAGGGGATTTTTCTTTGTTGCCGTAGATTCCGATGATGTATAGCTTTTGAAGAACGGCTTCATAGGTATCGTTATGCATAAAATAATCTTGGCATCGCTCGTTAAAGATAAAATAAAGCGATGACGGATTCCCGCAATACATCGGGACAATCAAAATCACCTTGTCGAAGCTGAGCATACTATCATACAACGCATAAACATCGTCATCTCTGTATTTGCATTCTTCATCAAAACATTCATAGTCGCAGTTGGCACACGAGTGGATATTCAGATCACGGAAATAAACGATTTTATCATATTGCGTTGAAATAAACGATGCGATCTGATCGCAGTTTCCGTTTGTTCGACCGGAAAAACTGATGATGAGGTTCATTTTTGTATTCCTTTCAAAGGTTTTCCTTAACTTAGGTGAGGTTTGCGGATATGTAAGCTCGGCGGGGAGCGTATCAAATAGTTTGATCGCTTTCGAGATGCTCGCCAAGGGAATGAACAACCGTAAGGAATACCATTCCGTCGGAACAGGACTTTACATGGCTTGTAATATAGTTAATTCTCCTCAAATGCAAAGGGGTTTGCCACATTCTCCGCCCCAAACACTTTTACTGCCATTCGATACATGGCTCTTGCATGGATCCGGTCATGCCAGATGAATCGGCGAAGGACTTTGCGGAGTGACCAATCCTCGCCGTAGCTGCCTTCGATCACGGCATTTTGCAGAAAATCGGGTTGTTTCCCTAACAACTCAAAACCACGCTTGCGGCATTCATAGATATTGCCGTCATTATCGGCATCCACACCGATCTCCCCAAAATAATACGCATTTACATTCTTGGTATGGTCGTACATTTCATTTGCCGTGCGAGAAACTGACCCGTAGAAGGTCTTACGCTCCGGTATAGCGGCTGCATTTTTGTCAGGAATCGATTCATACAGTGAAAGAAAATCCTTCGCAGACTTCAATGCGATGGCTTTCAGACCTCCATATTCCTCTACCGTCAGCGATGTGCGTTCACTCTCGAAAAGCACATCGGAATCCGCATCCCGAATGGCAAGCTCGGAGCATTTTTCTCCGACGATCACAAATTCCATCTCCTCGTCGACATTTACGCCCAACCAATTGCAATAAGAAATGATCTCCCGTGGCATCTTTGCCTTTGCGATTTCAAGATTTTCGCCACGGGTATATGCACCGATAAAATTTGCAGTGTAAAGCAAAGTATCGTCCAAATTATGTTCCCATACACAGTTTATAATCATAACAGTTATAGTTGCCTCACTTTTTCAGTTCCAAAACATAGCGAGAACCCTTATCGGTTTTTTCATATTTACGAAAACCTACGCTCTCAAAGCACTTTTGCGAGCAGATATTGAAATCATAAATTTCACCAACATACAATTTATCATACCCCATCGCTCTGCCACGCTCGACGAGGGCAGACACGACCTTTTTGCCAATACCTCTGCCACGGTATTCACGCTCACCGATCACAATTGGCATATCATCTTGCCAAAAGGTAACATCGCCGATAGGCTTCCATTCGTCATTCTCACAGACTTCGATGAAATAAAGCTCACCCTTGCCGTTAAGATAGTTGTACATATTCGTCAAAGTTTCATAAGAATATGGTTCGGCTTTACCATCAACGAGCAGAACCGTTTCGGGGTCTTGATACCACTCAAGGGCAAAATCATAATAGCCATCAAAGCGGCGCAGGCGGAGATTTTCCTCAATCTGTATAGGCGGATAGCTCAAATAGTAATCATTTCCTTCCATAACAGCGTTTTTTCCTCAAAATTTATGTAGAAACAAAAAAATGTTTCTCTATTTTTTTACCACGGCATACATCAAACTATTAAAATTCGGAGGACAACTTGTCATCCCTTTTTCGATTAGAGTTAAGCCGCTTTGCGTGATTTCTTTTAAAAATGTGTCCCATGAAACCATTCTGCAAGAAGTCCCCGCAACCATCATTTTGCCCGATCTGTGATTTCTCTCTTGCAGAGTGAATGCCTCGGTAATATCGCTTTGCGTTTCAAATTCGCCGTCGCCCATGGTACAGATCAGCGCAATTGCGTTTTCCTTCAAATGACCCCTAATGAACCGATAAAATCCTTGACGATCCTCGTCAAGCACCAGCATATGTATGACGGCGATGGCATAGATAAAGTCAAACTTTTCAAGGGGTTCATCGGAAAGACAATCTAAAACACGAAAATGATTTTCATATTGAGGCATCTGTTTTTGACAATAAGCAATCGCTTCTTTTGAAATATCGGTCGCAGTCAGACCATAGCCGCGATTCAATAGAAACTTTGCATCCCGTCCTTCTCCGCATCCGATCTCCAGGGGTCGAGCTTGTTGCGGGATTCCGTACTTTTTCAGTAAATCAACCACAATGGGCGTGCTGACATCATTTTCCCAACTTACACCGTTGGCATGGGCTGTTTTGTAGCGTTCATCATATGCTTCGTAATACTTTCGAGTTTCTTTGGGCACAGTTTTCTCCAATCCGACCGGAAGTTTAATGTGAAATGTAAAAAAACCACTCAGAATGAGTGGTTTGCATATAAGATTATCAGAAATGATCATTAAAAACCGAAAGAGGGAAAGAAGGAAACGAGACAGGCAA
>CAZMPO010000021.1:0-24483 GCA_964568425.1 uncultured Lachnospiraceae bacterium | reverse complement strand
ACCCGCAGAAAAGTGGAATTGCGTTTCATGTGTGTTCTCCTTTTTTGTCTTTTATATTTCTTCGCCTTTCGGCAAAAATACGACCTCGAAAAATTCGCTCGCTCCCGAAAGTCAATGATCGATCAGGCTTGCGTAAAGATCGACATACTCTTCAAACCTGTTGTTTTTATCAAAAAGAGCCGCACGCGACCGACAAGCATTCTGTGTGTAAGGAATAGTCTCGCAAATGCGTAAGATCTCGCTCTCCAACATATCAACATCGCCCTTGTCCACCACAGAACCGCAAGATTTGTCGATTATTTCGGGACTGCCACCCGTTTTGAAGGTTATAACAGGAGTCCCGCATGCCAAGGATTCCGCATTGACGAGTCCGAATGATTCTTCCCTTGTCGGATTTACAAAAACATCGGCGGCTGTATAGATCTCGGCGAGCTCGATCTGATCACTTGTCCTGTGAATAGATATGATACCATCCGGCAACATAACATCCACATCGTCGCTCGTACCGACAATAACTACCGCATATTTCTCACTATCAAGCCGCTTTGCAAGCTCGATAAAAACATCAAGCCCCTTTTTGTATGTCCAGCCAAACGCGACACCCAAAACGATATGCTTATCTCCTAAGCCATACTTTTTGCGAAAATCGCCTGATGTTGGCTTGAAAACAGACAGATCGATTCCGTTATTTATCACTTTAACCGGATAATCCCTCAAAAATGACCGATCCGCAAGCTCGGCGAGCCATCGAGAAGGTGCGACGATCGTCAAATCAGATACACCCGTAAACCATTTTCTCTTAAGCTTCCACATGATCTTCGAATTATCGACCAGCGACTTCGGATACTCGTGATATGAGGGACAATCGTGACATCCCGTCATCCACTTATCGCAATCGACAATACCAAAATGCGGACAGTGACCCGTAAATGCCCAACAATCGTGAAGTGTCCAAACCACGGGAATGTTCTGCCTTTTTATGTAGCGGAACAGCATCGAAAGATTGACATAACTTTCATGAAGGGTATGAAGGTGAATAACATCAGGATGGAAGGCTGATATTTTGCGAATCATACCGAGTGTTGAAAAAACAGCAAAACAGTTTGAAAAGCCGGTCAAGCGGTCGAGAATAACATTCAGACGTCTGCTGTGAAATGTACCGATATTAAAAAACCGGGTTTCCGGCTTTTTGTGTCTGTTTGACACGGTTATCGGCGAAAAGCAAATAGTCTCACCGCCACTCTTGGCGACCGTGTCTGCTATGCCGAACATTATCGTACCCGTACTGCCGAATACTCCTCCGTTTATCTGTACGATCTTCATCAGTGGTCAAAAACCGCCCTCTCCAAAAAGGTCAATAATTCAAGGTATTCCTTCATCCGTTTAAGCACGCTTATCGAATACTTCTTGTGTAGGTGTCTATTTTCTGAGAATTTTGCCAATCTATATAATTCTCGTAAGAGTTGTCAAAATCCACAAGAAGTGCATGCGATTTGCAAGCTCGCTCATCTTCGCTCGGCAAAGTCATATAATCACCGTACAAGATCGTCAAGACCTCATCGTAGTGCGTATACACGGGAAAATTTATCCCGCAAAACGGCATCTCGGTAAGCTCGGTAATATACTCCCTTTTATAAATGCTTTTGTCATATTTTGATGACGCACCGAAAAAAGTATGCACATATTCACTTTGATTTTCTTTTCGATCAATAACAAACTTTTGAGCGGCTTTCCGCGGAATGGCTCTGCACAATACTGTCAGTATTTTTTTAAGCGTACTGTCAGTCAAATATCCCCTCTTGCCAAGGGAAGAGGCGATGACTGCTTTGGAAATATAATACTGTAGCTTCCGCTTTATCCGATTGTCGGACAGATTGTCGCACGGAAAGATATCGATATATATTCCCTGATGTTGATATCTGTCCTTCAGGTGCATTTTTTCCATATATGCCGTGCCGTTTTTTCTGAGCTTTGAGAAAAACATCGGCCAATGCTCCGAAAACTCTTTTTGGAGGAAGTACCCGGGGGCAAGCTCGGCAGCTCCCTTTTCCAGAAACCGTTCGTAATCATCACGCATCATTAATATGTCGAGATCGTCATCCCACGGAATAAAACCCCTATGACGAACCGCTCCGAGTGCCGATCCCGCAAACAAAGAATATTGTATCTCGTATTTTTTGCAGACCCGATCAAACTCGATCAACATTTCAAGCAGGATACGGTGCAATTCTTCGAGATCAAACATGCCGCACTGCTCGGGTTCTTTCGAAATCTGCTCTTTAGTCATATCGTTTCCTCAATACCTTTTCGTACGCCATTTTTTTCGCCCATTTCGGCATATACACAAACACGCGTATCACGATTCCATTAAAAAATCGCTCAAACTTGTTGATCATATGACCTTCGAGCAGGTGATCGTTAATGATCTTCCAACTTGCTATCTGCGCCTTGTTGCTTCGCCGTCCTATCATCCCATTGCCTACACGAGCATGGACGAGAACTCGATCGATGTTGCCGAATTTTTTTCCGCGAGAGGCAGTTCTGACCCAAAGATCGTAATCTTCGGCATACGGCACATGCTGATAAGATCCCGCCTCAATGATGTCGTCTCTTCTGAACATCACAGCCATATGATTGAACGGATTTCTTCTTTTTGCTCTCTTCATAAGACTTTCGTGATCAAGCGGAAGTCTCTTTTCGCTAAACGGTTTCGTCCAATCTTCGTCAAACTCATCTATGTAAGCACTAATGACCGAAACATCGGGGTGTTGCTTCATATATTCTGTTTGTATCTCAAACCTCGTTGAAACACATATGTCATCGCTGTCTGCGCGCGCAACGATCGGATAACTGCATTTTGTCAACCCGAAATTCAGTGCCCGACCTAAGCCGCCGTTTTCTTCAAGACGAAACAATTTGATGATCGTCGGAAATAACAAACAGTACTTTTCTATCACCCCATCAAGCTCGGGTGTCAGCGGACCGTCACAGATCAGCACCAATTCGTTCGGCAGTACAGTTTGATCGACCAATATACTGTGAAGAGCCAAATCGAAATAATCGGGCTTTTCTTTGTAGTATACCGACATAAGAACAGAAAAACTGCTGGACATTGATCTTCTCCTTCATCGACTATATTACACAAAATCGCGCCTTTATGGTTTACTTGCCGATTCGGTAACCGAACGCGCAAATTCTACAATATTGTAATCATCAATAAATTCACTAATTTCCAAATCGTAGTATAAAGAACCGAAGGCTTTTCTCGCATATTTGGAATGACCGATCAGCCATTCAACAACAGCACTAAATCGACTTGTGAATACCATCCGTTTCCCTTGTGCGGCGGCGATCAGCGAAACCATCTCGCTTACATTTGTATATTGCTTGTTTTGCGGCCAAAATATCCCCGACAGATTGCGGCAAACCGCCAAACGGACAAACTCGCTGAGATTGTCCGTATAGATCATAGAACGCTTGTTGTCAAGCTTGGGGAAGAAAAACAGCTTGCTTGTCAGCTTGCATAAGCTGTCAAACTTTCCCTTGCACCCTTTGCCGTACACCATCGGCAAACGAAGAATGCAAACAAAAAAAGAGTTGTCTGCAAGCTTTATGAGAGCATCCTCTGCTTCCAATTTTGATTTACCGTAGTGATTTTGCGGATTGGGTGTTGTATCTTTCGTAATCGCTCCCTGATCAACGCCGTACACACTCATTGAACTTAAAAAAATAAACTGCCGTGCGCCGTCATTCTTGGCTTTTTTTGCCGTCTCGACGGCAAGATCCCTGTTGATCGTATAGTAAAGCGGAGCGTTCTTCTTGTTCTCTTTCCTGTGAACTATTGCCGCTACATGGAATATCGTATCATAGCCCGAGAAATCCTTCTCGCGCCATGTGCCGTCGATCATGTCCACGGTGTCGATCGTGTAATCGCCCGGGAAATTTTCTTTGATATATTTCTCAAACGATGTACCGATATAGCTGTTTGCACCGGTAATCAAGATCTTTTTCACTTTTTGACCTCTTGTTTATCTTGTTTGTCCTGTTTTTTCTCAAGTTCGCCCGTGCCGCCTTCTACTACTCCGTCGGAGCAGAGGACTGACTTTATTGTGCCGAAGAAGCACTTACAGTCGAACAGGAAGCTGATTTTTTCTACATATTCGCCGTCGAGTTTGGCTTTGACGGGGATCTCGAGCTCATCTCTGCCATTGATCTGTGCCCAACCGGTAAGCCCGGGTTTTACATCGTTTGCGCCGTACTTATCGCGCTCGGCGATCAGATCGTACTGATTCCAAAGTGCCGGTCGCGGTCCGATGATGCTCATTTTGCCGACAAAGATACAAAACAGCTGCGGCAGCTCATCGATCGAGCTTTTTCTTATAAACCGCTGAAATGGCGACAGCATCGCCTCGGCGTTTTGGAGCTGATGAGTCGGCGTATCGTGCGGCGCGGATATCGGCATGGAGCGAAACTTTAGTATAGTGAAGTGGCTTTTATGTATACCGACGCGCTTTTGCTTAAAAAAGACCGGTCCGGGCGAATCGATCTTGATAATTATCGCAATAACGAGCATCGGCAGGGCGAGCAGAATGATACCGAGTGCCGACAGAACTATATCTATCACGCGTTTGACGAAATGCTTATACATACAGTCTCCATCCATAAATTTTTACTCAACTAATGATACCACAAAATCTCTCGGATGTCAATAGGATTATCGCAAAAAGTACAAATAAAATTATAAAAAACAATTATTTCCCTCGTGTCTGTGGAAAAATTCCCATTGACCCAACGATTTTTATTCGGCGTGCCTCAGCCCTGACGCAAGGATCCCGCACGACGGCAGGTCGTGCGGGATCTTTGTTTTATAGTATAAAATATGTAGTGATCGGATCAGAGCATATAATCCTTTGCGGGGAAGATCGGCTCGCAGGTGAGATTGATGCCGAGCTTGCGAAGTGTGCCCTCGTCGCCGCTTCTGAGCATGCGCGTCGAGTGCATATCGCATCCGCGAAGCTCGGTGAGGTGGCTGACGGCGATGGCGGCCGTAGGATTGGTCGCCGCGCAGATCGACAATGCGGTCAGCACATCGTCGAGCTTTAGTACCGGGCTTGCACTGCCGAGAATGTCCTTTTTAAGATTGAGTATCGGCTCAAGGACGATCGGCGAGATCAGCATGATCTTGTCGTCAAGACCTGCAAGCACCTTGACCGAGTTGACGACCACCGATGCAGATGCCGACATGAGCTTGGTCATGCGTCCCGTGACGACTCTGCCGTCGGCAAGCTCGATTGCAGCCGCCGGGGCATCGCTTTCTTCGGCTTTGCGACGAGCCGCAGGGACGACCGCGCGCTCCTCGTCGGTGATGTTCAGTTGTCTGATGATGTTCACGATCTTGTCGAGCGTGCTCTCTTTCTCTTTGCCGAGGCGCACATCGCACGCTGCCCTGAAGAAGCGTCTGATTATCTCGGCACGCGCCGCCGCGCAGACGGCGTCGTTGTCGGTGATGCAATATCCTGCCATGTTGACGCCCATATCGGTCGGCGAACGATAGAAATCGGGATTGCCGGTGACCTGCGTGAGTATCGTGCGCAGAACGGGGAACGCCTCGATGTCGCGATTGTAGTTGACCGTCGAGACACCGTATGCGTCAAGATGGAAGGGGTCGATCATGTTCACATCCTGCAGATCGGCTGTTGCCGCCTCGTATGCGAGGTTGACCGGATGCTTGAGCGGCAGATTCCATATCGGGAAGGTCTCGAACTTCGCGTATCCCGCTACTCTGCCCCTCTTGTACTCGTGATAGAGCTGTGACAGACAGGTCGCAAGCTTGCCGCTTCCCGGACCGGGTGCCGTGACAACGACGAGCGGATGGGTAGTCTCGATGTAATCGTTCTTGCCGTAGCCCTCCTCGCTGACTATCCTGCTGATGTTCGCGGGATATCCGGGGATCACATAATGTGTGTAATGCTTGATGCCCATCATGTCAAGACGCGCGCGGAACGCGTCGACCGCGGGCTGTCCCGAATACTGAGTAATGACTACCGAGCCGACATATATGTCCATCTTCGAGATCAGACCGATCAGGCGGATGACCTCCATGTCATATGTGATGCCGATGTCGCCGCGCATCTTGTTTTTCTCAATGTCGTCGGCACTGATGCAAAATATTATCTCCGCCTTGTCGCGGAGCTGATAGAGTAGCTTTATCTTGCCGTTCGGGTCAAAGCCGGGGAGCACTCTCGACGCATGAAGATCGTCAAAGATCTTGCCTCCGAATTCGAGGTATAGCTTATTGTCAAAGAGAGATATCCTCTCCAATATGTGCGCAGTCTGTTTTTCCATGTAAAGCTGACTGTCAAATCCGATCTTCATAATAATTTTTTCCTTTCGGGGGTGGTATTTCTGACTTCCTATATTATACCTCTTTTGACCCGCTTTTGTCAAGTCTATTTGCAAAGTTTTTGAATTATTTTTGGGGGCAGATATCGTCGATCGATCTTGTCCTGTTCCTGCTCTGCTTCAAACTTTGGCAGGAATTTACACAATAAAATCACCAACAATCGACTTGTTTGTCGACAAAACAAAAAAATGCGTCCACTTTTTACACAAAAAAACTGTTGACATTTGCATTATAATGTGATATAATTTTTTCAAGTAAAAAAACGAAAGGAGAGTTTTGGTATGAAACTCACAAAACTCATTGTATCATCGCTTCTCGTTGCCGCAATGGCACTGTCCATGGCAGCATGCGACAGCGACGACAACACAACAACCACCGAAGCCGCCAATAAAACGACAGCGGCAAACACCACATCAACGACTGCACAATCGACTACCACTTCCTCAACGGATACTCCCGCGACCGACGCTCCCGCGACCGACGCTCCCGCGACCGAGGAAGAAGAAAACGAGGTTGAGGTTCCCGACGATCAGGTCTATGCAGGGGTTTGGTATCTTGACAAGACGACCGGACACTATCAGTGCGGCGACTTTGTGAATCCGAACCCCGCGGTCATTCCGATCGGCGACGGCTATGTTCCGGACGGCGTGACCAAGTATTCGCTTGAGGTCACCTCCAACTGGGGGCAGTCTCCCGAATGGGGCATTATCTACGCCGGCAAGGATGTTGACGGCGACGGCAAGCTCCTTGAGAATTTCGACTACTACAAACTTTTCATCACCAACGGCAAGAATCCCGCAAACTGCGACAACCCCGGTCATTTTGATCTTTGGGACGAGATCAGCAAAGATAAGCTCAGCCTGATCGATGAAGGTCCCGCTACCATGAAGATCATCGTAGACACCGAGGCAGGCACTGTTGAGTTCTATCTCAACGACATCCTGCTCGACACCCGTTCGAACATCAGCTTTACCGGGTACGGCAACATGATCGGCGTTTACTCGAAGGTCTTGTACGACTACGAGAGCGCAGGCGAGTTCTGGGATCTCAAGTTCACCGCTCTGAACTGATTACTTAAACTTAAACTAAAAGGACAGTGATCCTTTTAAATAAAACATTTTAAGGAAGGAAGAAAATCATGAAAAAGATTCTTTCACTCATCATCGCGATCATGATGATCGCAACCTTTGCTCTGACTGTTTCGGCAGAAGAGGTTAAGGCAGGCAACACCACCGGTGCCATCAGCGTCAATAACGGCGTCATAGACGGCAGCTCAGACGGAGTGTTGGGTTCGGTAATTCTCGGCGAATCGGACAACTGGGAGGTCAGCATGACTCTCACCAACACCATTGACAACCCCGAGTACAGTCTTTTGATCTGCGGTAAGGACAACGACGGCGACGGCAATGTTATAGAGGGTCCGGACTCATTCCTTCAAGTCTTCTTCCACGGCTCGTTCGGCATCAGATGGCATGGCTGTGACAAGGGCTGGGGCAATGTTGACGGTTATGGTTGGACAGACGAACACTTTGTCAGCACCGGAAAAGACGGTCATATCTCTCTTAACGTCAAGGTAAAGCTTTCCGGCAAGAACCTCGAGTTCTTCGTTGATGACAAAAAGGTCGGCGATACCATTGTTGTCGAAGATAAGCTCATGTTCGGCAATGTCGTAGCTATTGAAGTTAAGCATCCCGGCAACACCATCTCCAACGTTGTTTTCACCGATCACAACGCCAAGGTCGACGATACACCGGTTGACGACAAGCCCGTCGACGACAAGCCCGTAGCACCGAAGACCGGCGAGGCTACATCTATCGTAGCTCTCGTATCCGTTCTCGCACTCGCAGGCGTAGTTATCGCTTCCAAGAAGAGAGCATAATTATTACACTTAAAAAGATCCTCGTCTTTCGGCGAGGATCTTTTTTTGAGGTAAGATGTAAGAAGTGAGGAACATTTTCGCCCGTTTGGGCGAAAATGGATTTTATTTAAAACAGAAAGCGAAAGGATGAACAATTTGTGTTTTGGCAAATTTTTTGTCATCGCCTGCCCTCATACATCAAAAAATTTTACAAAAAACACTTGACATTTGGGCTGATATGTGCTATTATATGGTTATCAATATCAAGAGGGAACGAAAATGAGCAAAAATAATGAAAAAAGGATGGAATACGAGGCACCGATCGCCGATGTTATGATCGACGAGACGCTCGCCGGCGAGATACTTCTGTACATATCGGACTCAACGGGCAATGCACCGTCGGTCGATTGGTAATATCACATAAAAGCGAATAACATCACCCCTTTTTGCGGATAATATCCGAAAGAAGGGGTGATATTATTTCCCCTCAAGGGTAAGGAGACGATGAACTTATGAACGAGATCGAACTCACAAATTCTATTCGAAAAAATGTCGAAATGGGCATTGACGGCATAAAAATGGTGCGTCAATATGTCAAAAAGGATGATCTTGCATCCGAACTATCCGATCAGATGCGCGAGTATCAAGGTATCCATCAAAAGGCAAGCAAAATGCTTGAGGGCTACGGCGGCAAGGCAAAGGATGTCCCGACGCTGACAAAGCTGTCGGCAGAGGCGATGGGCGTTATAAAAAATCTCAGCGACACATCGGACGAGAAGATCGCCGAGGACATGGTCAGATCGACAACGACCGGCTACGCAAAACTCACACGCGAGCTGGGGCAGTATCAAGGCTCGGATGATGCCCTGCGCGCATTCACCGAGATGGTCATCGCAACCGAGGAGCAAAACTGCGAAAAGATGAAAAAGTTTCTGAAATAACCGATTTTCCCCAAAAAGCAGATCGTACCCCCTATTCAAGATCGAATAGGGGGTATTGGGGTTAGTTTATGGGACGGATGCTGAGATTTACGAAATCAGCATTAGTTTTGAGTGCACGTATGCCAACTGCACCTTGCATGAAGGGGTACGGGTCGGTATAGTTGATATAGAGCTTTTCGTTTACATAGACTTGCAGTGTTGCACCGACGGCACGAATCTTAATTCTATAGTAGCCACCTCTGCAATCAACGACTGAAGCAGCACAGGATGCGCTCGCAAGCTGTACCCATCCATAGCTTGCTTTACCGAGAACGACATTGTTGCCTCCATCAATATATACGAAATATCCCTGATAGAAATTCGTTCCCTCAAGTGCAGCTGAATTATTGCCGGAGGGATCTTCCTCGGACCAGTTTGCCGATGGATTGGATCCTCGTACGATAAGACCGGCATTTCTTCCTTCGTTGTATCTTACATGAACTTCTGCCTCGTAGTCACCGTAATTGAAGTCTCCGAAGAACTTCTTGCGGGCGTAATCTGTCGTTGTCGAGCAACGGTTCCAGCAATCCCAACCATAATTAGCCCAACCGTCATCTCCGTCCGAATACAATCCGGTGGGAGATACGGTCGTTGTTGATTCTACTTTGGTGACCGCGACATATCTGTCAAGCTCGAAATCCGAGAAAACAAATCTTTCGGTATCGAAAACAAAGGTCAGCACAGAACAACCGCCTGCCAAGGAGAAAGCATTGCGGATCACCTCGGTCTTCGGCTGTCCGCCTGTATCGGGCAGGGTCAGCGTACCTATTTTCTTTTTGTTCTGATAGACATCGATCTTTGTTTCGCCGTAGGAAATATACCTAAAGAGGATATCGTACGGACCCGCCTTGCTGACGTGATCCCAATTGCCGGAATCTGCAATCTCGACCGAGATGTAGTAATTGAGGATATCGTCGTTTTTAACTATTACCGCGCTCGAACCGTCGGACGAGATGACCTCGTAATCGGTCTCCTTGCAATCGGTAGCAAGTATTTTCGCGCTTGTTACGGGCTTGAACTCATTCTTGATCGACGATTCGTTGACGTCGGTCGTAATGGCGGTAAATCCTATCTTAACATAGCTGTTTTCGACGATCGGACCGTTGCGACCGTTACCGAGAGAGGCGGTGTAGTCACAAAGCTCGCGATTGTTGACAAGGAATGTGAAATGATTGCCGTCACGCTTTATCATGAGTGTCTGGCAATACCCAAAGTTGTGAAAACCAACAAGAGCTTTTGTATACGAGGTATCGACTCCGTTTATCCTGAACGTCACGGTGAGTGTCTGTGCGTTACTGTCGAAGATCGCCTTGCCGTAATTGTTGCCGTCGTTGTAATTGAACAGCACGCCCGCTCTGCCGTCGCTCGGCATGTACATGAAATTGCATTCCATCGTCCAGCTTGTATCGAATGATGCGGTTGAGAGCAGTTTCGCATTGTTTTCGAGGACAATGCCATTCTTCACGTCAGGGACTTTATATGTTCCACCCACCATCTCAAACCCGCTTAGATCGAACGAATCACCGCTTGGGGTGAAATAGTTATAAACGGTCGGCATGGTAGGCTTTGCGGCAGATGATGTCGAGCCGAGAACGTACATATAGTCACCGTCAAAGGACAATCTGTCCATGCGGGTATGTCGTTGTTGAAAACCACGATGCAATGAATGATAGAAGATGTAATAGCTGTCAAGATTCGGACCGATAACAGTCGCACTGTGACCGACGCCGTCGTAATTTTCAAATGATTCGTTCGGATGGGTGCCCTCAGCGCTTTGGAATGTGTTCTGGTGAACAAGGAGCGGATTGTCGCCCATTTCCTTGAAGCAATAGTCTCCGTAGGGTTTGTCCGAAACAGCATAATTCAGACGATATCCCTCCGACCAGCAATGGTTACCGGTATACGTGAGGTAATATTTGCCGTTATGCTTTATTACAAACGGACCCTCTGTCCACTTTGTTTGTCCGTCGCCGGTCATACGGTTAACAACGACCTTGCCGCTGTTTCTGTCGATCTCTGTCGGCGAGTTCATTTTATAGCACCAAATATCATTTTCGTATGCT
Organism: uncultured Lachnospiraceae bacterium; assembly: GCA_964568425.1. Taxonomy (GTDB): domain Bacteria; phylum Bacillota; class Clostridia; order Oscillospirales; family CAG-272; genus CAKSQF01. Next base: position 13,179 of record CAZMPO010000021.1, on the reverse strand, counting down.
TTATAGAAATACCACTGTCCGTCGTCGTCAACGAAAACGTGTCCGTCAATGGACGCAACACTGGAATCTTCAGCCGCCAATCCTTCGATTCCCCACGATACCCACTCAAACGGACCTAAAGGAGATCTGGATCTAAGTACGGCGTGATCGTTGTGAAACGCTCCCTCTGCAGTATACATATAGAACCAACCGGTTGATTGATCGTAAGCAACCTCGGGCGCATATGCTCCCCAGGTAATGTCGGTACAAAAGTAATCTGTAAATGTCTTTCCATCATCGCCATATGGCACTTCTCTGGAAAGCGCACCGACGCTCTTCCAATTTACAAGGTCAGACGACTCGAAAACCTTTATTCCGCGGGTCGTTCCCGGGGTAGTACAGTAGAGATAGTACATACCATTATAACGAAGCACGAACGGGTCTGCGACTCCGTCAAATCCATAGCCCTCGCCGAATGCGCCGAAATTGCCGAAGGACTCCGGACCAAGTACGGGATTGAAGTACATATCGCCCGTCTCACTCAGGATGAGTGGGTTGCCCGAGAGGCTTGTATCGGTATAATTGACGCTCGGGCTTGAATTATCTTTATTGGTCGTGAGCGCGGTGGTTATTCCCTCGGGAAACGCCTCGGATGCCGTACAGGCGGTCATGGAAAGCGCGCAAAGAGCCGCGATCGTGCCGTTAAAGATCTTTCTTGCTTTGGTATTCATTTAATTTTTTGCTCCTTGGTTTTTAACGTATAGGTGTGATCTTAACATCGGATATCTCCGCCGTACACCTAAGCACACGAATGCCGCACGCGCCCTGCATATAGACATACGGGTCGGTATATTCAAGGCAGGGGGTGGTCTCACTATCGATATAGACCTTAATGGTCGCACCCTCGACTCTGACTCTGAATGTATTGCCGCTCCACGGGCTGTATGCTTTTGTCGATGTCTTGAGCCATGTCCAATCGTAGCTCATCTTACCGAGAACGATATAACCGTTTGCGTCATAGCCGACATAATAGCCGTTGAAGAAGTTCGTACCCTCGAGCGAGCTGTCAGAATTGTACTCCTCTCTGTTATTCTCGGACGGATTGGTCACGCGCACGATAAGTCCCGCATTCGGTGTTCCGCCCGTGATCTTGACCTTTGCCGAGATCTCGTAATCGCCGTAATTAAAGCTTCCGAAAACTCGCTTGCCGGCGTAGCTTGCGTTATTGAATTTCCATGTTGTGCCCGATTGAGACCAGAAATTTGTGGTGAGTGTATCCCAATACTTCCAACTTCCGCCGTCCCAATATATGGTCGACGGATTTGTCGATGTTTGCACCACGGCATATTTGTCGAGTTCGAAATCGGTGAAGACAAATCCGTTGGTATCGAAAACAAAGGTCAGAGCAGAGCAGCCGGCGTTAAGCAGCAGAGCATTTCTGAACACCTTGGTATTCGGCTGTCCGTTCGTATCCTCAAACTCAAGTGTCGCACGCAGTTGTTTGTTCTGATAGACCTTGATCTTTGTCTTCCCGTAGGAGATATATCTGAAAAGGATATCGTGCATTCCGTTCTTGCCCGATTCGACCGATATATAATAATTGAAGATATCATCGGTCTTTGCGACGACCGCCTGCTGAGCGTCGGACGAGATGACCTCGTAATCGGTCTCTTTACAGGTATTTGCGTAGATGGTCGAGGTCACGGGCTTGAAATCGGTCTTGATGGACGAGTCGTTGACCTCGGTACTTATGGCGGTAAATCCAACCTTAACGATATCATTCTCGGCGAACGCGCCGCAGCTGCCCTCACCGAGGGATGCGCTGTAGTCGCAAAGCTCGCGATTATTGACAAGGAATGTGAAATGATCGCCGTCACGTTTTACCGTGAGCAGCTGACAAGCGTCGAAATTGACATTCTGACCAAAGCTCTTGGTAAGTGCTTTGACATAGGAGACGCTCTTTCCGTTTATAACGAATGTCACGGTGAGTGTCTGTGCGTTTCTGTCGAAGATCGCCTTACCGTAATTCGAGTCATTCTTATAGTTGAAGATCACGCCCGCTCTGCCGCCGCTCGGCATATACATGAAGTTACACTCCATCGTATAGCTTGTATCGAATGTTGCCTCCGAGAGGAGCTTTGTGCCCTGCTCAAGTACAATACCATTCTTAACGTCTCCGGCACGATATGATCCATATACATTAAATCCGCTTAGATCGAACGAATCACCGTTCGGGACGAAGCTGTTATACACGGTCGGCATGGTGGGCTTTGCGGCGGACGATGTAGGTCCGAGGGCGTACATATAGTCGCCGTTGAAGGCAAGGCGGTTGATACGCATCTGACGCTGCCCGACAACGCCGTTATGGATCGAGTGATAGACGATATAGTAGCAGTCAAGGTTGGGCCCGAGGACTGTCGAGCTGTGACCGAGTCCGTCGTAAAGCTCGTAGTTGCCTACAAACTTATCGGATGTCGAGCTGATCTGACGCACGAGGAGGGGGTTATCGCCCATCTCGGAGAAGCTTTTGGGACTGCTTCCGACGGCGTAATTGATTCGATATCCCTCCGACCAGACGTGGTTGCCGCAATAGGTGAGGTAATATTTGCCGTTATGCTTTATAACCATCGGTCCTTCGGTCCATGCGGTCATGCCGCCTGCATGCATCTGCGAGACTGCCACGTTGCCGCTGTTGCTTGCTGCGGTCGGTGAACTCATTTCATAGCACCGGACGTTATCTTCATAGGCTTTATAGAAATACCACTTGCCGTCGTCGTCAATAAAGACATGACCGTCTATCGAGTCGGTGCCCGTTCTGTTCTGCACCTCACCGACGATCGTAAACGGTCCTGTCGGAGAGGTAGATGTCAGAACTTTGTGGGTCTTATGATTTGTTTCGTCGGTCGATGTGTACATATAGAACGTTCCGTTATAGTACACGACCTCGGGAGCGTAGGCTGTCGTTGTCTCGCGCGTGCAATAACCGGAGTCGTAATCGCCTGCTCTCCAATTCACGAGATCGTCGGAGACCGAGCATTTTATGCCCGTCTCTTTATCGTTTGTCGAGCTGTAGAGGTAATATTTACCGTTCCAGCGCATAACGAAGGGGTCGCCGATGCCGTAATAGCCGTGCGCTGCCGTTCCCCATGCGAACTCGCCTTTGTCGGGGGAGAGGACGGGGTTTGTGAACATATCGCCGCTCACCGACTCGATCAGCGGATTATCAACAAGATTTTCGTTTGTGTAATTACTCGGGAGTTCGGGATCGTTTTTTGCGTTCGTGATCGCCGTCGTGATGCCCTCGGGGAAGGTCTCGGACGCCGCACACGCGGTCATTGACAAAAGGAGCAGGACGGACAGTGCCGTTGTCGCTATCCTCTTCATTTTCGTTGGTTTCGATGTTGATATCATTTTTTCATCTCACCTTTCTCACTTTGCACATGCAAAGTGAGAAAGGATTCCTTATATTTTTTATAGATTTGCAATATTTTGATTATTTGATTTCGGTCACTTTGATCTCAGAAACCTCGTATCTGGTATTCGAGCCCGAGAAACCGATGGCACCTTGGAGGTGTGGCTCGGGGTCGGTACAATCGATCACGAGTTCATTGTTTACATAGACGAGTATCCGTCCGCCGTCGACGGTTATCTTGAATTTATAATCGGTCTTGATGTCGATCTTGTACTCAGCCTCGGCGATATCGGTCGCGCCATAGTTGATCTTGCAAAGTCTAAGCTTATTTCTCGCAATGACGAGATAATATCCCTGATAGAAGACATATCCGCCTGCGGGACTATCGTTCGCGCCGCCGATCGCGGGATTGGTAACGCGGAAGAGGATGCCGCCGTTGACCCTGGTCATGGTGAATTTAAGGGTAGTCTCGATGGTGTAGTTGTTCCAATCGTAAGAGCCGTAAAGGAGCTTGCCGGCGGTATCTGCGGAGTTATGGGTTATCGTTTCCTTCTTTATCGACCAGCCGTCGCCGTCCTGATAGAGCACTCTGAGTGCCTTAAAGCCGTTCTTATCGCCGACATTGAGATAGGTCTCGCGAGAGTAATCGGTATCGTAACTCAAAATATTCGTCTCGCCCGAGGAAACTCTGACGGTTATGATACCGTAGCAGGTCACCAGCTCTATATCGTTCAGGATCGCTGTTGCGATATTGCCGCCCGACGCAGGGAGCATGACAGATCCGAGATAGGTCTTATTCTGATAAAGATCGACTCTTGCGTCGCTGTCCGAATAATACTTGATCGCGAAATCGTATGTGCCCTTTGACATGACATTTACGCGATAATTGAAATAGCTGTCCGCCTTGGCAACGATCGCTTTTGCGTTATATTTTTCGTCAAAGGTGAGTCCGTCCTCGACGCAGGTCAGAGCATAGAACTCGGTATCGGTGGGTTTATAATAATCCTTGACCGAGGACTGATTTGCGTAGGGGTTGATCGCGCTAAAGCCGATCTTTGCCTCTCCGCCCTCGGAGATCGCGCCGAAGCTGCCGCCCGAGAGCTCAGACTCGACGGTGCCGAGCTGAATGTTGTTGACCGAGAATGTATAGTTCTTGCCGTCGCGGACGATCATGAGCTTCTGGAGGCAATCAAAGCGCACATCCTCGTCAAAGCTCTTTACGAGCGGAAATCTCTGCTCGCTCTTATTGCCGCCGACAACAAATCTGACGACAAGCTCCTGTGTCGCAGGGTCAAAGAGAGCCGCGCCGTAGTTATTATCATCGGTATAGCTGAAGAGCGCGCCCGCCATGCCGCCGTTTATCGAGAGGACATTGAGCTCTGCGGTGTACTTATCGGCAAAGGTGTCCTTTGAAAGGAGCTGTCCGCCCGACGAGAGAACAAGGCAATCCTCGCCGAGTGCGGCTGCGTCGTTCAAATTCCAAGAGGAAAGATTGGTGGATGTAAAATACGAATAGACCTGAGGCATTGACAGTGTTGCCTGCGGCTTCATCGTGGGTGCCATCACATTCATCTGCCTGCCGTTGAAATAGATCCTGTCAATATGGGTCTCACGCGCCCCACCCGTATCGGGCATGGAGTGATAAACGAGATAATAGCTGTCGAGATCGGGACCGAGCACGATCGAGTTGTGTCCGATGCCCTTTGCGGCAGTCGTCGTGTCGACGAGCAAGGGGTTACTGCTTGCCGCTGTGAATTTTTTGGGATTTGCGGTGGATGTCGCGTAATTGATACGGTATCCGGGGGAGAGGAAGTGGTTGCCGCAATAGGTCATGAAATAGACGCCGTTATACTTGACAACGCTCGGACCCTCGGTCCAGCCATCCATCGACGGAGCGGAAACTCGCGACGCCGACTTGATCTCGGATGGGGAGGTCATCTCGTGAACTATTATGCCTTCGTCGGCGGCACGGTAGAAATACCACTTACCGTCGTCATCGATGAAGACCGCACCGTCGATCGCCTTGCCGATATTTCCGGTTATCGGCTCGAACGGACCTGTCGGGCTGTCACTGCGAAGAACGTAGTGTCCATCGCCATCGGGTGAGGTGTACATATAGAAATATCCGTTGTAATAATAGACCTCGGGAGCGTACGGTGTGCCCTCGATATTGGCAACTCTGCCGACATTTTTCCACTTGACGAGGTTCGACGAGGTCCAGCAATCGACGCCGTCGCTCGTGTAATAGAGATAGTATGTACCGTTATAGCGCATAACGAAGGGGTCGCCCGTGTTGCGTTCGTCCAAAACAGGGTTTTTGAACTCTTTTTCGGGTTCATTGTTTTCCGAGAGCAGTTTGGACTCGTCGACGCTCGAGGGAGGGTCGAGTTTCGTGTCATTTGACGGGGTTGTGGGATCAGGTGTGGTGACTGCATTCGAGGCAGTTGTCGCACCGGGAGCTGCCGTCGTTACTGTGGTGCCGTAGCCGTCGCCGCAGGCGGAAAGAGCAAGCAGCATCGCCGCCGCAAGGATCGCTGAAAGAATTTTTTTCACTTGTTTTCTCCTTGAATATCAGTTTTTTGTTTTGTTTTCGCTTTTATTTATCCCCGTCGCCCGTTTTCGCACGGGCGGCGGAATAATTCTGAATCATCTCGAAAGCTCATCGAACGGGCAGACATCGCCGATCTTTGACGGCATAAGTCTGAACGAGAAGTCGATCTCACGCTCGGAAAGCGCATATTTGGGGTCGAGTCTCGGTCCGCACGAATTTGTGCCGATGCCGTTTTGCGCGTAATCGATATTGACGACGGTGTCATGAAGCGGGGCAAGCTCGAAATCGTGCGGTGTATCGGTCAGCATATGCGGTGTGAAGTGCGAGCAATTGAAGCTGAATTTATCGCCGAGTGCGAGCAGTCCGCATCCCGAAACATCAGAAAGATTTACAAATCTGCAATCGGCGTGTGCCATATTCTCCTGCGGGCGGATATAATGCTCGAAATTATCGGTGACTGTCGTCCGATACAGCCCGAGTCTTGCCGCTCTGCGCTTATCTTTATAGGATTCGGTCGGTCCGAGTCCGAAGTATGCAAGTTTCTCAAGATCACCGTCGGTCGTGAACTGCCAACCGAATCTCGGAAGAGGCGGCATTTTGTCGCGAAGCGATGCATGGCAGGAAATATTTATTCCGTGCCCCTTTTCGAGCGTATATGTGACATCGACTGCCGCGATCGGCTCTCTGCCTGCGGTCATGAGCCGCAGTGTCGCCTCAATGACGGCGTGGGTGTCATCGGAGGTGACAAGGTTTACTCCTCTGCAATCGGTATACGCGTGATCAAAGCGTTGCCATGCCCAATCCTTTTTGATGTACATATCATTATCGGTGGGAGCACGCCAGATCGCAAGATCGATCTGCGAGGTCAAAAGCTCTCTGTCGAGCACCGAGATCGAGCTTACAAGACCTGTAGTCTTATCGACAGCGTATGTGTTATCGCCGTCAACGATCAGATATTCTTCCTCGCCGTCAACAAGCTCGAAAAGCGATGCCCTTGGCTCGGCGTTGGGTGCGTCAAGCGTCTCGGAGAGGATGATCTGCTCAAATCCGACCTCATAGCCGACATCCGACCATGCGTGTGCCTTGACTGAGCGGAAGGAGAGATCGAGTGTTGCGATGCCGCAAATATCGGCAAAAAGCTCGGGGGCAAGTCTCACGATTGCAAGTCTTCCGGGTGCGGTCTTCGGGAATGCCATGCTTCCCTGCTCTGCCGTCTTGCCGTTTACCTTGATCTGCCATATAAGGCGCAGATCGGACAGATCGGTGAAGGTTCGCATATTGCGAAGCTTAATAATGCCCTTTTGACGGTCAAATTCGACCAGTCGAACCGGGCGAAGCACCTGTTTATATTCAAGCAGTGATGTATGCACGCGGCGGTCGGGATATACCATGCCGTCAACGCAGAAATTGCCGCTGTGAAGATCTTCGCCGAAATCTCCGCCGTAGAGGAATTTTGCTCCGCCGCGATCGCCGACATCGACCGAATGATCAGTAAACTCCCAGATACAGCCGCCGAAGAATTTATCGTAGCTGTAAACGAGGTTCCAATAATCCTCAAGATCGCCGCAGCTGTTGCCCATCGCGTGCGAATATTCGCAGAGGAAGAGCGGCTTTTTCATGTTTTTATTGTCGAGATAATATTCCTTTATCTCGGCAGGCGAGGGGTACATCCTGCTCTCGACATCGGTCGCAGGCGATCCCGTGCTCTTTTTATCCTTTGAAAGGTGGTTGTCAAAATAATTTCTCGATGCGTCCTCGCAGTGGACGATAACGCCGGGGATCTGCTCGTGGAGGCGATCGTACATTGCCTGCTGATTTCTTCCAAAGCCGTTCTCATTGCCGAGCGACCACATAAGCACCGAGGCGTGATTTTTATCTCTGGCGACCATGCGGAAAAGCCTGTCCATGAACGCGCCCTCCCATTCGGGGTCGTCGGTAAACAGATTCCATCTGCCGATCTCGGTGTTGCCGTGGCTTTCGATATCAGCCTCGTCGCAAACGTAAAATCCGAGTCTGTCGCAAAGCTCCAAGAAGCGCGGATCGTTCGGATAGTGGCTCGTGCGCACCATGTTTATATTATGTGCCTTCATTATGTACAGATCGCGGAGCATATGCTCGTAAGGGGTCGCATAGCCGAGTATCGGATGGCTGTCGTGGCGGTTCATGCCGCGTCCCTTGACCTTTTTGCCATTGACGAGGATGACGCCGTCCTTTATCTCAAATCGGCGCATACCGATCTCGGTGCGGATATGCTCGCCGCCCATTGTCAGATAAAGCTCATGGAGATAGGGTGTCTCGTCATTCCAAAGCATGGGGGACGGGACTGTTATTTCAGCCTTTGCGGTATTGCCGCAGTCAAGGCTGCCCGTGGCGACATTTTTGCCCTTCGGATCAACAAGACGGTAGCCAACATTGCCGTGAGCGTTTGTCGAGACCGAGAGGGAGAGAGAGCCGCTCAAGAAGTCGTCCGAGAGCGTTGGAGTCGCGGTAAAGTCTGTTATATGTGTCTTATCTCTGAAAAGAAGGTATACCTCACGGAAGATGCCCGAGAGTCTGATCTTGTCCTGATCCTCGAGATATGTACCGTCGCACCATTTCATCACGACGACCTTGATATCATTTTCGCCGACTGTAAGATGCTCTGTCAGGTCGATCTCGGAGGTCATGTGGCTGACCTGGCTGTAGGCAACGAATTTGTTATTTACAAAAAGATAGAAGCAGGAATCAACGCCCTCGAAGACGATCTTGACATCTCTGTCCGACAGCTCGTCCTCGGTCAGAGTGACGCGGCGTCTGTAAAGTCCGCAGGGATTTTCGGAGGGAACATGCGGAGGGTCGATCGCGATCGGATAGACGTGATTTGTGTACTGCGGAACATCGTAGCCCGCATCGGTAACCGTTTGCCAGCTTCTCGGGACGGTTATACTGTCCCAAGGCAGACACTCGATCTCATCGCCGTCGATATCACCGATCAGACGGTAGCTTTCGTAAAATCTGAAATCCCAATCTCCGCAAAGCGAGCGAAAACGCGCAGAGGTGGCACGCATGCCGCTCTTTGCCGCTCTGTCGCTCTCGTAAGGGATAAAATAGGCTCTTGGTTCGTCGCATCCGACGTGCAGATGCTCAAGGCTCTCGTGAAAACGAAAATCGTATGCCATGTGTTTTCTCCTGTTTTTACCTTTGTTATTTGTTCTTTATTTATTTTATTTATTTTCAGTTGTTATGTCCTGTTTCGACGCGTCGTCGTCACGCAATATGCCAATATGCATTTTACCATAAATAAATGCTTTTGTCAAGCCTTTTTGTGTAAATACCTACAATTAAGAGGAAATTTTAACATTGCAATAACCGCACACGAACTTTTCGTGTGCGGTTATTGCAAATCTTTTATTCTTTTTTATGCTTTTTATTCTTTGAATCCGGATCAGGACGGCTCGATCACGAGATTGTCGTACTTTGTGGTGGTACGATATCCGCGAACGCCTGCCATGCCGTGTGCGTAAGGCTCTTTATCGGTGTACTCGATGACAAGCTCGCCGTCAAGCCATACTCTGATGGTGGCATCCTCCGCCTGTACCTTCAAATTGTGCGTTTCGCCGAGCTGCATCTCTTTCTTGTAAAGCTTGACCTCGTCGAACTCATAGTTGACCTTGGCGAGCGAGACGCCATTTGCGGTCAGTGCGATATAGTAGCCCTCGTAATAGCTCGAGCCCTTGGAGAGGTTGTTGCTCTCGCCCGTCGCGGGATTGGTGACACGAACCGCAAGACCTGCGTCATGGTTGCCCTCGGTCGGAGTTATATCAGCCGAGATCGTGTAGTTTGCCCAGCCCTTATCGCCGTAGAGCAATTTACCGAGCGCACCGTGATCGCCTGTCACGCCGAGAACGAGCTGACCGTCCTTGACCTTCCAGTTACCGTCCGAATAAGCGGTCTTGCCCGCGCCTTTTGTGAAATCAAGGCTCATGGCGGTGACCTCTTTGGTAAGCGTGAAGTCATAATAGAGCACCTCAACGCCGTCGCCGAGATAGCGGAATGAGATAGTGCCCATGCCCTTCTCAAGCTCGATATCGTGAGCGATGAATGCAGATGTACTGCCCGTCTTGGTGAGCTTTACGGTAGTCAACAGCTTACCGTTTTGATAGATCTCAACATCGGCATCATTTTTTGCCTCATATTCGAACATAATATCGTATTTGCCGGTCTTCGAGACATTTACGGTATAATTGAAATATTTGTTTGCCGCCGCAACAAGTGACTTCTCGGTGTTTGTCTTGCCTGTGGTCTCGTAATCGGTCTCCATGCAGGTGACAGCCTCAAGACGACCCTCGATCGGCTTGAAGTAATCTCTGATCGAGGACTGATTTGCCTCTGCCGAAACGCCGGTAAATCCGACGACCGTGTCGCCGCTCTCGGATGTGACGCCGCATTTGCCGCCGCCAAGTTTGCTCTCGGTAATGAGAAGCTCGCGGCTGTTTACGAAGAAGGTGTAGCTGTCACCGTCACGCTTTACGGTGAGCATCTGAAGCGCGTTAAAATTGTATTTTTCTCTGAAGCTCTTGACAAGATCGCTTTCAACGACAGTAGACTCGCCGTTTACGACAAATGTGACCACAAGCTTGCTCTTTGCGGTATCAAATATTGCCTTGCCGTAATTGTTGTCGTCGGTGTAGCCGAAGATGACACCCGCATTGCCGCCGATCGACATGAAGTTTGCTTCCATTGTGTATTTATCGGCAAAGGTCGCGTTGGTGAGCACCTTTGCACCTGCGGGAAGAGCAAGACCATCCTCGGTGAGTGTTGCCGAGCCGAGATCGAACGCGGATGCATCCGAGCCCGTAGTGAAATACGAATAAGCATCGGGCATCTCGGGCTTCTGCTGTGCGTCGACTGTCGGACCGAGAACTTCCATGTGCTTGCCGTTGAATACAAGGCGGTCGATTCTCATATCACGCTGAGGAACGGCACCCGCCGTCGTGTGGTAGACTATATAATAGCTGTCAAGATTCGGACCCATGACAGTCGAGCTGTGACCGATACCGTAGCAGTTGTCCTCGGTCGATACAAGAAGCGGACTGTTCTTTGCCGCGGCAAAATTGCGGGGATTTTTAGCCGATGTCGCGTAATCGATACGGTATCCGCGGCTCCAGACATGGTTGCCGGTATATGTGAGATAGTACATGCCGTTGTAATAGATGACCATCGGTCCCTCTGTCCAGTCACCCATGTACGCGCCGACGGTATCGCCGTTGTCCGAGACCTGTGTAGGGGAGGACATGGTGTACATCATGATTCCCTTTGTTCCGGCAGAGTAGAAATACCACTTGCCGTCGTTGTCAATGAAAATGTGACCGTCGATCGAGTGTCCCCAGTTGTCGGTGACTATCTCGAACGGACCGAGCGGAGATTCACTGCGCAGGGTGTAATGTCCGTTGCCTGCGGGCGAGGTGACCATGTAGAAGTATCCGTTGTAATAGGTGACCTCGGGAGCATATGCACCCGTTGTCTCCTTGTCGCGGTTGCAAAAGCCTTCGTATGTCCACTTTACAAGATCGGGTGAGGTCCATACCTGTATGCCTCTGTTTCCGTCCTTGGTCGAGCAGTAAAGATAATATGTACCGTTCCAACGCATGACGAACGGGTCGCCGACGCCGTATGACGACCATGCCTTTTTGGTATTCGGGGTGATCAGCGGATTTTTGAAGGTGTCAACACCACTCGTATCGACCACTTGAAGCTTGTTTTTTTCGTCTTCCATGCCTGTCGGATCTCCTTTCGTTTGTACTGCCGTAGTAGTTGTCGTTTCGCCCTTGTCATTGCAAGCCGTAAGCGGCAGGATCATGAGGGATGCAAGAATCAGCGAAACGATCCCTCTTGCTTTGAATTTTTTCGACATTTTGTTACATTTGTTCCTTTCGGTCACAGGCGTCATGTCGCCTTTGGTATTTTCGTTGAAAGCGATGTTTTCCCCTGCTTTCTTCCTACCACTGATTATACCACATTCAGTCTCTTTTTCAATGGAAAAATCGGACATAATTGTGTATGGTTCGGACATGATTTTAAGACGATCGACGGAAATTTGAAAAATCGCCAAAATTAGCGAAAAAAAACGAGCGCAATTGTATATCGAGAGCCGAAATGCATGGTTTACAATCATCTATTGTGCAAACTCACCAAAAAGATATGTAAAATTTCGGTAAATATTTTGTTATTTAGGGGTTTGCATTTTTTGAAAAAATGTGGTACAATAGAGCATCGGACGAGATGTGTCGATTTTCGATATAACCAATATAAATTCGAGAGAACGGGTCGAATGTTTCTACCGCGCCCCCAAGGTCGCGACTATTGGAATCTGCCGCAGATTTTGCGGTATTTTCCCCATTTTCTCATTTTATTGATACAGTTATGCCTTAAATCAGACCTCTCGGGGTCTGATTTTGCTTTTTTGCTTGAAAGGACGCACTCAAAAATGAAGGAACTTGAAGAAAGAATCATAAAGGACGGCGTCGTCCTGTCGAAAGACATTCTCAAGGTCAATACATTTTTCAATCAACAGCTCGACACGCGACTTGTCATGGACGCGGGTCATGAGATCGCACGCCTTTTTGAGAGCGAAAAGATTACCAAAATACTCACCATTGAAGCATCGGGGATCGCCATAGCTACGGCAGCAGCCGTATATCTCGGCGTCCCCGTTGTTTTTGCGAAAAAGCACCAAGCATCGACTCAGGTTGGGCAGATGCTCACCGCCGAGATAAAGTCAATGACGCACGGCAACAGCTACACCGCGGTCGTTCCCGCATCGCTTATATCAAAGGAAGATCGCATACTGATAGTTGACGATTTTCTCGCGCGCGGCGAGGCACTTCGCGGACTTATCTCGATCGTCGACTCGGCGAAGGCACATCTTTGCGGCTGTGCAGTCGGGATCGAAAAGCGCTTTCAGGGCGGCGGAGACGAGCTTCGTGCAAAGGGCGTTCGTGTCGAGTCACTTGCAAGCATTGAAAAGATGTCGCCGGATGAGGGCATCGTCTTTTCGCACTAACCAAGTTCCCCAAAAAATTTATATATAAAAGAGGAGAAAAAATTATGTTCAAGAAAGTACTGTCAGTTCTGCTCACTGCGGCAATGCTCATTTCGGGCTCTGTGATGCTTGCATCCTGCTCGGATGATGACAACGCAGACCTCAAGGTCGGCGCGATCATGGTCGGCGACGATAGTGAGGGCTACACACTCGCAC
>CAZMPO010000020.1:17092-26633 GCA_964568425.1 uncultured Lachnospiraceae bacterium | reverse complement strand
CAGTTTGTTACGTTTTTGAAAACTATTGCAATTTGCTATTGCAATTTGCTAAAAGTTAAAATTGCGAAAAAAAGTATTGCAATTTGCGAAAAAAAGTGCTATAATTTAGAATGGCGGTCGAGTGCCGCCGAAATATCTCATAAAGGAGAGGTAAGAATGGTACAAAAAAATGTCAAGCGGAGAAGGATCGTCATATCGGTGATCGCCGCTCTGCTTGCGTCGGTGACACTTGTCGCCATCGGCGTGCTGACAAACAGATCGGCAGCTTGCGAGACTTCGGGCTGCAGCGGAGAATATGTGAACGGCATATGCTCTGTCGACCCCACGCACTGTCAAGCTGTTAAACCAAACAAACAAGTATACGAGATAAGCAATGCGGGACAGCTTTGTTGGTTTGCAAAAGAAGTCAGTGCTATGGAATATCACACGATTACCGCAAAGCTCACTGCCGACATCGACATGAAGGGTGTCAGTGCGTGGACGCCGTTTGTCAAGCTCGGCGGCATCTTTGACGGTGGCAGACACACCATAAGCAATCTTAGCGGTGGCTTTATAAAAACGCTCATGAAGAGCGCCACCTTGACCAATTTTATTTTCAAAAATCCGGACGTGTTCGACAATGTGAGCGGCGGTGCGGGTGTCGTCGTCTGCGAGAACAACGGAACGATCAAAAACTGTCTCGTTGTCGACGGATCGATCCAATACGGCGCGTACGATAATTTCGGTATTGTCGTCGGGCTCAATCGCGGCACTATTGAAAGCTGCGGTGCGGTCAACTGCACGGCGAAAAGAAGATGGGGCGGTTCGGGCACAAAGAACATCGGCGGAATTGCCGAGACCAACAACGGCACGATCAAGAACTGCTATACATCGGGCTGTTCGTTCAACGATGCCCTCCTGGCAGGTGCGATAACCGCAGCCTGCGGCGAGGGTGCGAAGGTCGAGGGATGCTACTACAGCACCTCGTCAAAAGTTGATGCGACATACGGTAATGTTATCGATGCCGACAAGGTAAAAAGCGGCGAGCTTACATACATTCTAAACGGCAACAGCTCGGACTCGCCCAAATGGTATCAGACCTGCGGCGAGGGCTATCCGTCGATCGTCGGAAAGACTGTCTACAAGAAGACCACCTGTGACGGCAAGGTGCTGTTTGAGAACGATACAAAGACATACGATCACGAATTTGACGAGGAAGGCTTCTGCAAGATCTGCGGCGGCTATCAGCCCGCAAAGCTTGTTGACAATGTTTACGAGATCGGCAATGTGGGTCAGCTCTATTGGTTTTCCGCCTTTGCCGGTGAGAATCAAAACATAAACGGCAAGCTTGTCGCCGACATCATGGTCAACAAAAATGTATTAAACAAAAACAAACAGCTTCAGGCAGATCGCAATAAGCTTAGAGTATGGATACCGCACAACCTAATAAATTCGACATTTGACGGCAATTTCCACACAATATCCGGACTGTTTGCGGACACTACGATAGCGGGACTGTTTCAAGAATCCCAGCATGCCACGATCAAGAATTTGCGTGTTGTCGATACCTATTTCAAAGGCAATACTCTGGGCGGTGCATGCGGCGGAATAACCGCACGTATGCTATGGAGCGGAACGATCGAGGGCTGTTATTTTGAAGGATATCTGTACGGCGACAACTGCTTTACAGGCGGAATCTCCGGAAGGTCGTACTGCTATGCTTACCAAAAGATCGAGATAAAGAACTGCATGACCAACGCCAGCGTAAACGGTCAGTTCACCATGGCGATGAGAGAGGGCGATGCAAGACTGACCTCGGGAATCACCTGTGCCGGACTTGATCTTATCGGTTCGAGCAAGAACAAAGGAACTGTTTATGTCAGTAACTGTATCAGCCTCTGCGTGTTCGGCAAAACGGGCAACTACAAGGGCGATGTTATCGGCATGGACATCAACAAAACGAACTGCTATGCAACACGCTCCGATTACGCAAACAGAGGAGACGGCACGACATACATGTCTCTCGATTATCTGACAAGCGGTCTTGCTGCATATGCCATCAACTACTATTCGGGGCTTGACACTCCGATATGGTATCAGAACCTCGACAACGGCAGAGAGGTCGACAGATATCCGACGACCGACCCGACGCACGGTGTTGTAGATTACGGATATGTCGGCTGTGAGGCAACAGAGCTTAAAGCCACCAATCAGACCATCAAGGAGACCATGGGACACGAGCCCGACATAGTTGCAACCTGCACGGATGCGGCAACCTGCACATATTGCGGTAAGCAGCTCGGACTTGACCCGACAAATCACTCGAGCGAGGAAACACACTACGGATACATAGATGAGTTAAGCCACGGTATCTACTATTCCTGCTGTAATGCGCTTGCCGGGACAGAAGATCACACATTAAACCAAGTAGCAAACTGCGGCGGCGTTAACCACTGCTCGGTATGCGACACATCCTTTGGCGAGGTGGACGCGGACAATCACACGGGGACGCTTGAATGCATCGACGGCAGCTACGGCACGCACACATACAAGTGGACATGCTGTAAGGTGATCGAAAAAGAAGAGGACCACACGCTCGAATACACGGTCGATGACGAAAACGACATAATCTCGGTGGTATGCACCGGTTGCGGCGCAACAGGCAAGGTCACCATCGGAATTTGGGAGCCGTCAAACGGAACAAACAAGGTCTACGACGCAAAGAAGATCGATGCCTACCCTGCTCGCTCGGGACTTCTGTCGAGAGTTGCATATTGGTACTCGTCAAGCCTTTCATACTGCTGTGACGACGACTGCTGTGCAAACGCGGGCGATCACACGCTCACGCTGACATTCGGTGATTACAGCGTAACGAAGATCATAACGATCGAGAAAAGACCTCTCACGCTGACGATCGTCGCCGAAGACAAATATTTCGACGGCACGACCGATATCAATATCTACAGCCACTCGCTCGGCAATATCCTTGACGGTCAGGAAGTCAAGCTGATCACAGACAACCTCAAGGCTTGGACGAGCAGTCCGATCCCCGGTGATTACTCGACCGCAAGGGTCACGGGTATCGCCATCACGGGTGCGGATGCCGCAAACTACACCATCGCCTCCGAGCTTGACGATGCACAGCTCAAGGGCAGATATACACTGTACTACTTCCCGATAAACAACAGACAGATCATCGTGACCCCTCTCGATCAGACGCTTGTCGGAATGGACACACCGATCGATCAGACGAAATTCACAATGAGCGAGATCGAGGACAAATTCGAGATAAGCGGCATCGCTCTTATCGAGAGCAACGGTTATATTTACGTCGATTATTCAAACGCCACCATCACCCTTGACGGCGAGGACGTGACCGAATATTTCTCGTTCTCGCCAAGCAGGGCAAGTGTTCTCCACGTCTGCGATGGACACACATTAAATTCCGAGGGATTCTGCTCGACCGGCACATGCGAAAGCTATCAGCCTGCCATCAAAAACGACAACGGAACTCCCGATGACGAGTACGACGACTACTACGAGATCTACAATGCAGGTCAGCTCTATTGGCTTGCACAGCAGGTCAATGTCTACAATAACAATGTTATCGCCGCAAAGCTCATGGCGGATATCAAGGTCAATGACGATCCGCTCGCCGAGGGTGCGCGCGAATGGATACCGATCGCTTGCAATAATTATATATATTATTCGGCAAACTTTGACGGTAACGGACATACCATATCCGGACTTTACTGCAAGAGAACAAGCGGATATGTCGGATTTTTCGGCTCTTTCGGCTATTATAACTGCACAAATCTCCACATCGCGAACAGCTATTTCGAGGGCGCATACGCAGGCGCTATCGCAGGCTACAGCGGCGGAACGATATCGGGTTGCTCGGTCGCATCCGATGTCACGGTCAAAGGCACAGAGAGGACCGCAGGCATCGCGGCAGAGGCTTACGGAACGATCAAAAACTGCTACAGCCTTGCAAGTATCGACGCTGACACTTGGGACGGCGGACTCGTGTCTTACAATTGCAGCTCGATCAAGAACTGCTTCACAAACTATAAATATGCGGTAGCCTACAACTACTCAAGCTACGGCGGATCGCTCTCGAATGTCTACTATCTCTCAAATGAGGATGACTACACCGACGGCACAACAGCGGTGAGCGAGGGCGACCTCTCCTCGGGAAAGATCGCGTGGCTGCTCCAAAGCGGCGTTGAGGGCGAGTACTATTACGATGAGGAAAGCGACGATTATATTATGGGTCCCGCACCGCAGATCTGGTATCAGACCATTGGCACTGACAAGCTCCCCGTGCTCGACAATACACACGGCATCGTCTATTTCTTCACAAAATGCTCGGGTGAAGACGTTTACACCAATGACAACGATGCAGGACCGCACGAATTTGTCGGCAATACATGTACAAAATGCGGCAAAAATGCGGTTGAACTTGAGGGCTACACTCTCTCGCTTGAGGGCAACATCGGCGTGAACTTCTACATGACGATCGATGAATACTTCATGCGAGTCACCGACGGTCTGCGCATCTCGATAAAGCTCCCCGACGGCACGATCAAGTATTTCACCGTCTCGGACGCAAGAGTCAACACCACAATGACCGAGGGCGTGACATATTACATCTTCTCGGGCGAGGTCGCATCCTACGAAATGTCGGACAAGGTTAACATAAGCGTCCTTGTCGGCGATGACACGATTGCCGAGTTTGATTTCACCGCTCGCGAGTACGCCGAGTATATCATCGATCACTCGGATGACTACACCGCGGATGACCTCGCGTTCGCAAAGGCTCTGCTGAACTACGGCGCGGCATCGCAGACCTATTTCGATCACAACGCGGACGATCTCGCAAATAAGAGCCTCCCCGATGCCGATCGCACGATCACACCCGTAACGGCGGACGAGCTTTCGCAGTATGAGCGTGATATAACCGAAAAGGAAGGTGTCGGCAAATTCGTCGGATTTAACCTTGCACTCGGATCAAAGACCTCGCTTCGGGCATACTTCATCCTCGAAGAAGGAATCGATATAAACGATGTCGAATTTACGGCAAACGGCGAGAGAGTCAAAGTTGAGCGTGTCGGCGATTATCTGAGACTCGTTTGCGACGACGTCCTTGCATGGGAGCTTGACGATGATGTCGAGTTTGTCGCCATGCTGGACGGCGAGGCGGTCACCCTCTCCTGCTCGGCAATGTCCTACTGCTACAGCGTGCTCGGACAAGATATCGACGAGGTCTATACCGCCGAGCTTCGCGAGCTTATCTCGGCACTGCGCGCTTATCAGCTCGCGGCTGAAACCTACGGCAACTGAATTTCCACAGAAAGGTGCTATAAATAATGAAGAAAAAAACAATCAACGATCAAAAGATCAAGGAAAAGTACGAGGCTCCGCTCGCCGATGTCAATATCGGCGATTATGATGACCTGATCGCGGCAAAGAGCACACCCTTTGTCCCTGCGGGCAGGAGCACTCAGCCAAGATCTCCATACTTTTTCTGATATCACTCGCACCCCCAATTTCAGAGGCTAAAAGCCTCTGAAATTGGGGGGCTTTTGTGTTTTGTATGTTTTTTGTGACGAAATTTCAAAATATCGGCACTTAATTGGTCGTTATATCACATTTTCGTCCACAACATCACGGAATGCAATTTTGCAATGATTTTCATCACGAACTATTGACTTTTTTCGAGTTATATGATATAATTGAGTCAAACTAAAATCGGAGGGAAACCAACAATGATTGGCAAAAACAAAACAAGATGGCTCGCGTTTCTTTTGTCGGTGGCAACTGTCATAAATCTGCTGCCGCTGACGATCGGCGCGACAAACAAGGTTACAGCGGCAGAGTCCGAACCGTCGGACAGCTCGACAACTACCGACACGATCACCGGCACGGACAACGGTGACGGTACATGGATGGGCAGCTATCTGTCGTACAACGAAGAAAGCGGAGAGCTTGAACAACAGACTGCCACCGCAACGATCGTCACAGGCTATGGAGGCATAGGCTTTGGAGAAACAGGTCACACATTGATCACGGGATGGTATGTCGCATTGGACGATTTAGCCTATGCTGATGCCTTGAAGATCAGCGGCGACGTTCACCTGATACTCGCTGACGGTGCGAGTGTTTATACAAACGATGATTCCTACATAGATCTGACCGAGGGCAACTCGCTCACGATCTACGCGCAGTCTAAGCCCAAATACAAGGACGACGGCTCGCTTGATACCGAAAAGACGACCACGGGCAGACTTTACACAGGTAGCACACGTGGCACCGGTATCGAGATCGGCAAGCCCGGCATCGGCACAACCGTACACTCAGTCAGCACGATATGCGGCACACTCACGGTAAACGGCGGCATAATCGAAGCTGCCAGCTCGGGGAATGCCCCCGGCATCGGCGGCGATTGGTCGGTCGGTAAGATCACGATAAACGGCGGTTATGTCGATGTAAAAGGAAATGGTGCCCCCGCCATCGGCACAATGGGCGGTTGGGTATCGGGCGAATATCTGACGATAAACGGCGGCACCCTTATTGCCGACTCGAGCACACACTCGTATAGTGCACACGGCATCGGTTCTTCCTCGTCCCCGTCCTTCCCCGTAACGATAAACGGCTTTGACTTTATCAGACTGAGCGGAAGTTCATCTGCATTCGAGGAAGTACCGACGATAAACGACGACTTCTACTTCCGTATAAGTGTCGGCGATGATCTTGATCACCTCACCGATCTTGAAAACTCGGATGTCACAAGCAGTATCTATACCGAGTACGATGCAATCGAGATGATACCGTGCTTGACGCACGTCTTACTGTATGAGTGCAATGATAGTGAAACTCACACCTCTGCCTGCAAATTGTGCGGAAAGGTCGAATATGAAGAGCCGCACGAATTTGACGCGTCAAGCGGACTTTGTGCCTGCGGACTTTGGAAGGGAGAATATCTTCTCTTTGACTCGGAGACCATGTCGTACAAGAAGGAACTCACGACCGCGACGGTTCTGACCGGAGATGAGACTGTACTTAACGGTAATTATGTTGCCATCGGCGAGGTCGAAATATGTTCTTCGACTTTTGAGATGAACAGCAGTTTAATCATCCTTGCCGACGGTGCAAAGCTCAGGATCAAAGGTCCCGACGGCAGTCCCACTCAGATCCACGTAGATGCTGTGAGTATATGTGCACAGTCGATCCCCCTGTACAGCAAAGGCGGAGTTGTTGACGAAAACAAAAACAGGGCGGGCGCCATGATCATAGACGGCTGTATTTCAGGTCATGGTATGGATATACTCGGCGGCATCGTAAGCCTCGGCGGCAGTTCAGCACAGATCGACGTACATCATATTAATATGTTTGGCGGATTGCTCGATGTGGCAGGAAATAATCCAAGCGGTGTCATCGACGCATCGATCGGAGTTTATGCTCCTTCGTGTATCAAAGCACGCAACTTAAACGAAACCAAAACTGCCGCGATCGTCGGTTGGGTAGAAATTGACGAAAGTCTTAAGGTTTGCGTGACCGGCGACGACGGATGCGTCCTGCCCGATGAGTTTGACAGCGTCTTTGGCAGTCACTCGTCTGTCATGATCGAGCCTTGTACCGACGAAACGCATACAGCGGATACCGATCAGGATACAAGCGACAGCCATGCTCTCACCTGTAAGTGGTGCGGCAGCACTTTCGCCTCCCATGACTTCGATGAAGAAAGCGGACTTTGCACCTGCGGTCTTTGGCACGGTATCTATCTCGAATACAACCACAAAACAAAGAAATACGACACCAAAACAGCGACAGCGAAAGTGCTGACCGGCAGGGAGACAGTGCTGACCGATGGCTGGTATGTCGCGACCGGAGCATGCAGTTGGGAAATTAGTAAACTTTCCATCTACGGCGATGTCCGCATTATCCTTGCCGACAATGCAAAGTTGTCTATCTACAACAATTATGGCACTTATTCCCAAATCGTGCTTGAAGATGATCGCGAAGACATCATTTCATCGCATCTTTGCATCTATGCGCAGTCGGAGCCGGTGCTTGACGAGGATGGAAATCTTGACCCGGAAAGAGACAGCTCCGGAGCGCTGAATATACATGGTACAATTATTGGCGAGAATCATGCCACAACCACAATAGAAGGCGGCACTGTTGCAATCGGATTACAAACAGATCTAAGTACAGTCGCTTTGTCGGGAGATCTTACCATAAACGGCGGAAAAATCGAAATCATTTTGCAAAACCTTCAAGCTGTCGACGGCTTGGTCACGATAAACAACCTCAAATATCTCAAGGTTACAGGACAGCCCCTTTCGTCTCTCCCGTTGCTTTCCGAAACCGTGCGCTTTGCCGACGGACTGTATGTAAGAGTGACCGACGATAACGGATATGTTGCATCAAAGGATGTTGGCAGTGTCATCACCGGTAATGCGAAAAACATCGAAATAGAGCCCTGCACCGATGCAACGCACAAGTTTGGCATAAAATACAAGGATGCGAACGTCCACAGCGAGGTCTGCGAGTGGTGCGGATACGCGCATGATATAGCGCATGTCTTTGATGAGGATACCGGCAAGTGCATCTGCAACTCCTGGAGCGGCAGTTACCTTGAGTACAACAGTGAAACGAAGTCTTACGATACCAAGACGGCGGTGGCGACTGTCATAACAGCGGATATGACCACGCTGACCGATGGTTGGTATGTCGTGATCGGCGAGATATATCAAGATGACCGCATCATGATCAGCGGAAATGTGAACATCATCCTTGCCGACGGCTCGTATTACGGTGCATGGGGCGGAATCGGTATAAACGCCTCATCACATCTTCATATCTATGCGCAGTCAAAGCCTGTTTACGATGGCATTGGTAGTATAGACTTCGATAAGGACAAATCAGGCGTTTTGACTGTTTACCAGTATAGTGATGACAATGGGTATGAGGCAGCGATCTCCTCGACATCAAGAAGCACAGATGACGGCAGTCTCACGATAGACGGCGGCTATATTTTGATCGTCTCAGCAGTAGACAGCGTTCTGCTGAACAGTGTCACGATAAACGGCGGTTACCTTGAGTGGAACTCGGACGAGGGTCAAAGTGCAGTAACGGCAGAGTCCTTTACAATAAACGGCGGATGTCTCATATTAAATGTCCAGTATATAGCATACGGAATCAACGCGCCCGTTACGATAAACGGACTTGACTATATCTATATTTGTGCCGAAAGCTGTGCATTTCTCCAAAACGTCACCATCACAAAGGGTCTGTATGTTCGCATGCAAGACTACAATAGCAGAGAAACAGACGAGTACCTTCCGTTTGAAGATCAAAGCAGCCTTTTGTACAGCGGTGAATATATCATAATCGAGCCTTGCACGCACGATCTGAGCATAACATGCAAGGACAGCGACACCCACAACGAGTCCTGCGATTGGTGCGGTCTGGATCAGGATATCGCACACAACTTTGATGAGAAGACAAGCATATGTGAGTGCGGTACTTGGAGAGGCAGCTATCTCGAATACAACAG
>CAZMPO010000020.1:0-16992 GCA_964568425.1 uncultured Lachnospiraceae bacterium | reverse complement strand
CACCAACACCGCAATAGCGGCAAATGTTACGATAAACGGCGGCAGATTATTCGTAAACGGAAGCAAGTACGGCATCAACGGTTCGATCACGATAAACGATTTTGACCACACCGAGATCATGGGTAACATCCGAGCGATCACGGGCGGTGTATATATTCTCGACGGACTTCGTGTACGCATAGCATCGGTAGACAATGACGGAAATCCGACGTACATTCCGCTTAAAGACTTTGGCAGTAACGTAAAATGGCTGACCTTCGAGCCTTGCACAGACGAGACGCACTCGCTGAGCCTCAAATGCAAGGATGCGGCCACGCACAACGAGAGTTGCAAGTGGTGCGGATACTCGCAGGATGTCGCACACGACTTTAACGAGGAGACCGGCGTATGTGAGTGCGGTGTTTGGGGAGGCAGCTATCTCGAATACAACAGCACGACCAAGAGCTTCGAGACCAAGACGGCGACAGCGACCGTGATTACGGGAAATGAGACCAAGCTTACCGAGGGCTGGTATGTCGTGGTCGGCGATGTCTACTCGAACATTGCATCGATCAGCGGTAATGTTCACATCATACTCACCGATGATTCGTATATTTTTATAAACCGGATCCAAATGGATGCCGGATCGAATCTTCGCATCTACGGGCAATCGACACCGATTTTTGATGAGTACGGCGACGTTGACGAGAGCAAGAATAAAGCCGGAACACTGATAATCGGCAGCAGCGAGCAGAAGGCGCTCACCGGCAGCAACTGCACTCTGACGGTAGACGGCGGTGTTGTACGGATAGACTCTCCTGTCGGGTACAACACCATCGAAATCACCGGTGTTACCTTAAACGGCGGCTACTTGAGCGTCTTGAGTGGTACAGACGCCGGTGCCATAGCGGCAAACCTTACGATAAACGGCGGTAATATATACGTATGGGGAGCGACATACAGCATCAACGGTTCGGTCACGATAAACGATTTTGACTACATCGTGATCTCGGGCAGCACCCAATCGATCACGGGCGGGATACACGTTCTCGAAGGACTTCGTGTACGCATAACAGCGGCAGTCGACGGCGAAGGAACGACATGCATTCCGTTTGAAGATTTCAAAAATTACGAGCTCAGCGTCAATGCCGCATGGCTGACCATCGAGCATTGCACAGACGAGACGCACTCGCTTGTCCTCAAGTATAAGGATGCGGACGTTCACACAAAGGTCTGCGAGTGGTGCGGATACTCGCAGGATGTCGCACACGCCTTTAACGAGGAGACAAGCATATGTGAGTGCGGTACTTGGAGAGGCAGCTATCTCGAATACAACAGCACGACCAAGAGCTTCGAGACCAAGACGGCTGTGGCGACCGTGATTGTGGGAAATGAGTCCAAGCTGACTGCGGGTTGGTATGTCGTGGTCGGCAATGTCTTGATAAACTCGGCACAACTTGAGATCAGCGGAAACGTGAACATCATACTCGCTGATGGTTCGTATCTGAGAGTAAGAAGAATCCACATGGATGCCGGATCGAATCTTCGCATCTACGGGCAATCGACACCGATTTTTGATGAGTACGGCGATATCGACAGTAACAGCAAAACAGGCGAGATATCTATCGCCGGCGATCAGGAGGCACTCAAAGGAGGCTACAACTGCACATTAACGGTAGACGGCGGTGTTGCATGGATAACTGCTAATGAATATATTGCAATCAATATCAGCAGTGTGACCTTAAATGGCGGCTACTTAAATGTCGATGGTTCTTCCAATCATTACACCAACACCGCAATAGCGGCAAATGTTACGATAAACGGCGGCAGATTATTCGTAGACGGAAGCAAGTACGGCATCAACGGTTCGATCACGATAAACGATTTTGACCACATCGAGATCATGGGTCACATCCAAGCGATCACGGGCAGTGTATATATTCTCAAAGGACTTCGTGCACGCATAGCAACGCTGGACGACGACGGAGATCCGGCATACATTCCGTTTGAAGATTTCAAAGATTACGAGCTCAGCAGCGACGCCACATGGCTGACCTTTGAGCCTTGCACAAACGAGACGCACTCGCTTGTCCTCAAGTATAAGGATGCGGACACCCACAACGAGAGTTGCAAGTGGTGCGGATACTCGCAGGATGTCGCACACGACTTTAACGAGACGACCGGCGTATGCGAGTGTGGTGTTTGGAAGGGCAGCTATCTCGAATACAACAGCACGACCAAGAGCTTCGAGACCAAGACGGCTCTGGCGACCGTGATTGCGGGAAATGACTCCAAGCTGACCGAGGGTTGGTATGTCGTG
Source organism: uncultured Lachnospiraceae bacterium (assembly GCA_964568425.1). Lineage (GTDB taxonomy): Bacteria > Bacillota > Clostridia > Oscillospirales > CAG-272 > CAKSQF01. The sequence goes on along the minus strand of CAZMPO010000020.1, from coordinate 14,693 downwards.
GTCGGCGATGTCACAATAAACCCGCAACGACTTGAGATCAGCGGAAACGTGAACATCATCCTTGCCGACGAATCGAACTTTGATGTCAGAAACGGAATCATAATAAATGATAACTCGCATCTTCATATCTATGCACAGTCAGAGCCCGTGTACGACGAGTACCATGATCTGGACGGCAGCAAGTCCAAGTGCGGACGAATGAGTATCTGTACAGGGGATCGTCTCACGGCGGTGATCCAGTCAAGCGGTGCTTATTCTTACTACGATTGCTATCTCACGATAGACGGCGGTTATGTTCAGGTCGACACAGGACCATATGAAAAGGGCGTCATATTGAACGGTGTAACGATAAACGGCGGTTATTTCTCTGCATATAGCGGTACCGAGCTAGACTGCATCGACGCAAACAAGTTCACGATAAACGGCGGTGTTATTTCTATCATAGGATTTAACCACGGCGTCCTTGCGGATGTAGAGATAAACGGACTTGACTATATTTATGTTCACGGCGATTATCGTGCATTCGGCAGAGACGTCACCATTGCAGAGGGTCTGCATGTACGTATGCAGAGTGACGATCTTGAGCACTCCGACGAATATATTGCGTACGAGGATCAAGCCGACCTTTTGGAAAGCGATACGACGATCATCGAGCTTTGCACAAGCGAGACGCACAAGATGAACAAAAGCAAGGCTCCGATCTGCAAGGACGAGAATGTTCACACAGCGATCTGCGAGTGGTGCGGTACAACCTACGATGCGGTGCACGAATATGACAAGGACACAGGCAAATGCATCTGCGGCAAGGACGGAATCAGCACGAGTGTGATCGGCTACACGCTCACGCTTGACGGCAAGATCGGTGTAAACTTCTACATGCAGCTCTCCGACGAGATCGCAAGCAGTGCGACAGCCTACATGCACTTCATCCTTCCCGACGGCAGTACACTTGATGTTCCGGTATCGGATGCAAAGGAACGCATCATTGACGAAAAGACATATTATGTATTCTCCTGCTATGTTGCGGCATACGAGATGACAAGTGACATCTATGCGCAGATCAAAGAGGGCGAGCTCTCGGGCACGCTTTACGACTTCACGATCAGGGAGTACGCCGAGTACATCATAAACAATCCGAGCGACTACACCGAGGGTGATGTTGCATTTGCGAAGGCACTGCTGAACTATGGTGCGGCGGCGCAGACCTATTTCGAGGTCGAGGCAGACGATCTTGCAAACAAGAATCTCGATGACACCGACAAGGCGATCACCGAGCTGACGGCGGAGGATCTTGTATCCTTTGCGAAAGAGCCGATCTCGAAAGAGGGCGTCGGCAGCTTCATCGGATTCAACCTGGCACTCGGATCGGAGACCTCTCTGAGGGCATATTTCGAGCTTTGGGACGGCGTTAACATCGGTGATGTGGTCTTCACGGTCAACGGTGTGATCGTCAAGGCAGAGCGAGTTGGCGACTATTACAGGATCGCGGCGAACAACATCAAGGCGTTCGACCTTGACGAGGACATAACCTTCACGGCGACGGTCGGCGACGATGTGCTCACATTCGAGTGCAGTGCGATGTCCTACTGTCACAGCGTACTCGTCATGGAGACCTGCGAGGATTATCCCGCAACGCTCAAGACGCTGATCTCGGCAATACGCGCATACCAGCTCGCGTCGGAGATCTACAACAAATAACGAAGAAAGGTCAGGAGAACATGGAAGAAAACAAAGAAAAAGAGTCCTACGACGCGCCGACCGCAAAGGTCGATATCGTGGACGGTTGTGATGACATCATGGCACTCAGCCTTCCCTTCGCACCGATGCGTATCGGCGGCGAGAACGGACTTTACAGATTTTGATCCAAACGCATAAACCAAAAAACCATCTTCCTCGCTTTGGGGAAGATGGTTTAATTTTTCAGTGATCTTTTTTCATGGGTCGAAGGGTCTTTGGGTCAAGTGCGATCGAGATCAGGGTCACCGCGACTGTTGTCAGGATGATGTTCGGGATGAGGTACGAGCCGTTATAGGTCAGCGAATACCACCAAAGCGATATTCCCTCGGGGGCGTATGCATCCCAGATCAGCACACCCGACAGGAAGGTACACACAAATCGGACAAGGCAGACGGCAAGCGTGCCGAGCGAGTAGCCGACGAGGCGGTGTCTCGCAAACGGTTTGGCGAAAAGCTCGGCAAGACCGATCACGGCGTACGCGACGATATAATCGAGCAAAATGCAACCGACGAAGGCAGCGAGCGTATTTGCGGGGGGCGGGTCCCATCCGCTGACGAGCTGTACGGCGGCGTTGACGAGTCCGGCGAGTGCTCCCCACCGCCATCCGCGGCGAAGCGAATAGTAGGCGATCGGGATCATTGTCAGGCTGATCGAGCCTCCCTGCGGCCAATGCGGCAGTGGGATAAGATCGAGCACCACCGCGAGCGCGACCATCAGCGCACCCTCAACGAGGGCGGCGAGTTGATCGTGCGATCTTTTTGTGTTTTTCATGCGAAAAACCTCCGAAAAATAAAAAATTCCGCACCGGATAAGCGTACGGAATATCAACAGGCATTTTTCGTTAATAATCTCCCTACGACGGCATTATCCGTATCAGGTTAAGGGTTCGAGTTGCCTCGTCTCAGCCGTTTTTCACAGCACCCCTGACTATATTCGGTTCGGTTTCCCTATTATAGCACTTTTGACACAGTTTGTCAACATATAATCGAAAATATTTTTAAAAAAATTTGCAATCTTTTTTTATGAAATTCGACCGAATGACTTGACAAAGTCGACTAAATATTGTATAATAAAGCGATAATACTTTTAGGAGTGAATCATATGAAAAAATTGCTCTTGGCATTGCTTATTCTATCGCTCAGTACATCGCTTATTGCCTGCGGCGGCGATGCTGATTCGAAAACAACAACGACAAAGAAAGCTGACGTCACAACGGCGCCGATCGCACCTCCGTCGAGTGACGGTGAGGACGATAACGAGCCCGACGACGAGGTCGACCCCTCCCCCGAACGTGATCTGTACGGACTCGGCGCATTTGTCAAATACGCGCAGGACGACCAATTTGACTACATTATTTACGAAAACGGTGCGGCTGTTTCGGGTTACAGAGGAAACAGCGAGTCGGTTACTCTCCCAACCGCGATAAACGGCGAAAGTGTTGCCGTCAGTGCGGTCGCGAGATATGCATTCCGCGGCTCGGATGTGAAAAAGGCATCGATCCCCGAGGGTTACAAGGTGATCGGTCTCGGTGCATTCTACGACTGCGAGAATCTTGACAGTGTTTCCCTGCCCTCATCGCTGACCACGCTTTCGGACAGCGCGTTCATGTTTGCGAGATCGCTCGAATCGGTAACGATTCCCGACTCGGTCACGACGCTCGGCAAAAAGGTATTTTACGGCTGCGAGGCACTCAGCTTCTGTCAGCTTCCGACAGGTGTTACCGCCATTCCCGAAGCATTCTTCTTCGGTTGCACATCGCTGAAGTTTGAGCTTCCGGACACGATAGAGACGCTCGGCAAGTCGGCGTTCTACTACTGCACATCGCTCACGAACATCACGATCCCCGAGAGCTGTCATGCGATCGGCGATGAGTGCTTCTACTATTGCACGAGCGTAACAACGCTCTCTCTGCCGACAGATCTCAAGAACATCGGCGACTACGCGTTCTACAAGAACAGCGGAATCACGAGCGTATCGATCCCGTCGAGCGTTATATCGATCGGCGACTATGCATTCTTCGGTCTGGACAAGATCACATCGATCACTCTCCCCGAGGAGGTTTCGACCATCGGTGACGGTGCGTTCGGCGAATGTTCGGGAATAACATCGGTAGTCGTTCCCGAAAAGGTCAAGACGATCTCGGCGTTCCTCTTCTACAACTGCACGAATCTGTCATCGATCACACACAGTGCCGATATCAAGACGATCGGCAACGGCGCATTCGGCGGCACTGCTATCACGTCCTATGTAATGCCTGAGAATGTCACGACGATCAGTGCCTACACATTCAAAAACTGCAAGAATCTCGCCTCCATTGATTTCGGAGAAAAGATCACCGGCATCGGCAACGATGCATTTATGGGTTGTACCTCGCTCACAAGTGTTGTCATCCCCGAAAAGATCACATCGCTCGGTGATAACGCATTCCGCGGATGCACATCGCTGTCGAGCATATTGCTTTCGGACGGAGTGCAGAAGCTCAACAAATACTGCCTGTTTGACTGTCCGCTCATCAAGAGCATCGACGTTCCGAGCTCTGTAAACAGCGTAGGTGCGTACGCACTCGGCTATGTCGAGGGCACTGTAGAGCCCGGCGTTCCCGAGCCCGATCCGGTTGCTGTTGACGGATTCACGATCAGCGGCTATCTCGGCGGCACGACCAACTCGCTTGAAAAATATGCGACACAGTACCCTGTTGCGCAGTTCAATGTTCTCGGCAACATCGACGAGTCGCCCTATGCCGACTTCGAATTTGAGCTTACGCAGAACGGACTTGTTCTCACCAAATATCTCGGCACCGACACTGAGGTCATTCTCCCCACATATGTCAGAATGAGTGCCGAGGACAACAAGATCAGCTTCAATGGCATCAACAGACGCATATACGGTATCGGCGAGGGTGCATTCGCAGGCAGAACCGACATCGTGACTGTCGTTGTTCCCGAAAAGCTTGAGGTCATCGGCAAGAACGCATTCAGCGGCTGTACGAGCCTTAAGACGGTCGATCTTGAAAACACTTCGCTGACCGAGATCGGCGACAATGCGTTCCTGAACACTAAGATCTACACATACGTTATCCCGAACACCGTGACTGTGATCGGCGAGAACGCGATCGGTATCGTATACGAAAACGGCGAATATATTCCGATTCCCGAATTTGAGGAAGTTATCGTAACCACGACAAAGAAGAATGTCAACGTCACCGACGAAGAAGGCAAGGTCGTTTACGAGGATGACGGAAAAACGCCCGTCACGACAGAGGTCGAGGTGACGACCGAGAAGAAGACCAAATTCAAGCTCTCGGTCAAGGGTCTCAAGGGCTCAGTCGTTGAGAAGTACGCAAAAGAATGGAAAATGTCCTTCACAGGCGTGACCGCAACAGTCGTAACGACAGTCACAACCGCAGAAGGAGCGAAATAATCTATAAAAACAGAGACTGCCACCGCGGTCTCTGTTTTTTTGAAGAAAATAGTGAAAAGTACTTGACAAAAGGCAAAAAAAGGTGTATAATAACAAGGTGAAGATTTGCCGTGAGGCAGATCTCTCCTTACCGTCGGCAAAAACACAGGATCGACGGTCTAATGTCCATAGGGAGGTGTACAAAATGGAAAAGAAGAATCAGACTTACGAAACTTTATTCGTCGTTGACTTAACCAAGGGCGAAGACGGTGTAAAGGCAATTGTCGAGAAATTTACCGCTCTCATTGCGAAGAACGGCGAGATCACGAATATTGCCGAGTGGGGCAAACGCAGACTTGCTTACCCGATCAACAAAATGACCGAAGGCTATTATGTACTGATCGACTTCAATGCTCCCGCAGATTTTACTGCAGAGCTTGAGCGTATCTTCAACATAACCGAAGGCATCATGCGTTCGATCGTTGTAGCGAAGGCAGCGTAAGAAAGAGGAGCGAGAAAATGGCGAATTTTAATTTGAACAAGGTCATTCTGGGCGGTCGCCTGACAGCCGATCCCGAGCTTCGCACTACCACAAACGGTATCACGGTCACATCCTTTACCGTTGCGGTAACAAGAAGTTACAGATCCGCCGATCAGCAGGCACAGAGTGATTTCATCAATGTCGTCGCATGGCGTCAAACTGCTGAATTTGTTTCAAAGTATTTCCGCAAAGGCAGCTCGATCTGCGTTCTCGGCTCAATTCAGACGCGTTCGTGGAAGGACCAGAGCGGTCAGACACGCTACGCGACCGAGGTAGTCGCAGACGAGGTCAACTTTGTTGACTCAAAGAGCGAATCGGCATCACGCCAGAGTTCCGCACCTGCACCTGCATACACACCCGAAAGCTACGGCGCACCTTCATACGCAAGCAGTGCCGCAGCGACGCCCAAGTTCGAAGAAATGTCGAACGAGGACGATCTACCCTTTTAACAACACGAATAAGGAGGTTTATTGATCATGGAGAATGAGAAGGATTTAACTCAGACCGCTCCCGAGGAGACTGCTCCTGCAGCTGCTCCCGAGGCAGCACCTGCAGCTCCCGCTGCTCCTGCGGCAAAGGCACCCTACCGTCAGAACAACAACCACAAGAGAAAGAAGGTTTGCCAGTTCTGCGTTGATAAGGTTACCGAGATCGATTACAAGGAGACCGCGAAGCTTCGCAAGTACATTTCCGAGCGCGCAAAGATCGTGCCCAGAAGAGTTACCGGTACATGCGCAAAGCATCAGCGTCAGCTCGCAGTTGCGATCAAGAGAGCACGTGTAGTTGCACTGCTCCCTTACGTCAGCGACTGATCTGTTTCATTAATAACCAAAAACCAACGCTCCCCGTTTTCGAGGGAGCGTTGGTTTTTATTTATCTATGCTGTCGGATGAAAAGCTTTTGCCGTACCGATAGCTGTATTTGTAGCGATATTTGTTATATTTTGAATAAAACGTACTGTTTGAGGTGACGCCGTTGAGAACGCATCCGAGGATCTTGATGTTCGCAAGCTCGAGGCGTCGAACACAAGCCTCAAATTCGCGTTTTTCGGTCGAGTTTTCTCTGACGACAACTATGATACCCGAAAGCATCCTTGCGACCGTCAGCGCGTCGGAAACGATGTTGACGGGGGGCAGATCGAGCACGATATAGTCATAATCCTTCGAGAATATATTGATCAGCTTTTCCATTCTCTCCGAACCGAGAAGTTCGGACGGATTCGGCGGTGTCGAGCCCGAGAAAAGCATGTGCCAGCCGGGTTGGATCTCGCTCTCGATGATGGCGTTTTCGTTGCTGTCCTTGAGCATGTTTGTAAGTCCGGGCGATTTGCGAAGTCCGAGTTTTTTTGCGATACTCGGAAGGCGAAGATCCGCATCGACAAGCAGAACCTTTTTGCCGTCCTCGGCAAGAACATACGACAGATTTATCGATGTCGTGCTCTTTCCTTCGTTACGATCGGGGCTTGTTATGCCGATGACTGCCGCCTTGCCGGGAGTCGGCTCGGGAAGGACGAACGCCAGATTGGCACGGAGCATTTTGTATTGCTCCTTTGCCTGAAAGCTCATATTTTTGTGAAGCGTCCTTGTCAGATCGCGCTCGGTCTTATTTTTCTTCTTTTTTGATTTGAAAGCACTAAAAAACATATCAAACCTCTCTCACTGTTTCTTTTGACGCTCATTGCCCGATGAACGGCTTTTTTTGGAGCTGTAGGCGTACTTATCGGCACTGCCGTCATAAAGATCGGGGATCTTCGCGAGTATCGGAAAATCGTAATTTGCCATTATATAGTCCTCGTCGCGGATCTTGTTGTCAAGGCAAGCGATAAGTATGATAGTGGCGACCGACAGAAGAAGTCCGGCTACACCGCCCGCGAGCGTATAGATATATGTGCTCGTCGCAAGCGGCGAATAATTCGGGACGCCGAGGTCGAATATCTCGATCGGGCTGGTTCTTATGCGCTGGTTGACCTCTTCTTTAAGGACGAGCGATGCAATGTTGACGATTCGCGCCGCCTCTACGGGATCGGCACAGGTGACGGTGATCTTCATGATCTGAGTATCTTCGTAAATGCTTGACGATATCATCCCCGACAACATGCCCCAGGTGTAGCCATCGCCCGCCTGCTCCGCGACCTTTTCAAGTATCGTGCGGCTGCCGAGGAAGACGCTGTAGGATTTCGCAAGCTCCTTTGCGCCACTCAGCTCGGTAGGGCTTGTGTAATCGGCAAGCCCGTCCGATTTGACCGCAATATTGTTAACATAAATCATGCTCGATGACGAGTACATCGGAGTTACGCACTGTTTGACATACAGGTTTCCGACAAATCCGCACAGAAGAGTCGATGCGATTATGATCCACCAGAAACGCAGAACATATCGCAGGACCTGCGCTCGGTCTATTACCGAATACTCGTTTTTTTCTTCTGACATAAATTGATCTCCTTTGCGGGATTTCGATAAAAATCATCTCGGCGGACCTCTCCGCACGATCGTTTATATTATATCATAATTATGCGAAAATGTAAATAGTTTTTTGAGAAAAAAGTGAAATTTGTATTAAAAAAACAACAAAAAGGGCTTTGTGGAAGCAGCCCTTTTTGTTGTAATGTCAATTTTTTATACCTTTTCGTATGCAAGCATACCGAAGTTGAAGAGAAGATATCCGTTCTCGTCAAACTCGACGGGCACGAAGGGGTCGATCTCCTCGTCAAGGACAGTGCCCTCTGCGCCGCTGTCGTAGTAGAGCTGTCCGTCGCGGTCTTCCCACTTTGCGCTCATTGCTACAACATAGCCGTCTTCTCTGATCTCCATTCCGGCTTCCTTTGCCTCCTCGGCAAGCTCGCCCTCGGCTTTTCCTATCATGTTGTAGGTGCCGTCTTCGAGAAATTCAAGGTCAAAAGCTGCCGCCTCGGCATACGATTCTTCGTACTCCTCGGGGAGGGTCTCTTTGGTATAAAATGCCATTCCGTTCTCTGTGGGAACATTAATTCCCTTGAGCGTCCATTTTCCAATAAGTTCCATGCTATCGTCTCCTTTGCCTGATTTATGCCCACGGATCGGCGGACTTGGGGGTGCGAACGCCTGTCAGAAGGTATTGCTCCCACAAGAACCACTTGCCGTCACTGCCGCGCTGACGGAGCTTGATCGGACGAGGATCGTCCGCACCACCGCAGGGAATAAAGAGCTTCATGTAACCCGCCTCATCGTTCGAGGTGTGGTTGCTCTCGATGACGACCGTGTAAGGCTCGGTCGGTGTGTAATTGTTCTCGGGGGTCGATCCCTCGAAATAGGTGAAGGGCAGATAGGTCTTGCCGTCACGGAAGCGATCGTTCAGGAAAGAGATATCCTGACCGTTCAGTGCGCGCGGACCTCTCAGCCAGTTGAGCATCTCTGTACCGATGTTCTTGTCAGCCGCGTATGCGCAGAGAGCAAGAAGGGTGAGTGCCGCAGTTTTCTGAGGCGTGTCGAGAGATGCCTCGGGGAGTGCCTGCATCTCTGCAAGGCTCTCGGGAAGTGACGTGAAGGTGAATTTCTCACGCTTCGTGCCGATCGACTGTGCGGCTGTGTTTGCAGCCTGTTTTGCTGAACTTTTCAGCTTGTCAAAAATACTCATTGTTTTTTCTCCTTTTATGTATTATTTTAGTAAAATCTGTTTCAATCATGCAACTGCGAACTTGTTCGCAGTCCCCCGGCAGCCTGTAAATAACGGTTTATCAGATGATAAATCGAAAAATTTATTTATTCAAACAATCAAATTATCGTCGCATTGGATTTGTTTGACGGACCGTCGGGGACGCCGGTCCCTACACGGCGAGTAATTGTTTGCCTCGGTAGCCGATTTATTTATTCGTCGTTTCCACGAGTGGTGATCGAATTTATATTATTTTTTCTTCTCGATGACTATAACAACTACGACCGCTCCTGCCGCAAGCACTACTGCCACTGCCACTATTATGATCCATATCGGGAAAGAACTCTCTTTTTCCTCTGTCGGATCGTTATCTGTGCTTGGATCGTCCTTTGTGCTCGGATCGCTCGGTTTGTTGTCCGGATCTGCGGTGGTCGGTGTCTTTGTGGTCACCGAGGGCTGATCGGGCGTCGTGGTATCCGGCACATTGGTCGATGTTGCGGGATCGTTGTTCGATGTTTCGGGATTGGTCGTTGAGATGCCGGGCTTGTTCGAGGTCTCGGGTTTGTTCGTCGATGTTTCCGGCTTGTTCGATGTCTCGGGCTTATTTGACGACTCGGGTTTGTTAGAGGTTGTCGGCACTTCGCCTTTGGCATTGACTGTTACCTTTACCCACTTGGATGCGGTGTAGACAAGCTTGCTGTATTCGCCGTCGACCACGCAGGACACTACGCAACGGTAGTATTTCGTTCCGACTTTGTCGGTCGGCAGAGTAAGCTTCGGGGCATTTGCTCCGCTTACGATCTTTTCGTTCTTTCCGTTTGCGTCATCGGCTACATACCAAACGACATTCAGATTGGACGCAAGCATCGGATCGACATTTGTCTGCGCGGTGATCTCTGCCTTGCTTCCCTGTTCGAGGGTCACATCGGTCTTCGAATATGTGATCGTAAGATCGAAATATGTTATCTCGAGCTTTGCGGAGAAGACGACAGACGAGGTCTCACTGCCGCTTGTCGCGGTACACTTGTAATACTTGGTCTTTCCGTTTTCGGATTCAGGCAGACCGTTAATGAGCAGTGCCTGACCGTTTCCGAGGACGGATGCGTTTGTGACCTTGCCGTTTTTGTCGCACGCCTGCCATACGAATTTGACACTACCTGCCGCGCTTTTGGTCGAAACTTCAAATGCAAAATCGTCATCGGGCGAGTTGACAACTACGTTCTGACTTCCGACAGGGCTGATCTTAAACGGCTCTTTTGCCTTTGCGTTGATCGTGACCTTTGCCCACTCGGAACCCGGATAGGATATTTTCGCACTCTTGCCGTTGAGCTTGCATGAGATCACACACTTGTAATAGCTCGTGCCGACTGTCGATGTGTCAAGCTGCAGCTTGAGATCGCCATCGCTTGCCGAGCAGATCTCGCCGATCGTATCTGTGGTGATGTCCTTCGAACAATACCACTGTACGCTGACATCGGTCGCTTTGGACAGATCGCAGGAGCTTGTGGCAGTCAGATACGCCTTGTCGTTCTGCGTCGCCGTTATGTTCGATTTGTCGTAACCGATCTCAAGATCAAATGTGGTCGTCGCGACCATGGGGAATGTTGCTCTCAGATACCAGCCGTCTTCCGTGATAAATTTGTTGTCTCCCGCCCTATGGTAGGTGATCGAAAATCTTTCCGCGCCGGGAACCACGATATTCTTAATGGAGTCGGCGTTGAAATAATAGTTGCTATAGGGGGTCAGCTTGACCAGCGCATGGTATGTATTGCCCGCCGTGAAAGAGCTTACGGATTTTGTCGTTCCGCGATTGTCGATCGTCAGCCATACGGCACTGCCTACGGTGAACTGCGGGTAGGACACCGGGTTTCCATTAACCCTGCGCGTGATCGTCTTGATATTCGAAGGGGTGACCTTGCTGTTAGCCGCCGCACCTGCCTTCGGAATAGTAAAGCCGATAGTGCCCTGCTTGATGACATGGGTGTCATCGTCGGGAATTGAGAAATGGAAGTAGACATTGCACCAGCTGCCATCGGACGCAGTGGTAACATCTACCGATTCACCGGTATAGCCGCCGGCAAAGAGTTTCGCCTGTACCTCGGAGGCAAAGGAACATCCATTTTGCCCTTTTGAAATGGTAAACTCGATCCACCCCTTCATCCCGGCTCTGGCGGCGGTTTCGGTGTACTCGGTCTTTTTATCCTCTTCCAGATATCGGATGGATGCAACATTACCGACATCGCACCACACATCCGCGGTATCCCTTTTCAGAAGGGAGCCGTGCTTCTGCTGAAAATCAAAATCATGGATCTCCAGCTCGCTGATCTTGTAGGAATCGTCACACAAATTGATTCTGATTCTTTTGGAGAAAACGGTTAACCCGGTTTTATGGTCTTCGATATACAGTGCCAATGAATACTCAAATCTGGGCGTTTCATCGTGTAAGTTAAACTTCACTGTCACCTGCGGAACGGTAAAAGGCCCTGTAAAATGCATGATGTCATAATAGCAGTGCCAAAAAGACTCTTCCTTGGGTGTGTCCTCAAACCAATAGGTAATATACGGATATTCTTTGGACCAATAACCATCGATGAGGCTGTAGCTCGCCTTTGCATCGGAATGGAGCCAGATGGCATCATCGTCTATGAACCGCAACTTAAGGTCACATTGGGTGGTGTAGTTCTTGAAAAAATCCTCTGCGGAAAAACCGTCCAGCAGGAAATCCATATCAATTGTATAATAAGCGTGCTCGTAGACTTTTCCGACTGTGATACCATCGTATCCGTCCGGTGCGCCCTCTTTTGTAAACTTCAGAGGGATTGGTTTGGGGGTGTAGCTCTCCTCCGCCGCGGCAGGGGTTGCGAGAGCCGCCATACTGCCGATGATCATAACTGCCGCGCACACAAGTGCAAGGGCAGATGTTAGTATTTTTTTCTTCATTGTAATTATACTACCTCTTTTCAGAAAGAACCTCCGCCGCCACCGTGCGTTTTGCCCGACGCGGACTCATGCGTTGAGCTCTCGGATGATTTTTGCTCGTTTGCTTTTTTGGTTTTCGTGAGCGTTCGATAGAGGAACAGATCTCTGCTGTCTGTTATGTTCATGCTGTCCTTTTTGACATAGCTGTCCGCCTTACTTTGTGCGCGCACGGTCTTCAGCTTGCCCTTCATATTACCGACCACGATCAGCGCGATGAGAAATCCGATGATGAGTGAGAGCGGGATCCAAACAAGCGAGAGAGGCTCGCGCGGCAGATTTGCTTTGGTATAAGGCTCGCCTGTCCTTGCCTGTGTGATAAAATCATCGCAAAGATCGGCAAATATCACAAACGCGCCGTTGAAATCACCATCGGTGAGGAAGGGCGATATCTGCTTGCCTATATAATCGATGCCGTCATCGGTAAATGCCTCTATCGCATATCCGTTTGTGGATATATACCACTTACCGTTATCTTTATCGACAAGCAGGAGCAGTCCGTCTTTCTCGGCGCCAAAACCAAACCCCGACAGCTCATAGAAAAGATCGGCGAATTCTTCGATCGTCAGATCCTCTGTCCCGTTTACCGTGGCTATTACAACATCGACCTTTTGACGCTTGCTGATCTCGTCAAGCTTTTCCAAAAGTGAGCCTGCCTCGGAATCGGAGAGGAGCTTTGCACCATCGGAAAGGCGGGGTGCAATCAAACTTTCACCGAAAACTGTAAAAGTGCTGACGCAGATGGCAATAACCATCAAAAGTGCGAAAAATATCTTCTTTGTTATCTTCATTGTCCGCCCCTCCTTACAGTAATCCGATCAAATGAAGCAGCCATGCCGCCGCATAGGTTGCGACGGTGCAGGCGGCGGTAAGACCTATCGTCCATTTTCTTGCCGCGGACTTGTCGAGCGGGAGATCGCCGACGAGCTTGCCTGTCTGCGCATTCATCGCGAATGTGTACTTTTTGCCGTTCCATGTCGTATTGAGCAACCATACCGGATAGAGCGCGTATTTTGCACTGCCGTTTTTAAGATCGATACTGCAGCTTTCGGTCTTCACCGTTGCGTATCCCTCGACCGTTGATGCAAAAGCGTCCTCGGTCGACTTTTTGACACGCTCGTTTGCGCGAGTCTTGCTAGTCTCGGAATCAACATCATATTTGTCGGCGAGATAGCCTGCAAGGTATGCTGACTGAAAATCGACTGCCTCGGCGAAATTATAGGGCTCGATGGATTCCATCAGCGTATCATCCACCTTGGTCGAGCCATCGACGGGAATCTTCTCAAATCCGATATTTCCGCCTCTTTGTACCGAAAAATGCTCTGTTTCGGTGTAATCATACTCATCATCGCTCCATTTGCGGACTTTTGTCGCGCGATAGCGAAGACGAGCGTTGACATCGGCATCATAGAGCCAGAACGGAAGATAAACGCCCTTGATCTCGTCGATGTGATTTTCGTCCTTGAAGACCTTCGGAAGCAGGCGTTTGCCGCTGTAATGCTTTTGAAGCGCCTCTTTTGCGGCTTTTTTGTCGAGTTTGAAGGGGATTATGTAATCGGGCTTCAAGGTTCCCGATAGGCGTCCCTTCATAACGACCGGATTGCCGCAGAACGGGCAGGATGTTGCGGCTGTCGTATCGTCGGCAACGATCTCACCGCCGCAGGAATCGCAGACGTACATGCCGAGATTATCGACCTCGCCGCTCTGCCATTCGGAGCCGCCCGTGCTCCCCCAATTGATTTCGTCCGCCTTATCGCTCTGCAGGTCAGCATCGTAACCCGCAAGCGTTTCCATTTCAAATTCGGTGTCGCAATAGGGGCATTTCATCTTTTGCAGACTGCTGTCAAACTCTATCGCGCCTCCGCAACACGGACACTTGTATTCTTGTAAATTACCCAAAACAGTACTCCTTTCGTACTTTTTTCGATTTTACCGTCGTTTGTTTTATTTTTCCTCGACGAGTCTGCAGAATATTTCTTCAAGCTCGCCTTGACGTTCTGATATGCTTTTGATCTCGCCGTCCGAAAAGGTGAGCGCCAATGAGTATACCGACTCGTCGGGGATGTACATGTGAAAGAGCCTTTTCTTCGCTCTTTTTTGCTTGTTTGCCTCTTGTACGATTCCCCGATTCTCGATTATCGCCATGATCTCGTCCACACTCTCGGGGTCGATCGGTCTTTTGCGGATCGACCTCTCAAAGAGATCGGCATCAAGATACCAACCGTCCGCCCCTCTTGTAATCGTAAACGAGTAGGCGCATGTGCGATCGGCGTGACCGCATGAGATCGATATTGCCGTCAGATCGGAGGCGGAAAACACTTTTTCCTTCATTATTATATATAGTGATCAGACAGTATCCCCGTCATTGAAGATATCTCCGCATTCGGGGCAGAATTTCGGGGGGTTCTTG
>CAZMPO010000019.1:0-35284 GCA_964568425.1 uncultured Lachnospiraceae bacterium | reverse complement strand
GACCGATAAAACAAACAATTACCTATCCCCGTAGGGCGGGGGCTTGCTCCCGCCGTTTATCGGTTATATTTGAATATACTTTAGACAATCAAATGATATTTTAATCTATATCAAAGAGCGGCGGGGGCACCGCGAAATTTTTTCGCGGACGCCTGCGACAAACAAATTTTGTCTATATAACAAATCGACCGATAAAACAAACAATTACCTATCCCCGTAGGGCGGGGGCTTGCTCCCGCCGTTTATCGGTTATATTTGAATATACTTTAGACAATCAAATGATATTTTAATCTATATCAAAGAGCGGCGGGAGCACCGCGAACTTTTTTCGCGACGCCCCCGCCCTACAGGGAAATTTTCGTTTATCCCGCCGATATATCATCCCCCGACACGCCAAACAAACGGGCGATCGATGATCGCCCCTACAGGGTGGGGAACGGTCGTATCGGCAACAGAGATGATGTTTTGCGAATTGGCACGATCGAACAACAAATCGGCGATGCGACAAAGAGGTCGTTGTTTCGGCTGTATCACAACTTAAAATTTTCCGCAAATATTTTATCTATAAAATCCATTTTATGGGAGGTATACAGGCAAATGTTCCAGAAGAAAGAGTGCGTTGCAATGCTACTTGCGGGCGGACAAGGAAGCAGGTTATACGCGCTGACCGAAAAGACCGCCAAGCCCGCCGTTTCGTTCGGCGGAAAGTACCGAATTATTGATTTTACGCTGTCAAACTGCATCAACTCGGGCATCGACACGGTCGGTGTTCTGACGCAGTATCAGCCGCTTATGCTCAACGAGTATATCGGCAACGGCGCGCCGTGGGATCTTGACCGCAACATGGGCGGTGTAATGGTCCTGCCGCCCTATCAGAAGATGAGCGGCACCGACTGGTACAAGGGAACGGCAAACGCGATATTCCAAAATCTTGCCTACATTGACAGGTACGATCCCGACTATGTGCTCGTGCTCTCGGGTGACCACATTTACAAGATGGACTACTCGGCAATGCTCGATTTCCACAAGGAAAAGAATGCCGACTGCACCATTGCCGTGCTGTCCGTACCGATCGAGGAGGCATCGCGTTTCGGCATAATGAACACGGACGCCGAAAGTCGTGTCTATCAGTTTGAGGAAAAGCCGAAGGAGCCGAAATCCAATCAGGCATCGATGGGCATTTACATCTTCAACTACAAAAAGCTGCGCAAATATCTCATCGAGGACGACAAGGATCCGAACTCGGTCAACGATTTCGGCAAAAATGTCATCCCCGCAATGCTTGAGTCGGGCGAGCGCATGTACGCCTATCCCTTCGAGGGCTATTGGAAGGACGTCGGAACGATCAGCTCGCTTTGGGAGGCGAACATGGATCTGCTCGGCAATCCGCCCAAGCTTTCCCTGCACGACAAGGCGCGCCGCATCTATTCGCGTACCGAGTCTGTCCCCGGGCAGTACATCGGCGACGGAGCGGTCATTTCGGATGCATTTATCACCGAGGGCTGTGAGATCTACGGAACGGTCGAGCACTCGGTCATCGGAAACGGTGTTTATGTTGCACCCGGAGCGGTCGTGCGTGACAGCGTGATCATGGAAAACGTCCGAATCGAAGAGGGCGCAGTGGTCGAGTATTCGATCGTCGCGGCAGGGACATCTGTCGGCGAGGGCGTACATGTCGGCGAGAGCCGTCTGCAGGGCGCGCAGATCGCGGTCGTCGGCGACGGGCTGTCGCTTCCTGCGGGAACAAAGATCCCG
Source organism: uncultured Lachnospiraceae bacterium (assembly GCA_964568425.1). Lineage (GTDB taxonomy): Bacteria > Bacillota > Clostridia > Oscillospirales > CAG-272 > CAKSQF01. The sequence goes on along the minus strand of CAZMPO010000019.1, from coordinate 33,529 downwards.
GGCGGCGCGATGGTCAACGAGAAAAAGCTTTGTGAGATAGTAAGCGATCAAGGAGGGAATGTATAATGGCATACGCATCGGGAATAATTTTTTCAAATCTGCACGATCAGAACGTGACCGAGCTTACCAGACGCCGCACAATGGCATCCATCCCCTTCGGCGGCAGATATCGCCTTGTTGACTTCCCTCTTTCGAACATGGTCAACGCGGGCATCAAAAATGTTTCGATAATCACACACTACAACTATCAGTCGCTGATGGATCACGTCGGCTCGGGCAAGGACTGGGATCTTGCCAGACGCACGGGCGGACTCAAGATCCTGCCCCCCTACATCGCGGCATATTCAAGCTACGCGGCATCCGAGCTTTACGAGAACAGGCTGACCGCGCTCATGTCGATCAGCAGTGCGATCGCCAACATGCCGGGCGACTACATAGTTATGTCCGACTGCGACAGCATCTGCAACATCGATCTCGACGACATGCTGAACTGCCACATTAAATCGGGCGCAAAGATCACATTTGCGGTCAAAAAAATGGCACTTACCGCCGAAAAATGTCACAACTTCAACATAATCTTCTCTGACGAGGACAACAACATAACCGACATCAGCGCGCATCCGCAGAATGTCGAGGGCGAGGTCGACATCAACATCAACATCGCCATTGCAAACAGGACCTATCTCGAGGCGGCACTGCTTGACGCCGCCGCACACGGATACACGAGCCTTACTCGCGACGTCGTGGTGAGAAACATCGGCAAGGACAGCTTCAAGGTCTATCGTTTTGACGGATTTTTCGCGAACATCACCTCGATGAGCGATTATTTCGACTGCAACATGTCCCTGCTTGACAAGGAAAACCGCGAGGATCTGTTCAAGGTGAAAAATCGCCCGATCCTCACCAAGGTCAGAAACAGCCCTCCGACAAAATATTCGCAGAGCAGCAAGGTCAAAAATTCGATGATCGCCGACGGATGCATCATCGACGGCACGGTCGAAAATTCGATCCTCTTCCGCGGTGTCAAGGTCGGCAAGGGCACGGTCGTCAAAAATTCGATCCTCTTCCAGGACACGACAACAGGCGAAAATGTCAGCCTCAACTGCGTGATCGCCGACAAAAACGTAGTCATCCGCGACGGCGTCGTCCTCTCCGGGCATAACACAATGCCGATATACATCGATAAGGGAAAGATGATATAACAGATCGACCGCCCTACGGAGATTGTGCGTTCATCACGCCGATATTACAAATCGACCGCCCGAACACACACCCCGTGAAAACGATGATTAAATCGGATCGGCTGCCGAAACAAATAATTACCACCATGCGAGAGACATCGCGAACAAGTTCGCGAGCGTCCTCGATGGTTCGTCAAACATGTTATATGTGGCGGTGATTGTTTGTTTAATCAAACAAATTTAATCATTCCACCGCCGATTTTTTGTCCGACAAGCCTTCATTAACGGACCGTCGGGGACGCCGGTCCCTACACGAGAAAGATCTATCTGTTTGTTTTGATGGTCGATTTATTACAAATCGACCGCCCGAACACACAAATCTCGCAAATTCCTAATTCCTAATTCCTAATTCCTAATTCCTAATTCAAAGGAGGTTTCCATGAAAATACTCTATGTCGGCGGCGAGGCTGTGCCGTTTGCTTCTACGGGCGGACTCGGGGACGTGCTCGGCTCGCTCCCTGCGGCGATCGCTCGCGAGGACAGCTCGAACGATGTTCGTGTCGTTCTGCCGCTTCACTCAAAGATCACATCCTTTTGGATCGACCAAATGATCACCGTAGCGTCATTTGAGGTCCATCTTGCCTGGCGTGTTCAGCATGCCGAGGTCAAAATGCTCGAAAAGGACGGCGTGACCTATTATTTCATCGCAAACGACTATTATTTCAATCGCCCGAATGTTTACGGCGAGTTTGACGACGGCGAGCGTTACGCATTCTTCTGCAAGGCAGCTGTCGAAATGCTCCCGCGAATCGGATTTACCCCCGATCTGCTCCACGCAAACGACTGGCAGGCGGCACTTTCGATAATATATCTGCGCAAACAGCAGAATTATCCGAACACGCGCACGGTATACACCATCCACAACATCGAATATCAGGGCAAATTCCCGAAATCGATCATCGGCGACGTCTTCTCCCTTTGGGAGACCGATCTGCCCGAGCTTGAATATGATGGTTGCATAAACCTCACCAAGGGCGCGATAGTCTGCTGTGACAAGCTGACGACGGTCAGCGAGCGTTACAGCGAGGAGATCCGCATGCCCTATTACGCGCACGGACTCTCGGGCATAATCGCACAGTATGCGTCAAAATCCTGCGGCATCGTGAACGGCATCGACAACGATTATTACAATCCGCTCACCGACCCGGTTCTGGGCGGCAGTCACTACAGCGCGAAATACCACACATTCTCGGGCAAGGCGTCCAACAAAGCCGCGCTTCAGGCAGAGCTTGGACTTCCGATCGAGCCCGACAAGCCGCTGATCGCGATGGTCACAAGACTGGTCGCTCCCAAGGGGCTTGATCTCGTGCGTGCGATGCTCGGCGAGATCATGCAGGGAGAGTCGCAATTTGTCGTTCTCGGCACGGGCGAGCAGGATTACGAGAATTATTTCCGAGGACTTGAGGGATACTATCCCGAGAAGGTTCGCGCGCTGATCAAATTTGACAAGGAGCTCTCTCGCAGGATCTATGCCGCCGCGGACATCTTCTTAATGCCAAGTCAATCGGAGCCCTGCGGACTGTCACAGATGATCGCCTGCCGTTACGGTGCGGTCCCTGTGGTCAGAGAGACGGGCGGACTTTACGACACGATCAAAGCATTCGACAGATCAAGCGGCGAGGGCAACGGCGTCACCTTCTACGCCTTCTCGCCTTACGAAATGAAGGATGCCGTCGGACGCGCGCTTGAGCTTTATTACGACAAGCCGTCATGGAAAAAGCTGGTCAAAAACGCCATGACCAGCGATTTCACCTGGGACGCATCCGCAAAAAGATATATGGAAGTCTACAAGTCGATGTTTTGATGGGGCAATGTCCATCACACGGTGGTAATTGATTATACATCACGCCGATATATTATCCCCCGATCAACAAAGAGGCGGATTTGAGGTAAGATGTAAGAGGTAAGAAGTAAGAAGTGAGGAATTTTATTTGAAATAATAGGGTGGGGGATTGGTCGTATCGGCAACAGGGATGATGTTTTGCGATTGGCACGATCGAACAATAAATCAACCCACCCAAACACCAAAACCCCGCAAATTCCTAATTCCTAATTCCTAATTCCTAATTTTTTCGTCATATGAAAGGAACACTTAATTAAATGGTAAAGAAAATTGAAACCGGTGAAGAGATCAAGACCGAAAAGGTAAAGGCAGTCAAGCTGACCAAAAAGACGGTAAGGCAATCAAAGGACGCGACGGTGCGTCGCGACATCACCGACAAGCTGTCAAAATTCTTCGGGACCACCCCCGACGAGGCAAACGCCGATCAGATATACAAAGCCGTTATTCTTTCGGTCAAGGACATCCTCTCTCACAAGCGCACCGAGTTCAAGCAGAATGTCAAAAACAAGGAAGGCAAGAAGATCTACTATCTCTGCATGGAGTTTTTGATCGGAAAATCGCTTAAAAACAATCTCATGAACCTCGGTCTTGAAAAAGAATACCGTGAGCTGCTCGCATCATGGGGCTACAACATTGAGGACCTCTACGAGCACGAGGACAATCCCGGACTCGGCAACGGAGGTCTCGGCAGACTTGCGGCATGCTTTATGGATGCGCTGACGACGCTTGACTATTCGGCGACCGGATTTTCGATCCTTTACGAGTACGGTCTGTTCAAGCAGAAGATCGTTGACGGACAGCAGATCGAGCTGCCCGACATTTGGCTCCCCTCGGGCGAGTGCTGGCTCGTCCCGCGTACCGACAAGACCTGCACCGTTCGTTTCGGCGGCAACATCACCGAAAAATGGGAGAACGGCAGGCACGATGTCATCCACACCGACTACACCGAGGTTCAGGCTGTCCCCTACGACATGATGATCTCGGGCGCAGACAGCAAGGCGGTCAACTCGCTTCGTCTGTGGAAGGCGGTCAAGACCAATCAGTTCAACATGGGGCTCTTCTCGCAAGGCGATTATTTCCAGGCGATGGAGGAGTCGAACAAGGCGGAGATCATCTCGAAGGTGCTCTACCCTGCCGACAACCACGACGGCGGCAGAACGCTCCGCTTAAAGCAGCAGTATTTCCTGGTCTGCGCATCGCTTCAATCGATCATCGCCGATCACCTGCGCAGCTACGGCACGCTTGAGAATTTTGCCGACAAGGTAGCGATCCACATCAACGACACCCATCCCGCGCTGGTCGTGCCCGAGCTTATCCGCATCCTGACCGACACATATTCCTATTCGTGGGATGACGCATGGAACACCGTCATAAAGACCGTTTCCTACACCAACCACACCGTCCTGCCCGAGGCACTTGAGACCTGGGACGAGGGACTGTTCAAATATGTCATGCCCAGGATCCACCAGATCGTTTGCGAGATCAACCGCCGCTTCTGTGCGGATCTGTGGAAATGCTACCCGGGCGACTGGGACAGGATCACGCACATGTCGATCATCGCAGGCAATCGCGTCAAGATGGCAAATCTGTCGGTCGTCGGCTCGCACACGGTCAACGGCGTGTCAAAGCTCCACTCGGACATTCTGACAAAGACCGTCTTCTCGGATTTTTACGAATACACTCCCGAGAAATTCACCAATGTGACCAACGGCATCGCTCACCGTCGTTGGCTCTGCTACTCGAACCCGGGACTTTGCGCTCTGCTTGACGAAACGATCGGCACGGGATACAGAAAGCACGCCGAGGAGCTTGCAAAATTTGAAAAATACGCCTCCGACGCATCGGTACTCGACCGACTTTACGCCATCAAGCGCGAAAACAAGGTTCGTTTCTCCAATTACTACGCAAAAAAGACGGGCATCACGCTCGACCCCGACTCGATCTTCGACGTTCAGGTCAAGCGCATGCACGAATACAAGAGGCAGATGCTCAACGCTCTGCGCATAATATCCTACTACAGGATGCTGAAAGAAAACCCCGGCATCGATCTTCCGCCGCAGACATTTATATTTGCGGCAAAGGCTGCGCCCTCGTATTTCATCGCAAAGCAGACGATCAGGCTCATCTGCGACATCTCCGCCGAGATCGAGCGTGACAGTGTACTGCGCAACAAGATGAGGGTCGTTTTCGCCGAGGATTACAATGTCTCGCTTGCCGAGGTGCTCATCCCATCCGCCGACATCTCCGAGCAGATCTCGCTTGCCGGCAAAGAGGCAAGCGGCACGGGCAACATGAAGCTCATGATAAACGGCGCGCTCACCTTGGGAACGCTTGACGGCGCGAACGTCGAGATCGCAGAGGCGGTCGGCGCGGACAATGTCTATATCTTCGGTCTGACCACCCCCGAGGTCGACTCGCTCTGGCAGAGCGGATATCATTCCGCCGACTTCTACAACAGAAGTCCCATCCTCCATGATGCGGTCGATCAGCTCAAGGTTGGATTTAACGGCAACGATTACACAAGCTTCTACAACTATCTGCTCATGGGACCGGGCGTGCCCGACCCGTATATGTGCCTTGCCGACTTCGACAGCTATCTCGCAAAGCACAAAGAACTGCTCTCCGACTACGCCGACCGCGGTGTTTGGGAGAAAAAATCGCTTGTCAACATCGCCCGCGCCGGCATATTCTCTGCCGACCGCGCGATCGACGAATACGCAAAGAACATCTGGCACATCAGCCCGATAAAGGCAGAAAACGAGTGATCTATGTTTGTTCCGAAAAAACTCACAGATGAGCTTGTTTTTTCGAAAATCTCCGAAAAGACCGACTTTGGCGGTCTTTTCGGTGTTTTTTCAAATGATGACAGGCTGACATTTAATTTATCTGCCCCTCGCGAACTGGGCGTCTATCGTCCGACCCTTGAGTTTTACAGAGACTCGGACGGCGAGCGGCTCTCTCTCGCTCTTGAGTTGACAAGTGCCCCGGGGGCACTGATCGAGACCTACTCGGCAAGCCTTGATTTGATCGAGCTCTGCCCCGAGGGCGAGCGCGATGCCCTGCTCTGGTACACGGCGGTCTTCGAGAGCGGCTACGGCAGACTGCGCCTTTCGCAAAATATGACATCCTACAAGCCGAGGCTATCATACGCGTGGGAAAATTACGACGGCTTTCAGCTGACGGTCAGCCACGCCGACCCGTTTGCACCCTCGAAATGGTCGGGCGGAATGATATATCACATATTCGTCGACCGATTTGCCAAGGGGAGCGTCAAGATGCCCCTGCGCGAGGATGCCCTGCTCGACCCCGATTGGGAGGGCGGCATTCCCGAGTTTGCCGAGCGTCGCGGCGGATTTGTCCGCAACAACAAATTTTTCGGCGGCAATCTTTGGGGCGTTATCGACGAGCTTGACTATCTGTCGTCCCTCGGCGTCAGCCTGATCTACCTCTCGCCCATCTTCGAAGCGTATTCGAACCACAAATACGACACGGGCGACTATATGAAGGTCGACGAGATGTTCGGCGGTGACAAGGCTCTCGCGGCTCTGATCGCGGCGGCGGCAGAGCGGGGGATCGGCGTTATCCTTGACGGCGTGTTCAATCACACCGGCTCGGACAGCAAATATTTCAACAAAAGCGGCAGATACGGAGAGAGCGGTGCCTATCGCGACCGATCGTCGCCCTATTTTGATTGGTACGATTTCACAAATTATCCCGACAAATACCGCTGTTGGTGGGGCATTGACGTCCTGCCTGCGGTCGACACGACAAACAGGTCCTACACCGACTTCATTTGCGGCGACAACGGCGTGATCGCGAAATACACGAACATGGGTGTCGCAGGCTGGCGGCTCGACGTTGCCGACGAGCTGTCCGACACATTCCTTGCTTCGCTCTGCAAAAGGGTGAGGGAATGCGACCCCGACGCGCCGATATTCGGCGAGGTCTGGGAGGATGCGTCCAACAAATCGGCGTACGGCACAAGGCGCAAATATTTCAGGGGCGACAGGCTCGACTCGGTCATGAACTATCCGCTGAGAAACGGAATTGTCAAATTCGTGAGATCGGGCGACCGCTCCGAGCTTTTTGAGGCGACCGCCCTGCTCTACTCGCATTACCCCAAATCCGCATCCGATCTGTTGATGAATTTCCTCGGCACGCACGACACCGAGCGCATTCTGACCGTCTTGGTCGGCGATGACGAGGGCGGCAGACCTGCATCCGAGCTTGCGACGGCAAAGCTTTCGCCCGAGCAGCGGGCACACGGGATAGAGCTTCTCAAGCTGTGCGCGATACTCATCTTCACCCTGCCCGGGCTTCCCTGCGTCTATTACGGCGACGAGGGCGGCATGGAGGGCTATCGCGACCCGTTCAACCGCATGCCCTTTGTCAAGGCGCGGCAGGACGAGAGCCTTGTCGAGCATTACAGGCATCTCTCGAACATCAGACGCTCCGAGCCGCTCTTTTCGGGCGGACTGCTCGAGGTGGTCGAGGATCTGCCCGAGGGCGTGTTCGCATTTCGTCGATTTGCCAAAGGGGCGGATCACGAGATCTTTGTCGCGGTAAACGTCTCGGACGCCGCTGTCACGATCGACAACATCGGTGGCGAGGAGCTTATCTCGGGAAAGAGGGTCGATCGCTGTCACCTTTTGCCGAAAAGCGGACAAATTATTCGAAAAATTTGTTAATTTATGTAAATATTAATGACAGGTTCACAATTACAACTTATAATAGCAAGTAACCAACGAACACGAAAAGGGGGATCATCCTCATGAAAACCAAAAAAATCATCGCACTCCTGCTCTCGGCAGTAATGCTCGTGCTCTCGCTCGCGGCATGCTCGACAGACGGAAACTCCACCACCACGGTCACCGACGCAAACGGAAATGTCATAACGGTCGGCAAGACTGACAAAAACGACCCCGAAAAGAGCGGCAAGGTCAAGTTCAAATTCCTCAAAGCGGGCAGATCGACCTGCATCATCATCCGCACACCCGCAGGCAATGTCATGATCGACACCGCCGCCGACGACAAGACCGACAAGGTGCTGACCTATCTTGCCGAGAAGAACATCAAGGACATTGACTATCTCATCCTGACCAACTACTCGAAAAAGCACATCGGCGGTCTGCCTGCGATCATCTCGTCCAAGCAGGTCACCTTCAAGAATGTTCTCACTCCTGCCTACAACAAGGCAAGCAACAGCTACACACTGCTCGAAAATGCGCTGAGCGGCGCAGGCATCACTGCAACCAAGGTCTCTGAGAATACCGAGATCACGCTCGGCGATGTCAAGATGACCATCTACACACCTCACAAGGACTACTCGACGACCTCTGACGAGAACGACGAGTGCAATTCGCTTGCAGTCGCGCTCGAATACGAGGGTAAGTCATTCCTCATGACCTCGCGCATCAAGGGCGAGCGCACGGCAGAGCTTGTCTCTGATCTCGGCGGCAAGACATTTGATCTTATCACCGTTCCGAACTACGGCATCTACGATCAGAGCTACGACAGCCTGTTCGAGAGCCTCAAGGCGACATATTCGGTTGCATTCTGCTCGAATAACGCCGACAAGACGCAGATGGAAGTCAAAACGATAACCGCGCTGACAAACGCGAAGACACTGATCTACGCCACTCGCGACGGCAGTGTAGAGGTCGATATGAGCAAAGACGCCGTAGCAGTCAACGGCACGCCGATTAATTAATAAAAATTCGCCACCTTATCGGTGGCGATTTTTTATTAAGGTAATAGGTAATAGTGAAGAGGTAAGAAGTGCGGAACATTTTCGCCCATTCGGGCGAAAATGGATTTTATTTGTAATCGCGAATGATTGATTATTCATTTTGCCGATATATCATCCCCCGATCAACAAAGAGGCGGGCGATCGATGATCGCCCCTAGCGGATTTGAGGTAATAGGTAAGATGTAAGAGGTAAGAAGTGAGGAATATTTTCGCCCATTCGGGCGAAAATGGATTTTTATTTGTAATCGCGAATGATTGATTATTCATTTTGCCGATATATCGTCCCCCGATCACCCAAGAGTCGGGCGATCGATGATCGCCCCGGCGGATTTGAGGTAATAGGTAAGATGTAAGAGGTAAGAAGTGAGGAACATTTTCGCCCATTCGGGCGAAAATGGATTTTTATTTGTAATATCTCGGCGATATTATACCCAAATCTCGCCAATTTCTAATTCCTAATTCCTAATTCCTAATTCTTCGGATATGCTGTCGATGCTTTTTCGAACTCTTTTTCGAAATCGGCGACTGTTTTTTTGCTGAATTTTATGTGCTTTTTGAGGCGTTCCTCGGTCATTTCGGAGATGAGGCAGGCACTGTAGCATCTTACGCCGTTCTCGTTTTTGTAGCAGTCGACCATCGTGCCGACCAGATTATACTCGTCGATACGCACGCCGTCCTCGTCGCAGATCAGCTTGATCGTCGCAAGTCCGCCGATGTTCGGCGCAAAATCGTTTTGGTTGTGGACAAAATTGCCGAGCGAATAGTAAACGAGCGTCTTGTTGCCGTCCTTGCCCTCAAGCTCCATCACGGGCTGGACGACGTGCGGATGCGTGCCGATGACGAGATCGACGCCGCAATCGGCGAAAAACTGCGCCCACGTCTGCTCGCTCGCGGTCGGGGTGTTCACATATTCTGACCCCCAATGCGCGCACATGACGACGAAATCGCACTCCTCTTTCGCCTTTTCGATGCGCGAGGCGATAAGAGCCTTGCCGTCGTCGCTTTTGTCGAGGATGTCGACCATCCACCACTTTTTCAGGCTCGCATTCATGCCGTATGTGTAGTTGAGGAAGCCGATCTTGACGCCATTGACGGTCAGGGACGGGATGCGCGTGCGATCAGCCTTTTCGCGGTTGAGTCCGAGCATCAGTCCCTCGGGGTGGTTATCCCAAAAATCAAGCGTGTACAATATTGCGTCCTCACCCTTGTCCGCCGTATGATTGGTGGCGGTCGAGAAAACGTCAAATCCTGCCGCAAGGGCTGCCTCGCCGATCTCCTTCGGCGTGCCGAATGCGGGGTAGCCGGAGGGGGTCTTGTCGGTGAATATCGTCTCTTGGTTGATGATCGCGACATCCGCCGACTTGATCATCGGTTCGAGCTCTTTATAAAAGCTGTCGTAGCCCACCTTCTGTCCGCTCTGCACGACAGGCAGGTGCATCAGGTTGTCGCCGACCGCAAGAAGCGTTATATATGTCGGCTCGACCTTCGGCGTCGTCGGGTCGGGGATGTTTGTGGTCGGCGTCTCCGTTGTCGTCAACGCACTGCTCAGCGGCAAATTCGTCGTGGTCGTCGTCGGCGATGCGGTGGTTATGTCCCCGATCGTCGTAATATTCATGCCGATATCGTCGGCGCAAGCGGTGAAAAGCAAAACGACGAGCAGGCATAGCGCCGTTATCTTACATGTGATCTTTTTCATCCTTTTATACAACCTTCCTGTTTGATATCTTTATCTTTCTATTTTACAACATTTATCAGCTTTTGTCAACAGATTTTCAAAAATACAACAGTTTATTAACAAGTGCCCCTCTGCGCAAAAATTCTTTTGATTTTTTTGAAAATTTTTCTCAAATAATATTGACATTTGTTTAATAATATGTTACAATAGAGGCAGACGAAAATAAATGAATTTGAAGGGAGCGACATGGTAGAAAAATGATAAACGAGATCTTGATCGCAGCCGAGAGTGTAACGACCGAGCTGACATCGCCGCCGACAGGCGACATCGCGCTCTTTCTGACAACGATCGCGCTATTTTGCGTTTCCGTAATAGTCGCGCTCGCCAAACACCGACGCAACAAAGAAGATAAATAAAACCGCAAAATTCACACGCCGCCCACCGAATTGGTGGGCGGCGTGTGAATTTAGATACAAGATACAAGATATTTATTCAGTGGAAACATGGTTATGCCATCGCCGAGATGTGGGTAGGTGCGACAAATATGTTTCTTTAGCGGTTGATTTATTATCAATCGACCGGTCAACAAACAGGTCTTGATGTTTCACCCCGCCGACACATCATCTCGGCAGGTAAATATCAAAATCTTCGCGGCAGAGGTATCTTGATCTACTTCTTTTCTCCGTGCATCGCGACGTGGGCTTTGATGGCTTCGAAGCTTTCTGTGCTGATGACATGCTCGATCCTGCAGGCGTCCTCGATCGCGATCTCCCTTGAGACGCCGAGGCGGACGAGCAGATCGGACAGGGTCGTGTGCCGTTCGAGTATGCGCTCGGCGATCGCGCGACCGGTCGGCAGGAGGCGGATCGAGCCGTCCGCATCCACCGTTATGTGTCCGTCTGCTTTGAGATTTTTCATCGCGACGCTGACAGACGGCTTCGAAAAGCCGAGCTCGGTCGCGATATCGATCGATCGGACGCTCCCACCGCGCTTTTCAAGTACAAGTATCGTTTCGAGATAGTCCTCGGCGGATCTCTGAATTTTCACTGCCGCTGTCCTCTTTTCGTCGTTTTTTGGATTATTTCGCCTTTTTTTCGTTATCCTTCAGAAGATCGCGGATCTCGCGAAGGACGTCGAGATCGGTCTCGACGGGTGCCGCAGGCTCTGCGGGCTTCTCGGGCTCTGCCTTTTTGCCCTTCTTGGCAAGCTTTTCGCCGCCGTTCTTTGCGGCAAGGATGACCTTGAGCATGGTGAACACGCAAAGGGCTACGATCAGGAAATTGACGACCGCGCCGATGAGCACGCCCCAGCCGATAGCGACCTCGGGGGTAACAATGTTGCCTGCCTCATCGAGCACTTCCTCGGTGAGCACCGTTTTGAGATCGGTAAAGTCGATATTGCCGACGAGCTTGCCGATCACTGGCATGATGATGTTGTTAACGAGGGCGTTTACGATCGGCGAGAATGCCGCGCCGATGATGACGGCGACTGCCATGTCGACAACGTTGCCCTTATTGATAAATTCGCGAAATTCTTTGAAAAACTTCTTCATTTTAATGTCCTCCGATTTTTTTCTGACAGAGATATTTTACCACTTTTGCGCGATTTTGTCAACAGAAATCGAGCAATTTATCATGTTTTTTTGAGATTATCTGCCCGAAAGCCCATAGTCCCTCGCGAGAGCCTCAAAAGCGGGCAGTGCGCGCTCGATCGTCTCGGGCGGGGTGCAATAGGACACGCGCAGGTAGCCCTTCACGCCGAACGAGTCAGAGGGCACGAGGAGCAGTTCGTGATCGCGCGCACGTCGAAAGCACTCGTCCGCGTCCCCCGAAGGCGAGCGCAGGAAAAGATAGAACGCGCCGTCGGGCGGCGCAAAATCGAACCCGAGCTTCCAAAGTGCATCCGAGAGCAGTTTTCTGCTCGCATCATAGACCGAAACGTCCGACAGTGCCCCCGTGCACTCGGCGATGACCGCTTGAAAGAGCGAGGGCGCGCAAACGTAGCCGAGTGCTCTTGCCGCCCCTGCGGCGGCAGCGAGGATCTCGCTCGCGAGATCCGCATCGGGGCAGACGAGCAGGTAGCCGATCCTCTCGCCCGCAAGCGAGAGCGATTTGCTGTAGGAATAGCAAACTATGCTGTTTTTGTAGTATTTTGTCACAAAAGGATAAATTTCGTCCCCATAAATCAGCTCGCGATAGGGCTCGTCCGAGATGAGCATGATCGGCTCTCTGCCAAAGGATCGGCGTGTGAGGAGATCGGCGAGGTCGGCGATCTCGGCTGTCGAGTAGACTCTGCCCGTCGGATTATTGGGCGAGTTGATGATGACCGCCTTGGTGTGCGGACCGATCGCCCGATCGAGAGCGGCGATATCGAGCGAAAATCCGCGATCGGGGTCGGCAGGCACTTCGACAAGCTTGCCGCCTGCCGCCTCGACGAAGACGCGATATTCGGGGAAATAGGGCGAGATGACGATAAATTCGTCCCCGTCCTCGCAAAGAGCACCGAGTGCGCACGAGAGTGATGCCGCCGCGCCAAGGGTCATTATGATATCGTCGGCTGAGACATTGACATCAAATCTGCGGCGAAGATCGTCTGCTATCGCAGATCTGGTCGACATATCGCCGCGCGAGCTTGTGTACCCGTGCAGTGCTATCGGATCGCGCGAGTCGAGCAGTCGGCGCACCGTCTCGTTTATGCAGTCGGGAGCAGGGACGGACGGGTTGCCGAGCGAGAAATCGAAGACATTTTCGTCCCCGATAAGAGCCTTGCGCGCTTTGCCGTACTCGAAGATCTCTCTGATCACCGACCCCTGCGCGCCGAGGGAATACATTTTTTTGTTGTACATAGTTGCTCCGAATTAGAAATTAGGAATTAGGAATGAGAAATTAAAATTCCGATCCTCTTACCTCTTACATCTTACCTCTTACCTCAAATTCGCTAGGGGCGATCATCGATCGCCCGCCTCTTTGTTGATCGGGGGATAATATCGGCGTGATGTATAATCAATCATTCGCGATTACAAATATAAATCCATTTTCGCCCGAATGGGCGAAAATGTTCCGCACTTCTTACCTCTTACCTATTACCTCTTACCTCAAACAGAGCCGCCTTACAGACGGCTCTGTTTGTATGACGGCTCTGTTTGTATGACGGCTCTGTATGAAAAATTAAAGTGCACTTGGCAGGACCGTGTATTCGTCCTTGGATTTGCGAAGGATGATGTGCGTTTTGGTGTCCGCGACGCCGTCGAAGGAGCGGAGTCTGCTGTAGATCGCCTCGAGTCCGTCGGTCGAATCGGTGACGATGTGCAAAATATAGTCGAAATCGCCGGTCACGCAGTAGCAGGAGATGATGCTCGGGATGCTGTCGATCATCGCAAGGAACGCATCGCCGTAGCGCGGATGCTCCATGGCGACCTCCATTATCGCCGACACCGAGTTGCCGATCTTCTTTTGATCGACGATCAGGGTATATTGGCGTATCAGCCCGGACGCTTCCATTCGCTTGATGCGCTCGGTCACGGCAGACACCGACAGTCCGATCTCCTCTCCGATCGCCGACGCCTTCTCTCTGGCGTTGTTTTTCAGGCAACCCAGAATTTTAAGGTCAATATTATCCATTTTTCCGTTGAACCTTTCAGTTTTTTGATTTTTCTATTTTGTACCGCATCGGTGCGGCAATGACGCGCAGAAAAGACCCGACCGTTCTCTACGGTAAAATTTCGAGTTCGATCGGGACATGTCTATTGTATCATAAAAAGCTAAAAAAATCAATAGTTTTTCGCAAATTTTTCGAATTATTTTCGATCATCGTCTGCCGCCTCGGATAATTCCTTTAATTTTTTCTTTTCGTCGCGCTTCATTCGCACGCTCGAGAGCGCGACCGAGGCGAGATTGAAGCACTCGGTGGCGATCCCGGGGATCGAGCCGAACACGATATTATAGGTCAGCCACGCGGGCGAGAGGATGCAAAACTGCGCGATACGTATCTTTTTGGCGTCCGATGTCCAAAAGATCGCCGAACCAATCGCAGTTGCGGGGACGACCAAAAAATCCCAAGGCGAAAACGGAAGTGCGGGGACGAGCAGCTCGACAAAGGGGATGGACGAAATGGCGGCAAGGACGGCGATCTTCGAGATCCGCCCCGCCCTGCTGTCCTTCGGAAAGGCGAGGATGCAGATGTTTCGAACGAGCGAGAGGAAATTCTGCAGTGCCCCTGCGAGCGAGCCGAGCATGAAATAGTGGATCGTGAAGCAGATGAAGGAAAATGACATCAAAAAAAACGTGCCGCGCGGCGATTTGATCTGAAATGACGAGACGACGATCGCGGTCGCAAGCAGACCGATCGCCTGTGTGATAAGTTGGTAGGTTGTCATGGGAGGACTCCTTTGTTGTTGTGACGCCCTACATTCTATCACATTTTTCGCAATTTTGCAATAGTTTTTCGAATATTCCGCCGAAAAATCATCTCATTGCGGCAAGTCGAAGCTTGGAGAGCGATTTTTGCTCGATCTGTCTGACGCGTTCGCGGCTGATCCCCATCCGACGGCTCGTCTCGGCGAGGGTGCAGGAGTGGTCGCAGGAAAGTCCGAATCGCATGGAGATGAGCAACCTCTCTCTGGGGCTGAGCGCGGATGCCAGCAGATCTTCGACGAGCGATTGCGTATCATCATCGCAGGCTCCGATCTCGCACGGCAGATCGTAGTCGAGCGAAAGTGTGCCCGAATTGACCGTGCGCAGGCAGTCGAGGATCTTCTCAAAGCCGCGACGATCGATCTCTCTGCCGTTTTTCTGCTCATATGCCGAAAAGAGGTCAAAAAGGTCGTTGATCGTCTCGCGATCGTCCGAATATAAGGAAATTCCGTGTTCCGAGGCGATCGCGGCAAGGCATCTTGCGTGCTCGTAAAGATTTGCGGGCGGACGAACGGCGAGTCCGTTCTTGCCGACCTCGCGCTTTAGTTTGCGCTCGATTATCTTCCACGCATAGGTCGAGAAGGAGCATCCCTTGTCGGGGCGGTAGGTTTGGGCGGCACGAATGAGCGCGATGTTCCCTTCCTGCATAAGATCCTCAAATTCGAGCTTGCCGCGATGACCGATCGACGACGCGACTGCCGCAACAAGCTTAGTGTTCTGCTCAACAAGCAGATCGAGCGCATGTGCGTCCCCCGATTGATAAGCCGCACACAGGCTCTCGTTTTCGACAATAATCGACATTCGTTGCACCTACTTCCGTAAATTTGTGGTATTATTTTGGTTTGTATAAGGAAAAAGTTTATGCATAATAACGGCATTTTTTTGCGTTTTGCTAATTTATTAAGTCAACGATTTCACAAAGAGGCGGATTTGAGGTAAGAGGTAAGAGGTGAGGAACATTTTCGCCCATTCGGGCGAAAATGGATTTTATTTGAATGATATCTCGGCGATATTACAACCAAATCTCGCAAATTCCTAATTCCTAATTCCTAATTCCTAATTCCTCATTCCTCCCCCATTATATCTTTCCTACTGTACAAAAATCCGTACAGCAAAATCATTTTCGAAATTTTTTTGACAAATTTTGCAAAAGCTCTTCCATTTTATCGAAGTTTGTGATACAATATATAAAACCAATCGAAAGGGAAGCCGCAAGGCTTTGGTAGAACAAAATGAAACTCGAAGGACTCAAGATCAACTTCCTCGGAGACAGCATAACCGAGGGCGTCGGGGTCGCCGATCCCGCAAACATTTTCCATCAGCGACTGAAACGCTCCGCAGGACTTGCCGAGGCGCGCAACTACGGTGTCGGCGGCACGCGCATCGCACCCCAACATGCAAAGAGCGACATTGAGCAGTGGGATCTCGACTTCCTCATGCGTGCGGACGCGATGGATCCGGACGCTGACATGATCGTCGTTTTCGGCGGCACCAACGACTACGGTCACGGCGATGCGCCCGTCGGCAGCATCGACGACCGCACGCCATACAGCTTCTGCGGTGCGCTCAATGTGCTCATCCGCAAGCTGTACGACATGTACCCGGGCAAAACGATCGTTTTCATGACCCCCACTCACCGTCTGAACGAAAGCTCACCGCGCGGTGACGGCTACAAAGCACCCACCCTGCCGCTTTCGGGCTATGTTGATGTGATAAAGGACGTTTGCCGCCATTATGCGATCCCGGTGCTCGATCTGTTCGCAGTATCATCCATCCAGCCGGACGTCGAGTCGCAGATGAAGCTCTTTATGCCCGACGGTCTGCACCCCAACGATGCCGGACACGCGATCATAGCATCAAGGCTCGAAGGATTTTTGAGAGGGCTTTGAGCAGAGCAACATATCGGCGACATCACGACCCGTCATACCAAAAAACGAGACTGTCGAAAAGGCAGTCTCGTTTTTATATTCAATTATTCAATTTCAGCAATGCAGTCTATCCTTCGAAATGTTGGTATCGTCGAGGATTCGAGCGGCGTCGAGCTCGGTGATGTCCGGACAATATTTGTTCCGCAGGACCTTCATGAGGATCCCCGACGAAATTACCCCAGTAACCGTAACTGCGTCCTCTTGCGAGCGCGGCGGTCTCGATCGTGAGATCGATCTCGTCGGGAATATCGAATTACACTTAATCGTAGTCACCGTAATAGTTGTAATCATCGTCGTCATCCTCGAACATTGAGTCCGAGATCTCGTCGATGAAATCGTTGAACTGTTGTCCGATAGCCTCGAAATCGTCTTCGTCAAGCTCAAGGATATCCTTCGAGTTTTTCGGGAAAGCGGGCATCTTGGCGTTATACTCGCACTCGAAGGTTATATCGAGTGTTAACTCTTGCGTTTCGCCGCGGTATTCGACTTCCGCCTCATCGACGCTGAACAAGAAATGCTTTTTGTTGCTCTCGTACTTGCCGGTGAGTGTGAACTCGGGATCGTACTCGCCTGTCGAGATGGTCATCTTATACTTGCCGCCGTCCTTCTTTACGAAGCTGATCTTGGCAACCTCGGTATCATAGGCATTGACGGTCAGTTTGAAGCCCTCTTTGCTTGTCGAGTACTTGACATTTGCAACGTTCAGTGTCTCGCCGCCCTGTGTGAAGGTGAGCTTGAGCGACATGGAATCCTTATCTTCCATGTTGATGTTGATAGCAGCCTTTGCTCCGTCAGCGGTGAGGGAGATCTTGAGGTTCTTCATCTTATGGAGAACGGAAGACGCGGTTACCTCGAGCTTGATCTTGAAGTCAGCCGACTCGAGTGCGTCGCAGGCATCGTCGATAAGATCGGTATCTTTGAAGATCTCTTTCCAGCTGTCGTAATCGCCGAGCTCGATAAGCTCAAGATCGAGATATGTATCGAGGAATTTGAGGAAGGATTTGTCCTTTGCCGCCTTTTCGAAGAACGCGCGCAGGGTCTCGGAAATTACCTCCTCGTCAATGGTCAGGGTGATGACGCGGTTGCCCGAGTCGTTGATATCCTCTACCTCGCCGTTTTCCCACAGCTCATCTTTGAAGAATTTTGCGTATTTTTCGAGATATTTTACGGCATCGTTATGCGCCTCTTCTGAATTTTCGAAGTAATTGACATAGAGGTCGAACATGTTCTTGGCTTCGGTCGAGTTAAGATAGGGCTCGATGTAGTCGGAATAGATCTCGGAGTCTTCCATACGCTTTGAAAGTTTATCAAACGGGAGTGTGTATGTGTCCTCGAACATACTGCCCGAGAACCACATGCCGTCCCAGCTTGCGTAGAAGATGCCGTCGTGATCATATCCGCTGATGCGTGCGACACCTTTGTCGGACGTTGCCCAAAGCTCAAGGTCGAACTGTACCAAGCTAAAGAATGGGTTACCATAGTCAGCGGATACATCATTGCGAAGCTCGGAGTCCTCGCCGACGGAGAAGGAGAATTTGCCCTTTTCCATGCCTTTTTCGAGCATGGTGAAGAAATCGCCCTCGGTGACGCGGTCGAACATATTCGCGAACGCGCTCTCGGTGACCGCCTTATCTGTATTCGCCGAAACGGCAAATGCACCCGCGATTATCACAATGCAGGCAAGGATTATGGGAAGGAGCACCTTCGGGCGAAGCAATACCTTGGCAAATTTCGCTTTTTTCGGTCCTTCGGGCTCTTCGGGAGTTTGGGGCATGTCGGGGTTTACGGGGTTTACGGGGTTTACGGGAATTTCAGACGTGCTCGGAAATTCGGGTGTCTGCGGCGTCTGCGACAGATCGGATGTTTCGGAAACATCGGGGAACGCGTTTTGTTGTTGATCGGGGGTGGGTATTTGCATGTTGTCCATGTTGTCCATAATAAAATCTCCTTTTTGTGCGGTAATCCACATTAACCGCATATTCTAATTCTTATTATACTTCATTTTACAAAATATTGCAATATTTTCGATACAAAAAAGTAGTATTGTTTACAATAAGTTTACATAAGGCATCCCCCGACACGATGATCGCCCCAGCGGATTTGAGGTAAGAGGTAAGAAGTGAGGAATTTTATTTGAAATAATAGGGTGGGGTTGGTTGTATCGGCAACAGAGATGATGTTTTGCGAATTGGCACGATCGAATAACAAATCGGCGATGCGACAAAAACGGTTCGTTATATAACAAATCGACCGATAAAACAAACAATTACCTATCCCCGTAGGGCGGGGGCTTGCTCCCGCCGTTTATCGGTTATATTTGAATATACTTTAGACAATCAAATGATATTTTAATCTATATCAAAGAGCGGCGGGGGCACCGCGAACTTTTTTCGCGGCGCCCGCGACAAACAAATTTTGTCTATATAACAAATCGACCGATAAAACAAACAATTACCTATCCCCGCCCTACGGGGAAATTTTCGTTTATCCCGCCGATATATCATCCCCCGATCAACAAAGAGGCGGTCGATCGATCATTACGATCCATATCCATTTTCGCCCTTTAGGCGAAAATGTTCCTCACCTCTTACCTCTTCCCTATTACTTCTTACCTCAAAAAAATCCGCCCTTTGTGGGGGCGGATTTTTTATTATACGAATAGTGATATCACATAAAGCACGGTCGAAACGAACACGAACGCGCCGCCTATGACGAAAAGGAACAAATATCCCTTCCCATTCAGGCGTTTTTGGTTCTTTCGCTCGATGTACTCATGATATTTTTCGATCTTTACATGCTTTTCGAAGGGATTGATGGTCTTAAAGAACAATCCGAGCGAATAGGTCAGACCGTCGATCGAGCCCTGACCGGCGGACCAGGCGAGCAGACCGGCGAGGACGAAAAGTATGCCCGGGACGAATGCGGCGTTACAGAGAAAGACAAATTTCGTCTGCATATCGGGCGCATCCGAGAGCGGATTTGCGCAAAGGTACAAATAGCCGAGCAGAACGCCGACCGCAATCGTTATCCCATAGGTTCGAAGCAGTTTCTTGCGTTTACTCTGGTTGTTTTCGCCATCCTTTGTTTTCACTGTCTGAGTTCCTTTATATAGCGAGCCGCCTCGGCGTCGTTACATTTAACGAAATGTCCGGGCGCGACCTCGCGCATCGAAGGAAGATCGATCGAATAGTCATGCTCACGAAGCGGATCGTAGGTGATACGCTTTCTCGCTCTCTCGTACTCAGGGTCGGGGAGCGGAATTGCAGAAAGGAGCGATTTGGTATAAGGATGGAGCGGATGCGCGAAGAGCTCATCGGCATCGGCAAGCTCGACCATATGACCGAAATACATGACGCCGATACGATCGGAGAAGTACTTAACGACCGACAGGTCATGCGCGATGAACATGATGGTCAGTCCGAGCGAGCTGCGGAGATCGTTAAGCAGGTTGATGACCTGCGCCTGAACCGACACGTCAAGTGCGGAGACAGGCTCATCGGCGATGATCAGCTCGGGCTGCATGATGACGGCACGTGCGACGCCGATACGCTGACGCTGACCACCCGAGAACTCGTGGGGATATCTACCCGCGTGTTCGGGGACAAGTCCGACGGTATCGAGCACCTTATAGACCATCTTATCGATCTCGGCTTTATCCTTCATACCTCTGATCGTGAGTCCCTCGGAGATGATCTCTCTGACCGTCATACGAGGGTCGAGGGATGCGATCGGGTCCTGGAAGATCATCTGGATCTCGGTGACGAGCTTACGATCGGCTTTTTTATGATCGCGCTTTGCCAGAGCGATCTCATTTTTCTGTTCTGCGATGAACGCCGCCTGCGCGGCCGAGGATTCGAATTTCTCGGGGTGCGCTTTTGCGTCGGCGATGGCGTCGCGGTAGGATTTTGTGCCTGCCGCGATCCTCTGACCCTTGAAATAGATATTACCGCTTGTAATATCGTAAAGCTTGATTATCGAGCGACCGGTCGTGGTCTTACCGCAACCCGACTCGCCGACGAGACCGAAGACCTCGCCCTTTTTGATGTCAAAAGAGACATCATCGACAGCCTTGGTCGGTCCGAAATACTGACAAAGATGCTCAACGCGAAGAAGGACATCATCGTCAACAAAATAATTTTGGTTTGCCATAATTATGATTATCCTTTCGATTAAGCGTTAGTGGTTCTTGATTTCATTCTCTCGATACGATCGGTGACGATCTTCGGGGGATCGACCTTGGGTGCATTCGGATGGAGCAACCATGTTGCCGCGCTGTGCGTATCCGAGATCTTGAACATCGGGGGCTGTTTCTCGAAGTCGATCTTCAGCGCATACTTGTTACGCTCGGCAAACGCGTCGCCGACGGGCGGGAAGATCATATTCGGGGGTGTACCCGGGATGGATTCGAGTTTATCGTTGGTATCAAGGTCGGGCATGGACGACAGAAGTGCCCATGTGTAGGGGTGTGCAGGGCTATAGAAGACATCCTCGGACGTGCCGTACTCGACGATCTTGCCGGCGTACATGACGGCGATCTTATCAGCCATATTGGCAACGACGCCGAGGTCGTGGGTGATGAAGATGATCGAGAGGTTACGTTCCTTCTTGAGTCGGTTGATCAGCTCAAGGATCTGCGCCTGAATGGTAACGTCAAGCGCGGTGGTCGGCTCATCGCAGATGAGAATGTCGGGGTCGGCGGCAAGCGCAATCGCGATGACGATACGCTGTCTCATACCGCCCGAAAATTCGAAGGGATACTGCTTATATCTTCTTCTCGGCTCGGGGATACCGACCTCCTCCATCAGCTTGATCGCCTTATGCTTTGCCATGCGGCGTGTGATGTGGTTGACGACGCCCGATGCGCTCATCTTGAGGTAGTCGATGATAGCGACAGCCTCGTCGTGATATGCACGCTCGGGAGCGGCATCGCAGAGAGCCTTATAGTGGTCGCGAAGATTGACGATAATTCTGACAATATTTTCCAGTGCGAGGTCGAGATCGACGACAGCGGCGGGAACGGGCTTCCAATCAGGGGTCTTTTTATTCTTAGCGACATAGGCGTCGTATTTCGCCTTTTCTTTATTGTAGCGCGCCTCTTCGCCCGAGTTTTTCTTGATACCGGTGAAGTAGACGTTGATCGCGTCCTCGAGACCGGTACCGAAGGTAAGAGCGGGGCTGTCTTTGACGATCGCGAGGGGGTCGATGCCCGACTTGACTGCCTTTGAGGTGGTCGAGGCGATGTCCTTTGCGCTTCTTTCGGTGAGCGGCTCGGCACTAATCTTTTGAAGTGCGGACGAGAGGACAGAGACTGCCGCCTGTTTTGCCGCATAGGACTCTTTTGCCGAATATCTGAGTGCCGCCTCGACATTATCGATGAAGTTCAGCATGAAATTATCGTCGAGATACTTACGAAGGAACTTATTCAGCTCGCCGATAGGCATCTGCGGAAGGGGCTGATTCGCGAATGTGAGGTAATAGCCCATCGAGAAGAAGTTCGGGGTCTCTTTTTCGAGTGCGCGGTCGAGGATCTCCTTGACAGAGTTGTAAAGCGGGATAAGTGCCGAATAGTCGTGCGATCTGAGCGCAGATGCCGATCCTGCAAGGATGGTGTTAACATCACCGGTGAGGGCGTCCGCATCGGAGCCCGATACGACATAGGGATGGATAGCGGTGAGTGCGCGCTTTGCCGACTCGCGGACTACGCGTTTGCCGTCGGCGAGAGCGTCCTTTTCCATGTGGAAAACGATGTCCGAGATCTCATCGGCAGTCTCTTTTGCCGCGTCGAGTGCCACATTATACTCTTTTTCGAGGGCGATGTGCTTGAACTCGAATTTGTTGAACGCCTTACAGGAGGCGGAGATAGCGGCAGCCTTTGCCGAGTCGCCCTGAGCGACAGCCCTAATCATGGTCTTTTCGAGTTTACCGAGCAGACCGTTGAATGCGGCGCGGCTTGCGCGCTGGCGGGCCTTGCCCTTGAGGAGCATTGCCTCGGTCAGCTGTTTACCGATACGCATGATGGGGTTAAGGCTGGAGAGAGGATCCTGGAAGATCATCGCGATCTTATCGCCGCGGATCTTATAAAATTCCTCTTCGGGGATCTTGAGCAGATCCATGCCGTCGTAAAGTATCTCGCCGCCCTCGACTATCGAGTTACCGGCAAGGATACCGAGAATTGCTTTTGATGTGACCGATTTGCCCGAGCCCGACTCGCCGACGATGGCGAGGGTCTCGCCCTCCTCGAGGTCAAAGCTGATGTCACGAACAGCTTTGAGCTTGCCCGATACGGTGCGGAAGGATATTTTTAAGTCTTTAACTTGCAGTTTTGTTGCCATGTCTTATTCCTCCACTCCGCGCAGTGACGGGTTGAACGCGTCGCGCAGACCGTTGCCGAACAGGTTGAAGCAGACCATCAGAAGTCCGATAAAGATCGCCGGGAAAAGCACGACGTGCGGGTCGGTTCTCATGATCGCCTGACCGTTTGATAACATCGAACCAACAGATGCTCTTGTCGCACTGTCGAGGTTGATGATGCCGAGGTAGGTCAGCGAGGTCTCGGAGAAGATAACGCCGGGAATAACGAGGATCGAGCCGGTGATTATCGTACCAAGGCTATTCGGGAAAATGTGCTTGAACATGATGCGCAGGTCGCTTGCGCCGAGCGTTCTTGCCGCGAGGATATACTCCTGGTTCTTAAAGCGGTAGAACTGCATACGAACTCGATATGCCATACCGATCCATCCGGTCAAGACGAATGCAAAGAATATCGACCAAACAGGTCCGACCTTAGCCGCGAGATACATCGCAAAGAGCGAGGTAACGACCATGAACGGTATACCCGAGAGGATCTCGGCGATACGGTCCATGATGATGTCTATCCAGCCGCCGTAGTAACCCATGATCGCGCCGTAGATCGCGCCGATGATCAGGTTGATCGCCGAAACGCAGACTGCGAGGATGAGCGAGAAGCGCGCGCCGCTTGCAAGACGCGAGAAGATATCGTAGCCCTTATCATCGGTACCGAAGATGAAGGAAGGCTCGAAGTCGTATTTATAAAGGAAGTAGTTATAGGGGTCAAGGCGAACGGTCCACGAGCCGGACGCACCTGCGGGGGTCGCGTATCTATAAGCGTTCTCGGTATCGCCCTCGTTATAGGGGTCTGCCGCGAGGCGCATTTTGCTTGTGTACTCGTCATCGCCGGTCTGTTTATAGTTGGGGATGAAGTTGCCGTCATCGTCCTTGATGGCGATCATCTTATTATAGCCTGCAATTGTCGAGTCGTTTTTGACCTTATACCAGATATCGGACGCCTGCGAGACATCGATACCCGACTTGAGGTTGATCGCGGGGAGAATGACCTGCTTGCCGTTCTCGTCCTGCCACTTCTGGATCGCCTTATAATCGGCGTCGGTGATCGTGGTGGCGATCGTCTTGGTCTTGGTATAGCTGTCAACTCTGACGGTATAGGATACCTTTTCCATGCCGAATGCGTCGACCGTTCTGTTCTCGTCGATCACGTCGGTCATGATCGGGCGACCTCTCTCGAGCTCCATGGCACGATATCTATCGTAGTTACGGTCGTTGATCGATTCCTCTTTTGAGCCGTCCCAAATGCCGGTGCCCACCATGAAAGAAAGGCGAGGACGCATGCGCTTATAGGATTTAAGGTCGGAGTCGAGGTTGTGAACAGCTTCGGTATAGGCACTGTTACAGCAGTAGGGTCCCACTATCGCGTAGACGCAGAGAATACCGATAATGATAGCCGCGATAACAGAACCTTTATTCTTTGCAAAGCGCGAGAAGGCGTCCTTGAAGTAGCCGACAGGCTTAGTGTCAAGCTTTTGGTCGTGCATTACGCGATCTTCGCCGACAAGCTGAAAGGACTCTTTCGAGAACTCGGGAAATTTTTCTATCTGTTTATTCATATTACTTCGCCCCCATTCTGATACGAGGATCGATAATACCGTAGCTGAGGTCTATGACGATCGATGCCGCGAGCGACAGGAAGGTATAGAACACGGTAAGAAGCATAAAGAAGTTATAGTCGGGCGACGGCTGTGCCTGAACAGAGCCGATATAAAGCGCGCCGACGCCGGGGATGGTGAAGAGCTGTTCGATGATGAGCGAGCCCGACATGATCGAGAGAAACTCGCCGAGGATCATCGGGAAGATCGGAACCATCGCATTTCTCATTGCGTGGCGGACGGTGGCCTGCGATTTGGTCAGACCCTTTGTCCTTGCAAGGAGCATGTAGTCGGAGGTCAGCACCTCGGTAAGCTCGGCACGAGTGAACCGGGCAAAGCCCGCGATCGTGCCCAATGCCATCGAAATGACCGCCGGCATGATCGACCATATGAATGTCCAGCTCATAACGCCGTTCGTAAGGTCGGATGTCGGAGGGAACCATTTCAGCTCGAAGCAGAAGAAGTACTTGACAATAAATGCGTAAATAAATGAGGGCACCGAGACGAAGACCATAACGCCGACCGAGATCAGCTGGTCCTGCCACTTGTTTTTCTTAAGTGCCGCAACGATACCCAGGATCAGCCCGAGCGGTATTGCCACAAGCATTGTGACAACATTAAGCATGACGGTACGCGGAAGCCTCTCGACGAAGTTTTTCCATACATCGGCACCTTGCTTGAACGTTTCGCCGACACCGAAGTTGCCTTGGAATGCATACTTGATGAAACGGACGAACTGAACGGGAATGGGCTTGTTATATCCGAGCATCTCTCTGCGCTGCTCAATAAGTGCTTGGTCCTTGCCGAACGCGATGTCGGGTTTGTTCGGGAGAAGCTTAACGAGAACAAAGCACATTGTAACGATTATCGAGAATGTAAAAAGCATGAGAAGTACACGCTTTGTTACATATTTTAAGTAGTACACGACTTTTCTCCTTGTCCGATACTCATTTTTCAGTACAAGCAGCATTTTTGCACTGAAAAATGAGCATCTGAGTTTTATTTAACGGTCAGACGGACCGCAAGGCGAGGTTTATTTGTCATCTGTTGATAAATCTACGCCTTTACTAACAGATAAGTAGCAGAACCGGATGATTCTGCTACTTATCCGAATCAATTATTGAATCGCTTTACAAGCGATCGTTACACGAGTAAATTAGGTGTAATCGAGCTTGCCGCCCTGGGAGTTAACATACTCCGCGAACTCGGTGTCGTCCATAGCGTAGGTGTACCATTCGATACCGCCACGGCCCATACCAACGACGTAGTCCTCGGTCTTATACTTAACTCTCATGCATCTCAGAGATGCGGTTGCATCGGTAGAAAGCGGGAATACGTTTGCAAGGGTAAGGATCTTGCCCTCAGCTGCTGCAAGAATGGTAATTCTTGTTTCGGGAGCGTCCGAAGTGCCGGCAGAAAGAGTAACCGATTCCTTGGTAGCGTTGCCGTCCTTATCAACGACAACTGCGGTGATCTCGTTGCCCATGCACGCCTCGGATACCCAATCGTAAAGCGATGCGCGGAGAGTCTTGCCTGCAAGCTTCTCGTCCTTTACATAGGAAGGATCGAAGTAAACGTCGCATTCGATAGCAGCCTTATCGGTGAAGGGGTCATACTGGAGCGAGCCGGTGAAGCAGTCCATCATGGAGTAAGGATCGAACATGGATCCGCCGTAACCAACACCGAAGAGGAGGTCGACCTGACCGGTTCTGAGGTATTCACCAAATCCGGACGAGCCGAGTTCCTGGCTGTTGGTGCAGGTGATGTGACCCTCGAACTTAGTGCCCTTAGCAGCCTCGGTCCAGAAGCCCTTGAGGACCTCAGAGCCGTCGTTGTAGTACTTAACAGCCTTCGGGATACCGATGGTGATCTGTACTTCCCACTTGCCGCTGGCAACCAGATCCTCGGAGATGAGACCCTGAGCAACTGCCTTGTCGTAAGCGGTATTGAAGAGTGCCTTTGCACCGTCGGGGTCGTAACCTGTGATCGAGTCGATGGCAGCGTCGCGATCTGCGTACTTCTTGCCCTCGCCCCACTGATCAGCGAGACCCCAGAACTTAAGGATAGCGTCCTTAGCCTGATCAAGCGAACGGTAGGTGAGACCCGACTCAGGGTCTGCAACGATCATCGAGGAAAGCAGAGCCTTTGCGATACCCGATGTGGGCGAAAGGGTCTGGTTGTAATTCTGACGGTTGATGGAGTAGGAAAGCGCCTGACGGAATTCCTGAATTGTAAGAACTGTCTTGATGACAGTGTTGCCCGCAGTCGCGGGGGTAGCAGCCTTCTGAAGCTCGACAAGGTTATCCATATCGGGGTTCATAACGAGGTACCATGTGGACTCGGAATCGGTGTAGTAGGTGTAATCGCTGGAGCCGTATGTCTCCATATCATCAGCCTGGAGGCCGTAGGAGTCGAGCTGACCTGCAAGGAACATCTCAAGACGGGTTGCCTCGTCATCGACCTGCTTGTAGGAAACAGCGTCGGTCTGATATGTGCCGGGGATGTAGTCTGCGTCCGAATATCCACGCCAGCCGGTGTTTCTTTCGAGAGTGATCGCAGAACCATCGATGTAGCTTGTAAGCTTGTAAGGACCAAAGCCAACGAAGGTATCAACAGACGTGCCGTAGCTGTTGGTGTAAACACCGTCTTCGGTAACATTGATGAGCGACTCGTAAAGAGGAGCGTATACAAGGAAGAAGTTGGTGCAAAGCTCGTAACGGAGATAGAAGTTATCCTCCATTGCGTTCTTAAGAACGACAACGATGGAGTTGCCCTCGCCCTGGAAGAAACCAACGGTATCTTCGTAAGCGACTACGGGCCATGTGCCGCCGAGAACGAGCATTTCCTCGACCTCAACATAAGCGTAGTTTACGCCGTCTTTGGTATCTTTGGTAGCTGCTGCGTACTCGTCAGCAGAAGCGTAGCCGCGGAGTACTGCAATGCAGTCCTGAGCTGCCTTGAGGAGCTCTGCGTTGAGCTTAACGCATCTGTCGTCGTCTGCTGCTGCATCGAGCTTTGCGAAAGCGTCTGCAACTGCAACAAGATAGCCTGCGCCGTTGTAGTCATCAAGACCGTTGCTGCCCCAGTTTCCGCCGTCGGAGAGGTTAAGAACAACGTCCTTGCCGTTGTACTGGAGATAGCCGTCATCGGTGGTGGTGAACTTTGCGGGATCGACATACTCGTCATCGCCGTAAGCCGCGGAAACGAACTCGGAGTAAGCGTAAGAGCCCTGCTTTACATAATCCTCAGCGCCAACGATCTTAAGGTTGCCGGATGCGTAAACGTTATCGGCACGGAAGTTGGATGCTCTGGGGTCGAGAAGGAGCTTCATCGAGTCAACGAAAGACTTAGCGTCAAGCTTTTCGCCGTTATCGAATGTCAGACCGTCCTTCAGCGGGATCTGCCATGCCTTATTCTTGTCACCCTCAACGATACCGTAGTGACCGATAAACTGGCTTGTTACGTCGGTCGGGAATGCGGATGCCATTGCGGGAACGATCTCGTAACCCGTGAAGTCCTTGTTATACTCGAAGCCGTAAAGAGCGTCAGAGGTATAGTCAAGAATGTAGGTTGCATCATTCGACTGGTATGTGTGAACGTTCCATGTCGTAGGAAGGCTGGAAGGACCCATACGATATGTATATGTCTTGCCATCATCCCAGGGTTTTACTGTTGGCACGGGGTTCGTGTTGTCCGGACTAGTCGGATTGGAACCGGCACCAGCTGTTGTTGTTGTGTTGCCGCCATTATCGTCTTTCTTGCAGGCAACTACCATAGGAAGAACCATAGCAAGAGCTAAAACAACGACAAGCACTTTAACGAGTGTGCTTTTCATAGGAAAACCTCCAAATTTATTATCCGAGCATACTTATGCAGTATCGTCGGACTCACAGGAAATGTATAAAATATACCTGTGCTGTTATTGCTATATAATACACGATTTTTTCGATTTTGTCAAGGGGTTTTCGCAAATTTCTTCAATTTTTTTCGTTTTTTTTTGCAAAAAGAGCGAATATCTCTTCCAAAAGGGTAAAATTATCAAGCCAACTGCACCCTGTCTCGCGGTCAAATGATTGTATAATTATACACAAAATGTATAAACCGATCATTTCGCCCAAAGAATGTCGCATATGTACAGGGGTGTATGTGCAGATTGTCGACCGAGGGATTTGGGGGGGATTTGAGATTAGAAATCAGGAATTAGCGAAATTTGGTGGTTGAATAGCCGAGATAATGTGTAGGCGATATTAAAAAATCCCCTGTAGGGCGGGGGCGCCGCGAAAAAAGTTCGCGGTGCTCCCGCCCTACAGGGGATACCTTTATTTGGCGGTCGAATAAATCACCCCTCGGAGATGGCGGGAATTTGAACAAAAACGTGGCGTTCGACCAAAAAGATCAAAATTCCACTTGAAAAGTTTTGCGATCTATGGTATAATAAGGTAAGTTCCCGTCAAAGATCAGGCAGGGGATCTGTTGGTTTATCCCGCCGATATATCATCCCCCGATCGCCCGCGACAAACGCGGTTTGTTATATAACAAATCGACCGATGAAACGAACATCACCCACACGGTGGTAATTGATTATTCATCGCGCCGATATATCATCCCCCCGATCGACCAAGAGGCGGCGGGATCACCGCGAACTTTTTTCGCGGCGCCCCCGCCCTACGGGGATAGGTAATTGTCTATTTTAGCGGTCGATATATTGAGTCGATATATTGATATATTATATATTATAAAACGACCATCAACGAAGCGGGGCGATCAACGGATTTCTTCCTTTATTTATATACAGCACAAACAATTTACACGGAGGCACAGATGGCGAAATTTATTCTGTCATGCGAATCAACGGTCGATCTGCCCTACTCATACGTTAAGGGCAGAGGGATACCGGTCATTTTTTACACATACACGGCAGGCGGTGTCGAGCATATCGACGACATGGGGCGAGACCCAAACGCACTGCCGAAATTTTACGAGGCACTTTCCTCGGGGGTAATGCCGAAGACGTCACAGCTCAACGAATTTAACTATACCGAGTTTTTCGAGGAGCAGCTCACGCGCGGCGATCTTTTACACATCGTATTCGGCACGGGCATGACGCAGTCATATCAAAACGCGTGTCTTGCGGCAGAGGAGATGCGCCGTCTGCATCCCGAGAGGCGCATCGTGGTGATCGACTCGCTTTGCTCGTCCTCGGGCTACGGACTGCTGGTCGATCTTGCGGCGGACATGCGCGATCGCGGCGACGAGCTTGACGCGGTCGCGGCGTGGGTGAGTGAGAACAGGCACAAGATCCACCATCAATTTTACTCGACCGAGCTGTCGCACTACCGTCGAAGCGGGCGGATGTCGGGTGCGACGGCGATGATCGCGACGATCCTCGGCATTTGTCCGATCATGCGTCTTGATGCCGAGGGCAAGATCGTCGCCTACAGCAAGGCGCGCGGCAAGCAGAATGCGCTGAAGGTCACGCTTGACGAGATGGAGCGTCACGCGATCGGCGGGGCAAACTACGACGACAAGTGCTTTATCTGCCACTCGAACTGTCTCGAGGACGCCGTTCGCACAAGAGATGCGCTGAAGGAGCGGTTTACCAAGGTCGGCGATGTGAAGATCTGCGACATCGGCACGATCATCGCCTCCCACTGCGGCCCCGGCACGGTAGCCGTGTTCTTCCTCGGCGACGAGAGAGAATGAGGGGAAATTAGGAATTAGGAATGAGAAATGAGGAATTAGAAATTGGCGGGATTTGGTTCTGACATCGCCGATATATCATTCAAATAAAAATTCATTTTCGCCCAAAGGGCGAAAATGTTCCGAACTTCTTACCTCTTCACTATTACCTATTACCTAAAATAACCCGCACCCTCGGCAAGGTCTGCCGAGGGTGTGGGTTATTCTTCTTCTCTTCTCTTTCGTTTCTTCTTTTGTCCGCGGATGAGGGCTGTGGCGATGACTGTTACTGCGAGGGCGGCGGCAGTTATCATTATGGCTCGCAGGACGAATTTGTCGGTGACAACCTCCTTTGCCCTATCGTAATAGTATTCCTTCATATTCTTGGCGACGTTCGATCTTGTGATCAGATCGGCTCTGCCCACCTCTTTACCCTCTTTCATGAGCACGAGCTCGCCGACCTTCGTTCCCGCGCTGACAGGGGCGTCGAGGGCGTCTGTATCGAGCGTATATTTATATGAAAAGATCTCGTCGATCGAGTCATCGTTTTTTACATAAAACGAAAAGCTTCGATCGGGCGTGAGCGCGACGGCGTCGATGCCCTCGCCCATTCGGACGGGGATCTCGCATATCGGCTCGTACTCGCCGAGCACTTTGACGAGCGAAAAACTGTTTTTATAGGTTTTTATCAGCAAATTCGTGATATCGCAGGGGATCGAGCGTCCCTTTGCGCTCTTTGCGTCCATGACGACCGCGATATAGGTGTACTCGCCGATCGTGCGGAAGGTTATCAGCATGTCCGGATCGACCACCGAGCCGGCGATGCTTGCCGTCGTTGTCGAGTCGAGGTAGCCCTTTCCGGTGGCGTTATAGTAGCCGCTGAGGAAATAGCTCCTGCTGTAGATCTTTCTGCCGCCAAGGCTCTCGCACTTTATCATGTCCTGCCCCGCGATCGCAAGCAGTCTGTCGCATCCCCCGAATGCGGCGGCGATGAGGGCGGCGTCGCCCGCCGTTGTCCTGCTGCCGCTTCCTCTGCCGCTGACTGCGTCAAAATTGGTGTTTTTCGCACCGAGCTCTGCCGCTTTTTCGTTCATCAAACGCACCGTTTCGTCATCATCTCCGCAAAATGCTCGCGCAAGCGCGACTGCCGCGTCATCGAAGCCGCGAAGGATGGCAAGTGCGGCAAGATCGTAGGGCGAGACCTGATCGCCGACCTTAAATCCCCATCCGTCGGTGAAAGTGGCGATCATTGAGGCATCCAGCGTGATCGGCGTGTCCCAATCGGTGATCCTTTCGTTTGCGACAAGCAGTGCGCACATCCTTGCAACAGCGTACGGGCGGAGCTGTTTATCGCCGTCCTTTTCGAAAAGCAGCATATCCGACTCGGGGCAATAGAGGCATGCGGCACTCGCCTTGGCGCAGAGCTGATCGATCGTCTCCTCCCTGCCCTCGGTCTCGGGTGCGGTGATCGGCGTTGTGGTCGGTGCGGTGGTCTCGGGCTCGGCGAAAACAGACAGCGGTGCGGTATTTAAGAGCAAAAAGAGGGTCAAAATGAGCGACATTATGCGTATTTTCATGTTATGATCCTCTCTTTTACAATTATTTTTGTTCTTTTTCGAAATAATCGCGCGCCCTCTCCACATCCCGTGCGATCTGTGTATAAAGGGCTGTCGGCGAGTCAAATCTCATCTCGCCGCGTATAAATTTGTGCAGTTCGACCTCGACTCTGTCACCCTCTTGCGGAAGCTCGCCATAGTCATCGAGCAGATGTATCTCGCAAAGCGGGTCACTTTTTCCGCAGATATTGTCAAATGTGGGGCGCACTCCGATATTGGCAATCGCGTGGCGCGAGCCTACCTTTGCGACATAGACGCCGTGCATCGGGCAAAGGAGCGCGCTGTCGATGGGGAGATTGAGGGTCGGCACGCCCATTTTACGCCCGACCGCCCTGCCGTGCGTGAGCGTCCCGGTGATCGAGTAGGGTCTCCCGAGCAGTTTTTCGGCGTGCCCGAGATCGCCCCTTGAAAGGGCGGCTCTGATCTCGGTCGACGAGATCGCCATTCCGTCCATCTCGCACCTTGGCTCGACCGAAAGTATCGCACGAGTACCAAGCAGCTCCCTGAGGCTGTCGACATCGGCGGCGGCATTTTTGCCGAATCTGAAATTATAGCCGCAGACGACCCCGACCGCACTCAGCTTTGTGAGCAGGATGCGATCGACAAAATCCTCGGGGGACAGTTCTTTTATCGCCTCGAAGTCCGAATATGTGAGGATATTTATACCCAAATTCTCGATAAGGTGTAGCTTTTCGTCAAAATCGACAAGCTCCCCCTGCTCTGCTTTAAGTGCTCTGAATGTGAACACAGCAGGCAGAACAGCAGTCCCGAGCCTGTCCGACAGCTCGCGGGCAAGCTTCACCGTCCGATCGAGCAGAGCGCGGTGCGCGGTGTGCAGACCGTCGAAATTGCCGATGGCGACGACAGTCGGGGTATCGATCGAGACAGACGAGATATCGGCGATCATCTGCGATCCTTGTCCTCGCGAGTTTCGAGATAATCGGAGACCAGGACGGTGAGCAGTTCGTCACGCTCGATCTTTGTGATGAGCGAGCGAGCCGATTTGTAATTTGTGATGTAGGTGGGGTCATCCGAGAGGATGTATCCGACGAGCTGTTTTACGGGATTGTAGCCCTTCGCGCGAAGAGCGGCATAGACCTCGGATATGATCAGCCTGACCTGCGCCTGTCTGTCATCCATTGCAGGTATGACGATTGTTTTTTCTGTTCGTTTTTCTTCTGACATAGTTTTCTCTGTCCTTTCGGCAAACGCCTTGGTATGTATATATTATAGTACATTTTTGCGAAAATTTCAAGAGGGAAAGGGGAAAAAAGGGAAATTAGGAATTAGAAATTAGGAATTAGGAATTAAATAGACTTGGTTGTGCCATCGCTGAGATATGAGTGGGCGTGGTAAGTGTTTCGTTGGTGGGTCGATTTTTAGTAAATCCGCGAAACCGCGAAGAAGTCATGCCGGTGCCTCCCT
>CAZMPO010000018.1:0-39255 GCA_964568425.1 uncultured Lachnospiraceae bacterium | reverse complement strand
TAACGAGCTCTGACATTAAACTATCCTCCTGCTGCTCTTTGGCGGCAGGAGGATTTTCTGTGTCAAATATCAAATTCGGTCTTGACCGAAAGCGAATGTTCTTTTGCAAGCTCGAAGCAGGCATCGATGGAGTCAAACTCAAAAAGCATTTTCGGGTCGTGCGCATCCACTCCGATGCACACGGTGTTGCCAACCTTTTCGGCAAGTGACCAGAAGTGTCCCGACGGATAATGTCTGCCGGTCGCCAGCCCCAAACGGTTTATCTCAAGCGGAATACCGATCTCCTTCATCTCGTTTAAGAAGGGTATCATGTGAGAATCATAGATCTCGACGGGACCCGTATAATTGATCAGATCGGGGTGGGCGATGTACATGAACTTGCCCGTCTTTGCACCGTCTGTCGCATTTTTTATGTAATCCGCAAGCAGTTTTTCACTGTCGGTTCGATTGCCGCTGTATGGGCATCCTTCCTCGTCATTTATAAAATGCTGACCGAGTATCATGTAATCGAGAGGATACTGCGAAAGGAAATCCACAAGGGCATCAAAATACCTCGGGAAATATTCTGCCTCAACGCCGATCTTTATGTCGATATCACGCTTGTATTCGTTCCTCAGATCGGATATCGAGCGAAAATATCCATCCGCGTCCGAGAGCGACATGCGCATCCCCGAGCGATACCCCTCGCGACAGGGCATCGGCGTGTGATCCGAAAATCCGAGGGTCTTGTATCCCGCCTCGATCGCCGCCTCAACATATTCGCGATCTTCGCCGCACGCATGGTGGCATCTTGTCGTATGTGTGTGATAGTTTGATCTGTAGTTCTCCATTGCTTATATATCTTCCTTCATTTGTTTTTCCAAAAAGAGCTCGATCTCCGCTCTTGTCGCCATGATACTGCCCCTGATCATTGACGGCTTGCCACCGCATTTTCCGCTATAGTTTGATCTTATTTCCGCCGCCGTTTTTGTGAGGTCAAACTCATGTGATGCGGCGGTGAATTTGTACCCCGACAGATCATCGCCCGAAAAGATGAATACACAATTTTCACACTTGCCAAGCAGGGCATTCGCAAATTCTATCGACAACTCGGGGTCGATCTGCTCAAACAGAACTATGTTCCCCTTCGCATCGGGCAGGACAGATGCCGCTTTGAGCGATATTATCTCTCTTTGCAGTGATTTTATCTTAAGCTCCGCGGCACGCATGCTTTCGACAAACTCGAAGAATCTTTCCGCCGCCTCATGCTGCTTTGCCGAGAGCGCGGCGGCAATTTTGGCGATATTTTCGTATTTGTCCCTGTAATCCGTGAGCGCGCGATCTCCGCAGACCATGTGCACGCGCACGCCTCCCTTATATGCGGCATGATCGAGCAGCTTTATCATACCGATCTCGCCCGTGCGTTCAACATGTGGTGCACAGCACGCACATGTGTCGATGTCGCCGATCTTCACGATCCGAACATTTTCGACAAGATCGAGCTTCGACCGATATTCAAGCATTGACAGCTCATCGGCACTCGGGAAATAAGCGATTATCGGCAGATCGTCCCAGATCGCACGATTTGCGAGATATTCGACCCTGTCAAGCTCCTCGCGTGAGAGTTTTTTGTTAAAATCAAGGGTCGCATCGTCATCTCCGAGGTGAAACCCCACATTGTCCGCGCCATAAAGCGAATGCACTATCCCCGATACGATGTGCTCGCCCGAGTGATTTTGCATCTTGGAATATCGCTCCTTTGCGTCGATCCTGCAGTGAACGTGACCGAGTGGCAGAGCACCATCGCATATGTGAAGAATGACGCCGCCGCGCTCGATGGTGTCCGTGACCCTCACACCGCCGATCTCGCCGCAATCTCCGTATTGTCCGCCGCCCTCGGGGAAGAATGCGGTCCCGTCAAGCGTTATCTCAAATTTGCCGTCTTTGGTTGGCACACAGTCGATGATCTCGGCGTCAAACTCAAAGAGCTTTTGATCTTCATAGTAAAGCCGCTCTGTCAGAATGGTCACTCTGTCCTTCATGGTTGTGGTATTCCTTTCAAAAAAATGAAAATAAAAGTCTGAAATTTGTTTGTTGTACGATTTTCGGTACAGCAGAATGAATATAATAAGCACAGAGGCAATAGAATAGATAAAATCGATTGCCGAAAGGAAAGTGTAAATTATATGAGATCAGTTATGGATTTTGACAGCCTTTTTGATGAAAACGGCAAGCAGGCGACTATATTCACAAGCCGCGACGCAGGCGGAAACTACGAAAGAGCACTTCCGTCAAGGATCGAGTGTCCCCCCGAACTGCCCGATCTGCGTGCGGTGTACGAGTCCGCTCCTCTTCATTATTGCACC
This sequence comes from uncultured Lachnospiraceae bacterium, assembly GCA_964568425.1. Taxonomy (GTDB): domain Bacteria; phylum Bacillota; class Clostridia; order Oscillospirales; family CAG-272; genus CAKSQF01. The sequence goes on along the minus strand of CAZMPO010000018.1, from coordinate 36,910 downwards.
GAAAAGGTGCTTGTGGGCGATTGCTTCAATTTCCCGAGCGAGGGCGCGTCCGAGGCAAAACACAGATTTTTCTCGACAATGTCCCTATTTGCAATAGCACTCCTTTGCGTGATCGCTCTGTCGATCCTTCTCTGATCGCTTAAAGTCCGCAAAGTGCCGCGCCGATGACCGTGCCGAAGCTTGCGTTTTGCGGTATGATGAATTTGAGATCGAACATCTCGTTCATTCTCCCGAATATTTCCGCCGCCTGCGGAAGATTTGTCATGTTGCCTGTCAATACGACATTGCGTGTCTTGAAGCTCCGCGCCGCGAACACCGACATCATGGCGACCGTCTCGAATATCATGTTGATAATGCCGAGCGCAAGATCTGATTTTGTTGCGACATCGCTCAGCTTTCCGAAGTTTGACGCGGTCAGATCGGGAGCAAGCCCCGGATGAACATCCGGCTTTGTTATGTCGCTGACACGAAGATCGATGCGCGAAAGATCGCCGCCGCTTGCAAGCTCGATTATGTGATCGATGCTGCGCATGCCGAGAATGCGCTCAGAGAGCCCGAGCAGTGTGCCTCCACCGACACCGGTGCCGCCGAGATATTCGCTCTCACAGCCCATTTTTGCGTGCACGAGAGCCGTTCCGGTACCCATGCTCACGACGATCGCCTCGTCAAGCCCGGAAAGAAAGAGACCTCCCTTTCCGATGCTCGGAAATTCCTTGACATGACAGCAGGGAATGCCGTATATGGGCGACGAAACGAATGTTGATCCGACTCCCGTGACCATGATGCGATCGATGTCCGAAAGCGCGATCGCGTTTTCGGTCGTGAATTTGCCGAGCGCACCGTAGATCGATGTGATCTGATCGGTCGCCTTGACATGGATCGGCGCGATGAGCTCGCCGCCCTCCTCGAACCCGACGATCTTTGTCGTGCTTCCGCCGACGTCTATTCCGACAATAGCATTCATTTTTTCGTTGCTCCTTTCGTTTTGCTCCGTATATTATAGCATATTATGGAGAATATTTCAATAGTTCTTGTATTTTTTTCAAAAAATCGCGATTTGCTATTGACAAATCGAAGAAAATCATATACAATATATATGAAAATATATCCAGGAGGATAAAGATAATGGCAGAAGAAAAAGATGTAAACCTTACCGAGGAAGAAATGGAAGAGGTTGAAGTTTATACGCTCGTCGATGATGAGTCGGGCGAGGAAAAGCAGTTCGAGTGCATCGGCAAGGCAGACCTTGACGGCGAGACATATTTCGCACTCATTCCTTTTGAGGAAGAAAGCGATGAGTATGTCATCTTAAAGCTTATCAAGGCTGAAAACGGCGATGAGCTCCTCGAGACCATCGACGATGACGACGAGTTCGAAAAGGTCGCCGCTCATTTCGATAACACTCTCTTTGAAGAGCTTGACTACGACGAAGAATAATTTTCGTATGTGATCGTTTCTCGGTCATAAACGGCAGTTGTGCGGATATACTTGTATCAGACGGTGCCGTTTGTGTGATCGGGAGACCTTACCGACGGGCTTGCCGTCGGTCCTGGCCTGTGCGTGATGGCGCTTATAAATGGACCTACAAATATTAATTGGAGCTCTGACAACTTCCGGTAAGGAGTTTGCAGGCCTCCCCTCATGCCCCTGCTTATGTCACGGGTATGCGGGACGTTGGAAGCACAGATCTATCGGAGAGGGCACCGCCTTGCACTAAGCAGGGTCATATTTGAGCGTCACACGGCAGGTTGGGATTATACACCGCAGATCGATAAACGGATCTGCGGTGTTTTTTCGCTTTATTGCTGCTTTTTGGTAAATTTCGAGATACACCCCGCATATAGTTGTATAAAACAACTCATGCGGGGTGTAAAATGTTTTTGACCGATAAAGATATCGAGCGACCGATCGCTCTTGCCGAATATATGCTCGAAAATAATTCAACCGTCAGATCCGCCGCCTCGGTCTTCGGCGTCAGCAAATCGACCGTGCATAAGGATGTCTCAAAGATTCTGAGAACCGAAAATTACGCTCTCTATCTCAGGGTCAAAGAACTGCTCGAAAAAAATAAATCCGAACGCCACTTCCGAGGCGGCGAGGCAACAAGACGAAAATATATCGAAATGAAAAAATCGCAGAACGGATAAAAAATATGCTTTTTCAATTACCTTCGGCACTTGAAAAAGCATATAAAAGTTATTATCTTGATCTTACCGCATAAAGCGATGTGTCCCAGGGGGGAAGATATTCGGGGCGTCTGATATAAAGCCTGTGATCGGGGCAGAGCGTGCGAACATTGTTTACAAGATCGAAGAAATCATCACAGCGATGATATATCGACAGCGCGATGTCGGGTCTGTCACGCCTTATCGTCTCATCAGCACCTCGCAGTGCCTCACGCTCGGCACCCTCGACATCGATCTTGATATAATCGACATGCATATCGCGCGCGATCGTATCGACCTTGACCGCCCGAGCGGAGATCTGCTTTTTTTGACCGTATATCGACGAATTTTTGTTTCCCTCATTTGAAAACATGACCTCGCCGTCAAAATCGGCGGCAATGGCGTTTATCGCGGTCATTTTTTGCGATGTCATGCTCGACAGCCGCTTGAAGCTGTGACTGTCCGGCTCAAGTGCGATCACACGCTCCAGAGAGTGTGCATAGCTCATAAGCTCCGCCGCACTGTCCCCGACGAATGCACCGAGATCGATAGCATGCCGATATTTCTCGGGCGAGAGCACCTTCGACATGATATCCTGCCTTGATGACTCGGTCCGATCGAGAAAAGAGATCTTGCCGCTGAGCTTATAATTTACAAGTGCGTCGAATATCTCGCGCGAGCGATCGTCAAAGAGCGACTCTCGCGCACGTTTGATCTCGCCAAAGCGCACCTCGAGCATGGCACGGTCAAAAAGTCTATCGCCGTACACCGGCATGTCGGGCACATACAGCTCGCACTCGTCGTTTATGCGTCTGATGTTCTCCAAAACCTCGGGTCTTGAGCTGCCGAACGAAAGAAGAACGACATATTCGCATCCTTTGTATTTTTCCTTGATCGAAGGAAAGTCAAGGACTTTTTTGCCGTGGAAGGTCTGCCCCCTGACAAAATTGCTTGATGCAAAAAAATCGGACACGCAAAGCCCTCTTTTTGAAAGCTCACAGACGATCTTGTCAGCACCGTTGCCCATGCCGTAGAGAACTATCGGTTTTCCCGATGACGAAAGATATGTCCAAAGATCGATCTTTTCGTAAAAGTCGGGGGTGACGGTCGGCATATTATTTTGTAAATTCATCGTATATCACTCTGACCGTCTTTTCAAAATCAGCCTCCTCGACCGAGAGGATGATGTTGTTCTCGCGCGTGCCCTGATCCATCATTCTGATGTTGACATGCGCACCTGCGACGGCGGATATGATCTTGGACGCGGTACCGATATTTCTGACCATGCCCTGACCGACGACCGCGATGAGCGCAAGACCGTCTTCAATATATATCATGTCGGGAGAAACAGCATCTCTGATGCCCTTTATTATCTCGTGGCGGTGGGCATTCAGCGCGGCAGTCGAAACAACGACGCCGATCGTGTCGATACCCGAGGGAATATGCTCAAACGAAACACCGTAGTCTGCAAGCACCTGCAAAACGCGCAGACCGAAACCGATCTGACTGTTCATCATGTCCTTCTCGATGTTGATGACCGAAAATCCCTTGTGACCCGCAATTCCCGTGATGCCCTCGCACATCTTTTCGACAGGCGTGCGCAGGACGATCATCGTGCCCTTGTCGCCGGGGCGATTTGTGTTGCGAATATTTATCGGAATGCCCGCGACGCGAACGGGGAACACTGCCTCCTCGTGAAGGACGGTCGCACCCATGTACGAAAGCTCACGAAGCTCCGAATAGGTGATCGTGTCGATGACCTGCGGATCCTTGACGACACGCGGATCTGCCATGAGAAAGCCGGATACATCGGTCCAGTTTTCATAAAGATCGGCACCGACCGCCGAGGCGACGATCGAGCCTGTTATATCACTTCCGCCGCGCGAAAATGTCTTGACCGTTCCGTCAGCCATGCTTCCGTAGAACCCGGGCACTACTGCATGATCGCGAGTGCAAAGCTTTTCCTCGATCGCGGCGTTCGTCTTTTCGACATCGTACTGATTGCTTCCGTCAAAGAAAATGATGTCCGCGGCATCAACGAAATCAAAGCCGAGATATGCCGCAAGCAGGATACCGTTGAGATATTCGCCGCGGCTTGCGGTGTAGTCGCGCTCGGGCTTTGACATAAGATGATGCGCAATTTCATCAAATTCACCGTCGAGCGACACGTCTAGCGAGAGATCGCGGATTATGAGATCGTAGCGCTCTTTTATTTTGGCAAGACAGGGGCGAAAATCTTCTCCCGCCACCGCATGCTCGTAACATTCGTACAGAAGGTCGGTGACCTTTTCGTCTCCCGAAAACCTTTTTCCGGGCGCGGAGGGAATGACATATTTTCGGCTCGCATCCGATTTGATTATTTCTGCCACCTTTTTGAATTGACCGGCATCCGCAAGCGAGCTTCCGCCGAATTTAACGACCTTGATATTTACCGAACTGTTCATTGTGAAAATTTATCCTTTCATACCGCTCCCTTTGGGCGGTTCTGCTGTCAAAAAATGCTTTACGGTATATTATATTATTTTTGAGGCTTTTTGTCAAGTCTTTTTTCTGCAATCTTGCAGATTTTTGTTCGCCGTTCATGGTATATTAACTTTTTACTTACATTTGTGAAAAAATATTGTGCTATCCTAACGCAAGAGGCAGGATGACGCTCGACCGATATCTCGGATGTGGCGTTTTTTTGTTGCCGATGTCGAAAGGAGAGATCGCGATGGAAAGAGATATCACGAACAACGAAGAGATACTCGAACTGCTTGACGCCAGAAAGATCGGGCAGGTCAGAGAAAAATTAAAATGTGAAAACCCGATAGATCTTGCTGAGATACTGTCGGAAATGCCGGACGAACGACGACCGCTCCTTTTCAGACTTCTCCCCAAAGAGCAGGCGGCGGAGGCGTTTGTAGAGATGGATCACGACGTGCAGGAAAAGCTTATAAAGAGCTTTTCGGACAGAGAGCTTGCGGACGTGCTCAGCGAAATGTTCATCGACGATACGGTCGACCTTATCGAGGAAATGCCGGCAAATGTTGTCAGCAGGATACTTGCAAACGCCGACAGCGATATGCGCAAATCGATCAACGAGATACTCAATTACCCGAGTGACAGCGCGGGAAGCGTGATGACCGTCGAATATGTGTCACTCAAACCCGATATGACCATATCCGACGCATTTGACACGATAAAGAAAACGGGCGTCGATAAAGAGACCGTTTACACCTGCTATGTCACCGACAGAAACAGACATCTTATCGGTGTTGTTACCGTCAAAGATATGCTCATCACCGATAAAAAGCTGATCTCGGATATAATGGAGACCAACATAATAAGTGTTAACACGCTTGAGGATAAGGAACAGGTCGGTACGATATTCCTCGAATACGGCTTTTTGGCACTGCCGGTCGTCGATGCCGAGAACAGACTCGTCGGTATCGTTACCTACGATGACGCGATGGACGTCATTTCCGAGGAGGTCGAGGAAGACATTCAGGTCATGGCAGGTATTACACCGTCCGATGAACAGTACCTTAAAACGAGCGTTTTCTCGATCTGGAAATCGAGGATACCCTGGCTTCTGCTCCTCATGATATCCGCAACCTTTACGGGGATCATTATCACAAAATTCGAGGATGCCCTTGCCGCATCTGTCGCACTAACGGCATTTATCCCGATGCTCATGGACACCGGCGGAAATTCGGGTTCGCAGGCATCGGTTACGGTCATTCGCGGTCTGTCGCTCCAAGAGATAGAGTTTCGCGATATTTTCCGCGTTCAGTGGAAGGAGCTCCGCGTGTCCTTCTTCTGCGGACTCACGCTCGCCGCGGCTAATTTTCTCAAGATATTGCTTGTCGATAAGCTTCTTCTTCGCACCGACGGGCTTACGCTCTCGGTTATCGCCGTGGTCTGCTTGACGCTCTTTGCAACCGTTTTGATCGCCAAGATAATCGGCTGTTCCATGCCGATCATCGCACAAAAGATCGGTTTTGACCCTGCCGTCATGGCATCTCCGTTCATAACGACCGTCGTTGATGCCGTGTCGCTCCTCATCTATTTCGGGTTCGCGAGAGCAATTTTGCATATTTGACCGAAAAATGATTGATCTTTTCATAAAACGGCAATACTTGCACTGAAAGATGCAGGAGGTACCGCCATGAAAAGTGAACATCAGACAAGATCCGCCAAAGAAAAGAAGGATTACATCAAACCGATCGCCCTGATCGTGATATGCGACAGCTGCGATGTCGTACTTCTTTCCGAGACAAAAAGCGGCATAATGCCGAGCTTTGAATGGTAGATCAGAGGAGTATTTGAACTTCAGCAGAGGGATATATCCTTCTGCTGATTTCGTTTTATTGACGTTTGTCGAAAAAAGTTAGTGCACAGTATTGACAAAACGCACACAGTGTGATATAATATACATACACTAACGATACAAGGAGGTGTTCATATGGAAAGCACGAACCTGAATATCCGTACCGATAAAGAAGTCAAGCTCGCAGCAGAAAAAATATTTGAAGAGCTTGGGCTGAATATGACCACTGCGATCAATATTTTTCTCAGACAGACCATCCGTGAAAACGGCATTCCGTTTGAGCTCAAATTGAGTGTGCCGAATGAAACGACCGCCGCGGCTATCGAGGAAGGCAGAAAGCTTGCCTGCGATAAAACGGCGAGAGGTTACAGCAATATGGATGACCTGAAGGCGAAATTGTGAGCGACATTCTCGTCTCGGGAAGCTGACAACAAGGCTGTCTCAAATGCTCTTATCTTGCATTTGAGACAGCCTTGTTTCATGTTTTTATTGTCCGACTGATGTATCGTCTCCGCCCTGTTTGGATGCGGCGCGGACGGCTTTTTTCTGCTTTGATATCGATGCCAGCTCCTTGATCAGCGTCAGGATGACCGCAAAGATCGGCACACCGAAGAACATACCGAAAAATCCAAACAGTCCGCCCATTACGATGATCGCCGTCATTATCCATACGGGCGGCAGTTCGAGCGAGTCGCCGAGGATGTACGGACCGATCAGGTTTCCGTCAAGCTGCTGTATGACGATGATCAGAATGATGAAAAGTATCGTCTTGCCCGGCTCGGTTATAAGAATGATCGCCGCCGACGGGATGGCTCCCATGAAAGGACCGAAGAAGGGAATAACATTTGTGACGCCGACGATAAGTGCGATCATTGCCGCATAGGGAATGCCGAATATGATGAAGACGAAAAAGGAAAGAATGCCGATTATCAGCGAGTCGATAAGCTTTCCCTCGATGAATTTACCGAATTTCAGATCGATATCGTTTATGATAAATTTGACCCAATAGCAGGCTTTGTCGGGCAGAAAACTGTTCATAAGCGTCTTAAACTGTGAAAGAAGCATTTCCTTCGAGAAAAGAAAATATATCGCGAAAATGAGTCCGATGAGCGAGCTGTACAGCCCCTCCCAAATGGATGAAACGAAATCGAAAAGCATCTGCGGTGTCTTGTTGAGCAGATCGATCAGAGAATTGCTCGCATCACGGATCTTGGCAACGATGTCGATCCCGTTGTCGTTTAATGCTTTAATTGCCTCGGCGATCGTCTCGTTTTCGGAGAGCGATTGAACAGTGCCGTATATCGACTGCGAAAAGTCGGTCAGCCTGCCGACAAGATCGACTGCTGTCTGCGATATCTGCGGAGCGACTGCCCATACAAGCAGACCTATCACGCCGAAAAATATAAGAAGCGTACAAAGTATCGACAGCCCTCTGAAAGGATGGAGCTTCAGCGTCGGCTCTTTTTTGCCGAACTTTTTGAAAACTCCCTTTTTCTTGCCGCGTGACTTTTCCTTTGCACGGTACTGTGCAAGGGCGATCTCGTGTTGCTCGCGCCTGTATTGCTCGTACAGCTTGCCGGTCTCGTCGAACATCTGTACAAGAGGCATGTCTTCGCCTCGCGCCTTTGCCAGCTTTCGTCTGTCAAGTATCACGCGTCTTGCTGAGCGTTTAACGAAAACCCAGTGCTCGAAAAAATTGACTATCGGGTTCAGTATGTACGCGACCACCGCACCGATAAAAATTTTCAGCAGTACACCGCGTATCTTTGAAAAAAGCTCCGAATATCTGTTTTTGTCAATACCGAGAAGAAAATATACGCATATTATCGCGAATAAGATCACGATACACGCATAAAAGGCAAGTGTTGTGTATTTTTTGTTTTTCTTCATTGTTAACGTTCCTCTCTGCAGCTTTGCCGCTTATATTTTACAACATAATTCAATTAAAATCAAGAGTTATTGCGAAATCTATTGAAAATTTTTTTGTTTTATGCTAAAATAGAACAGACAGATCTTTACTGTGAGGAAAAAAGCTTATGAGCTCTGTGTGTATTAAAAAAGTTTGCGATTATGATATAGACCGCGTGACGGCGGCATTGTCGGAGATCTTTGACCTTCTCGGCTACGGCGAAGGTTCGCTTTCGGGGAAAAATGTTGTTATAAAGCCAAATCTTGTCAGAAAAATGGAACCGTCCGCCGCGGGAACGACTCATCCGTCGTTTCTGATCGCGGCGACACGCGCCGCACTCTCCCGAGGCGCCGCAAGTGTCACCGTTGCCGAAAGCCCGTCGGGACCTTATAACGAGACCTCCCTTGGCGGTGCCTACCGCGTCTGCGGTATTGAAGGTGCGGCAAAGGAATGCGGAGCGAGACTTAATTTCGACACATCGGCAGTGATGATCGATTATCCGCAAGGTGAATGTGTAAGACGCTTTCACATTATTAAACCGCTTGCGGACGCGGATGTTGTGATCAATCTGTCCAAACTCAAGACCCACGGTCTGACCACCTTGTCCGCCGCAGTTAAAAATCTTTTCGGAAGTGTTCCCGGGACCGAAAAGCTTGAGATGCACGCCAGATTTCCCGATCTTGACGATTTTTCATCAATGCTCGTCGATCTTTGCGCCATGCATCGATCTCGCACTCAAATGATAAATATCGTTGACGCGATCGTCGCAATGGAGGGCAACGGACCGACAAACGGAAAGCCGAGGGCACTCGGACTTGTTGTCGCGGGCAACGATCCGTTCGAGACCGATGCCGTGTGCGAGAGACTCGTATCGTTTGAGGGCAGATCGTCAACAGTCAGAATATCGAACGAGAGAGGACTGTTTTCCGAGAGCGAGATCGAGGTGATCGGAGAAAAGATCGAAAATGTGAGAATTTCCGATTTTGTTCCGCCCGACAGTAAGAAAGGGCTTGTCAGATTTTTGTCCGACTCAAGACTCATGCACCTGTTCGAGCCTCGCCCGACCGTTTCCCCAAAAAAGTGCGTTTGTTGCGGAGAATGCTATCGATCCTGCCCGAAGAAGACTATTACGATCGATACAAAAAAGCGCGTCGCGGTAATTCACCCCGAAAACTGCATAAAATGCTTTTGCTGTCAGGAGCTTTGTCCGCATGACGCCGTGAAGATAAAGCGCAGCTTGATAGTTACGAATTTGAAGTGAAAAGAGAAAAGAATATGAATACAGTAACCGAGACCATCTTTTGCCCCGCTAAGATAAATCTTTTTCTTGAGGTCGGCATCACACGCCCCGACGGATATCACAATATCGATACACTAATGCAGGCGGTCGATCTCTGCGATGTCGTAAGTCTGACCTTTTCAAATGGCTCGGGAAGGGTAATGCTTTCGTGTACCGATAAGTCGCTTTCCGATCCCGAACGCAATATCGCCTCGCGCGCGGCAAAAAAATATATCGAGACGGCAGAGATCGAGGATGTCGATGTCTTCATAAACATCGAAAAGAATATACCCGTAGCCGCAGGGCTTGCGGGAGGCTCGACCGACGCGGCGGGCGTGCTTTTGCTAATGGAAAAGCATTTTTGCGCACTCGGTCGCGACAGACTCTTAAAGCTCGGCGGCAGTCTCGGTGCGGATGTTCCTTTTTGCATGATCGGCGGTGCTGCGAGAGCGACCGGGATCGGCGATATTCTTACGCCGATAAAGCCGCTCTCGCGCGAGATGGCGATCGTAATTGCAAAAGGCGGCGACGGAGTGTCGACAAGGGAGGCATACGGCAGTGTACCGTGCGGAGAAAAAAGCTCCGATAATATGGTCTCAATGCTCGAGAGCGGCGATATTTTCGGTATATGCGCAGGCGTTTACAACGCCTTTGAGCAGGTCGTCATGAGCGTCCGCCCCGCTGTCTCTGTCGCAAAAGAAATTATGCTTGAGTACGGTGCACTTTGCTCGCTCATGAGCGGCAGCGGTCCGTCGGTGTTCGGGATCTTTTCCGATCATGATCTGGCAGAACGCACGGCGGATAGACTCTCGGAGCTCGGCTACAGCTCATTTGTCACATTCGCCTGCGTTTGATGAGCGTATCTCTTTTGTGACCCTGTCGCAAAGGGCATCGAAAGCCGACCTGTCAAGTATGCCGTCAAAGATCGTGTCGAGCTCGCATTCGAGCTTTTCGATGCGTGCCTGATTTTCTTCATAAAATGCTCCGATCTCGTCTCTTGCTCGGAGCATTTTTTTAATGAGACGTCTGTTTTGGATCGCGACGTCCGAGACGAATCTGTCGGTGTTTATGACCTTGTTGACCTCGATGGTGCAATCTGTCTTTCCAATGAAGACCGCCGCTGACTCTATGTACATTCCGAGATGCCGCCCCCTTTGATCGACACAGCATATCAGATCGACCCCTCGCGAAATAAACGCTTTTTCCATTATCGTAAGCAGAAGATCGCCAACCCCGTGCTTGTCGGAGACTGCATATATCCGCGTCGCCCTGTCCGTGTACTCGTCGGAGCAAACGATCCCTCTTGCGCATCTCGCGTAATATGTTTTGTGTTTTATGTGTCCGTCCCCGATCGGTGCGCGCACGGCGGCGGCAAATCTGTTTGCAAATTTTTCCGCTTTTTCGGAAAGAAAAGCTCCCGATGCCAAACGCACCGCACTGTTTTCAAGGCAGAAAAATATGTCCGAAAGCAGGGCGTTTGTCTTTTCAAGATCCTTCTTTTCATCACATTTGCGATCGATCTCTCCGCCAGGCATCGTGAGTCTTTTTCTCGGAATAAGATCTGTCAGTGAGAGCTCCGCGTCGGTCGGTCTAACATCGACCATTCCCTTCGGAAGGGTTATAAGCACATCTCCGATCGATACGGCGGATATTTGCCATGGCGGCGATATGATCTCGAGGCTCTCGGGGAAGGCATCGGCTGCTTTTCGCAGAAACTCGGTCTTCATTTTTCTGCTTCCTCCGCGTAAAATGTATCTCTCGCGGCAGTGTCTGTCGGGCAGGTCGAAACAGATCGATCGTTCTTCCGGAACATCATTTGGATAACTGTAAAGAAACGGCATATGACCTCCTTTTCGGAAATGTTGGTAATTTCCGTATTTGGTACATCATATGCCGTTTGTTTTTATGGGTTACTTCCGCTTTTGCCTCTGTTTTGCCGCAGGATCTCAAATGAAAGCAGTGTTGCCGCAGATGCCGCCGAGAGCGATAATTGAAAATCTCTTCCGTATTCTATCGAGACTCTTATGTCGCACATGTCGGCGATGTCGGCAGAGATGCCGCGCTTTTCACCGCCGATGACCGCGACTATCGGAGCGCGCAGATCACTGTCCCACATCGGGGTCGCATCTTCAAGATCGGCGGCTGCCGCAGTGTATCCGACCTCTTTGAACATCGCAATCACCGACTCCCTTTTGCAGGTGTAGATCGGCAGCAGCTCGGACGCTCCCGCAGATGAGCGCGAGATCGTTGCCGCAGAATCGAGCGTCTGCCTTTCGGGGATTATCACACCGTCAGCCCCCGATGCGTAGATCGAGCGAAGTGAATAGCCGAAATTGTAAGGATCTTCAAGTCCGTCGAGAATGTAATACACCCCGGATCTTACAATGTCGCCTGCCTCGATCGGCTTTAAGTGCCGCTTTGTGCATATCGTTACAATCCCGCCGTGACTTGAACCGTTGCTCATTTGATCGATCGTCTCTCTGTCGGCAAATTCCAGATCAAACGAAAGCTCGTGGCTCATTGCGATAATGTAAGACAGATGTCGCGAATTTTTGATCCTCTTGTCACGGTCGAAAAAGACCTTTTCTATTCTTCTGTCCGATATCCCCGATCTTATCGCGGCAACAACACTTCGAAAGGAGATCATCCCCTCCATAATGTCCGTGTCTCCCGTGTCTCCCGCGCCCGTACGAATTTTATAAATCTTTTCCGTCATGCCGAAAAATGCCCTCTTTTTCTATAATGTATCTTATGTAGCTCTCGCGAATGCCGGCTTTCGTGACCTCAAGCGTGGTTGCTCCCACCTTGTCCATAAGCGAACAGATCGCACAAAGAGCGGGAGCGACGGTGTGTATCCTTGTCGGCAGAATCCGAAGAAGCGTCTGCTTGACGGCGTCATCGCATTCGGAAATTCGCTTGTGCAGATCGAGCAGATCGCCTTTTGAAAGAATATACGGAAGTGACGGTTGATCGTCTCCGCCGCCCGATAAGACCGAATGAAGATAGGCAATGGCACGTCCCGAGCCGCCGTTTATGTACAGCTTTTCATAATTCTCTTCTACAAGGGCGGCAGAGTCAAACGCGTCCCTTGAATATTTCGATATTTCGATCATTTCGCTCTCGCAGGGCAAAATGTTTCTCACAAATTCCCGATACAGAACGAGTGCTCCCATCGGAATCGACAGACTCGATATTACCTCTTTGCCGCAAAACTCGATCACCTCGGTCGATCCGCCGCCAAGGTCAATGAGAAGTCCTCTGTCTTGTATGCTCCCGAGTCTTATTAGGCTGTCAAAGGTCAGCTCTGCCTCGCGCACTCCCGAAACAAGGTCGATGGTAAGCCCAAGCTCGTCGTAAACTGCTTTACTGACCTTGTCAAAGTTTGACGCGGCACGCAAAGATGCAGTTGCGAAAGGGAAGATCTTGTCCTTTTCGCAACCCTGCGACAGTGCAAAATTGGCAAGCTCGCGAAGAGCCGACACAAGTATCACCTGTCCCTTGTCGGTAAGCTCTCCGTTTTTTATGTGCCCTATCAGTCCTGCGGGGATGGTCTTTCTCGCGACCTCGACAGCAGTGGTTGGCGATGCCTCGAATATCGAGGTCTTTACGGTGTTTGATCCGATGTCTGTTGCGGATAGTAACATAGCAGTTACCGAGCCCGTGTTGGGCGTCCTTTCGTCGTGATCACGCTTATCGTATGAATATCCGTGATTGCACGCTTTTTTCTATTTTATCACAAAATCACCGCCATGTAAAGACTTTTTTGCTAAAAAAATAATTTTTTTGACATTTTGTTTTGCAACGCTCGATTTTTGCATAGGCTGTAAGGAAAATATGCAAAAAAACAAGAAAGGAAAGTGCCGAAATGAATATTTTTCGCACACTGATGTCGGTGATCTGTCTCTTTTTGAAGGTCGACGATGCGGGGAGCTTTCCGCCGCCGCTTTCGCTCGATGTTGAGAGGGAATATTTTATCCGTGCAAGAGAGGGCGATATGCACGCAAGAGATGAGCTTATAATGCATAATCTCCGTCTTGTCGCGCATATTGTCAAAAAGTATTCGCAAAATGCCGAGTCCCAAGACGATCTCATATCGATCGGAACGATCGGACTGATAAAGGCGATCGACTCATTCGATATAGACAAGGGCGCAAAATTTGCCACATATGCGGGAAAATGTCTGCAAAATGAGATACTTATGCACTTTCGTGCGCAAAAGAAAACAAAGAGCGAGGTATCGCTGTCCGAGACGATCGATATCGACAAGGACGGAAATCCGTTGACATGGAGCGATGTGCTCGCGACCGATGATACGATCGCCGACGATCTTTTTATCAAGATAAGCGGCGAGCGGGCAAGACGACTGATCGCCGAGCGACTTGACCTTAGAGAGCGACAGATCATTTCGGCAAGGTACGGACTGTCGGGAGCGGCACCGCTGACACAGCGCGAAATAGCCGAAAAACTCGGAATATCACGCTCTTATGTAAGCAGAATAGAAAAATCCGCACTTGAAAAGATCGCTGACGGATTGTCTGTCGGGCATGCATAAAAAGGCGGCTCGTCGCATATCTGTTATATTGTCTTAAAATATGTAAAACAACGCGATAAGGAGCGATATGATTTGAAAAATGTCAAAAACATAAGCGAGATACTTGTAAGAGGCAGTGAAAAAGGTCACTGTACTTGTGACGGTACAAGGGATGTGATCCTGCCCGATCATTACGGAGATATTAAAAAGATTCTCAGAGCCACGGGAACCGTCAGCCGTTCGAGAGCGAGCATCGACAGATCGGGCGTCGGATTCGAGTGCCGCCTTTTGGTAACCCTGCTTTTCATCGATGAGTCGGATCTTGTAAAAACCTTCGATACATCGCTTGATATTGTAGGAAACTGTCCGATCGATCAGCCCACTGGGGATATGTCACTGATCTCGACATCACAGGTCGAATCTGTCAGCGTCAAAGCCGTCAATCCGCGCAAGATCGGAATAAAAGCAAATGTAGGTTTCGATTTCAAGATCTGGAGCACTCTCGATACCCTGCCGCAAATGCCGTCCTTCTTTGACAGCGGAACACTTGCGTCGGTCGAAAAGCAGTGCGCACCCTGCTTGTATACATCGCTCGTGGAGCTTTGCGATCAGGGTATACACGCAAGTCGCGAGCTTGAGCTTGATAAAAACATGCCGTCCGTCGGCGAGATACTTTCATTTTCGCTGACCCCAGAAAAGGTCGATCTGTCGTGCGGAGCTCGATCGATTGACTGCTCGACCGAGCTTGCGGCAGAGCTTATCTACCTCTCGGATGATCGGCAGGTCTGCTGTATGCAAAAGAAAATACCGATAACGACAACACTCGACTCGGATAAGGTAACATCGGAGACGGCGGCTCTCGGCGTCTGCTCGATCTCGTCAAGCGAATGCCGACCGATCGAGAACATGACGGGACAGTACAGAGCGATCTCGGTCGAGCTTAAATGCGATATCACGGTCTACGCCGCAACCGCCGCCGAGGCGGAATATGTCACGGATATCTATTCGACCGATTTTCGAACCGAGTGCGAAAGACAGACCGTGAAATATTCATCCCCTGCCTCACTCGAAAAAGTATCGGCACGCCGCAAGATATCCTCTCCGGTCGATTCGGACGGCAGTTTCGAGATACTCTCCGTAAAAGGCAGTTCGGTTGTTACATCCTTCAGCGACAAAGATGATGGCAGGTACTGCTATGTTTTGTCGACCGTCACGGTCATCCTAAAGGGTGCCGACGGCAGCGTGTCCTCGATCGGCATACCCGACGGATTTGAAGTGTGCATTCCCAAAAGCGGCGAAGAAATTTGCATCTCGCTTTTTGAGCTTGATAATGCGGAGATATCGGACGGCGATCTGTCCGTTTCGTACAGCGCCGAGCTCACCCTTCTTTGCTGGGAAAATCGATCGATCGATGTCGTGCGCAAGCTTCAGGCATGCGAGACCGACAGGATCGTGCAGGGACGACCGCTCACCGTTTATTATCCAGCACCGGGCGAAACGCTCTGGCAGGTGGCAAAAAGATACTCGATCGCGTCCGATCTGCTTGAAGCGGCAAATCACGACAGGGATGTCGGCGAGGCACTCATAATTCCTCGCAGACGCGCCGTCGAGGGAGCATAAAAGGCTGAAAATAAAATTCAGTAATTTAGTAATAATGATTTTTTGTATGGCATAATGACAGGATAATCTGCCACAATATCTAATGCGGGCAAAAAAGCGACGATGATATGAGGGTATATCGCCGCGTTTTCGAAAAATGAGTTCGGCGGCAGGACTGCCGTTTTGAACAGAAAGGATGCCTTCGCACCCGCGGCGCAGGCTGATGATCGTATGAAAAAATACAGGAAAAATAAAAACAGGAAAAATAACGACGACAAAAAACTCGCTCTGCTTTGTCGCCTCTTCTGCATGGCCTTGTCAATGCTCTTTGCCGTCCAAAGTGTCGGAGCACTTGATGCCAAAGCACTCACCCTGACCGACTCGGGCGACGAATGTGTCATCCCCGGCGGAATGCCGTTCGGCGTGAAGCTCAGCGCGGGCGGAGTGCTTGTGATAAGGGTTTCCCAATCATCTCCCGCCTCGGACGCCGGAATTGTGATCGGGGATATCATCGAACGAGTCGGAGATGTGAAGATCGGCTCGGTCGATGATTTTACAAGAGAGATCGACCGATCGGGCGGCAAAAAGGTCGGTATCGGTATATTGCGCGGTGAAAAAAGATCAAATGTCGAGCTGATACCGATAAGCTCGGATGACGGACATTACAGATCGGGAGTTTGGGTCAGAGACAGGACCGCCGGAATAGGAACGGTGACATTCATAATGCCTGACACCCATCTTTTTGCAGGGCTCGGACACGGCATATGCGATCCCGATACGGGACGCCTCTTTCCGATGTCAAAAGCGGCTGTCTATCTTGCCTCGATCGGATCTGTACGAAAGGGCAAGGAGGGCTCACCGGGCGAACTTCGCGGCTATTTTGAGGGAGCAAGGTGCGGCGGACTTTTGTCCAATACCGACGGCGGTGTGTTCGGAATGTTGTCCGAAATACCAAAGAGTGCGCAAAGCCCCGTGCCGCTTGCCGATCCCGACAAAGTGACGACCGGCGAGGCGTATATTCTCTGTACCCTCAGCGGAAATAAGCTCGGACGCTACTCGATAAAGATCGCGCGTATCGTTGACAGGGAAGGGGACACTAAAAATTTTATCATCGAGGTGACAGATAAGACCCTGCTCGATAAAACAGGCGGTATAGTTCAGGGAATGTCGGGCAGTCCGATCATAAAGGACGGAGTTCTCGTCGGAGCGGTGACGCATGTTTTCGTCAATGATCCCACAAAGGGATACGGCATATTCGCGACGAACATGATAAAAGCAAAGGAAAAGGCGGTCGCATCGGAGAATTATGCCGCATAGTGACGAAAAAACAACACCTTTACAAAATCTCCTTTTCGTTTTTGTGCGAAAAGGAGATTTTTTCGTTAATTCTCACAATTTATAAGGCTCGTTTGCGCCTCTTTTGATGAAAGAAAAAGAAAGATACGACTTTTTTGAAAATTTTTTCGATTTTACCATTGACAAATTGCACAAAATCGTGTATAATATATGCGTTAAAGAATTTTTTTGCCGTCCGCGGCAAAATATGACCATAGGAGTCTTGCCATGCCGCGATTTTTTTTCGAACCGACCTCTGTTACGGCAGGTGAAGACGGCAATACACAGATCCGCTTGACGGGTGATAATGCAAGGCATATATCGCTGTCACTGCGCATGAGGGTCGGCGATCCGATTACGCTCTGTGACGGTCGAGGTCACGATCATCACTGCGTTATTTCCTGCATTGACAGGGAATGTGTCAAGGTCGACATTCTTTCGGTGAGCGAAAGCTTTGCCGAGCCGCCCTATCGCGTGACGCTTTTTCAGTCGCTTGCAAAGGGCGAAAAAATGGATCTTATCATTCAAAAAGCGGTCGAGCTCGGTGTCTTTGAGATCGTTCCGGTCGAGAGTGAGCGTTCTGTAGTCAGAATGCTTGACGGCGGAGAACGCACATTCAAAAAGGTCGCCAGATGGCAAAAGATCGCCGATGAGGCATCCGGACAGTGCGGCAGGGGGATCTTGCCGACGGTTCGCACACCGATCACGCTCTCGGACGCTCTTCGCATGTCCGAGGGAACTCTCTCGCTCTTTTGTTACGAGGGAGAGGGTACAAGCCCGATCTCGTCGATCGTTTCCGAGGAGCACGCGAACGCTCGCATATCGGTCTTTATCGGACCCGAGGGCGGCTATTCGGAAGATGAAGTGCGTGCGGCAGTCGGGAGCGGCGCACGGCTCACGGGACTCGGCAGACGAATACTTCGCACCGAGACGGCAGGGCTGTTCGTTCTTTCCGCCCTTTCGTTTGCGCTCGAACGATGAACATAAACATACACCTAACTTTTTCAAAAACTATATACAAAACAAAACACAAAAAGACTGTTAACTTAAACAAGCAGGAGGGAGACGCTCTATGTCAAATAGGCTGTTTCAAGGCATAATTTATCAGATGAAGGATGCGATCGACCGCGTTATCGGCGTTCTTGACGAGACCGGTGTCGTTATTTCGTGCAGTGAGCTCGGAAAGATAGGAGAGGTTCGCCAGGGAGTGCGAGACGAGATCTCATACTCATCGGATGTGACGACCTTCGGCGGTTATACATACAGACCCCTGATGGCGACGGCAAAGAGCGAATATACGATCTTTGTCGAGGGTGAGGATAAGACCGCCGAGAAGATATCCACCCTTCTTTCGATATCGCTCAGCAATATCAAGGTCCTTTATGATGAAAAACACGATAAATCGTCGTTCATCAAAAACATAATTCTTGACAACATCCTCCCCAGCGATATTTACATCAAATCGAAAGAGCTTCATTTTTCAAATGATGTCTCGCGCGTCGTGTTCCTGATCAAATTTTCGGGCAAGAACGATGTTATTCCTTATGAGATCCTCCAGAACATGTTCCCGGGTAAGAACAAGGAATATGTTATCAGTATCGGCGAGCATGATTCGGTGCTTGTCAAGGAAGTCAAGGATACCATCGATATGCACGAGATCGAGAAGATGGCTCGCTCCATATCGGATACCATCTCGTCCGAGTTCTATTCAAAGGTCTCGATCGGTATAGGTACGGTCGTCGATAATATCAAGGATCTCTCGCGCTCGTATAAAGAGGCGCAGATCGCGATCGAGGTCGGCAAGGTGTTTGATACCGAAAAGGATATCATTAGCTACGATAACCTCGGTATCGGAAGACTTATATATCAGCTTCCGACCAGCCTTTGCGAGATGTTCCTCCAAGAGGTCTTCAAGAAAGGGCCGCTTGAGTCACTCGATCGCGAGACGCTTATGACTATCCAGGCGTTCTTTGAGAACAACCTCAACGTTTCGGAGACCTCGCGTAAGCTCTTCGTCCACAGAAATACTCTTGTTTATCGACTTGAAAAGATCCGCAAGCTTACGGGACTCGATCTTCGTGAGTTTGAGCACGCGATAACATTTAAGGTCGCGATGATGGTCAAGAAGTATCTCACGTCAAAACCCGCAAAGTATTGATCTTTTTTCAGCATTTTCGACATAGCTTGTGCTGCCTTGAGGCGCACAAGCTATGCTGTTGTATATCCGCATTATAATGGGGCATGATTGTATGATAGAATTTAATGATGTAACAAAGGTATACCCAAATGGGACGGTCGCTCTTGATCATGTAAGTCTAAAGATCGGTGACGGAGAGTTCGTCTTTGTCGTCGGTCAGTCGGGAGCGGGGAAGTCAACGCTTCTTAAGCTTCTTCTCAAAGAGGAGAATATCACGGACGGACAGATAGCTGTTGACGGCATCGACCTTTCCAAGATGAAAAAGCACGAGATACCCTACTATCGCCGCAAGCTCGGCGTGGTATTTCAGGATTTCCGACTTTTTCCCGATAAGACGGTCTACGGAAATGTCGCTTTCGCGCTCCGAGCTGTCGGTGAGCCGAGCTCGAATATCCGCAAAAAGGTCGAGGCGACACTGCGCATCGTCGGTCTTTATGATAAAATGAAATGCTTGCCGAGCGAGCTATCGGGCGGAGAACAGCAAAGGGTCGCTCTTGCTCGTGCGCTTGTCAACGGTCCGGATATAATAATCGCCGATGAGCCGACCGGAAATATCGACCCAAAGCTCAGCTACGATATTATGTCACTTCTCATCCATATTCAGCAAAAAAGACATAAAACAGTGATCGTCGTCACACATGAGCGTCATCTTGTCGATTATTTCAGACAGCGCGTTATAACGATCCGCGACGGAGTCGTTGCCGATGATCGTATAGGCGGCATGTTTGCCTCGGGTGCATCGCCCGACAAACAGATCCCCGATGTTTCAAAGCCGGAGATCGCCTCGGATGATAAGCCGTCCGATACCGAAAACTAATACGGAAGGGATGATTTTATGAAGAAAAATCAGAATTTGAACAAGATTAGTCTGACATATACCCTTTCGCAGAGCCTTTCGAGCCTGTTTCGAAACAGCGTAATGTCGATAGCGTCGGTACTTGTACTCGCAAGCTGCCTTGTGGTCCTCGGTACGTTCGGACTTCTTGTCACCAATATAAACTCAAATCTTGACGATCTCTCAAGACTCAACGAGGTAGCGGCGTTCGTCTCCTCCGATTGCACCGATGATGAGATTGAGCAGATACGCACGAAAATTTTGGCACTTCGCACCGACGGTTTGATCAGCGATGTTGAATATATTTCAAAGGACAGCGCGCTTGAATCGGAAAAATCCAAATTTGAGGACTACCCCGACCTGTTCGAAAGCCTTAAAGAGGGCGATAATCCCTACAGAGCATCATTCGTTGTCACCTACAGCGACGAATCGGCGCTTTCAAGTATCGAGTACAATCTTTATCATATCTCGATCGAGCGCGACGGCGTCAGCGTATCTCCCGTAGAAAAGGTCAGATCGCATACCGATGTTGCTGTTGCCATGCAAAATCTTAAAGAGGGCATCACACAGATATTTGTCGGTTTCATGCTCATTCTTTTCGTCGTTTCGCTGTTTATTATCATAAATACGATAAGACTTGCGGTCTTTTCGAGAAGAAAAGAGATATCGATAATGCGTTATGTAGGTGCGACAAACGCCTTTATAACCGCACCTTTCATAATGGAAGGATTGTTCATGGGTATCGTTGCGGCAGTCATCGCCTTTTTCGCAGAATGGCTCGTTTACAGCCGCGTTTCGGCGTTTATCGGCAGCCATTACCGCATCTTCACACTCGTCCGCTTCGGCGATTGTGCACTGACCATGATCATCGCATTTTTCGGTATCGGACTTTTCGCGGGTATCACGGGCAGCTTGATCTCGCTTTCGAAATATCTTAAAGAAAAATAAGCCCGAAGTGCAAGAGACCTTGCCCTTTGCGCAAAGAAAAGGAATGTAAAAATGTTCAGAGAAGATAATTTCTCCGATTTTGATGCCCCCGAGCAGGATAGATTCAGCCCCGGCAAGATAGCCGTCTTGCTTTTGTCTCTTTTGTGCTTTGCCACGGTAGTTTTCCTGCCGCTTCGAATGCTCGGTATCACATCTTTTGCCGAGCCGACCTCTGATGTCGATTCGAGCTATGAATCGGACGGAAAGACCTCCGATGAGATTTTGTCGGATATCGAGTCGCTTTATAAAGAGCTAAACGATATAGAAAAAAAGAAGGAAGATCTCAACAGTCAGATCGTTGA
This sequence comes from uncultured Lachnospiraceae bacterium, assembly GCA_964568425.1. Classification (GTDB taxonomy): domain Bacteria; phylum Bacillota; class Clostridia; order Oscillospirales; family CAG-272; genus CAKSQF01. The sequence continues at coordinate 15,459 of CAZMPO010000018.1, read as the reverse complement.
AGCAAAGGCAAATATTGCAACCAAGCTTCAGGCAAAGCTCCTTCTCGACAACCAGGTCGAGATGATCGAACAGCAGATATCCTCTTATGACGCGATCATCGGTCAGTATGATCTGCTTATCGCCGAAAAGCAGGCGGAGATCGATAAGATACTCGACCTTTCGCAGGATAAATACAATACCTTCATCGAACGCCTTCGCAGTTCATATGAAGAAGGCACCCCCGGCGTTCTTGAGATCATCTTCAACTCCGACTCGTTCATCGATATGCTAACCTCTATCGAGCGAATGAACGATATTCTCGCATACGATAATCGCTTGATGGAAGAATTTGATGCAAGAGCAAATACCCTTATTGCTCAAAGAAAGGCACTTGAAGGGTATCAGGCGGAGAAACAGCAGGTTGAGGACGAGCTGCTTGCCAAAAAGAAGGAGATCGACGAAAAGATCGACGAGAGCGTCAAATATGTCGCAGACCTTGAGAGCGATGTTGACGGTTTCCTTGCTTATATAAATCAGCTTGAGGCGGAAAAAGCAAAGCTTGACGGTAAGGTCGAGTCGGCGATCGACGCATATAATGCCGCAATCGGAAATAACAATAATACCGATTATAAGCTCACCAAGGAATATAAAGAATTGTATGTCCTTCCGGAGATCAAAAATCTTATGGAGAGCGGTATACTTCAAAAGGGCGTGGAATATTACGACGACGGTTATGAATACATACTGCCGATCGGACTTGATTCCTTCGCAAACGGCTACCTGTCGTCCGATTTCGGTTGGCGCAAATATACGGGCAAAGACGGCAATGTTATAGTGTCAAATCATAAGGGCATTGATCTCGCCGTTCCCTATGCCTCACCGATATACGCGTCAAAATCGGGAACGGTCATAACAGCCGAATTTTCGTCTGCTTACGGTAATGTCATCGTAGTCCTTCACGATGACGGTACGCAAACAAGATACGCACACGCAAGCAAGATGCTCGTGAGCGTCGGCGAATATGTCCTCCAAGGTGAGGAGATAGCAAAAGTCGGCAGTACCGGAAACGCTACCGGAAACTGCTGTCATTTCGAGATCAGACTCAAGGAAAATAATGTTTGGGACCCCAAAAACCCCGAAAAATATCTTGTTATTCCTAAAAAATAAAGGGCTGTGATTTATGGATCAGAATAAAGATGAGAATATAAATGACGGCGAAATTATCGAGACGTCATCGGTGAAGAAAAAACGCAAGGTCAACGCAAAGACGCTCTGTCTGTCACTGACTGCTGTTTTGCTTTCTTGCCTTGTCACGTTCATGACGACCTACAATGTCATGCAGAACGCACATAGACGAGAGGTCGCAAAGCTTGCCGATCAGTATGCCGCAGTCGATAATACCGATGCTACCATGAAATATATAATGGACCTCGTCGGTGCCTATTATTACGGCGACACCCCCGATTGGACTGTCGATAAGGACGGAAATGATCTTCTTTATCGCGCGTATGTTGCCGCTCTCGGCGATGATTACGCCGCTTATATGAGCCCCGAGGAATATAACTCATGGAATGAGAGCATGAGCGGAAATCTTGTTGGCATCGGCGTGATGGTAGTTTATACCAACGCCGATAAGACCATGACAGTCACATTAGTCTTCCCCGATTCACCCGCCGAAAAGGCAGGACTTTGTCCCGGCGATATTATTTTGTCGATCGACGGAAAGGCTGCATCCGATATGGAATATAACGATGCGGTAAATTCGATCAAGGGCGAGGAGGGAAGCACCTTTTGCTTGACCTATGAACGGGACGGCAAGGAGATCACAGCAGAGCTTACCCGCGCCGCCGTGACGACACAGTCGGTCATCGGACGCATGGCAGAGGACTCGAACATCGGCATTGTGTCGATCCTTCAGTTTGATCAAACGACACCGGAGCAGTTTAAGAGTGCTGTCGATAAATTGATATCCGACGGTGCGACAGGTCTTGTTTTTGATGTCCGCGATAACCCGGGCGGCGATCTCGAGAGCGTACTCTCGATTCTTTCGTATATACTTCCAAACGGGTCGACGCTGATAAGGATCATTTCAAAGGACGGCGAGGTTCAAACTCGCGAGGCAGATGATGAACATACGATCGATCTTCCGATGGCAGTTCTCACCAACGCCTCAACAGCATCAGCCGCCGAGCTCTTTACCTCCTGCCTTCGCGATTACGGCAAGGTCAAGACAGTCGGCACAACGACATACGGTAAGGGTTGTATGCAGTCAATTTTCGTGCTTCCGAACAAGGGCGCGCTCAAGCTTACGACAAAGATGTATAATCCCCCGATCGGCGAGAGCTATCACGGCATAGGCATAGTGCCCGATATCCTTGTCGAAATGTCGGATGAAAACGCAAACAAACATCTGCTTCTTATAGAGGAGCAGGATGATGATCAATTGCAGACGGCAATATCCGCACTGCTTGATAAATAACAGATATTCAGCAAAATAATAAATAGGAGATATGTAAACAATGGCACAGATTACAGTAACCAAAGAAGGTCTCGAAAAGCTTACAAGTGAGCTTGATTACCTGAAGAATGTGAAAAGAATTGAGGTCAAGGAGGCCCTGCGTATCGCAAGAGGCTTCGGTGACCTTTCGGAGAACAGCGAGTACGATGAGGCAAAGGACGAGCAGGCAAAGGTCGAGTCGCGTATCAGCGAGCTCGAGGAGATGCTCAAGACCGCAGTCATCATATCCGAGGATCAGATCCGCACCGATGTCGTAAACGTCGGCACTACCGTTCGCATCTATAACGAAAAATGGGATGAAGAGGTGACCTATACCATCGTCGGTTCTACCGAGGCAGCTCCTCTTCAGAACAAGATCTCCGATCAGTCGCCGATCGGTAAGGCTATAATCGGTCATAAGGCAGGAGAGACGGTTGTCGTTGATACTCCCGCAGGTCACGCGAATGTGAAAATTCTGACCATCGAAAGAACACAGGACTGATTTTTCATTTTATTTTTTCATTTATCGAAAGGACAATAAAAATGGCAGATAATCAAAGTGTATCCGAGCTTGCCGCAGGCTCCGAGCTTGCCGTTAGACGAGAGAAGCTTGCTAATATGAAAAGCGCCGGAATCGATCCCTTCACGATCACGAAATATGATGTCAACGCTTACAGTGCTGATGCAAAGCGTGATTTTGTCGATCCCGCAGAGGGCGAGGAACCGAAGACCGTTTCCATGGCGGGAAGAATGATGAGTCGCCGTATAATGGGTAAGGCATCCTTTGCCCATGTTGCCGATAAGCAGGGCGAGATGCAAATTTACGTTACTCGCGATGCTCTCGGCGAAGAGCTTTATAATACAGGGTTCAAAAAATGGGATATTGGTGATATCGTCGGTTTTGAGGGCTACCTTTTCAGAACCAAGACGGGTGAGGTGTCTGTTCACGTAACCTCCATGACTCTCCTTGCAAAGGCACTCCTTCCGCTTCCCGAAAAGTATCACGGGCTTACCAATGTCGATCAGAGATATCGTCAGCGTTATGTTGACCTTATCGTAAATCCCGAGGTCAAGGATACTTTCGTAAAACGCAGTAAGATCCTTCGCGAGCTTCGCGCCTTCCTTGATAACAGAGGATTTCTTGAGGTAGACACTCCCATACTTACTCCGTTTGAGATCGGCGCGTCCGCACGCCCCTTCTATACCCACCATAATACGCTCGATATGGATATGGTCCTGAGGATCGAGACCGAGCTGTATCTCAAGAGACTTATCGTCGGCGGTATGGACAGAGTGTACGAGGTCGGCAGAATATTCCGTAACGAGGGTATGGATACTACCCATAACCCCGAGTTTACGACTATCGAGCTTTATCAGGCGTATACCGATTTCCACGGCATGATGGATCTTGTCGAGGATATGATGAAGACGGTCGCCATGAATGTTTGCGGAAGTCTTACGATCACCTATCAGGGTAAAGAGATCGATCTTTCTCATTGGGAGAGAATGACGATGATCGAGGCTGTCAAAAAATATTCGGGCGTCGATTTTGCCGAGATCGCCTCGGATGAAGAAGCGATCGCCATTGCAAAAGAGAAGCATGTCGAGCTTCCCGAGATCCCGACCAAGGGCGCGATCCTTGCCGAATTTTTCGATGCTTTCGTTGAGGAAAATCTCATTCAGCCGACCTTTATCTATGATTATCCGGTAGAGAACAGTCCGCTCGCAAAGCGTAAGCCCGGCGATCCCGCATTTACCGAGAGATTTGAGTATTTCATAAACGCTACCGAATTCGGCAACGCTTTTTCTGAGCTCAATGACCCGATCGATCAGAAGGAACGCTTTGAAAAACAGGTCGCAGACAGACTCGCACAAAATCCTGAGTCAAAGGCACAGGTCGATTATGACTATGTTACAGCACTCGAATACGGTCTCCCCCCCACGGGCGGACTCGGCTTCGGCGTTGACCGCCTTGTAATGCTCCTGACAGATTCCGCATCGATCCGCGATGTCCTCCTGTTCCCGACAATGAAACCCATAGAGTAAATATATCAATTACCACAAAACAGCCCACAGAGTCTAAGCTTTGTGGGCTGTTTTGATTAAAGTACCATAATAAGCGTTCCCGCTCCGATCAGCAGACAGCCGATAAGCGATTTCGGCGTAAACTTTTCGTGAAGAAAAACGAATGCAAAAACAAGCGTGATCACGACACTCAGCTTGTCGATCGGTACGACCTTTGACGCATCGCCCATCTGAAGTGCCTTGTAATAGCAGAGCCAGGATGCGCCCGTCGCAAGTCCCGAAAGTATCAAAAAGATCCAGCTTTTTCGACTTATTGACCAGAATCCGCCCTGCGCGTTTGTGATGAATACCATCGCCCACGCCATTACGAGAACGACCATCGTCCGAAGCGCCGTCGCCAAATTTGAATTAACTCCGTCAATTCCGACCTTGGCAAGGATCGAGGTGAGCGCGGCAAAAACCGCTGAAAGCAATGCAAATACCAACCACATATCAAAACCTCCCATATCGCATTACTTTGTGTATTATAGCACTTTGGACGGCTCTTTTCAAGTTTATTTTGCCCTTTCTGCGTTATGACGAATTTTTACCCGTAAATCGATCGACTTTATTGCATTGTGCTCCATAAATGTTTAGTTTACTCGACATCACCACTATCCGTGCCATCGTCCTTTCCCTTGCGGTGAAGCGACGAGAGAGGATTGTGCGACATTGCACTCTCCATGCCGGCGTTTGAAACATGCGTGTAGATCTGCGTCGTGTTCAGCTGCTCGTGTCCCAAGATCTCTTTGAGAACACGAATGTCTACCTCGCCCGACTGATACATCAGTGTCGCGGCAGTGTGACGGAGCTTGTGTACAGATAAATGCCTGTAGCCGAGACCTGCGGCGTCAAGATATTTGTATACGAGTGCCTGCACCGTTTTGTTGCTGATGCGCCTTCCTCTGTCGCTGATAAAGAGAGCACTCTTGTCGATGATCTCAATCTCGCGCCTGTGCAGAAGCCAGGCGGACATGGCGGCACGGCAGGCATCGTTAAGATAAATGATCCGCTCTTTGCTCCCCTTGCCGGTGACTCGCATGGATCTCAGCTCGGGCTCAATGTCCGAGAGACTGATGCCGCACAGCTCGGACAGACGCATGCCGCAGTTTAAGAAGAGGGTTACAATGCAGTAATCGCGTATCCTGTTTTTCGGATTCGGGTAATTCTCGATCGCCTCGAGCAGCTTTACGCACTCCTCCTCGGTCAGGTATTTCGGAAGCCCCGGCTTGACTGACGGCGATTCAATGTCTTTTACCGGATCTTCCGTGAAATAATGTCGCTTTATCGTCAGATATTTGTAAAATCCACGCAAAGATGATAGCTTTCGCGCTCGCGATCTTGCTTTGTTGCCGCGTTCGCTCGATATAAATGTAAAAAATGAATATACCTCGTCGGTGGTGATCGATCTGCAAAAATCGATGTCAACATTGCTGATGTCGGTTGATGAAAACTCATCGCCCGATAGGGGAAGTGAGCTTCTTGAGGCAACGATGTATTTGAAAAAGAGGACAAGATCGAGCGTGTACTGCTCGACCGTCAACTCACTGCGATTTTGCACGGTTCGCTTGTATCCGGCAAATTCTTCAATTATCTTTGGATATTCGCTCATGTGATTATTCCTTCATTTCATGCATTTCTTTCGTAATTGTTCGTCTTTATTAAAAGGGACGTTTGTCTTTGTTCACATTTCTGAGTTAAAATATAATAAAATATGTTCGATCACACACTGTGATCTGTCGGAGAACAAAATGAATAAGATAAAAAACTTTTTTTCTGATAACGGATATATGATCGTTCGCATGATCGTGTATCAGATCGCCATGACTATATTCGGTTTTTCCATGTCTATGGCATGCGCAAGAGTGGATTCTCTCCTCCTCCTGTCAAGCATTGTTGCCGCGGGACTTTATCTTTTCCTGCTTTTCTTTGCCACCTTTGAGGTCGGTCAGAAGGATGGGATAAGAATCGAATGCGGCAGACTCGAGCGTCGTCCGCTTGTTGGTCTGTGGTGCTCGCTTTGCGCCAATGCCGTCAATTTCCTGCTCGGAATCCTTGCCGTGATCGGCAAACTGATGATCTCGAATCTCGGATTTTTCGAACGCGTTTCCGATCTTACCCTGACCGAATCCGAAGCTCTCGCACCTGTGTGGGCGGCAAATCTCTATTCGGTCTGCGATACGGTTTCGAGACTTTTGCAGTGCATGTATGTCGGTATCGCAAAGCTTGTCATGCCCGACAACGTGCTCGTGACCCTTCTTATGCCGATCCCCGCTGTTATCGTTTGCGCGGCGGCATATCCGCTCGGAATCAAATTCTGCTCGGGCTTTGGTGTAAAAAAGAAGACTAAGTCGGACAGATATCGCTGATAAACTCATAACACCTCGCGCTTTCGCATATCCATTCAAACAGATAAGATCTGTTTGGGTGGTATGTTATGATAAAAGTCAGTGTCAAAGCAGTCGTCTCAACTCTTGTTGCCGCAGTAATTACGATACTCGTCGCCGCACTCATTATTTCGTGCATCGATCCGATCGTTAACTCTATTTTAGCAGATGTTAAGCCGACTGTCAAGGGCGAAATTGTAAAAAAGACAATAATTATTGATCCCGGGCACGGCGGAGCAGATCCCGGGGCGGTCGGAGTGAACGGAAGCCTTGAAAAAGAGCTAAATCTCGAATTGTCACTTACCCTGCGCGATCTTCTTGAAATGTCGGGCTTTGATGTCATTATTACCAGAGACGATGATCGTATGCTCACGACAGATGGAGGCACATCAAAGAAATCGCAGGATCTCTCAGCCAGACTTTCTGTTGCAAGAGATCATCCCGATGCGATCTTTGTAAGTATACATATGAACAAGTTTCCCGACCCCTCGGTTCACGGCGTACAGGTCTATTACTCAAAGAATCATCCGAGCAGTAGGTCTCTTGCCGAGGAAATACGAAAATATGTCGCGGCATCGGTTCAGCCGTCAAATAAACGTCAGATCAAAGAGGCAACATCGGCAATATTCATACTTGACAGAATAGAAAACCCGGCTGTGCTCGTCGAGTGCGGATTTGTCTCAAACTCGATGGAAGAGGCACTTCTTCGCGACAGAGAATACAGGACCGCTCTCGCGACCGCAATCTGCGGCGCGATAGTCGGTTTTTCTGACATGTCGGGGTAAAAGAAAGGACATTGTATGAAAGCATCAAAAAGCTATTACGAATGCACCGAGTGCGGATGCAGAGCACCTAAATGGATGGGAAAGTGTCCGACCTGTGGCAGATTTTCGACAATGGAGGAGATCATCCCCGAACCCGAGCCGAGTGCCGCGGTGTCGAAAAATCGAGTACGCGGCGTTGTTCCGATGGGCAACAGGGCACAAAAATATAAAAATCTCGAGCTTCCCGAGTATATCCGAACCGAGACGGGAATGGAAGAGCTTGACCGCGTCCTCGGCGGCGGAATAGTTGAGGGCTCGGTCGTTCTCCTTGCGGGTGAGCCGGGAATCGGCAAATCGACTCTGCTTCTTCAAATTTGCGAGGCACTCTCGACCGATCGTCGTGTTTTGTATGTTTCGGGAGAGGAATCGAGCAGTCAGCTCAGCTACAGAGCCAAACGCCTCGGAATAAACGGCGAGAATCTTTATTTGCTCACCGAAACAGAGGTCGAGGCTGTTATAGCCGAGATGGACGAGGTCGAACCGTCATTTGTCGTTATCGACTCGATACAAACGCTCTATTGTGACAGTATCGCATCCAGTGCGGGATCCGTAACACAGATCAAGGAAAGCGCGATGCGATTTATATCGATCGCCAAAAATAAGGGAATATCTATACTTATCGTCGGTCATGTCAATAAAGAGGGAAGTATAGCGGGTCCAAAAGTGCTTGAACACATGGTGGATGCCGTGCTTTCATTTGAGGGAGACCGTCAGCATATATTCAGGGTGATAAGGGCAACCAAAAACAGATACGGCTCAACAAACGAGATTGGCGTCTTTGAGATGACCGAGGAGGGGCTTGTTGAGGTCAAAAATCCGTCCGAAATGTTGCTTTCGGGACGACCGCAAAACAGCTCGGGAAACTGCGCGGTCTGCACCGTTGAAGGTACGCGCCCGATGATAACCGAGATGCAGGCACTTGTCGCTCCGACATCCTTTCCCGTACCTCGCCGAACCGCCGACGGTGTTGACTATAATCGTGTTTGCCTCATTCTCGCCGTGCTCGAAAAGAGACTCGGACTTCGATTCAATACGACCGATGTCTATCTGAATGTTATCGGCGGATTCAGGCTGGACGAAAATGCCGCCGATCTTGCGATAGCACTCTCGCTTATCTCGTCTTACAGAGACGTTGTTCTTCCCGATGATCTTGTTGCTTTCGGTGAGATAGGACTTGCAGGCGAGTGCAGAAGTGTTTCGTCCGCCGATCTGCGTGTCAGCGAGGCAGTGAAGCTCGGATTTCGCAACATAATGCTTCCGAAACGCAATTATGAGAAAATAAGGACAAAGAGCACCCCCGATGGTGTTACCCTTATCCCGGTCTCGTCACTTTTTGACGCGGTATCGAAGTTTCCGAAGGAAAACCGATAAAAATTGATAATATCAAAACTTTTTTGTCGATCTCTCTTGCTTTTATCGTCAAGATGTGGTATAATGTATGTCCGAGCAGGTTGAAACCGAGATTTCTGACGTGGGAGGATGTGCCGATTGCCATGAAAACGACATTGCTTTTTGATATTGTCTCGGGATCTGTCGATGAGACCGAGAGCGCGGGCGAGCGTCTTGCACATCTCGTCGCAGAGTTGAAATGTCCGAAATTCGTCGCGATGTACGGCGATCTCGGAGTCGGCAAAACTGCCTTTTCTCGCGGTTTCGTGAGGGTCTTTATCCCCGATGCGCCTGTCTGCTCGCCGACATACTCGATTATAAATGAGTATTCCGAGGGTGACCGTGTAATTTGCCACATCGACGCATACAGGATCGACAGCGATGACGATCTCTACTCGTGCGGCTTTTATGATTACAGCGACGCCGTTACACTGCTCGAGTGGAGCGAAAATGTGCCGTATGCACATCCGAATGCTTTTACCAAGCTCACGATATCTCGTGTGGACGAGCATTCCAGACATATTGTTGCGGAGATCGTTGAAAAAGAGGACGGTGACTTTTTATGCTGATACTTGCGATGGACAGCTCAACGGGTCGAGCATCCGTTTCGATTTTCAAAGATGATAAAATGATCGCCGAGATGACGCTTGATAACGGCAACAAGCACAGCGAAACCTTGCTTCCGATGACGGCAGCCCTTCTCGAACAATTAAAGCTTACTGTCTGTGATATCGATCTGTTTGCGTCAACTGTCGGACCGGGGTCGTTTACGGGCGTCAGGATCGGCGTTTGTCTTTTGAAGGGTCTTGCCTTCGGTAAGAACAAACCCTGCGTCGGACTTTCGTCGCTCGAAACGCTCGCCTATAATATGCTTGGCTTCGAAAAAACGCTTGTCTGCTCGCTGATCTCGGCAGGACACGGCAATTTCTATACCGCACTCTTTGAGGTCGACGGTCAAAATGTCACAAGGGTCTGCGATGATGAAGTACTCGATACCAAGAGTATCGCTGACAGGCTGGCTTTGCAAAAAGAAAGGATCACCTTGGTCGGCGACGGCGCGCGGATCTTTTATGAGACGGCAGGTGTCGGGAATCTTCATCTTGCGCCGGGCGAGCTTTTGCAGCAGTGCGGACAGTCGGTCGCATTTGCCGCCCTGTCGCACTTTGGACGCGGTGACTATACAAGCGATCTAAAGCTTGCCCCCGTTTATCTGCGTGCCTCTCAAGCCGAACGTGAGCGCGAGATGCACCTTGCCGAGCAAAACAAAAATAAGTAATATGGGATAAATCGAAAAAATAGACATACAAAAACAAGGATGGTAATTATTTATGAAAAAAACAGTTGTAATCGGATGCGATCACGGTGGTTATGAGCTTAAGCTCCCGATACTTGCGTATCTTAACGAAGAGGGCTATCGAGTAATTGACGTCGGATGTGACAGCACCGATTCGGTTGATTATCCTCTTTACGCGGATAAGCTTTGCAAGGTCATTGCCGAAAAGGACGCGGATGTCGGAATACTTATCTGCGGAACGGGTATAGGTATGTCGATCGCCGCAAACAAGCATGTCGGTATACGCGCGGCTTGCTGTGAGAACACTTTCTCCGCAAGAATGACGCGCGCCCACAATGACGCAAATGTCCTTTGCCTCGGCGCACGCGTTATCGGCGCGGGACTTGCCGTCGATATGGTCGAGCTGTTCCTGAACACCGATTTTCTCGGTGGACGCCACGAAAAGCGTGTCGCAATGCTCAATGCACTCGACAACGAGTAATGATTAACGTACTTATTTGAAAAAGATCATGATCGGACACCTCTTTATCAAGCGGTGTCCGTGTCTTTAGGTATGAGGGGTGAATATGATGAACAGAGATGAGATGTTTGAGCGGACCGCGATGCTTTTCGGCAGAGACGCGATCGAGACCCTCGGTCAAAAAAGAGTGATCGTGTTCGGTGTCGGCGGCGTTGGCGGGTATGTTTGCGAGGCTCTTTGTCGAAGCGGTATAGGAATGATCGATATCGTCGATAATGACAGCGTGTCGGTCTCGAATATCAACAGACAGATAATCGCATCCTCGTCGACAGTCGGCAGATCAAAGGTCGATGTCATGAAGGAACGCCTTTCGGATATAAATCCCGATGTGACCGTCAATTGCCACAACTTTTTCTATCTTCCCGAAAACGCCGACCTTATAGATCTTTCGGCATACGACTACATCGTTGACGCGATCGATACCGTCAGCGCAAAGATCGAGCTTGCCGTGCGTGCAAAAAAGGGCGGAATACCCATCATATCGTCAATGGGCACGGGAAATAAGACCGACCCGACAAGACTTCGCGTGGCAGATCTCGCCAAAACAACGACATGTCCGCTGGCGCGAGTTATGCGTCGCGAGCTAAGGGTGCGCGGGATCGATCATCTCAAGGTCGTCTTTTCGGATGAAGAGGCATCATCGCCTCTTTTTGCCGATACGAAAACCGGCAAAAAGGTCCCCGCATCTACCGCGTTTGTTCCGCCGGTCGCCGGACTGCTTATCGCGCGCGAAGTAGTACTCGATCTTATACGCACCTGAAAAAGCTCTTAAGGAAAGGATTGCAATTATATATGAAATATGTCAAAAAGATCGGACTGATTCTGCTCGGGAATCTTGTTTACGCCGTGTCGATCGCTTATTTCGTTCTTCCGTCCGGTCTGATCATGGGCGGCGGTACGGGACTTGCTCTTTTCGCAAATCACCTTTTTCATGTTCCGATCGCACTTTTTGTGGCAATTTTGAATGTATCGCTCTTTGTGCTCGGCGCGATCATGCTCGGAAAGCAGTTTGCACTGACCACGGTGCTGTCAACCGTATGCTACCCGATAGAACTTGCGCTCATGGAATGGCTGGAGGGTAAGACGGGACCGCTTACATCTGATCCAATGCTGTCTACCATATTCGGCGGGCTGCTTATCGGTGCGGCGTTCGGAATGGTCTTTCGCGCAGGTGCCTCTACCGGCGGCATGGATATTCCGCCACTCATCATCAACAAAAAAACAGGCATCTCGCTCTCGCTTCTCCTCTACGGCTTCGATGTCATTACGCTTATTCTTCAGATGACCTTTGCAAGCGGTGACGAGATCCTCTACGGTATCCTTCTTGTTTGCATCTATTCGGTCACCCTTGAATATATGTTCGCTGTCGGCAAACGGCAGATCGAAATGAAGATCGTAAGTAAAAAATATATCGAGATCAGCGACGCGATACACAAGAGACTCGATCGCGGCACGACGCTCGTATCGATCAGCGGCGGATATACCGATGAATATACCACGGCGGTAACGGCGGTGATAAATAACAGACAGCTCTTTGCCGCAACCGAAATGATAGATCAGATCGATCCCGACGCGTTTATCGTAATATCAAAATGTACCGAGGTTCGCGGAAGAGGCTTTTCGTACGAAAAGGTCTACGCGGCTCATGAAGATCATAACACCTGACTTATCGGCGGTAAGGCACTCTTTTGGTGCCTTGCCGCCATCATACTTGTCGCATCTTGCGAATATATATTTGTAAGAATAATTATTGTCAATTTAACGGAGAAGTGCGATGAGTAATTTGATAAATGATGATTTTGTCGGTCTTTGTGAAAAAGAGGTGGCGGAGTCAAGGGCAAAATACGGCTCAAACGAAATTGCCTCGGGGAAAAAGCGAAGCTTTGCAAGACAACTGCTTTCAAATTTCGGCGACCCGATAATCAGAGTTCTCCTTGTCGCTCTCGCACTCAATCTTCTGTTTACGTTAAATAATTTCAATTGGTTTGAATCGATAGGCATTGTCATGGCAATCGCTATAGCAACACTTGTCTCGACGGTCTCCGAATACGGAAGCGAGCTTGCTTTTGAAAAGCTTTGCAGGGAGGCATCCGAGCTTTTCTGCAGGGTACGCCGTGGCGGAAGTGAAGATCGCATTCCCGTGTCCGACATAGTCTGCGGAGATGTTGTGCTCTTGTCGGCGGGCGAGATGATCCCTGCCGACGGTATTCTCGCGGCAGGTGCGCTGACTGTCGATCAGTCAAGCCTTAACGGCGAGTGCGAGGATGTCAGAAAGTTTCCGACCGCTTCAAATACAGTCCGTGATCTGTCCTGCCCGTCGGCTCTTTTTCGCGGAACGCTTATTCGCTCGGGACAGGGAATAATGATAGTTCGAGCCGTCGGAGAGTCCACTATGTACGGCTCGCTCGCATCCGAACTTTCCGAGATAACACGCGAGAGTCCGCTCAAGATAAGGCTTAGAAAACTTGCCAAAACCATAAGTGTAATAGGCTATATCGCCGCATCTGCGGTGGCATTTGCTTATTTCTTTAATTCGGTATTTATCGACAGCTCCTTTAATTCTTTGCTCATCACCCAAAAGCTGACTGATGCAAAGTTCATGCTGTCCTGCCTTCTCCATTGCCTGACACTTGCCGTGACCGTGGTCGTTGTCGCCGTTCCCGAGGGACTTCCGATGATGATAACCGTCGTTCTTTCGGCAAATATGAAAAGAATGCTCTCCGACAACATACTTGTCCGAAAGCTTGTCGGTATAGAGACGGCAGGCAGTATGAATATCATGTTTACCGATAAGACCGGGACGCTGACTACCGGCGAGCAGTCTGTCGCTTCGATCCTTCTCGGCGATAAGTCGGAGCATTCGACTGCCGACCTTCAAACCGATAAGCTTGCCGTTGCCGCATTTTGTTGCGGCGATTGTATGCTAAAAAGCGGAAAGGCACTCGGCGGCAACTCGTCCGACCGCGCACTTGCGGAGTTTGCGGGCAAAAAAGGTCAAAGTATTGCCGCCAAATATAAGATCCTCGACCGTCTGCCTTTTGACAGCAAAAACAAATACGCCGCCTGTGAGGTGGAGGGCAGTGACGGTCGGTATACGCTTATAAAGGGCGCACCCGAGATCATTCTTCCGCATGTAATGTCCTATCTTGACAAAAACGGCAAAAAGATCGATCACCGCCCGAGCGATCTGTCAAGGACACTTTCGGATATCGCCGAGAGGTCCTACCGCGTAATAGCGGTCGCAACATCGGATATAATGCCGCACGGCGATAAATTGCCCGATATGACGCTCGTTTGCCTTTGCATCATAAAGGATGAGATCAGATCGGATGCAAAACGCTCGGTCGAGATAATGAGAGGTGCGGGAATACAGACGGTCATGGTGACCGGCGATCATAAGAAGACCGCAGAGGCGATCGCTAAAAGATGCGGCATTGTGACCGATTACGGCAAACAGGTCGTCATGGAGTCGTCCGAGCTGGCAGACCTCTCGGATGACGAGCTTGCAGATATACTTCCGCGCCTTGCGGTTGTGGCAAGAGCACTGCCCGACGATAAAACACGACTTGTCAGGGTCGCACAAAATAAGGGACTTGTTGTGGGAATGACCGGCGACGGAATAAACGACGCACCCGCACTCAAAAAGGCGGATGTCGGGTTTGCAATGGGTTCGGGAACAGATATAGCACGCGAGGCGGGCGATATTCTTCTTCTCGATAATAATTTCGCCTATATTGCAAGATCGGTCCTGTACGGTCGAACGATCTTCAAATCGATCCGTAAGTTTATAATGTTTCAGCTTACCATGAATTTCTGTGCCGTTGCCGTGTCGATAATCGGACCGTTCATCGGGATCGATACGCCCGTGACCGTCGTCCAAATGCTTTGGGTGAATATCATAATGGACACACTCGGCGGACTTGCGTTTGCCGGAGAGCCTGCCGTTTGCTCAACAATGACAGAAAAGCCCAAACGACGGGATGAGGGACTTGTCAATAGGTCAATGGCATCTCAGATCGCCTTTTGCGCCTTTTTTACACTCTCTGTTTGTATTGTCTTTCTGAAGCTTCCGATAATTCGCGCATTTTTCGGCTATAACGAAGATCCGCGACCGTTTATGTCTGCCTTTTTCGGACTGTTTATCTTCCTCGGTGTGATAAACTGCTTCATAGCAAGAACACCGAGAATTAATCTTGCCGCACATATTAAGAAAAATCGCGGATTTGTGGTTATAATGATCGCAGTCAGCATAGTTCAGCTTACAATGATCTATTTCGGCGGTGACATTTTCCGTGCGGCACCCCTTTCGCCAAAACACCTGTTGTTTGTGTTCGGTATGTCACTGCTCATCCTGCCATTTGAAACGGCAAGACGCATCCTTCTGCGGCTGAAATACGGATATCGCTCTACAGTATAGCACTCAAAAACAAATGAAAAGCACTCTCAGACCTGATATAATCCCCTTAGAGTAGACACATGAAAAAACAAAAAATTTTCAAGACTA
>CAZMPO010000017.1:0-40381 GCA_964568425.1 uncultured Lachnospiraceae bacterium | reverse complement strand
TATTCTTTTTTGAAAACTTAATGTTGCAACTTCATTTTACAATCTGCAAAAAATAATAATCAGAAAGATTGAGGAAAAAACGTGAAAAAAGAGATCACCGAGGAAATGCTCGACGAATTTTACGAGCTGGTACTGTCGATAAAGTCAAAAGAAGATTGCAAAAATCTGTTTGACGATCTTTGTACGATAAAAGAGGTCGAACAAATGGCACAGCGAGTTCGTGCCGCCAAGCTCTTGATGGAGGGAATGACCTATAATCAGGTTATCGATGAGACCGACATTTCGTCGGCAACACTCAGCAGAGTTTCGAGATGTGTAAGATACGGCAAAGGGTATGTGACGGTAATGAAGGTAGACGGCAATGATAAAAACGACTGAACTTGATCTTCGCACATCAAGGCGCGCAAAGAGACTTTTCCTGCTTTGTTGGCTTGCATACGCCGCCTCGTATGTGACGAAGCTTTGCTTTTCGATATGTATGAACGGAATGATATCTAACGGACTTTTCGATGAGGCTTTCGGCGGTGCGATAGGTACAGCACTTTTTGCAAGCTACGGTGTCGGTCAGCTCGTAAACGGTTTGCTTGGCGACAAGATATCGCCGAAACATATGATAGGTATCGGTCTTTCTATCGCGTCGGCGATGGATTTTCTTATGGCACTTGCGACAAATAAGCATATTTTGCTTGCCGTATGGTGCGTTGAGGGTGTCGGATGCTCTATGCTTTGGGCACCAATTCTTCGCTGTATTTCCGAATATCTCCCCCAAAAAGAGCGCGATGCGGCGGGAACATGGATCTCCGCGACGATTCCTGTGGGCACGATAGTTTCATATATTGTCGGCGGCATTTTCCTTGATCGTCTCGGCTATCGTGCGGTGTTTATGGTATCGGGGCTCATAGGCGCGCTTTTTGTCCTGATCTGGATACTCGGTATGAATTCGCTCGGCGATTATTTTACATCCTTCAAAAAAGAAAGCGTCTCGGGCGATGTGCGAGAGGCTGATGTCATCAGTGTTTGTGACCTTGTGCGACTTGTTCTCTCAAGCGGCGCGGCAATGGCGATCGTTTGCATCTTCTTTAACGGCATTCTCAAAGACGGAGTTACATTGTGGCTGCCTACATATCTTTCCGAAACATTCGCTCTTTCTGATTCCACCGCGTCATGGCTTATGAATATCATCCCGATAATCAATCTTGCGGGCGCATTTGTTGCCGTACAGATCAATAAACGCGTTACCAAAAACGAATTTTTGACCGTGTCGCTCATGTTCGCTGTGTCACTTGTCGGAATTTTAGGACTGTACTTTTTCGGCAAATACAATGTAGTTTTTGCAGTAATACTCATGTCACTTTCGACATCGTCCATGCTCGGCGCAAATACGATGCTTCTCACCTTTATCCCGATGTTTTTTGCCAAAGTCGGCAGAGCTTCTGCACTTACGGGATTTCTCGATGCCGTGTCATACCTGTCATCTGCCCTTTCTGCGGCGGCTATCGGTCTGATCGCCGGTGCACTCGGATGGAACACGACAGTAATTGTGTGGGCAGCAGTCGCTTTCGGCGGTGCTTTCTTCTCGACGATCATTTTTCCGAGATGGAAAAAAGGTCGTGCCGACATTGAAAGCACAAAATAATCAATTTAAACTTTTTCGATATGTCAAGATTTTTTCGAACTTTTTTTGAAAAAAATCTTGACAATAACATACAGTTGTGATATAATCGCAGATATAAAAGCGACAGCGGTTATCTGCGGGTGCCATGTCGCATTTTTTCCATTAACGGCGTATATCATATAATATAATGTCCGGTATAAGCTGATTTTATGCCGATATTGCCGTTTGTCGGATCTATAAAAAAACGAGGAGAAAGCATCTTATGACATCAACAGCTGCTATTTTCGGGTCAATGGTTTTTGACGACGATACCATGGAGGCAAGACTTCCGAAGGACACGTACAGACTTCTTCAAAAAACCATAAAAGAGGGAAAACACCTTGATCTGAGTGTCGCGAATGTCGTCGCAAACGCAATGAAGGATTGGGCGATCGAAAAAGGCGCGACCCACTATACACATTGGTTTCAGCCGATGACGGGAATAACCGCCGAAAAGCACGACAGCTTTATCGCACCGAGAAACGGCGGCAAGGTCATTCTTGAGTTTTCGGGCAAAGAGCTCATCAGAGGCGAGCCCGATGCATCCTCTTTTCCGTCCGGTGGACTTCGCGCAACATTCGAGGCTCGCGGATATACTGCGTGGGATGCTACATCTTACGCTTTTATTAAGGATGGAGTCCTTTGCATTCCCACGGTGTTTTGCTCGTACGGCGGAGAGGCACTCGACCAAAAGACGGCGCTGCTTCGCTCAATGGAGCTGATCGGCAAACAGGCACTTCGTGTGCTCAAGCTTTTTGGTCACAATGATGTAAAGTCGGTCAAAACGACAGTCGGACCCGAGCAGGAGTACTTTCTCGTCGATAAGGAGCTTTACGACAAGCGCCCCGATCTTGTCTATACCGGAAGGACACTGTTCGGCGCGCGTTCGCCAAAGGGTCAGGAGCTTGACGATCACTATTTTGGTGCGATAAAGCCGAGAATATTGGCATTTATGAAGGAGCTTGACGAAGAGCTTTGGAAACTTGGCGTGCTCGCAAAAACCGAACATAACGAAGCCGCTCCCGCTCAGCACGAGATGGCACCGATCTTTACAACGACCAACATCGCCGCCGATCACAACCAGCTTGCAATGGAGCTTATGCAGAAGGTCGCCAAAAAACACGGGATGGTCTGCCTGCTTCATGAAAAACCGTTCGCAGGAGTCAACGGAAGCGGTAAGCATAATAACTGGTCAATGTCGACCGATACGGGCATAAATCTGCTTGACCCGGGTGACACTCCTTATGATAATGCACAGTTTTTGCTCTTTTTGTCCGCTGTTCTGAAAGCTGTTGACGAATATCAGGATCTGCTCAGAATTTCTGTCGCAAGTGCAGGAAACGATCACCGCCTCGGATCAAACGAAGCGCCTCCCGCCATCGTTTCAATGTTTATCGGAACTGATCTCGAGGAAGTGCTTGATGCCATCGAAAAGGGCGTTCATTATGATGCAAAAGAGCAGACACTCATGCGTATCGGCGTTCACACTCTGCCGAAATTTCCCAAAGATACGACCGACCGAAACAGAACCAGCCCATTTGCGTTTACCGGAAACAAATTCGAGTTCCGTATGCTCGGATCGTCTGCATCGATATCTTTTACAAACACCGTGATCAATACGATCGTTGCCGAGGAGCTGAGACAATTTGCGGATGAGCTTGAGAGTGCCGACAATTTCGAGGCATCGCTTCATGAACTTATAAAGAAGACCGTCACCGATCATAAACGCATAATCTTTAACGGAGACGGATATGATGACGCATGGGTAAATGAGGCAGCGCGCAGAGGTCTTCACAATCTCCCGACCACCCCCGACGCTATCTCGCATATGCTTGACGATAAGAATGTTGAGCTTTTTACAAAAAATAATGTATTCACAAGGGCTGAGCTTGCATCAAGACGAGATATCGCATTTGAGAATTATTGCAAGATAATTCACATTGAAGCACTGACAATGATCGATATGGCAAGAAATGACATATTGCCCGCAGTAAGCAAATATTCGGCTGAAATTGCGCGAAATGCTCGCGAAAAGCTTGATCTTATGCCGAGTTTTGATTGCTCGTATGAAAAAGAGACACTTGAAAAGCTCTCAGAGCTTTCGTCGAGGGCTTATAAAGTCCTCAAACAGCTCGAAACCGATCTCGCGGACGCAAACGCGGTTGATGATTTCGGAGAGCTTGCGATGATATACAAGGATAAGATCTGCGTCGATATGGAGGCTCTTCGCGAACCCATCGACGAGATCGAGCTGCTTTCATCAAGCGAGTATCGTCCATATCCTTCGTATGGCGAACTCCTTTTCGGAATCAGATGATCAATACAGAGGGAATAACATGTCGGAAAATCAAAAAATAATCGTACTTGATTTCGGTGGTCAGTACAATCAGCTGATCGCCAGACGCGTGCGCGAGTGCGGCGTCTACTGTGAGGTCAAGTCATACAAGACAGATCTTGAAACAATAAAAAAGGATATGCCCATCGGTATCATCTTTACCGGCGGTCCATCAAGCGTTTATGAAGAAAATTCACCGAAGGCAGATCGGCGGATATTCGATCTCGGCATACCGATCCTCGGTATCTGCTACGGTTCACAGCTCATAGCTCATACGCTCGGCGGCAAAGTCTCGCCCGCACAGTCGAGCACGGCAAGGGAATACGGCAAAACGCTGACATCATTTGACACGACATGTCCGCTCTTTGACGGCATCCCAAAAAAGAGCGTTACATGGATGAGCCACGGCGATTACATGGAAAAGATTCCCGACAGCTTTCGCCTTACCGCACATTCGGATGCTTGCCCGAGCGTCGGCATTGCCGATGAGGCTCGTCGAATATTCGGTGTTCAGTTCCATCCCGAGGTCAATCATACCGAGTACGGCAAAAAGATGATAGAGAATTTTCTCTTCAAAATCTGCCATGCAAGTTCCGATTGGACGATGGATGATTTTTGCAAAAGAGCTGTCGAATCCCTGCGCGACAAGGTAGGTGAGGGCAGAGTCCTTCTCGCTCTTTCGGGCGGTGTGGATTCGTCGGTCCTTGCGGCACTTTTGTCCGAGGCGATAGGCGATCGACTTACATGTGTTTTTGTTGATCACGGTCTTATGCGTAAAAATGAGGGCGATGAGATCGAGGCGGCATTCTCAAAACGAGATCTAAATTTTGTCCGCGTGAACGCCGAAGACAGATTTCTTTCAAAGCTTGCAGGCGTCACCGATCCCCAAACCAAACGCAGGATAATAGGTGCGGAATTTGGCTATGTATTTTGCGATGAGGCACTGAAGTTCGGAATAACCAAAAAAGATTTCTTGGCGCAGGGAACTATTTATCCCGACGTTATAGAATCGGGGGAGGGTGATGCCGAGGTGATCAAGAGCCATCATAACCGCCTTCTCCCTCCCGAGGTGATGGAGCTTTTCGGCGGAGTCATTGAGCCGCTCTCGATGCTTTTCAAGGATGAGGTCAGAGCACTGGGCAGAGTTCTCGGTCTTCCCGAGTCTGTTGTTGATCGCCAGCCTTTCCCGGGTCCGGGACTCGCCGTTCGAATAATTGGCGATATCACACGCGAAAAGGCGGATATCCTTCGCGAGGCGGATTATATCATGCGCGACGAGCTTCAAAAGTCGGGGCTGGCTCCAAATCTTTCTCAGTATTTCGCGGTGCTGACAAACCTTCGCTCGGTAGGCGTGATGGGTGACGGCAGAACATACGATTATACGCTTGCCCTTCGCGCGGTCAATACCGATGATTTTATGACAGCTGATTTTGCAAGGATCCCCTACGATGTTCTCGATAAAATATCCACACGCATCGTAAACGAAGTCAGGGGGATCAACAGAATAGTCTACGACATTACCTCCAAGCCGCCCGCAACGGTCGAATGGGAATGATTATTAGTTGAAAACAAAGATCTTTTTGCCGTAGGACGCCGGATTTTGCCCGCCCGTCCTGCGGCAAAAAAATTTTTATGCAAATTTTTTTGAAAAATTTGCATAAAAATTCAAAAAACCCCTTGACAAATGAATAATTATGCGCTATAATATAGGCACAACAAAAAAACCAACACAAAAAAACGGAGGAATACTCACAATGAAAAAACTTTTATCGATCCTACTCGCAGCCATGATGCTTTGCAGCATCATTTGCACATTCGCGTCCTGCAGCGACAACAACCTGAGCGCAGACCCGCTCGCCGAAGACTACAACAAGTTCTTGAGCGAGTGCAAAGCACCGTCCAAGGGAAAGAACGGAACACTTGTTGTTGCGATGTCTCCCGACTTCGCACCGATGGAATTTGTTGACGCAGCACTTTCGGATGCAAACAAGTACGTCGGCTTTGATGTTCTTCTTGCAAACTACATTGCAAAAGAGCTTGACATGGATCTCGTGATCAAGCCCATGGACTTCTACGCATGCCTCACCAACCTTGAAAACAAGCAGGTTGACCTTGCAATATCCGGTTTCTCGTGGACAGCAGAACGTGCGGAAAAGTTCAACATTTCCGATTATTACATCGCCGGCGAAAACGAGACCGAGCAGGTTCTTATCGTTAAGAAGGGTGACACCTTTGATTGGGCAAACGCTACTGATTTCAGCGGAAAGAAGATCGGTGCTCAGGGCGGCTCGCTACAACAGCTTCTTGTTAACGAACAGCTTGTTACAAAGGGTGCATCGATCGTAAAGTACGATGACATCAATCTTGGTGTTGAAGCACTTAAGAGTGGCAATATTGATGCTCTTGCTGTTGCTAAAGGTAACGGTGATGCGATCATCAGCAACAACACCGATTCGATCGCACTGTCAGGCTTTTTCTTTGAAGTTGATGAGAAGTACAAGAACAACGTTGTTCTCGTTAACAAGGAAGATAACGAAATGCTCAAGAAAGTCAATGAGGTACTTGCAAAAGCAATGGCTGCAGATATCTACAACGATTGGTATGCAGCGTGCGAAAAGTATGCCGGTATTGACACAAAGGATGAGAGTGGATTTGACGAAAATGGCAATCCCTTGACAACCGCTAACTCTTGAATTGAAAATTAAGCAATTGCCGTCCCGCAATGCAGGACGGCAATTCTGAGGTATAATGATGGAATTTTTTCAAATAATGCTAAAAAATATAGAGGCTATGATCGAAATACTGTCCAAGTACTGGTACAGATTTTTGGTCACCGGCGTAAGCTCAACGCTTATGTTGGCACTTATTACTGTCATAGGAGGAACGATAATCGGTTCTCTTCTGGCGATTGGCAGAATGTCAAAGATCGCACCGCTTCGTTGGTTGATCGTTGCTTTTGTTGAAATCGTTCGCGGAACTCCCTCACTTCTGCAATTGTATATCGGTTATCTTCTTGGACCGCAGCTTTTTCCGTCACTTAACAAGATGCAACCTACACGTGCCGCATTTATTTGTGTTTCGGTCGCACTTATTATTAACTCTGCCGCATATGTCTCGGAAATTATCCGTTCGGGTATCAACGCCGTCGATAAGGGACAGACAGAGGCATCCAGAAGTCTTGGACTCAGCGGCAGTATAACGATGCTCCATGTCATACTTCCGCAGGCAATAAAGAATATTCTTCCTGCCCTCGGAAATGAATTTATAACGGTGATAAAAGAGACGTCCCTTGCATCCACATTCTTCGCCGGGGAACTTATGACGCAATACAAGGAAGTTGTCGGCGTTACATATAATGCTTTCCCGACACTGATGCTTGTTGGTATAATTTATTTTATCTTGAATTTTGTTCTTTCAAAAATTCTCGGGCTTGCAGAAAGGAAGATGAAACATGCTTAATGTAAAAAACATCTACAAGAACTTTGACAGTCTTGAAGTCTTAAAGGGTGTTTCTACCGAAGTTGACAGCGGCGAAGTCATTTCAATAATCGGTGCATCCGGCTCGGGCAAATCAACATTACTGCGCTGTATGAATTTGCTTGAAAAGCCCACATTCGGAGAGGTTTGGATCGAGGGAGAACTGTTGACTCCTGTTGACCCATATCTTCATGAAGAAATCATCCGTGCGTCCAAAACATACCGTAAGCTCGTTTCTGCCGGAATGTCTGATGTTGATGCAATATACAAGATCAAAAAAGAAGATCTGCTTAACGAAAAATTTTCTGCCGAGGGAAGAGAATACCGTTCCTTGATGAAGAAGATTTACAAGGAAAACCATGTTGATATCAATGTGGCTCGTCAGAAAATGGGCATGGTCTTTCAACAGTTTAACCTTTTCAACAACATGACAGTCGAAAAGAATTTGATTTTTGCACCGATAAAACTCGGCAAAAGAAGAATTCATTCTGCAAAACTCAAAAACATATGGATAGATCTGTCTAATCCTTTCAGAAAGACTAAGCTTCAAAAGATCGAAATAAAAGAGAGCGTTTCTGATATTAAGACAAATGCCCAAAACAAGGCAGAACAGCTCCTTTCGCGTATCGGACTGCTTGACAAAAAGAATGCTTATCCGTCAACTCTTTCGGGAGGTCAGAAACAGAGGATCGCTATAGTCCGTGCTCTGATGATGGATCCCGATGTTATGCTTTTTGATGAGCCGACATCGGCTCTTGACCCCGAAATGATCGGCGAAGTGCTTGATCTTATGAAAGATCTTGCCAACGACGGTATGACCATGGTAATCGTTACACACGAGATGGCGTTTGCTCGTGAGGTCTCGGACAGGATCCTTTTTGTTGATGACGGAAACATCCAAGAAGAAGGCACACCCGAGCAGGTCTTCAAGAATCCCCAAAATCCGCGTCTGCGTGATTTCCTGAGTAAGGTGCTTTGATATGAATGAATCAAAAAAATATGCATTAGGTGAGATCGAGCAGAAATCAAATGTTTTTTGCTCGCTCTCCGATAAAATATGGGAGCTTGCCGAACTTTCGCTCAAAGAATACAAGTCTGCCGAGCTTTACTGCGATCTGCTTGAAGAACTTGGTTTCAAGGTCGAACGCGAGATCTGCGGAATAAAGACAGCATTTTCTGGCAGTTTCGGAAGCGGTCATCCGATCATAGGCATTCTCGGCGAATTTGATGCACTCTCGGGACTTTCCCAAGAGGGTGGCTCTGCCGAGTATCACGAGATAGAGCGCGGCGGAAACGGACACGGTTGCGGTCATAATCTGCTTGGTGCAGGATCGCTTGCCGCCGCTTACGGAATAAAACGGTATCTCGAAAAAACCGGCAAAAGCGGAACTATTATTTTCTTCGGAACGCCGGGTGAAGAGGGTGGCGCAGGGAAGGCGTTCATGGCAAAAGAGGGTCTGTGGTACGGTCTTGATTGCGCATTGACATGGC
Source organism: uncultured Lachnospiraceae bacterium (assembly GCA_964568425.1). Classification (GTDB taxonomy): domain Bacteria; phylum Bacillota; class Clostridia; order Oscillospirales; family CAG-272; genus CAKSQF01. Next base: position 31,424 of record CAZMPO010000017.1, on the reverse strand, counting down.
ATCCCGATGATTGCAACGAGGTTGCAACCGGAACATGCAATTCGTGCATCCAGACGCTCTACAAATTCAAAGGCGTCGCAGCTCATGCGGCGGGTGACCCCGAGGATGGACGTTCTGCTCTTGACGCTCTCGAACTTATGAATGTTGGCGTGCAGTATCTTCGCGAACATACGAAAAATGACGCTCGCATCCATTATGCCGTCGTTGACGGCGGCGGATTGTCGCCAAATGTTGTTCAGTCAAAAGCAAGTGTTCTGTATATGGTCCGCTCAAAGCTCGTAAAGGATGCACTTGCCCTCCAAGCGAGAGTCGATAAGATCGCAGAGGGTGCGGCACTCATGACCGAGACCGAGGTAGAAAAGGTCTTTATCGATGGTTGCTCGAACGCTCTTCCGAATCATACGCTTGAAAAACTGATGTACGACAATTTTTCTGCCATTTCGCTCCCGTCATATTCAAAAGAAGAGATCGATTATGCGACAGCTCTTAAATCAACTTATGCGTCACACGGATTTTTGCCGTCCATCGCGGCAAAAGCAGATCAGACGGCTGCCGAGACCGTCGCAGAGCTCAGCGATCACGGAAAGAAACCGTTAAACGATTTTCTTTGTCCGCTTTATGACGGTGATTTCTTCGAACCCGGATCGACCGATGTTGGCGATGTCTCTTGGCAAACGCCGACAGCACAGCTTCACACTGTCTGCTTCACATCGGGATCGCCGGGGCACTCATGGCAAAATGTTTCGTGCGGAAAGACATCGATCGCACACAAGGGAATGATGGCGGCATCTTACGTTATTGCCGCGACAGCGATCGATATAATCGACGATCCGACCCTTCTCGCGTCCGCTAAGGTCGAATTTGAACACGCATCCTCCGACGGATTTTTGTCACCAATTCCCGACGGTGCAAAGGCGATTGCGATAGAACTCTAATATTTCGCCGAAAATCGAGACAAGAAGTCTCGATTTTCGCATTTTAAGAGGCAAAAACCAAAAAAGGTTTGGGCGAAAGTATTGACATATTAAAAAAAATGTGATATAATAAAGTGCTATGCAAAAAAGCATGGTCGCGGAGCTCTTGACCGGTACTTCGCTCAGAATCAAAAATGAATGATAGAGGATAGTCGATAATGAACGGTAAAAATAAATCGAATGCGGTATACGTTGACTTTCGAACAGTTTGGAATCTGCTTAAGCGAAGGTTTTTTAGTCTCGTTTTGGCGGGCGTGATCGGAGCTCTACTGCTTGGTGCGGTTGGTTATATTACCTATACGCCCAAGTATTCATCGACCGTTTCGCTTATTGTTCACGCCGAGGAGACGACGACAAACCAGCTTACCGCATATGACGTTACTTACTCGGAAAAGCTCATAAATACGCTCGAGGTGTTCTTGAAGCACAACAAAAACTTTAGAGAACAGCTCAGCAGCATGGCAGGCACAAACAAGGCATTCACCGATGATGACATCCTTAAGATGATGAACATCAGTCAGATCAAAACCAGCACGCCGACGATGAATGTCACATTTACATCCACTAACGAAAATGCCGCTTTTAATCTTGCGAAATGCTTCGAACTTCTTGTGAACGGCGAGCTTGAAAGACTAAACGTCAATGTCGGCTCTGTCGGAATTTTGAATAGTGCCGAGCCTGCTGATGAGCCCGACAACTCTAATCCTGCTGTCAAATATGCAGTTATAGGCTTTTTTGTTGCGTTTGTCCTGCTTTATATTATTTTCCTTGTCAGGGTGATCTTTGACACAAAGATCCACAAAGAGGAAGATATCAGCGAACTTTTCGATTATCCCCTCCTTGGCAGCGTGCCCTCGTTTTATCGAGGGAAGAAGGGTCGCTCTCACGGCTACGGATACGGTAGTTATGGGTATGGATACGGAAAGAGCTCTAACGGTTGATAACTCTGTCTGACGAAAGGAATTAGGTTGTAAGATGGCTAAGAGAAAAAAGAGTGATATAAGAAATTATCATAACGTAATTGTAAATGATAACACAAGCTTTGCCACGAAAGAGGCGTTCAAAAATATAAGAACGGGAATGCTTTATACTGCAAAGAACAGCAAGTGCCCTGTATATGGTGTAACATCGACAGTTGCCGCAGCGGGAAAGTCAATGATCATCGCAAATCTCGCTGTTTCATTTGCACAACTCGGAAAGAAAGTTATTCTCATCGACAGCGATATGCGTGCCCCGACTCAGCATAAGATCTTTAAGGTCTCGAACAGGGTTGGGTTGAGCGAGGTTCTTGCCGGTATAAATGAAGGTGACGAAGGATTTGTTACGACTACCGATTATGACGGCGTTCACATAATGACAGCCGGACGTATTCCTCCGAACCCTGCTGAACTTTTGTCCGGTGAGTCGCTGCGCAATTTGATTGCGACGCTGAAAAAAGAGTATGATTTTATATTCCTTGATCTCCCTCCGATCGGCATTGTCACCGACGCGCTCGTTCTTTCGGATGTTGTCGATGGATATGTTTTCGTTGTACGCGCTGAACTCGATGAAAAGCAGTCTCTTGTCAGTGCCGTAAACAAGATGGAACAGGCAGGCGCAAAGATCATCGGTATGGTTTTGAATGATGTCGGTGGTGGCAAGGGCGGATATTATAAAAGCGATTACAGCTCCTATCACAGCTACGCAAAAGGATCATATGGTTCAAAAGAGAACGACGACGATGATGACGATGATTACGACGGCATCTGATCGCAGTATACACAGTTTTTATAAAAACTCCGTTTCTTAACAGATTCGGAGTTTTTTTGCGTTGACACTTGACTTTTTCACAATCAAATGGTATAATAATAGACGAGAGCAACACAAACATAAGGAGTGCTGATATGGCAAACAAAAAGACCCCGACAGAATACGGAAACGACAGTATAGAGAGCTTAAAAGGCGCGCAACGAGTAAGAAAAAAGCCCGAGGTCTATCTCGGTACGAGCGGACTCGAAGGATGCCAACACGCTTTTTTCGAGATCCTTGCCAACTCGCTTGATGAGTCACGCGAGGGCTACGGAAATGTTATCAGAATAACCGTATGGAATGATAGGTCGATTGAGGTCGAAGATGACGGACGCGGCATACCGATGGGGTGGAACGAAAAGCAGAAGCGTTACAACTGGGACCTTATATTCTGTGAGCTGTACGCAAGCGGTAAATATAAAAATAACAGCGGCGAATCGGCGTATAAATATTCACTCGGAACAAACGGACTCGGTGCATGTGCCACCCAGTGTTCGAGCGAATTTATGGATGTTTATTCTTATTCAAGCGGCAGTCTTTCCGAAATGCATTTTAAGAAAGGCGAGCCTATCGGTCAACTGCAGGTAATTGATATTCCCAAAGGCGGCAAAAAGCACGGAACTGTTATAAAATGGCGCGCCGATCTTGAGGTTTTCAAGTCTATCGACATCCCGAAAAATTACTTTGTCGAGACCCTGAAAAAGCAGGCTGTCGTAAATGCGGGTGTTCGTTTCTTGCTTAAATTCGAGGATGAAAGCGGTACTTTTTCCGAGGATGAGTTTTACTACGAAAAGGGAATTGCCGAAAGAGTTCGCGAGTTGGCTTCCGGCAAGGCTATCACCGAGCCTGTCTTCATAACAAAAGAGACCGCCGGCAGAGATCGCGAGGATCTTCCCGAGTACAAGCTTCTCATTGAGGCTGCCTTTTGCTTTACTGACGCAACAGTCAACGCGAGCGAGTATTATCATAACTCAAGCTGGCTTGAATACGGCGGTTCTCCCGAGGATGCCGCAAGAGTCGCTTTTCTTTACACTGTCAATAAGTACTTAAAGGATAACAACAAGTACAAAAAGAATGACAGCAAGGTCAATTTCTCGGATATAGACGACTGCCTTGTTTTGGTTACAAGCAGCTTCTCGACATCAACATCGTACGAAAACCAGACCAAGAAAAAGATCGACAACGAGTTTATAAAACAGGCGATGACCGAGTTTTTCAAGGAACGCCTTGACGCCTATTTTACCGAGAACCCGTCTGACGCCGAAAAGATCGCGGCACGCATACTCGCCAATAAGACCATTCGCGAAAGTGCGAGTGCCGCAAGAGATATAACAAAGAAAAAACTGATCGGTGTTACCGATGTGGCAAACCGCGTTGAAAAGTTCGTCGCTTGCCGTTCTAAAGATCCCGAGCGTCGCGAACTTTATATCGTTGAGGGCGATAGTGCATGTACATCATGTAAACTCGGCAGATCGGCTGAGTTCCAAGCCATCATGCCTGTTCGCGGCAAAACACTCAACTGCCTTAAGGCATCCTATGAGCGTATTATGAAAAGTGATATAATAACCGATCTTTTGAAGGTGATCGGCTGTGGTGTTGAAATAAAGCATCGCGAAAAAGATGTCGCTAATTTCAATTTTGACATGCTGAAATGGAATAAGATCATAATATGTACCGATGCGGACGAGGATGGATATCAGATCCGCGCGCTCCTTCTGACATTTTTCTATCGACTCCTCCCGACGCTTATCAAAAAGGGCAGGGTCTACATCGCTGAGTCGCCTCTTTTCCAGATCAATACCAAAAAAGACGAATTTTTTGCATACAACGAAAAGGAACGCCAGGAAATAGTCAAAAAACTCGAGGAGCAAGGACTCAAGTACACGATACAAAGATCGAAAGGTCTTGGCGAAAACACCCCCGATATGATGTGGGAGACCACTATGAATCCGGCATCAAGGCGTCTTATTCGTGTGTGCGAGGCTGACGCCGCTGAAACTGCCGAGATACTTGACATACTTCTTGGTGACAATCTCGAAGAAAGAAAGACTTATATTGCAAATAACGGATATAAATACATGACCGAAGTCGATGTTTGATATTTCGGTCGCGATCGGAGTTCTGTCTATTTATGTTGCAGCTTATATACGGAAGAGCAGGGAGCGGTAAGACCACCCTGCTTTTTGACAAAATTAAAAACGCCATTGACCAAAAAAAGAAAATAATGCTTCTCGTCCCTGAACAGCAGGTATTTGAGTGTGAAAAAACGCTTTGCGAAAGAAAGCTCTACTCATTTGATGCCGAGGTCGTTGGTTTTAGGCGACTCTGCAATATGATCTTCCGAAAGTGGGGAGGACTTTCCTACAGATACATCGGAAACGGTGCAAAGCTCATCGTTATGTGGAAGGCACTGCGTGAGCTTGACGGTCAGCTTGAGGAATATGTCGGATTGTCCCTTGACGATCTCTCTGTCCTTGAGCTTCTCGAAAGGACTGTCGAGGAATTTGAACGCTACGGAATAGATGCCGATCTGCTCGCAAAAGCCGCGGACGAGCTGTCGCTCGAGGACGCAAAGCTTTCACGCAAGCTTCGCGATCTGTCAATGATAATGACGCTTGATCTCGCACTTTTACATCAGAATTACGACAATCCCGAGGAGGACCTGCCGCGTGCGGCAAAAATGCTTTCAGAGCATGATTTTTTCAAGGATACGATTGTGTTTATAGACGGATTTACCCGATTTGCGCCGACAGAGCTTGATATAATAAAGCACATTTTTGCGCAGTCAGAAAGTGTTTATCTGACCCTTCCGTGTATCGAACATGACAGGGCGGAGATGATGCTCGCGGCAAGGAATTGCGAGCGGTCGATCAAGAAATGTGCCTCGTCGGTGTCTTGTAGGTTCTCCGCACCGATCGTGTGCGACAATGTGTATTCTACAGACAAAGAAGATCTTGCGTTTCTTCATAAGAATCTTTGGAATTTTGACAGGGATGTTTACGATAAGTCTCCCGAAAATATTTTTTTGACCGAAGCATCCGATATATATGCCGAGGCGGAAAGTGTTGCATGTAAGGTTGCAGAGCTTGTGCAGGACGGTCACTACAGATATCGTGAGATAGCACTTATACTGCGTGACCCTGATTCATATATCGGCATCCTTGACAGCGCGCTCGAAAAGTATGGCATCCCCTGCTTTATGTCATCTCGTACCGGACTTTGCATGAAGCCCTGTGTTCGACTGATAGGCAGTGCGCTTATGACATCCGCGCGCGGATGGAAACGCGAGGATGTTGTCTCTTATATGCGTTGCGGACTTTCGGGACTTTCTCCGGATGAATGCGATATAATTGAGGAATACGCAAAAACTTGGAACATTTCCGGGACACTTTGGTATATGACCGACCCTTGGACGATGAATCCGAACGGCTTTTCGGCAGAGCTTTCGGAGCGTGATGCCGCCCTTCTTGATACTCTGAATAAGCTGAGGGTTCGTCTTGTTGATCCACTCTATAAGTTTTGTCAGATATTCGACACTGATCCGACCGTTCGAGCTGTCGCGACAGAACTTTATAATTACCTTTGTGGGATGGATATTCCCAAGATCCTTGCCGAGGAAGAAGCGGCAAGCAGATCATCGGGGGATCTCGCGCTTGCCGAGGAAACGGTGCAGGTTTGGGACGCTATAGTGTCCGCGCTTGAAAGCCTTGTGACGGTCGTCGGTGACATGTCGGTAAATGCCGACCGTTTTTACAAATTGCTCTTTGCGATATTTCAAAAAACAGATATTGGAAAAATACCCGCAAGAGCGGACGAGGTCATAATCGGTGAGCCAAAACTTCTCCACAAGCCGGGTATAAAACAGGCGTTTATTCTCGGGCTGAACGAGGGTATTTTCCCTGCGACAAGCAACGAATCTCGAATAATAGACGACAGCGACAAAGACAAGCTTCGCGAGCTTGGGATCGAGCTTGCCGATGACAGTGAAAGCGCGGCGGCAGGTGAACTTTATGCCTTTTATCGCGCCGCGTGTCTGCCGTCGGATGCTCTGAGACTTTCTTACCACGCCGACATAAACCCATCGGTCGTTGTGTACGCCGTAAGATCACTTTATCCCAAGTTGGAAGTCGAAAAATGGATCGATGTCCCATCGCCCGATAAGATAAGAAACACTGCAACCGCCATCGAGTATGCAGCGGCAAATATGTCAAACGACAAGGGCAGATCGGTGTTTTCGCTTGTATCAAGTGCCGATTCGGGAGCACTTGCCGCGCGTGTTAATGAAATGATCGATGCTTTTTCTCGACCGATCAGCGAGGAGGACTGCATGCTCGAAAGCTCGACTGCCGACAGGATCGTAGACAGGGGACTCAACTTAACACAAGCAAGAGTCGAGAATTTCGTCAAGTGCCCGTTTTCGTTTTTTGCAAAAAATGTACTCTCTTTGAAGGAGCAAAGCTCGGAAGATTTTGAAGCGCGTGAGGTCGGCGACTATATGCACGCGATACTTGAAACCTTTTTTGTATCGTTAGGTAATAGAAACATTCGCTCTCTTTCGCCCGACGAGCTTGTCGAATATACAAACAGAGCGGTCGAAAAATGCAGGCGAAAGATTATCTCACAGGATATCTCTCCTCGACTTGCACATCTTTTTGATCGACTGCGCACACTCGCGATACTGCTTGTAAACAACATAGCCGAGGAGTTTGCTGATTCGGACTTTGAGCCAAAGCTATTCGAACTTGCGATCGACAACAGACCCGGAAATATCTCACCGCTTAGAATTAAGTTTGCCAGCGATAAGATCCTGACGATATACGGCAGAGTTGACCGAGTTGATGTTTGCAAAAAGGGTGATGACGTCTACCTTCGCGTTGTTGACTATAAAACAGGCAAAAAGAAGTTCTCGATCGCCGATTTGCGGCAGGGACTCGATTTTCAGATGCCGATCTACCTTTTGTCGCTATGTAAGACAAGCAATTCGCAGTTTCTCGAAAAGATCGGTGCCGAAAAAAATGGCAATGTCCTGCCTGCAGGACTCTTGTATTTCTCTGCGCGCATGCCGGATGCTACCGAGCTGAGCGAGCTTACATCCGAATCAAATGATAGAATAGATATCGAAAGAAGCGGACTTCTCGTTGATAACGCCCCGCTTATCGAGTCAATGGAGCGATCAAAAAACGGCAGATTTCTGCCCGTAAGCTATGACAAAAACGGTGTTTTGAAAAAGAGCGGTTCTGTGATAAGCGCAGGCGATTTCGAGATATTGCTTGATGACATTACAAAAAAAATATCGTCGATCGGCGATGAGATAGCGGATGGCGTCGCTTGTGCAAAACCGATGAAAGATAACGCCAACGATCCCTGTGCATACTGCGGCGCAAGATGTTTGTGTAGGATAAGCGATGATGTTGACTAATCGAAAGGATGTGTGAAAATGGGAGAGAGAATATGGACCGATGCCCAAACCGAGGCATTTTCGGCACTTGACGGTGACCTGCTTGTGTGTGCCGCCGCGGGATCGGGCAAGACTGCCGTTTTGACCGAGAGAATAATCAGATCACTTTGCGATGACTCGCATCCGTCCGATATCACATCAAAGCTTGTGGTTACATTCACCAAATCCGCCGCTTACGAGCTAAAAGCAAAGATATCGAGCGCGCTGACCGAACGTATCGGTGCGCTTCAAGGCAATGCTCGTCTTCGCAGACAACTGCTTTCCATTGACAGAGCGCAGATATCGACGATCGACAGCTTTTGTCTCAATGTTGTGTCTGCCCACTTTGCCGAGCTGGGGCTTCCCGCGTCGGTCAGAGTCGGCGGCGACGCTGATGTAAAATTGATGAAGATCGACATTATGGAACAGACCATCGACGCATCGTATCAGGCAGGCGACAAGTCTTTTCTTGACCTGATAGACAATTTTTCAACACTTCGTGACAATAGAGTCGGCGAACTGTTTTTGAAGATATATGACAAGGTTGCATCTTACCCCGAGGGGGTAGAATTTATAAAAGAGTCTGCTATGCGACTTGATGCTGCTGCAAAAAACGGATTTTCGGGATCGGTATATGAAACTATCCTGAGAAAAAAGCTCGATGAGTTTTTGGAACATTATGTATCGGTCTACGAGCATCTCCTCGAAAAGCTTAAGACAGACGGAACACCCGAAAAATCGATCATACATATTTCGGATGAGTTTGAAAAGATCAGACGAATTCACCAAACTCGCGATTTTGACGAAAAGAAAAGAATGCTTGAGGATTTTTCTTTTGAAAAAGCACCGCAGAACAAGTCAAAAACCGAGACCTTTATTTATTTCACAGGCGTCAGGGATGAGCTTAAGGATGATATGAAAAAACAAATAAAAGCCCTTTGCATGAACATTTCGAGCGAAAAGATCGCCGCGGAAATGTCTTCAAGGCTTTGCATGGCACTCTATAGGCTTATATCCGATTTCGAAAGACGGTATACCGAAGAAAAACGCCGTTTTTCGATGATCGATTTCGCCGATGCCGAGCGCATGACCTATGATCTTCTTGTAAAAAACGGCAGTCCAACCGAGCGCGCACTGTCCATATCCGAAAAGTTTGATCAGATATATATTGACGAATATCAGGATGTCAATGATATTCAAGACGGTATTTTTAAGGCTATATCGAAAAACAACAGATTCATGGTCGGCGATATTAAGCAGTCGATCTACGGCTTTCGCGGTGCTGTACCCACCATCTTTGCAAATTACAGAAGAAGCTTCCCAAGACACGAGCTTGGTGTTCCGATGCCGCAATCGAAAGTCTTTTTGTCTCATAATTTCAGAAGCGATCGACATATCCTTGATTTTGCGAACGCTGTTTGCAACAGGCTCTTTGCCTGCAGTGAGCAGATCCCTTATAGCCCGGACGAGGACGCGCTGCGGTTCCCCGAGACCAAAACCGACGAATCTGATGGCAAAAAGGTAAATATCTGCCTTATTTCTCCCGAGGATGGCTTGCCCTCCGATCAATGCGAGGCGGCTTTTGTTGCCGATAAGATCGCCGAGCTTATAGACGGCGGCAGATCGCCGTCGGATATCGCGATACTTCTCAGAGGCTTTAAGTCGAGAGAAAAAGCATTCAGAAGCGAGCTTAAAAAAAGAGGGATACCCTTTGACAGTCCGGCGTCAGATGATTTTCTCAAGAAACCGGAGATATTGCTTATAATATCGATACTTAACGCTATTGATAACCCTCGACGTGACTATTTTCTCGCGAGTGCAATGAAAAGCCCTATCTTCGGTATAACACTCGACGACCTCATTAGTATTCGCGATCATAACAAAGACTGTACGCTGTATGAGTCTCTCTGCCTTGCGGTCGATGAGGGAAGATTTGAAAAAGGGAAGGTCTTTCTTAGCTTTCTCACTGATTGCAGGGATTTTGCAAAGGCTAACTCTACCGAGAAGATCATAAAATATGTCTATGATAAAACGGCACTTTTGTCGATATTAAGCGGTAAAAAGGGAGGAAGGGATGCTGTTTCGAGGCTCAACTCCTTTTATGAGCTTGCAAGATCCTTCGAGAGTGGCTCGTTTCGCGGACTTCACAATTTTATTCGTTATCTCGATGAAATCGAAAGCGAGAATGGTGACCCGATGTCCGACGTCAGCACAGCATCGGGACAGGGTGTAAAACTCATGTCCGTACATAAATCCAAGGGACTTGAGTTTCCGATAGTTTTTCTCTCGCATGCCGACGGAAAGCTCAATACAAGCGACTCAAAAAGTGCCTTCCTTCTTGACAGGGAGCTTGGCATTTCGTTTAATTTGAGCGTTAGGAACGGCAGGGGAAAATTCACGCCCATAACCAAATCCGCAATTTCTCGAAAGATAATGGATGACAACATCAACGAGGAAATGCGTGTTTTGTATGTCGCACTTACAAGACCTAAAAACGAGCTGTATATAACCGCCACCATGTCAAAGGCAGACGAAACTATGGAAGAATGTTTTGCCAACGGAGATGACCTCGATTTTTACACGCTTTATAGAGATCAGTCATATCTTAAGTGGATATTTGCGTCAATAGGCAGAGATTCGAGTGTCTGTGAGATATCGAAAATAAAATACGGGGTCAAGCAGATCGAAGATCCGCACATGCCGACACTTAACGATGCGACCGATGCCGATGGAGGCGAGATCGATCTTTCCGATATTTGCAAGAAGATCGAATATGTTTATCCGCACAAAGTTGAAAGTGAACTTCCGACTAAGGCATCGGTGTCAAAGCTTTATCCTACATATCTGGATGAATCTGACATTCCTGACATCAGATACAGATTTGACAGTCAGCCTGATTTTATGCGAGGCTCAAATATCGTAAAAGGTACGGATATAGGCATTGCCACGCACCTTTTTATGCAGTTTTGCGATTTCGAGTATGTCTGTCGAAACGGTGTCGAGGCGGAACTTGCGCGTCTTGTCGATAGAGGATTTATCGATAAAACATCAGCCGAGCTTGTCAGATTGGATCTTGTTAAAACCTTTTTCAGATCCTCGCTTTTTGAACAAATGCGGAATGCAAACGAGATCTACAGAGAGTATCGCTTCTTGACTGAATTTCCTGCGTCCGACTTCTCGGGAGACAGTGAGAGGTCAGACACGCTTGTCGGCAAAACCATACTTGTTCAGGGTGTCATAGACTGCTTTTTTGTGTTACCCGACGGAAGTGTAAAGCTTATCGATTACAAGACCGACAGGCTCGACAAGAGGGCAGGCATCGATAATGCTGTCCAAAAACTTGTTTGCGAGTACAAAAATCAGCTTACCTATTACGCAAAAGCGATAAAGAAGATAAGCGGCAAGGATGTCTCATCTGCGTCCGTTTATGCTTTCGATATCGGACGCGAGATCGATATTAAGCTCTAATATAACAAAAAATCGTTTGTTTACTTTTTACGGTAAACAAACGATTTTTGCGTATTTTAGGGTTTTTCGCCAAAACCTTTTTCTTTTTTTACATCTTCGTCGGCAGTTCCGTCGATGCGCGTTATGATAAATTTGAAAACCTCGTCGACGATCTTCCCGACTATATCGCAAAGCTTGTCAATGAACAGCACCTTGAACAGAAGCATCCGCACTCGTTCAAGCAAAATGCAGACGACAAACAAAGCGATGACCGCGATCACAACATACAATACCATATGAGGCGTGTCGCAATAGTATCCGATCTTCCAAAAACGCCAGAGCATGTAGTATTCCCAGAAGATCGGCTGAACATGGATGATATAGACAGCAAATGTAGCCGATGAGATAAAAGTTATCGCCGATCGTATCGGTTGGAATTTTATCCTGATCCTCGAGGCAAATATCAGTAAAAGAATCGCTCCGCCAAGGATAAACGGGGATGTGTACTGAATAAACTCATACTTGAGATTAGGCAAAAGCGTATTTTCGGGATTAAGTTTTGCAAGTTCCTCGATCATGAGCATCCATTGCCACGCAAATGTCGTGCAAAACAGATACCCGATCAGACAAAATGCAGAGTTTAGCTTTTTCACACTTGGCGGATATTTCGCAACATAAGCACCGATAAAGTATAGTGCTATTAGCCATATTGCCGAATAACCGTAGCCTGTCACGAACAGATCGATATTTGCGACCGACGGCAAAACGGACATTATAAAAAACACGCCGACGCATGTCATAAAGTGCTGTCCCTTGGTCAGCTTTTCGATCACGCGATTTAACAGCGGTGAGGCGAAATAGGCAAGCGTGTATGCGTTGAAATACCAATATTGACTGTTTGATACGGGCATCAGAGCGTAACCGTACTCCTCGGGAAGTATGGCTCTTGGATCGATCTCCTCTTTTACCATGGGTATGATCTTTTGCAGACACTCGTTAAATTTTTCGAAGACTATCGGATATTTGTCTATCGTAAAAACGATCAATACTCCCCAGAAAGAAACAAGAAGCCATGTTTTTAGGTATCTTGATGTTTTGAATTTTGATCTGTAGCCGACATATCCCGAAATGAGTGCAAAGAGATCGACCGCTCCAAATGCGGCGGTCTCCATGAACCAAGCGACAGGGTGGTTTGCCGGATACGCGTCTGCTATCGCGGCATACGGATATACGCCGCCTTGCCCTAAAACATGGAGAAAAAGGACCATGATCATTGAGATAATCCGCAATACCTCAATTCCGATATTTCTTTCTTTTGTTGCCATTTATCGGGATTTCCTTTCTTCTCTATAATCCTTTTCCGCTTGAGTCAAAGTGGTAATGATCAAGCTGACAGAGATCTATGTTTTTTACAAATGCATAGCATCCCCTTTTGCCGAAAACGTGAACAACGACATTGGTATACCCACGCGACCACTTTAATCTTGAACCGCTTTTGGCGATAAGCTCGATCCTGTCGGTCGAAATACAGGCGGCTGTTCTGAAAAATCCGCCTTTCGAAAGCACGGTGCGCTCACTGCCGCTTTCAAAATAGCTGTTCTTATATTCGAGAAAGCAGGATGCGATCACGATAACAAAGGAAATTGCCGCAACGACAAACCAGCTTTTCCCGAAGATGACGCCCAGAACAAGGGATGTGATCGGTATCAGCATCTTTACGGTAAACAAATAATAGTGGAAGCATCTTCTGCGAGGTGCTCTGTGCGACATGTTCATGTCGGGAAGCAAAAGTTTCGTGTATTCAAGCATGTCGGACTCGCGCAGAAGCGGCAGGATAGGTTTCGATTTTACGAATATCGGGTTGTATCCGACCGCGCGAACATAGAGCTTGCCGAATCCGAATATTCTCATAAGCGGTGTTTGCTTGTACTCAACGATCGCTATTCGATCGCGCATAATGTACGTTTTGTGCCTGACAAGAAACCCCGACTCGTAATACAGTATTTTTTTGCCTGCGGAGGCTGTAAATTTATAATATTTCAGATATTCACGCAAAAAGCCGCCCGTCAGTGCCCATAAGAGTATGATGGTGTACGGAAGTCCGATCGACAATACGAATGTACCTGCGACGAGCATGTGTCTGAATATAAAATCTGATATCAGTCTTGCTGTCGATTCGTTGAAGATCGGAGATGAAAAGAGAAACACCGCCGTCCAAAGCAAAAGAAGTATGACCGTGTACCATTCATAGTGCGACTGAAGCAGTGATTTTTTCATCAGATCGAGGGTCGAGAGTTTGATCTTATCGACCTGTCCGTCGTCGTCACTGTAATTTGCAACGAACTTGTCGGCGATGACCTTTGGAACGCCGAAAAGCGTAAAGACATTACCGGCAAATGTTATAATAATGTTGCATCGCCCGAGGGCATTCATTATTATCGAGTTGACGGTCGACACTGCCTCTATCTTGTCGGTATATATAATATTTGATCTCGAAAAGACAAAATCACGATTTATGAGTATTCTGTCATCGAGAAAGGTGTAATCCCATATAAAAAACGAAGCTTTTTCCTTCAATTTGTTGTCTCCACCGCGATTTATTTGAGTTCGCAAACAGTGACGCCGAGATCACCCTCACCGTAAGCTCCGAGCCTGAAGCTCTTTACTCGTTTGTCGTTTTTGAGAAAATTCCAAAGCTGTTTTTTCAGCGCGCCCGTTCCTTTGCCGTGGATGAGCCGCACACTTTGAAGTCCGGCAAGCTGTGCGCTGTCAAGGTATTTGTCAACCTCGAACCACGCATCCTCACCATTCTTTCCGCGAAGATCTATTTCGGATGACAGCCCCTGCGTGACCGATACTCCGATCGATGTCGCAGGACGCTTTTTTCCGTTCTTGTCGGTGAATATGATATCGTCTTCCTCGACAAGCATAAGCTTGTTTTCCTTGACCTTGGTCGTCATGATTCCGGCACGAACCGTGACAATACCGTTTTTGTCGGCGACAGATTGTACTGTTCCTTTAGCACCGATACCCGAGATTATGACACTGTCGCCGACTTTTAATTTGCGTGGCAGCTTGTAATCGCTCGGTGCGGTAGTAACAACAGGGTCTATCTTGCTCTCGCTCTCGCGCATGGCACGCCTCATGTTCCTGCGTGCCTCGTCCATTGCATTTGCAAAGTTTTCGCTTTCCTTTGCTTTTTTTACCTTCTCAAGCTCTGCCATAACATAATCCGATGTCGCTCTTGCCGATTCTATAATGCGGGTGGCTTGCTCGGAGCTTGTTTGTGAAAGACGCTCTGCCTCGTCTATCTTTTTGCGAAGCTTTGCCTCTTCCTCTTTTTGCTTTATCTCCCATTCGGATTTTTCTGCTTTGACCTTTTCGAGGGTCTTTTCGGTCTCTATCCTTGTTTGTTCGAGCTTTTCAATAACATTCTCGAATTTCTTGTTCGAAGGATCGACCAAGAACGAGGCTCGCTTGATTATATCTTCCGAAATGCCTATCCTTGACGAAATAGCAAAAGCGTTCGATTTTCCCGGTGCGCCGATAATGAGTCGATAGGTCGGGGCGAGCGTATTAACATCAAATTCGCAGGCGGCATTGCACACGCCCGGTGTTTCAAGAGCGTAGATCTTCATCTCGCTGTAGTGCGTCGTAATGGCGGACAGGGCGCCTGTTTTGCGGAGAGCTTCGGTGATCGCGACCGCGAGAGCGGCACCTTCGACAGGGTCTGTTCCGGCTCCAAGCTCATCGGTCAAAACGAGCGATTTATCGTTAGCCTCTTCCAAGATGTGAACGATATTTGTCATATGTGCCGAAAATGTTGAAAGCGACTGCTCGATCGATTGCTCGTCGCCGATGTCGGCAAGCACATTTTCGAAAATACGAATCTTTGAATCCTCGCGCGCCGGAATGTGAAGACCGGTTTGCGCCATAAGTGTGAAAAGCCCGAGAGTTTTAAGTGATACGGTTTTTCCACCTGTGTTTGGACCGGTTATTACAAGGGTGTCGAAATCTCCACCGAGTCTTATATCTATCGGAACTATTTTTTTACCTTTAATAAGCGGGTGCTTCGCGGCATTTATCTCGATCTCAGCATTCTCGGATATTGTCGGCTCTGATGCCTTAAGTCTCCAAGAAAGCTCGGCACGAGCGAAGATGTAGGCAAGCTCGGTTATGTTTTGATAGTTTAGCGATATGCAATGCCCGAAATCAGCAACTGCCGCGGAAAGGGTATAGAGGATCTTTTCGATCTCGTTCTTTTCCTCGCTTTCAAGCCGTCTGAGATCATTATTTGCCTCGACGACCGAAAGAGGCTCGATAAACAGAGTTGCACCTGTCGATGATGTGTCATGCACAAGTCCTTTTATTTCGCCCTTGTGCTCGGCTTTGACCGGTATTACATATCGACCCTCGCGTATGGTCACAAGGTTGTCGCGGAGATATTTTGTTGTCGATTCAGCAGTTATATATCGTTGAAGTGTGTCTCTGATCTTGTTGTTGGTATTCTTTATGGCACGGCGAATATCAGCGAGCTTCGGGGATGCATCATCGGATATGATATCGGCAGTGATTATGCATCTGCGTATCTCACGCTCAAGAGAATTGTTTTGGACAAGTCTTGAAAATATCTCGCCGAGAGTGCCGAGATCCATTCCTCGAACAGATGAATAAGAGATAAGCGATGATGTCGACGAGAGAAGGGAAGCAACATCAAGGAGCTCGGCAGGGGAGAGCATCGCTCCTTTTTCGGCGCGTTCGACAGATCCACTGACATTAGGTGCAGATCCGAACGGGGGATTGCCGTTTTGCGACATTAAGTGCTTGGCGTCACTTGTTTCGGTCAGTCGCTTTTTTATTCGAACTATGTCAAAGTCGGGATATGCCGCCATGGCAAGCTCTTTTGCACCTATCGTGAGGGCGCAATCGGCGAGCATTTCTCTTATTTTTTGAAATTCAAGCGTATTTAACGCTTTGTTAAAATCAGACAATTTGGTTTTCCTTTCAGCCGTATCTTGCTTCAAAAACAGATACTTTTGTAAAATTCAAGGGTGTCAAACGAGCGTTCGAGATGCTCGATCAAATACTTTTCGCAGATCGACGAAAGTGATGACAATGTTTCTTCACTTGGCGAAAAAGCGAATATCCTTTTTTCGGGAGCGGTGCAGAGATATTCCATTGATGTGGTGGTTTCTTCGTCGAGATGCGCAATAAGCGTATTCTCGGCAGTCCCTTTGCCGGAGGACTGGCATTCGCGACAAAAAACAACGCCGCCGTCTATATCAAAGATCGATGACAGTACTTTTTTGCCGCAGCTGTCACAGCGACATAGATTTGGCCTGTATCCGAGCAGAGAGGCAAGACGGAGCTCAAAACCCGCTTTAATAAAATTCTGCGGTTTCTTTTTCTCGGTAAGCAAATATAGGCAGTTAAGAGACAACCTCAAAATTTCGCTTTGATCTTCACCCGTGATCGTGACGATCGAGATAACTTCCATGAAATATTGAGCAAGTGACAGAGAGACAAGATCTTCGCGTAAACGGTAAAAATCTTCGATCAGCGACGCCTCGCGAAGATAGTATCTGTCACCCTTTGCCGCCAGTACGAACTCGCAGTAGCAAAACAGCTGGGATGTGTGAAGACGGTGACTTTTTATGTTTTTTACACCCTTTCCCGATACGAGTATTTTGCCCTCGCTCGGTGTAAGCAGTGTCAAAAGCTTGTCCGACTCGCCGACATCAAGGGTTCGTACGACAAGCCCTGTTGTTGTTATCTCTCTTGTTCTCGTGTTCTCAAGCATAGCCGAAATATTACACTTCCTTATGTGTCGTCGCTTTTCTTAAATCCGAAATCGTTTATCAAATAATCGCTTTCACGCCAATTTTCCTTGACTTTTACCCAAACATCAAGAAAAACCTTTGTTCCAAAGAATTTCTCCATATCTTCGCGTGCATATGTTGAGATCTTTTTCAGCATCTCGCCGCCCTTGCCGATAATGATTCGCTTGTGAGATTCTCTCTCGCAATATATCTCGGCTCGTATGCGAAGAATGCGACCGTCATCCTTAAACTCCTCGATAGTTACCGCCGTGCCGTGCGGTATCTCGTTGTCAAGCAGTCGAAGGAGCTTTTCTCTGATCATTTCGGACGCGATCGTGCGTTCGGGTTGATCGGTAAGCTCGTCCTCGTCAAATATCCATTCGCCCTCATGGAGCAGTTTTGCAACCTCATCGAGGACGATTGAAACTCCGTCTTCTTTTATTGCACTGATCGGAATTACCGAGGCAAAGTCGCACAGCTCGGCATAAGCGGCGATAACTCTGCCGATGCGTTCGGGATTTGACACATCTGTCTTGTTTAGAACGAGAATTATCGGCATCTCGTCGCGAACAAAACGATTTATAAGTCTTTTTTCAATATCGCCGGGCATGTAATCGGTGTCGGCGACAAGTATCGCCGCGTCTACATCGGCGATCGCCGATGAGATCTGACGATTCATATAGTCTCCGAGCTTGGTCGCCGATCTGTGCATACCCGGTGTGTCGATAAAGACAAATTGGTTATCGCCTCTTGTAAGAATACCCGTTATTCGTGTACGCGTTGTTTGCGGCTTTTTTGATGTTATCGCTATCTTTTCTCCGAGCATCGCGTTGAGAAGTGTTGATTTGCCTACATTCGGTCTGCCGACAATTGCTATAAACCCTGTTCTTTTCATTATTTTTTCCTTTATCTTGTAAGTCCCATTATTTTCATTATTTCTTCCTGTCTCCAAAACATATCTTTTTCGTCATCAAGAGATGTTTCGTGATCGTACCCGAGTAGGTGAAGCACCGAGTGAACGGTCAAAAATGCGACCTCACGATCGAAAGAATGACCGTATTCGCCTGCCTGCTCACAAGCTTTTTCAAGCGATATAACTATATCTCCGAGGACACAGCATTCTCCGTCCGAGTAATCATCATCATAAATAGGGAAGGAGAGCACATCTGTAGGACGGTCGATTCCGCGTTGACTCTTATTAATTTCGTGAATTTTTTCGTTGTCAACAAATGTCACCGATATTTCGCATTTTCGCTCAAATCCCTCGTATTCGAGTGCGGTGTTCACAGCCGATTTTATTAAGCGTACCGTCTGCGGTGTGAGTATTATCTTTTTCTGCCTGTTCGACATTAAAATTCTGTTTTTCATGATATTTGCTTATCCTTAATTCTTTTTCGCATGATAGCGTTTTGAGGTGCTTTTTTGTTCATTGTCGTACTTTTCATACGCCAGAATGATCTTCTGTACCAGCTTGTGTCTGACGACGTCTTTGTCGGTCAGTCTGTGAACCGATATATCATCAATACCGTCGAGTATCTTCACAGCCTGTGCAAGACCGCTTCGTTGCGATCTCGGCAGATCGGTCTGCGTCAGATCGCCTGTCACGACCGCTTTTGAGCCAAATCCAAGCCTTGTAAGAAACATCTTCATTTGCTCGGGAGTCGTGTTTTGAGCCTCGTCGAGGATGATAAAGCTGTCATCGAGCGTTCTGCCTCTCATATATGCAAGAGGTGCTATTTCAATTATCCCTTTTTCAACATTTCGCTGATATCCTTCCGTGCCCATTGTTTCGTACAGCGCGTCATAAAGCGGACGAAGATATGGGTCGATCTTGCTTTGAAGGTCGCCCGGCAAATAACCTAGCCGCTCTCCTGCCTCGACAGCGGGGCGTGTCAAAATAATTCTCGACACCTGCTTTTGCCTGAGCGCGGAAACAGCCATCGCGACAGCAAGAAAGGTCTTTCCCGTGCCGGCGGGTCCGATCCCGAGGACTATCGTGTTTTTCTTTATCGCGTCGACATATTTCTTCTGACCGACGGTTTTGGCGCGTATGGGCTTTCCTTTTGGAGTTATGATCACAAGATCACGATCGAATCCGTCGAGATCGTCCGATTTTCCGTCTTCGTACATTGATATGGCGTAGCTTACCTTTTGTTCGTCGATCGTTTCGCCGAGAAGCGCAAGCTTTTTCAGGTATGTGAACACCGAATACGCTGTTTCGAGTGCTTTGCCGTTGTCCGAGCTGATAAGAACCGATGACCCTCTGCAAACGATCTTTACACCGAGCCTGTTCTCGATAAGCTCGATGTTTGATTCATAGCTTCCGCATATCTCGGCGAGTATGTCGGTATTTTCAAGATTTATTATTTTTTCATCCATTTTCTGCTATTCTTCCTTTTGAGGTAGATGAGATCTATTTATTGACGGTCGATCGGATATCGGAACACTTTGGGCGATGTCTTCAATACAATACACCTCGATTTGAATTGTGTACACCAGACCGTCGCAAGAGGAACTTTTCGATAATCCAAGTGTTTGCGCATTTTTTAGCAGCTTTGACAATCTGTTTGCAATCGATCTTTCGCATATTGCCGCCGCCTCGTCCTCGGTAATTCTAAACTCGGCATCGGCTAGCTCTGTATATTCGATTTTCGATATTCCTATCGGCAGTGGATGTCCGAAGAACATTAGCCTGCTTGAGCTTTGCGACACTCTTGATCGTTCGTATGGGTCGCTTTGATCGGATGCAAATGAAAACTCTTTTCCGAAAAAATAAAATGAACTGTAAACGGTAGAATTGCCCGTGGGAGCTTGTCGAGTGCCGACAAGCGGTACACTTTCGATAACACCCTTGGTCGTGCGCGCGTATACCTTTCCGAGCGATCTTTCCAGCTTATAAACAGATTCGTTTCTGCCCTGATAAAAACCACTTACAAGAACCTGTCCTTTATGGACTGATTGCCCTGCGCCCACCTCTGCTTGCCCCGAATAAAGTTCCACTCGCTCTATCAGCCCGTCACATGCCGCGACAAGATTTGTCGGCGTGTCTTCGCCGGTGCTTTTTTCGCTAATGTTTTCTCGAAGCACAACATTTGCACATGTTCCGCTGACATTTATCGCCATCCATGAAATGTCGCTGTTTTTTAAAAGGACATTTGTTGAGATCTTCGGCAGATCGAGCCTCGATGTGCGCGAGCCAATTCGAAGTCCTTCATTTTCAAGAGCGCAAATGATCTCCTCAGGCGAAACAGTCAGACTGCCGGTGATCTTTATATTCCATATAAAAAGGGAAGGATAATATATAAGAAACAAGAAAACGGGCACACCGATCCAGATACCTATACGACTTTTGTAACGAAGCAGGAGGTACGGAAGACCATATTTTTGCTCGGAGATTATCTTTGCGTCGACGCTCTCGGACAGTGAGATGATTTTTTTTCGGGAAAGGCTTATGAGCTCGATCGTTGTTGAGCTTTCGTGAGGTGTTATTCGCCCGAGCGATCTGCCGTCTCTTACGAGTAAAGTGATCAGCCGTTCGGAATTTTCGACCTCAATGCGAACATAACCGATTAAAAAAGCGATGATACGATATATCAACGGCTCACCTCTGTCGTGATCGACGATATTTCTCCACTGACCGTGATCTCTTTCGGGAAAAATGAACTGAGTGTCAGCCCTTTGCCCACAAGAGTCAATCTGTTGCCCGGAACTGCCAAGACGATTTTTTCACTGCCGTATGATATAACACGCACACAGCCGATTATTTCGGCAATTTTACCGTCATCAAGAGTTAGTGTGTAACCGTTCATTCATATCCCTCCGCACTGCCTCGTATAATCTTTTTGTAGATTATATTCAAATTACCAAACTATAATTCGGCAAAAGCGATGGTGGTGATTCTGTATGACGGGTATATGTCGGCAAAAAGTTAGGGGACGGCTGAAAATATGCGCGCTTACATTTTTTATTTTATTGATCGCCGCCTTTGTCACCATTTTCCCAGAGAGATCGTCGAGAGCGGTGATCGGAGGAGTCAAGCTTTTTTACGAAAAACTCTTTCCCGCCCTGTTTCCGATGTGTATCGTCAGCGGTATTCTCTCAAGGGCAGGGAAACTTCCGAACTTTTTGATCAAGAGAGTATCGAGAATTTTTGGTGTAAGCAAATCATCAGCAACGGCGTTCGTAATAGGTGTTTTCTCGGGATTTCCGATCGGTGCCATGCTTGTCGGACAGCTTTATGAGAGAGGTGAGATCGAAAAGAATGAGGCAGAGCGAATGATCGGAGTTTGCATGTGCCCATCGCCCGCCTTTTTGATCGTCAGTGTCGGAACATTTTTGCTTCACAACAAAATGCTTGGTGTTGCCCTTTGGCTCGGACAGATGACTGCCGCAACTTCTGTGGCGATCGCAGGAAGAAAGGGCAGTGTAATATTTCGCAGATATGACAGTACAATAAAACCGATGCCGACATTCAAAGTTATCTGCGACTCGGTTTGCAGAGCGGCGCAATCAATGCTGTCGATTGCCGCGTTTGTTTGCTTCTTTTCGCTTTTGTGCGAAATGATCTGCGGATCACTGCCCTCGGACATGATCGGTTTGCGCACTGCGATCAGCGGTTTTCTGGAGATAGGATCAGGAATGAGCGCGGCTGCAAGATTTGATTATCCTGCAAACATATGCCTTTGTGCCGCCTTCGCAGGATGGTCCGGGCTTTCGGTACACATGCAAAGTGCCTCGCTTCTCGGCGGTCTGTCCATTAAACACTGTATTAAACAAAAGATCGTACTGGCGGCGATGTCCGTGCCGTTGACGCTTTTATATGCGGAGCTTCTTTCTAAATTGTTGCCGCAACTATAAGCAGCGCGCATCCGGATGTTTCGATAAGAAGGATCGTAAATACTATCAGTATTACGCGTCTTATCAGACTGCCGATCAGCTTTATTGCAAGGGTGTCGGGGACTATGTCATCGTCCGAATAATCTTTAAGGTAGCTTTCGGAAAGTGATGTGATAAGATACTGTCTCGACGAATAAATAATTGCCGATATGAGAATGCCGCAAAGCATTATCGCACCGCCGAGAAAGTACAACAGAACGTTTATCATCTTATCACACCCTTTTCTTTGCTTTTTATTTCTTTAATTTGTTTACGAAATCATGCATTTTTTCAAGTGCGGTCTGTATATGCTTGACCGAATATGCATAAGATATTCGCGCGTAACCCTCGCCGCAGTCGCCGAATGCAGTTCCCGGCACTATCGCGACCCCGTGCTCGTGAAGAAGTCTCATACAAAACTCCTCGGACGGCATATTAAACTCACCTATGTGCGGAAAAACATAAAACGCGCCTTGAGGTTCAAAAACATCAAGTCCGATATCGCGAAGTCCTTTGGTGATAAAAAGCCGTCTGCGATTGTATTCGGCTTTCATGTATTCGATATCGTCATCCGCGTTAGTCATTGCCTCAATTCCGGCATACTGTGACGCGGTGGGAGCACACATTATTGCATACTGATGTACCTTAAACATCTGCGAGGTGATCTCGCGAGGTGCCAATGTGTATCCAAGTCGCCATCCCGTCATCGCAAAAGCTTTCGAAAATCCGCTTGCGATTATCGTCCGCTCTCGCATGCCGTCGATCGATGCGATAGATACATGCTTTTGCCCATAGGTAAGCTCCGCATAGATCTCGTCCGACAATATTAAAATGTTTGTATCTCGAAGAACATCGGCAATGGCACAGAGCTCGTCTTTGTCAAGGATCGAGCCTGTGGGATTGTTCGGGAAGGGAAGGACCAAAAGCTTTGTTTTGTCGGTTATAGCCGATCTCAGGGATTCGGGCGTTAATTTGAACCCGTTTTCGGCAGAAAGAGGCAGATAAATCGGTATGCCGCCTGCAAGTGACACTATCGGTCCGTAGCAGACGAAGGACGGTACGGGAATTATGACCTCGTCCCCCTCGTTGATAACGGTTCGAATTGCAATGTCGATCGCCTCACTGCCGCCGACCGTAACAAGTACCTCATCCTTGGCATTGTAATCGAGATGGAATCTGCGCTTCATATAACCGCATATTGCCGATTTCAGATTGGGCAGTCCCGCATTGCCTGTGTAATAGGTCTTGCCTTGGCGAAGCGAATCGATTGCCGCCTCGCGAATATGCCAAGGCGTGACAAAATCGGGCTGACCGACAGTCAGTGAAGTAACGTCCTTGACCTCATCCAAGAGGTCGAAAAATTTTCTAATGCCCGAGGGCTTGATATTACATATCCTTTCGGATAAAACTTTGTTGTAATCCATAATGTATTCCGTGTTTGCCCTTCATATCAGCAGATTGTTTCGCTCGTCTACCTCGGGAGCTTCGTATATTACGCCGTGATCTTTGTATTTCTTTAGAACAAAGTGCGTTGCGGTCGATATTACGCCGTCGATGGTCGAGAGCTTGGACGCAACAAAATGCGCGACCTCTCTGAGTGTTTTGCCCTCGATTATCACCTGAAGGTCGTAACCGCCCGACATGAGCATAAGCGACTGTACCTCCGAATAGCGATAGATCTTTTCGGCAACCGAATCAAAACCGTGCTCCATCTCGGGCTGTACCTTGAGTTCGATCACCGCACTCACAAATTCGCGGTCTGTCCTGTCCCAGTCTATGAGGGCTTGATATCCGACGATAACGCCGTCTTTTTCATATTCTGCAATAGCACGCTTTATGTCGCCCTCATCGCGCTCGGTCATTACTGCGATCTGCGCAGGTGTCAGACGCGCGTCATCCTCAAGCATTTTAAGTATCTGATTCATTTTTGTTTCCCCCTCAAATTCGTTTATTAGATCTTTTCAAATATGCGTTCTCTTTCGTAAGGGAAGCATATCGTGTCAAATCCGCATTCTTTCAAAAGCTCTGCTGTTTTGTCAAAATCCGAACCGATGTCTGTAGCCTTGTGTGCGTCGGAGCCGATCGAGATAAGCTTTCCGCCAAGCTCCTTGTACATCTTGATAATGCGCATGTCGGGAAGCGGACTTCCGACCCCCTGCCTGTACCCGGATGAGTTGACCTCGAGTATCACATCTTTGTCGATCACTTTTTTAAGAACTGTTTTAACGTGATCATGGTCATACGACATGTCAAATCTGCGTCCGATACGGTTCATGTAGCGAAGCGGATATGTAAGGTGCGTTAAGACATCGAATCCGCCGAGATCAAGAAGTTCGCACTCCTCTTCAAGATATGTCAGCCAATCCTGCTTGAACTCTCCCTCGTCCTTTTCGTGCATGTTTTGAAAAGCAAAATCGGGTTTTCCGCGCAGACTGTGTATCGAACCGAGTATCGTTTGGTAGGGGTATTTCTCAAGATTTTCCTTTGCAAGGTGTGGATACTGATAATACTGTCCGAGCTCAACTCCGAAGGTCATTACTATCCTGTCACCGTATATCTCTTTTGCCTCGTTAAATTCCTTGTATATCGTTTCGGGATCGTAGGGCATGTTGTATCCGTCGGGAATTGCGTTAACATCGAAATGGTCGGTTATCGCTATGTGCGTAAGCCCCTTGGATATCGCCGACTCGCACATGTCCTTTATGCGTGTGCTGTGGTCGGCATCATACGAGTTGCCCGAGTGTGTGTGTGCGTCAAATGTGATCATCTTTTGCCTGTTCCTTTCAAATTTGATTGTGCTTTTGAAAGATATATTCTGACCAATGAAATGTATCCGTCTAATCAGATTTAATTATAGCATAAATCTCGATAAAATACCATAGTTTTTTGAAAAAAATTTCCGCTTTTTCAAAAAAACTATTGCAATTTTCAAAATGGTGTGCTAAAATTAGAGCAGACGAACGGTTTTTTACCATTCGATAAGATATTTACCCTTTCGGAGGCAATTGTTATGTTGATCGGAGCACAGCTCTATACTCTTCGCGATTACTGTAAAGATGAACAATCTTTTTCCCAAACGCTTGCAAAAGTATCGGATATCGGATACACCTCGGTTCAAGTATCGGGGACATGTCCTTACTCACCCGAGTGGCTTGCGACCGAGCTTAAGAAAAACGGTCTGACCTGCGACCTGACACACATTTCCTTTGATAAATTGACAGCAGATCCCGAAAATGTCGTTTCGGACCACGAGATCTTTGCCTGCAAATATATCGGCATCGGCGGATACAACGGACTTTGTGAAGTGTCCGATCTCGACAGAGTCGTCAGCACTGCCAAAAAGATCGCACCGACCCTCTCGGATGCGGGATGCCTGTTCATGTACCACAATCACTTTACCGAGTTTATCAAAAACGAAAACGGTCTCACGCGACTTCTTGAGCTTGTCGAACGCACGACTCCAAGCGAACTTGGCGTAACGCTTGACACCTATTGGGTTCAGTACGGCGGAGCGGATATTGCGGATTATGTAAAGGCACTTAAGGGAAGGATCCCCTGCGTCCATTTCAAAGATATGAAGGTCTGCGGTCACGAGGTCAGAATGGCACCTGTCGGCGATGGCAATATCAATTTTGAAAAGCTTCTGCCCCTTTTTGAGGATTCGGGAACAAAATACATTTTCGTTGAGCAAGATCTTTGCTACGATGAAGATCCGTTCGAATGCCTCAAGAGATCGCATGATTATCTTCGCTCGCTTGGTCTGAAATGAAAGACAGATCACTTTACGACGCCCTCTGCGATAATGCCGAAGACGGCAGGATACCGTTTCATATGCCCGGGCACAAGCGCAAAGAGAGATTTGCGGGAATTTTGCCATACTCGGTGGATATAACCGAAATAGACGGCTTTGACGATCTTCACGATCCTTCGGGGATGCTTTTGTCGCTTGAGGACAGAATGTCAAGGCTTTGGAATGTCACCCGTGCGGTTCCACTTGTGTGCGGCTCGACGGGCGGAATACTTTCGGGTATTCGATCGCTTGCAAGCTTTGGCGATACGGTGATCCTTGATCGCCGCTGTCATAAATCTGTCCATAACGCAGTAGAGCTTTGCGGACTTGAGCCGCATTATATCAAAACAAACTCAGATCTTGAATTTGACCTCCCCTTGCCCCCGTCACCCGATGAAGTTGCAAAAGCTCTTGATGAGGCTCCTCACGCTACCCTCGTTGTTATTACATCGCCGACATATGAGGGAATGATCGCCGACATACCGCACATATCAAAGATTGTGCACTCGCACGGCGCAAAACTCCTTGTAGATCAGGCTCACGGCGCGCACCTTGGTCTTTCGCCTTTTTTTATCGGTTCAGCGGCGGGATATGCGGATATTACGGTGATATCACTGCATAAGACCCTTCCGTCCATGACCCAGACCGCAGCCTTACTGCTGTCCGAGTCGGTCGATGCCGCGATCGTTGCCTCGAATGTGTCCGTTTTTGAGACCTCGAGCCCGTCATACGTTCTGCTCGCTTCGATCGATCGATGCGTCGATCTGTTGGAATCCGATGGCAATGAAATGTTTGACGAGTATTCGAAAAGGCTTGACAAGTTTTACGCGGACTGTCGAAATCTTGAAAAGCTTCGTTTGCTCGAAAAAGAGCATCACGATAAAGGAAAAATCGTTATATCCTGCAAGGGAACGAATATTGACGGTACACAACTTGCGCGAATGCTTCGTGACGATCACAACATCGAGCCCGAGATGGTCATGCCGACCTATGTGCTTGCGATGTCGACCGTTGCCGATGATGATCATGATCTTGCCGCTCTTTCGAGAGCACTTTATGAGATAGATGATAAGATAAAATCGGACAACTCGAGCGACGACCCAACCTTTAATAATGTCGTTTTTCAGCATCGCCTTTGCTCACCTTGCCATGCCGCAAGGCTTGAAGGTGAGTATGTCGATTTTCATGACGCCGTCGGCAGACTTTCGCTTGATTATGTGTACGCATATCCGCCTGGAGCACCGCTTATAACTCCCGGTGAGGTCATGACGGCAGAGATTGCGGATAAAATATCACATCTTATTGCTCATAACCTGCATGTTTATGCCGCAAAACAAAAATTTCCTGAAATGTTTGTCGCAAAAGATCAAAAAGCAGTTGACAAAATGAAAAAAGTGTGATATAATAACACAGTATGTAATTCCAAAGGAGATTTCGAAAATGAAAAGAATCAAGACTGTTGAAACACGTGATCTGAACAAGAGCGTAAAGACCGGCGGTTGCGGCGAGTGCCAGACCTCCTGCCAGTCCGCATGCAAGACTTCTTGCGGCGTCGCAAATCAGAAGTGCGAGAACAACAATAAGTAATTTTTCCAATATACGAAATGCCGTTTGCCGCAGTCGGCAAACGGCATTTTCATGTATGTAAACGAAAGGATTATCCAAATGGTACATCAGTATAAGCTTAACGGCTATAATATCGTTATCGATGTCGCAAGCGGCTCGGTCCACAGCGTTGATGATGTTGCATATGATGCGATAGAGCTTTGGGAAGATCACACACAAGACGAAATTGCCGATATTCTGCTAAAAAAATATTCTGATCGCGAGGATGTCACAAGAGAAGATATTGACGATCTCTTTGCCGATATAACCGAGCTGATCACAAACGGTAAACTCTTTTCGAAAGATATTTACGAGGGACGGACCTTCAATCTGAAAAAACGCGACAGTGTCGTAAAAGCACTTTGCCTGCATGTCGCTCATACATGTAATTTGAACTGTGAGTACTGCTTTGCCGCTCAGGGCAAATACCACGGACAAAGCTCGCTCATGTCATATGAGGTCGGCAAACAGGCACTCGATTTCCTTGTCGCAAACTCGGGCGACCGCAGAAATCTTGAGGTTGATTTCTTCGGCGGCGAACCGCTCATGAATTTTGATGTCGTCAAAGAGCTTGTCGCATACGCAAGATCGATCGAAAAAGAAAAAGGAAAGAATTTCCGGTTTACTCTAACAACAAACGGAATGCTTATCGATGATGATGTTATCGATTTTTGCAATCGTGAATGTCATAATGTTGTTTTGTCTCTTGATGGCAGACCCGAGG
The DNA here is from genome assembly GCA_964568425.1 of uncultured Lachnospiraceae bacterium. GTDB lineage: Bacteria > Bacillota > Clostridia > Oscillospirales > CAG-272 > CAKSQF01. The sequence goes on along the minus strand of CAZMPO010000017.1, from coordinate 2,965 downwards.
TACATGACAGATCGAGGGTAACACCAAGCGGTAAAGGATCGTATGATATTGTAGTTCCCAAATTTAAGGAGCTTGTGGCGCGTCGCGGCGGTAAGGGCTATTATATGCGCGGCACATTTACTCACCATAATGTTGATTTCACAAACGATATCTTCCATATGGCTGATCTCGGTTTTACCGAGCTTTCAATGGAGCCGGTCGTTTGTAAGCCGACAGACGAATATGCACTCACGGACGATGATCTTCCGAAGCTCATGGAGCAGTACGAGATCCTTGCAAAAGATATGATCAGACGTCGCAGAGAGGGAAGACCCATTACCTTTTATCACTACATGATCGATCTGAAATCCGGACCGTGTATATATAAAAGGATCACAGGCTGCGGCTCGGGAACAGAATATATGGCTGTTACGCCGACAGGCGAGCTTTATCCCTGCCATCAGTTCGTCGGCGATCCGAAATATAAACTCGGTGATGTTTTTGGCGGCGTGACAAATAACGACCTTCGCGAAAAATTCGGTGAATGTAACGCATATTCAAGAGAAGAATGCAAAGATTGTTGGGCGCGTCTTTTCTGTTCGGGAGGTTGCGCTGCAAACGCATATCACGCAACCGGTTCGATCGACGGCGTCTACGAATATGGCTGTAAACTTTTCAAAAAACGTATTGAATGCGCAATTATGATGAATGTCGATGAAGATCTGTCAAAATCAGACGAATAACAAAAAATCACTGACGGTCAAAGCACTGTCAGTGATTTTTGTATTCAGTATTTGCTTCGATTCAAATTCCCGAACCGGACATCCGAATTCTTCGGTCAGGCTTCATCTCATTTATTCCTCAACCCGAAAAAGCTCCAATACAGCAGTGCCAAAGCGTTGCAACCCAGAGCGGCGGGCAGTGTCCAAGTCTTTTCGTATCCGAAAATTGCGAGGCACAGGAAAATCAGCCCTGCAATACCAAGGGCGGTGCTTGCAATCGCCATGAGCTTGCGTAATATGTGGTTGTTCATTTTCGTATTTCTTCTTTCTTATTTCAGTAATTGCTCATAGGTAAATCTACCTGCCGCACCGCGCATCAGCAGTAAGTCCACGACCACCAGAATCGCGCCCAGCCCCAGCAGTAACCACACATTGATAAGAAGCATACCGCCAAACTGTCCGATGATAAGAGCAAGCAAAGGGAAGAGCAGCAGTACTGCGCGCTGTTGCGACTCCTCCATGCTTTGCGCACGGGCAGAACCGCGGACGGTGATGGCGATGGCGGCGAGCGAAAGTGCGGGTGCGATCAACAGCATAACGATCAGCCAGCTTGCATCCGGCAGGATCATGTTGCCTGTCAGAATCAGCATTTCTGCCTCCACCGTCAAAATCATCGCAAGAAATGCAAGATAAGAAACTGCAATACCGACGAGAAATCCTGCAAGTATTTTGGATTGAAACAGTTGCTTCAGAGATAGCGGGGAATACAGCAATGTTTCCAGTGTGCGCTTTTCCTTTTCACCGACAAACGAGCTTGCCGCCATAACCGATGACACCATAATGGGGATCATCAGGAAGAATATCGGCATGATTTTATTCAGCAAAAGCCCCAAAATGAGCTCCTGCTTGGATCCTTCGACAGTGGCGGGGAGCATATCCAGCAGTACCTGAAAATCGGAAATGGTCTCCGGTGCCAAAATCGATCCGATCACGAAAACGGAAGGCAGGACGATGGTCAGTGCAATGGGAACAACCAGCATGGCAGTCAGCACCCTTTTGTTGGCGGTGACACTGCGAATGTCTTTTTTTACGAGTGCAAGTTGTTGGGCGTTCATATGTTTTCGCCCTCCTTTCTGTGATCGCGTTCGATCAGCGTAAAATAAACGCGCTCGAGTGACAGTTTCTCCTGCAATACTTGAAAAACATCGCCGCCTGCATCTACGATACGCTTTACGATTCGTGGGATTTCGTCCTCAGTATTTACTGAAATCTCATAATAGTCCGCGCAGGTCTTTATGTATGCTATATCGTCCGGCACTCGGCTCGCTTTCACGCGAAGCGTTATCTTGCCGGAAATCATGGCGCGAAGCTGCTCGAATGTTCCACCGGCGAACAAACAGCCTTGATTCATCAATCCATATGTCGAGCAAATTTCCTGTGCATATCGAAGCTGATGGGTACACAGGAACACCGTCGTTCCATCAGCGGCGAGTTCCCCGATGAGAGCGTTCACATTCTGAGCACTTTCCGGGTCAAGTCCCGATGTCGGTTCATCCAAAAACAGGATCTCGGGACTGTGCATCAAGGCTCTGGCAAGAGAAAGTCGTTGGCGCATACCTGTGGAATACGCGGACAGCTTTTGATCCTGTGACTCGGTCAGATCCAACCGCCCAAGCAGCTCCTGTGCTCGCTTTGCGCAATCTGTCCGATTCATGCCGAACAGTGCGCCGTAAAACATAAGATTTTCCATGCCCGACAGATGGTCATACATCTGAGCGTGCTCGGTGACAACGCCTGTTTTTTGATGGAGTGCTTCGGGGGACTTCGACGGGTCGATGCCAAGCACGCGGCTTTTGCCGCTCGTTGGTGTCAGCATACCGCACAATAGTTTGACTGTGGTAGTCTTTCCGGCACCGTTGGGACCGAGGAAACCGAAAATCTCGCCTCGATTCAGTGAAAAGTTGATGCTGTCCACCGCTTTCGTCCCGCCGGGGTAGGTTTTTGATAAATTATCAGCTGTAATTATCGTTTCCATAAATTTCTCCTTCATACCGTGCGCCTTGTCACGGTTGTATAATTCTTTTCATACTTTCTCAGAAGGTTTATCTTCTTGTTTCTCTTCTGAGTTTTCGGAGTGCATCAGCCACGCATCTATAAATTTCATTTGCTCCGCTGTGTGAAACCAGTGCTCACCGTTTTCCATAACGGCCAGGCTTGCGTTGTGGCTATTTGCAAATGCGGAGATGGTTTCGCAATCAGTCAAA
>CAZMPO010000016.1:0-41965 GCA_964568425.1 uncultured Lachnospiraceae bacterium | reverse complement strand
TAACGAGCTCTGACATTAAACTATCCTCCTGCTGCTCTTTGGCGGCAGGAGGATTATATTTTATGTGCCTTGGATTGCAAATAAAATGTTAATATCGGCAGAAAAGACTTGATTTAAGAGAGAGTTTGTGGTAAAATACCAAGATAGCGGAATATGCGTTTTACAAGCATTTTATCGTATTTCAGGAGATTATTACAATTATGCCGAATTATATAGAAAAAACAAAAACACGGGTCTTTCCGACCATCCTTCTTTATGAATGCGTCGCATTCCCGTCAATACCGCTTCGCGTTGAGTTTGGTGATGAAAAGTCCGAGCGTGCGCTGAGGGCAAGTGTTGACGGATGTGTGTTCCTTGCCGTTGCCAAAAACGGAAGAAAAAGATCGGGGCTTGACATTGTACTTTCAAAAAAGGATCTGTACGATGTCGGTGTCGTGGCAAAGATAAACGACATTTCGCATGACGAGCGATCGGGTGCAGTGACGGTTGGGTTTGAGTGCCTTTGCAGAGGTGAGATAAAATCATTTACCTACGGTGTCGATTACGATGAGTCAAGCGTTATTTGCAAGACTGTAAGTGTCGATTTCGACTCGCCCGAGGCGCAGGAGCTTCGTGAGAGGCTTATGACCACATACACCGAGTTCGCCGCCGAGGCACCGAACCTTTCCAAAGAGATAACCGAGGCAATAAGCAAGACACAAAATCCCGGTCAGCTTGCCGATCTTGTCGCGGGCAGTGTTTTTGTCAAAAACGAAGACAAGGCTCTCGTGCTCTCAACATTTGATCCTCTTCGCAGACTTGAGCTTGTATGCGAGCTATTCGAAGAGGAAATGGAGTACATCAAAAACGAGATATTGACTCACAGGGCGACAAGACAACGCATTGAAGAAAATCAACGTGATTATTATCTTCGCGAACAACTCCGCACGATCAAAGAAGAGCTTGGTGAGGTTGACGATGAGGATGACGACGTATATGAGCTGGTTTCCAAGATTTCGGCGGCATCTCTGCCGAGCGATGTAAGAGAAAAGCTGCTTAAAGAAACGAGAAAACTCTCAAGACTTCAGTACGCGTCGCCCGAGGCGAATGTTATAAGAAGTTATGTCGAGACCTGCCTTGAGCTTCCGTTCGGCAAATACACGAAGGAGAGAGTTGATGTTGACGCGGCTCGTCGTGTCCTTGAAAAGGATCACGACGGTATGACCGAGATCAAAGAGCGCATACTCGAATTTGTTTCGGTCAAGAAGCTCTCGGGCGGCAACAAAAATCAGATACTTTGTCTTGTCGGTGCACCCGGCGTCGGAAAAACGTCGGTTGCGGCATCGATCGCCCGTGCACTTAAGAGAAAATATGTACGCGTCTCGCTCGGCGGTGTACGCGACGAGGCTGACATACGCGGTCACAGAAAGACATACATAGGCTCGATGCCCGGCAGGATAATCAACGCGCTGATCGAGGCTAAGACATCAAATCCGTTGATCCTCCTTGACGAGATCGACAAGCTGACCCGCGATTCGCACGGCGATCCCGCATCCGCCCTGCTCGAAGTGCTCGATCCCGATCAAAACAAGACGTTCAGAGACCATTTTGTTGAGATCCCGTACGATCTCTCTGATTGTCTGTTTATAGCGACAGCAAACACGCTTGAAACGATTCCGCACCCTTTGCTTGATCGTATGGAGATCATCGAGATGAAGTCCTATTCGAGATCCGAAAAGCTTTCGATCGCGAAGAATCATCTCGTTGCAAAGCAGCTTGAACGGCACGGAATGACCAAAAAGATGCTGAAGATCGACGATGACGCCATCCTTGAGATCATAGATCACTATACCAAGGAGGCAGGGGTGCGCTCGCTTGAAAGAAATATTGCCGCGCTCTGCCGCAAGGCGGCAAAAATGCTCGTCGAGGATGAAGAACGCAAATCTGTCAGAGTCAAAAAGGCGGATATCATTACCTTGCTTGGTCCCGAGAAGGTCAAGGATGAGGAGCTGTCGGCGACAGACGAAATAGGTGTCGTGAACGGTCTTGCCTACACCGACGCAGGCGGCGATCTTCTTAAGGTCGAGGCTGTATCGATGAGCGGCAACGGCAAACTCGAGCTCACAGGTTCGCTCGGTGATGTCATGGTCGAGTCGGCAAAGATCGCGCTGTCGGTCGTTCGCACGAGAGCAAAGCTGCTCGGCATAAACGAAGATTTTCACAAGACCAAGGACATACACATACATTTTCCCGAGGGTGCTGTCCCGAAGGACGGACCGAGTGCAGGTGTGACTGTCGTTACGGCTCTTGCGTCAGAGCTTTCGGGTATTCCCGTAAGGCGCGATGTTGCAATGACGGGTGAGATCACGCTTCACGGAAGGGTACTTCCTATCGGCGGACTGCGTGAAAAGACGATGGCAGCATATAAATCGGGTGCAAAAACCGTGCTTATTCCGTCCGAAAACAGGCAGGATTACGAAAAACTCGATGATTTTATCAAAGAGGGAATGAATTTCGTCTTTTGCCGCACTATAGATGAGGTGCTCTCAAACGCACTTGCTCGCCCTATCAAAATCTCATCCGAAAACAGAGGTTTTGATGTGCTCCACGAGCACGCGCCACTGAAGGGCACTGAAAACAAAAGCAGTGGAGTCAGTCGCAATGGTGAATTTTGTAAAGACAGATCTTAAAATAACAGCGGGGCTTAAAAACCAGTTTCCGACCGACGCGCTTTCTCAGATCGCGCTGTCGGGAAGGTCAAATGTCGGAAAAAGCTCGCTTATCAACAAGCTTATCGAGCGCAAATCGCTTGCAAGGGTCAGTCAGAATCCCGGAAAGACGATCACGATCAACTTTTACCAGACCGATGAGTCTCTCTATCTTGTTGATCTGCCCGGTTACGGTTTTGCAAAAAGAAGCGGTTCCGATCGTGAGCGTTGGTCGACGCTCGTCGACGCGTATTTTTCGAGTACGAAAAAAAGCGGTGCTCTTTGCGGTGTCGCGCAACTGATCGATCTGAAGGTCGGACCGACCGTCGATGACGAAACGATGTTTGATTTTTTACGCAGAAGCAAGATAAAATTCTTTGTCGTTGCGACCAAGACCGACAAACTTAATAAGACCGAACGAGAAAAGGCGATCGTTCATCTCTGCAATCATCCGATGCTTGACGGGATAACCATCATACCGTTCTCCGCACAAAGCGGCGAGGGCAGGGATGAGGTTCGAGCAGAGCTTTTGAAGATTGCCGGACTCGACATGTAAAAGAATTGGAAGTTAGAGGTTTGTAAAATATGCTCTGCGATTCATACGGAGTAAACCAAAAAGGACATTTTACACTCGGTGGCGTTGACACGGTGACACTTGCCGAAAAATACCAAACGCCGCTTTATGTAGTTGACGAAAATCTTATCCGTTTGCGGATGAGGACATACAAAGCGGCGACCGAAAAGTATTTCGGCGGGCAGAGCGGCATCCACTATGCGAGCAAAGCCTTTTCTTGCAAAGAGATCTACAGGATCGCCGCAGATGAGGGGATAGGCGTTGATGTTGTTTCAATCGGCGAACTGTATACAGCTGTCTCGGCGGGATTTCCCGCAGATATGATCTGTTATCACGGAAATGACAAAACCGATGATGATATCCGAACCGCACTTTCGCTGAATGTCGGCGAGTTTATGGTCGATTCGTTTGAGGAGCTTGCCGTTCTTGACGCTCTTGCGGGGTCGTTTGGCAAACGCCAAAGAATAATGCTTCGCCTTACACCGAATATTGATCCTCATACGCAAAAAGCGATCTCGACAGGCGAGCTTGACTCGAAATTCGGGACTCCGATCGAAACCGGTCAGGCGGAAAAGCTTACAAAACTTGCTCTTTCATTAAAAAATGTCGAGCTCGAAGGCTTTCACAGTCATATCGGTTCGCAAACTTTTGAAACACAGCCGTTTATCGATCAAGCTGATGTTATGTTTGAATTTGCCGCGAAAATGCGCGACAGTCTTGGATTTGAGGCAAAAAAGATAAATCTCGGCGGAGGCTTCGGCGTCGCTTATACCGATGCTGATCCTAAGATCGACTATGTAAAAAACATTTCGGAGATCGGCGCAAGGATCGAGTTTCTTTGCAACAAATATTCCCTGAAAAAGCCGTCCGTCTTTATGGAACCGGGCAGATCGATCGTTGCCGACGCAGGCGTTACACTGTATACCGTCGGCAGTGTTAAAGAGATCGAGGATGTCCGCACATATGTTTCGGTTGACGGCGGCATGACCGACAACCCGAGATACGCACTCTATGGTGCAAAATATACAGCCCTTGTTGCAAACAAAGCGGACATGCCGTATGAGATCGTTTGCACGCTTGCGGGACGGTGCTGTGAGTCGGGCGACATGATCGGCGAGAATATGCCTCTCCAAAGCGTCGAACGCGGGGATAAAATAGCCGTTCTCGTGACGGGTGCGTACAATTACTCTATGGCATCAAATTACAACAGAGTGCCGAGAGCCGCGGTCGTTTTTGTAAAAGACGGCACTGACAGGCTTGTCGTCAGGCGCGAAAGCCTTGATGATATTATAAAATGCGATATATAACTTAGAACTATAAAACTAAAAGAGGTGCATCGATGCTCAGTTATCTCTCAAGCGGACTTTCAATGAGAGAAATACTTTTTTCTCTCCTTGTTTCGATTCCGGTAATTATTTTTGCCTTGTCATTTCATGAGGCAGCCCATGCTTTCGTTGCTTGGAAGATGGGTGACCCGACCGCACGCAATATGGGCAGGCTGACACTCGATCCGCTCAAGCATCTCGATCCTGTCGGCACGCTTGTGATGGTACTTTTCGGCTTCGGATGGGCAAAACCCGTGCCGATCAACACAAGGTATTTCAAAAAGCCAAAGAACGGAATGGCACTTACCGCTCTTGCCGGACCTTTGTCGAATCTCTTGCTCGCCTTTGTTTCTGCACTGATCTATGGTGTCTTGTATTATTTCGGTGTGTTCGACATTTCGGAGAACATCACCGAATCTCTCCCGACATTTCTGCGTTTTTTAACAGGCATTTTGCTTGGCAATTCATTCACGCTGAACACATATCTTGCGGTGTTCAACCTTTTGCCTGTGCCGCCATTTGACGGTTCGAGGATCGCATTTGTTATCCTTCCTGACAAGTGGTATTTTGCCGTGATGAAATATGAGCGAATCATTATGATAGTTTTGCTTGCGCTTATGTGGACAGGAGTTTTTTCGATGCCGCTTAATTGGCTGTCAAATATGCTTATGAATGGTATTTTCAAAATAGTCAACATGCTTTTGGGACTTTTGTCGCTTGTTTTCTGATTTTAGGATCGTATTTTGCTAAAAAGGTGGTGAGTCTGTGAACGATATCAATGAAGAACTTTCCTTCAAGCTTGAGAGCTTTGAAGGACCGCTCGACCTTTTGCTGTCGCTTATACAAAAAAACAAGGTCAGCATATATGATATACCGATATCGCTGATATTTGATCAGTATATGGAATATATCGAGCGTATGCAACAGCTCGACATGGATATCGCGGGCGAATTTCTCGATATGGCGTCAAGGCTCATGCTTATTAAAAGCAAAATGTTGCTTCCGAGAAACGAGGCCTCCAAAGAGGACGATCCCAGACGCGATCTTGTTGACGCACTTCTTGAATATCGCAAGGTAAAGCTTGAGGCAGTGGCACTTCGCGAGATGTATTCAATGCACCAAGGGCGTTTTATCAAGGAAACGGATGAGGTCGGTATCGATCGTACTTATGTGTGCGATCATACGGTGGACATGCTTTTGCGTGCTTTCGAAAAAATGGAGCTTCGCTTGAAGATCGAGTCGGAGAACAAGACCGATGTGCCGATAAAAACGCTAAACACAATCCTCACAAGAAAGATCACACCCGTCCCCGAAAAAAGCTTCTTCATTTTGCGTTATCTCTATAAACATAAAAAATGCACTTTTGAAGAGATACTTATGACAAACAGAACAAAAAGCGATCTTGTCGCATCCTTTATGGCGATCCTCTCGCTGGTTCGAACGGGACGGATCGTTTGTGAGGGCGACGGAGACAACATTGAATTGACGATAAAGACAGGTAAGATAAAATATGGAGGCGTTGACGATGGACGAATCGGTTGAGATTACAGAAACAGATCTTTCTGACAGCGAGATCGAGGCTGCGATCGAGTCGATACTTTTTGCCGCGGGATATCAGATCGAATATACAAAACTTGCGGATATTCTGTCAAAGCCTGTCTCTTATATCAAAGAAACGCTCGAAAGAATGATCGATCGCTACAGTGCCGAGGAGCGCGGTATACAGATCGTCCGCGTCGGCAATGCTGTTCAGCTTTGTACGAAAGAAAAATACGAAGATTACATAAGGGCGGCTCTCGGCATCCATCAGCGAGGCAAGCTGTCTGCATCCTGCCTTGAGGTACTTGCAATAATTGCCTACAATCAGCCGATAACCAAGGCGGTGATCGAGCAGATACGCGGTGTTGATTCGGGCTACGCCATCGCAGCACTTACCGAAAAATCGCTTATTGAGGTAAAGGGAAGACTTGAAGTTCCCGGCAGACCGAATCTTTACGGAACGACCCCCGATTTTCTGCGTGTTTTCGGTATAGAGACGATCGACGATCTGCCAAATGCCGCCGATGATGAGGACGGAAAGCAGATCACCATTGAAGGAATTTGAGGTGCTCGTATGAAAAAAGCAATGCTTGCGGCAGTCATTTTGGTTTCGCTCGTCCTATACGGATGCGGTGAGAAGCTCCTTGATGAAAAAACGGCAAATGATTATAAAGATGCCACAAAATATGTTGACAGCGGAAGACGCGCAAAGCTTGTCTCTTTTGTAACCGCTGTCGGAAAATACAGCGTTAGTGTCGAGGAAGACACCGATGACCGCTCGGCATACAATATATCGGTCTCGACAGCGACAGAAATATTTGACACAGACGGCGGCGAGCTTTCATTGGAAGATCTGGCAACCGGAACAAAGGTCGAGATAATCTATGATGGAAATATTCTTGAAACATATCCGCTCAGAATATCGAAGTGTTATAAGATACAGATCGTTGATTGATGACAAAGTGAGGTGAAAAGCTTTGACGGGACTGATAGTTACCCTGTCGATCCTTCTCTTTTTCTGGCTTGTCGGTATGATATCGGCAAATCTTGTTTTGACCTATGATGAAACTTTGTCGCTTTATCTGAGAGTCCTGTTTTTGAAATTCAAGATAACCCCAAGAGAGAAGAAAAAGCCGTCTTTGCGCAAATACACACTAAAAAGATACAGACGATCACTTGAAAAAGAGGCGGCAAAGCGCGAAAAGAAGAAAAAACGCCAAGAGAAGAAAAAGGCAAAGAAAAACTCCGATAAAAGGAAAAAAGCCGCCGGTACCAAGACAAAAGAGACACCAAAAAAGAGCGTCAAGGATATAATCGAGCTTATCGGTCTCATATCTGCCGCACTTGGCGGACTTATCAAGAGCTTTGGAAAACACTTGAAGATAAAAACGGTCAGAATGAACATCACCGTGGCGACAGGCGATGCGGCAAGAACCGCCGTTGTCTACGGCACGGTCTGTCAGGGCGTTGCATACATAATGGAACTCCTTTATAATCTGACCGGATTTACGGTGAAGCGAAACGGAGAGGTGACGGTTGTCCCTGATTTTACAGCCGAGTCATCTACTCTCGATCTCAAATTCGTATTCAAACTTCGCGTGTGGCATGTTTTCGCGATGATCTTTTCGGCAGGAATTGCCTTCCTTAAGAAAAAACTCAAAAAGTAACTTTGCAGATATATGATCTGTTTAATAAATCACATTTTTGGAGGTCAACAACAATGGAAGAGAGTAAACTTAATGGTGTGATAAACTCGTCACTAAGCAGTATAAAGGGTTTGGTCGACGCAAATACGGTGGTCGGCAAGCCTTTTGAATCGGCAGGCGGCACTGTCATTGTGCCGATATCCAAGATGTCGGTCGGGTATGCGTCGGGTGGCGTTGATTTCTTTGGCAAAAACGCACCGTCGACACAAAAGAGTGCAAATTTCGGCGGCGGAGGCGGAACGGGAGTTACGCTGACACCTGTCGGATTTCTTATCACAAAGCAGGACGGCTCGGTACAATACCTGCCTGTCTGTGCTCCCGATGCCGCAAACGGAGGCTCATCGGCACCGGCACCCGATAAGATAGACAAGATCGTCGATGTCGTTGAACGTTCGCCCGAGATCGTCGAAAAGATTCTCTCCCTTTTCAAAAAGAACAAAAAAGAAGACGATGCATCTTCTGACGAGACGGCAGAGACCGATCAAATAGGCGAATAATCACGAATTTTAATTCATATATTTTTACAGCTTTTGATATTGGCGGTGAAAATATGTGTTTTAAGCGTCTGGTGGCGGTCTTTTGCTCGGTAATTACGCTTTTTGTTCCCGGGCTCGATCTCTCTGCCGCAGCGGTTTTGCCCCTTGAACCGAATCATTCCGCAAAAGCCGCTGTTCTCGTGGATAGTCGCGGCAGGTGTCTCTATGCACAAAATGCCGAGGAAAAGCTGCCCATGGCGAGTACAACGAAGATTATGACCGCTCTTCTCGCACTCGAAAATGCGGACAGATCGCTCATGGTTACGGTTCACCCGGAGTCAGTCGGAGTTGAAGGATCGTCGGCATATCTTGTAAAAAACGAAAAGATGAAGCTGTCCGATCTCCTATATGCGCTGATGCTTCAAAGTGCGAATGACGCCGCATCCGCTATCGCAATTGCCGTCGGGGGAAGCATTGATAAATTCGTCGACATGATGAATCAAAAGGCGGTCGATCTCGGACTCGAGAGCACTCACTTCACAAATCCCCACGGGCTTTACGATACCGATCATTACAGCTCTGCCGCTGATATGGCAAAGATCATGGTCGAGGCGATGCGAAATGACAGCTTTGCGGATATTGTCTCGACAAAGAAGTATACTTTCACATCCGAGAATGGTATCGAGCGCACGTTCGTAAATCATAACAGACTGCTTTGGACGCTCGATGGCTGTATTGGCGGTAAAACTGGTTATACACAGAGGGCAGGGCGATGTCTCGTTTCGGCGACGAAATTCGGAGATATCATTTTTGTTGCCGTGACTCTGTCGGACGGCAACGATTGGAGAGATCACGCGACACTTCATAGCTACGCCAAGTCACTCTATCAAAAAAGGGTGCTTGCAGATGCCGGGGTGGAATTTGGCAGTATTTCGATCGTCGGCGGAAACTCGAACAGCGTGACTTTGGTAAGCAGAAAACCGCTTGAGGTTACCATTCCGATAGGCGACTCGGTGTGTGTTGTGACAGAATGTCGTCGCTTTGAATTTGCACCGCTCTCGTCATCGTCCCCTGTCGGAAGTGCCGTCGCGATCTCCGATGGTGTTGAGCTCTGTCGCGTCGAGCTTTATCCGTCGGTCGATGTGACGGCGTCAGAAATTGAACAAAAAGGACTGCTTTCGAGATTTGTGCGGTGGATCGTAAGCATTTTCGGCAAAAAGGGCAAATGAAAGGAAAAATAACACAAATGAAGAAAAGCATCGAAGAACCCATAAGAATACAGAAGTATTTGTCAGATTGCGGCATTTGCTCAAGGCGTGCGGCTGAAAACGAGATTATAGCGGGAAATGTCAAGGTCAACGGAGAACTCGCAGAGATAGGTATGAAGGTTCGCCCGGGAAAAGATCATGTTGAATTTCGAGGCAAGAAAGTCGAAAAGAAACGTGGCTCACATAAGGTATATGTTATGCTCAACAAGCCAACCGGCTATGTTACCACTCTTTCGGATGAAAAGGGAAGAAAGACGGTCGCCGAGCTTGTATCCGATGTCGGAGAGCGACTTTGGCCTGTCGGAAGGCTCGACATGGACAGTGAGGGCTTTCTTATCATGACAAATGACGGAGATCTCACAAATGCGCTCACGCATCCGAAGCACCATGTGCCGAAGATATATCATGTCCGTATTGCCGAACAGCTGGCACGAAAAGATATCGAGGCTCTTTCTTCAGAGATGGAGATAGACGGTTACAAGATTGAGCCTGTCGAGTGTATGCTTGTAAGCAGAGATGAGAATGGTTCGACCGTTCAAATGATACTTTACGAGGGCAGAAACAGACAGATCCGCAAGATGTGCGAGTTCTGCGGACTTACCGTTAAACGACTTCGCAGAACCGCTATCGGTGATATCGAGCTTGACGTCGCACGCGGAAAGTGGAGGTATCTTGACAAGGGCGAGGTTGATGCATTAAAAGATGCTTGCGGTATCAAAAATTAAACATAAAATCGAAAAAAAGATTGACAATCGACGATTTTTTTGGTATAATATAGTCGTGAGCCAACCGAAGCTAAAAGCCGTTCGAATGCGTTCGACGGCTTGTTTTTTTGCATGTTAGCTCTGCTTCGTATATTTGTGTAAAGGAAAGGTATGCTATGCCAAATAATGAATTAAATATATCAAACAGCGAGTTGTCCGCGCGTTTTCTGCGCGCAAAACGTGCTCTTTTTGACAAGCTTTATTCGTTTCTTAACGATAAACAGCGCGAGGCGGTTTTTACGGTAAATGATCCTCTGCTTATTCTTGCGGGTGCGGGAAGCGGCAAGACTACTGTTCTTGTACAGCGTATCGCATTTATCGTTAAATACGGCAACGCGTATTATGAAAACGGCGACGATATCACCGAGCAGGATGTTGAAAGACTCGAGTCAGCCCTGTCGCTTTCAAACGATGAGATTCGCGAGATACTGTCTGAATATGCCGTCGATAAATGTCCGCCGTGGGCGATGCTATCGATCACCTTCACAAATAAAGCCGCAAGCGAAATGAAAGAAAGGCTTGAAAAGGTTCTCGGTGAGGACGGCGGCGCACAGGATATTTGGGCAGGAACATTCCATTCGGTCTGCGTCAGACTGCTTCGCAGATACGGCTCGGCGATCAAGCTTGACAATAATTTTACGATATATGATACCGACGATTCAAAAAAGATCGTTGCGCAGATCCTCAAGGAGATCAACATCGACGAAAAGCTTCTGCCGCCAAAGATGGCACTGAACGCAATAAGCCGCGCAAAGGACAAGCTTATCGATCCGGAGAGCTATGTCGAACAGCTGTCAGCCTCCGAAAAGAAGGATTTTCGCGCATTGCAGGTTGCCAAAGTATACAAGCTTTATCAGGAGAAGCTAAAAGCTGCGGGAGCTGTTGATTTTGATGATATCATAGTTAAGACTGTCGATCTTCTGATGAAATCGGAGGATGTTCGCATGCATCTTCAAAGACGCTTCCGCTATGTGTGCATCGACGAGTATCAGGACACAAACCATGCGCAATTTGTCCTTGCGACGCTTTTGTCGGGCGGCAGACGCAATTTGATGGTCGTTGGCGATGATGATCAGTCGATCTACAAATTCCGTGGCGCGACTATCGAGAATATTCTTGATTTTGACAAGGTTTTCCCCGATGCCAAGGTAATAAAGCTTGAGCAGAACTACAGATCAACTCAGACCGTTCTTGATGCCGCAAACGCAGTCATCGGAAACAATGTCGGCAGAAAAGGCAAAAAGCTGTGGACCGCACAAGAGAGCGGTGACGCTATCGAGCTTCACAAAGCACACGATCAAAACGAAGAGGCAACATATATTGCCGATACTATTATGAAGCTCTGCGCATCGCGACAGTACAAACCGTCGGATATCGCGATTTTGTATCGCATGAACGCACAGTCGAACGCAATGGAGAAGGTCCTCTCGAAATCGGGAGTGAGCTATCGCGTTGTCGGCGGAACGAGATTCTATGACCGCAAGGAGATAAAGGACGTTCTTGCCTACCTTCAACTTGTCCGCAATCCCGATGACGATCTCCGCCTTCGCAGAGTTATCAACGAGCCGAAACGAAAGATCGGCAATACTACAATAGCCGCAGTTTCGCAGATTGCCGCGACCGAGCAGACCTCGATGTTCAATGTTATAAAGAATGCCAAAAACTATGTCGCTCTTCAAAAATCTGTGGCAAGTCTTACGGCTTTTGCGGACATAATCTTTGAACTGAGAAAGATCGCCGAGACCGAATCGGTATCTTCACTTATTGAAAAGACACTTGATCTTTCGGGCTATAAAAAAATGTTGAAAAGTGCCGGTGTCGCTGAAGCCGATCGTGTTGAGAATGTCGAGGAGCTTGTTTCAAACGCAATCGAATATGAAAGCTCTACCGATAAGCCGACACTTGACGGATTTCTTGAGGATGTCGCGCTCGTTTCGGATATCGACAACTATGATACTGCCGCAAACGCGGTCGTTATGATGACTATACACAGCGCGAAAGGTCTTGAATTTTCGGTCGTCTTCCTTCCCGGAATGGAGAACGGTATTTTCCCCGGCGTCTCGGCACTTGCTAACAAAGACGAGCTTGAGGAAGAAAGACGACTTGCATACGTTGCTATCACCCGTGCGAAAGAAAAGCTCTACTTGACATATACAAAAGAGCGTATGCTTTTCGGCAGGACACAGTATAACCCCGTCTCGCAGTTTATCGGGGAGATACCGAATAAACTCATAGTTGACACAACTGTGGAAAAGGTCAAATCAAATTCGAATTTCCAGATACCCGGTGTCAAGCCCAAACGCACGGCATCTGAGGTCATCCACGAAAAGACAGTTTTTGATATGAAACCAAAGACGGCGATCGAACGCTTCGAGATCGGTGATGTTGTCGTTCATCCGACATTCGGAAACGGAACGGTGCTTTCGGTAAGACCTATGTCGACTGATACGCTTTACGAGATAGCTTTTGACAGCTTCGGAACAAAAAAGCTCATGGCTACATACGCAAAACTCAAAAAAGCCGATTATAATTGATGATCGAAACCTTGGCAGAGCACCCGCGGCTCTGCCTTTGGGTCGTAAAGCCCTGCTTTGTCGACAATTGCACATAAAAGTACTTGACATTTTATAAACATTGTGATAGAATATGACATGAAAAAGCGTTTGGGGGTGGATCTGCTGTCTGATAATAACATCGTTGGGCGTTTCGCACCGACACCGAGCGGCAGAATGCATCTCGGGAATATTATGTGTGCACTCGTTTCGTGGTTGTCTGCTCGCTCGGTCGGCGGATCGGTACTGCTGAGGATCGAAGATCTTGACGCCTACAGGTGTGCATGGGAAGAAAATACCGTCGCCCTGATCGATGATCTGAACTTTCTCGGTCTGACTTTTGATGGCGGCTACGACAGATCGTCGTGGCAATCTGCAAGATCGAGTGTCTATCAGTATGAGCTTGAAAAACTCAGAGATGCCGGACTGATCTATCCCTGCTCGTGTTCGCGTGCTGAACTTCACGCCGATAGAGCACCTCACGCGTCGGACGGCAGTTATGTCTATAGCGGCAAGTGCTATCAACATTTTTTGTCGGGAGTTCCTCTTCCAAGCGATCGACCACACTCATTAAGAGTACATGTGCCCGATCTTGATGTCGGCTTTCACGATCTTTTGTGCGGATATTACAGCGAAAATTTGAAGCGCGACTGCGGAGATTTTATTGTCAGACGCGCCGACGGAGTTTTTGCCTATCAACTCGCGGTGATCGTTGACGATTGTCTGTCGGGCGTAACCGAGGTCTGTCGGGGGCGCGATCTGCTGTCATCGACTCCTCGTCAGCTCTGGCTTGCAAGGATGCTCGGACTTAAACCTCCGCACAACTATATCCATATTCCGCTTTTAACGGATCAACAGGGAAGACGGCTATCTAAACGCGATCTTGATCTTGATATGGGAGCTTTGCGAAAGAAATATAAAACTCCCGAACCGATACTCGGAATTATTTCGGCATCGCTCGGTCTTATCGACCGCCCCGAACCAATAGAACTTTCTGATCTTTTGTATATATATTCTCTTGATAAAATACCAAAAGACGATATTCGTCTTGTATTACCCGACGGTTTTTACCGCCAATGAAAGGATGATCTCACTTTATGCAAAAACGTAAAACAGCCAGCGCAACATTTGATGTTGTCGGCGACCCACGCCCTCTGCCGATAAAAATGCTTATTTACACCCTGCCGATAGTTGCGACGGGTATACTGCAACTTCTCTTTAATGCCGCCGATGTTATTGTTGTAGGACAATTTTCGGGAGATGCGGCACTTGCGGCAGTCGGTTCGACAGGTGCGCTTATAAATCTTATCGTCAATCTGCTTGCTGGTCTGTCGGTCGGTGCGTCGGTCTGCGCCGCGCAGGCATACGGAGCACGAGATGACAAAACGCTGTCGGAGGTCGTACATACCGCTATATGCGTCAGTGTTATCGGCGGTGTCATCTTTGGAATTATCGGATTTGTCGGTTCGAGAACATTTTTGACATGGATGGGCAACCCTGAGGATGTTATTGACCAAGCTACGCTTTATTTGAAGATCTATTTTGCCGGCACGCCTGTTATGATGCTTTACAACTTCGGCGCCGCGATCTTGCGTTCGGTAGGCGACACACGCCATCCGCTCGTCTTTTTGTCAATATCAGGTGCTATCAATGTTGTCCTCAATCTTTTTTTCGTGATCGTTCTCGGCATGGATGTTGACGGCGTTGCATATGCGACGGTTATTTCTCAAGCGATCGCCGCCGTCCTTGTCGTTGTTTTCCTTGTAAGATCGAAAGAAAATTTCAGACTCGAGATATCTAAGCTTAAAATCAACAAAAAACAGTTTATGAACATGGTTCGCATCGGGATCCCCGCAGGTCTTCAGGGCTCGGTCTTCTCGCTGTCAAATGTCGTTATTCAGTCATCGATCAATGATTTTGGAAAGGTCGTTATGGCAGGAAACACCGCGTCAAGCAATATAGAGGGCTTTATCTATATCTCGATGAACTCGTTCTATCATTCCGCACTGACCTTTACGGGACAGAATATAGGTGCCGGGAAGCCGGAGAGAATAAAGAAGGTCATGCTTCTTTCGGCAGGCATGGCTGCACTTACCGGAGTTATACTCGGCGCGATTGCACTTACATTCAATCACAGCCTTCTTTCGCTTTACTGTACCGAAAACCCAAAGGCAATTGACTATGGGCTTGTAAGAATGGGTGTTATCGCAACGACGTATTTTTTCTGCGGAATCATGGATTCGCTGACAGGTTCGATACGCGGACTCGGAAATTCGGTCTCGCCGATGATCATATCAATGCTCGGCGCGTGCGGAATCAGGGTCTTGTGGATCAATACCGTATATAAATGGGTGAATTTTACCGAAGAGACCGAAAAGCTCCGCATGCTCTATCTTTGTTATCCGATTTCATGGATACTTACATGCATTGCGCTGTTTGTCTGCTTCATAATAGTTAAAAACAATATAATGCGACAATTCGCCGAGCATCGTGCGTCGGAAAATGCAGAAATTGCGGTTAAATAAAGGAGATATCAAAAATGGATATAAGAAAAACGCTCAGGGAAGAGTTTAAACTCTCTGAAAAGATCGTTGACAATATAATCGAGCTGATCGATGAGGGAAACACGATCCCTTTTATTGCAAGATACCGCAAAGAAATGACAGGCTCACTCGACGATCAGATCCTTCGTGAATTTGACGAAAGACTCGGATATCTCAGAAGCTTTGAGGAGACAAGAGAAAAGATCACAAACGCTATAACCGAACAGGGCGCGATGACCGATGAGATCGCCGCCGCACTCGAGAGCGCGCGCACGCTCACAGCCCTTGAGGATATCTATCGCCCGTTCCGACCCAAAAGAAAGACGCGTGCGTCTGTCGCAAAGGCAAAGGGACTTTCTCCTCTTGCCGAGACGATCTATTCTCAGGAAAAGAACATGCCGCCGCTTGAGACGCTCGCGCTTGACTATGTAAATGCCGAGCTTGGCGTTGAGACCCCGGACGACGCACTTGCGGGCGCATCTGACATTATCGCCGAGATGATATCCGACGATGCCAATGTTCGCGGAAGAGTGCGCTATGTCTGTTTTATGAACGGCAAATTGACGGCAAACGGCTCTGCCGATGACCTCGGCGTTTATGAGACTTATCGAAGTTTTACATCACCTATCACCAAGATACAGGGATACCAAACACTTGCGATAAACAGAGGCGAGCGCGAGGATTTTCTCAAGGTTGCCATCGAATTTGATCGTGAAAAGGCACTGAACATAATTTCATCACTGCATATAAAGGGAACATCCGCCGCCTCAATATTCGTTTTGGGTGCCGCAGAGGATGCGTATGACCGACTGATCTTCCCGTCGATCGAGCGCGATATCCGAAACGAGCTTACAGACACGGCGTCCGACTCGGCAATCAAGGTCTTCTCGTCCAATCTTCGCCAACTTCTCATGCAACCGCCCGTCAAGGGTAAAATAGTCCTCGGTCTTGACCCGGGATACAGGATGGGATGCAAGTGCGCAGTTGTCGATGAAACGGGAAAGGTGCTTGATACGGGTGTGATCAACCCTGTGCCTGAGTTCAAGAGGGTAGAACAGGCAAAGAGTGCTGTCAGGGCTTGGATGAAGAAATATGACGTTCAGGTGATAGCAGTCGGAAACGGCACTGCGTCGCACGAGACAGAAATCTTTGCCGCCGACATGGTAAAAGAATTTCCGGGAACATCATACATGGTCGTCAGCGAGGCAGGCGCATCTGTCTATTCGGCATCTGCTCTTGCGGCAAAGGAATTTCCCGAGTACGATGTCAACATCCGCTCGGCTATCTCGATCGCTCGCAGAATGCAAGACCCGCTTTCGGAGCTTGTAAAGATAGACCCGAAGTCGATCGGTGTAGGGCAGTATCAGCACGATCTTCCTCAAAACAAACTATCGGACGCTCTTGACGGCGTCGTCGAGGATTGTGTAAACTCTGTCGGCGTTGATCTTAACACCGCATCTCCGTCGTTGCTTCGCAGAATATCGGGTATTAGCCAGACTGTTGCCGCCAATATCGTTACCTATCGCGAAACAAACGGTGCATTTTCATCCCGTGCAGAACTGAAAAAAGTCCCCAAACTCGGACCTAAGGCGTTCGAGCAGTGTGCCGGATTTCTTCGAGTTTCTGAAAGTAAGAACTATCTCGACCGCACAGGCGTTCACCCCGAGAGCTATGAGGCGGCAAAGGGACTGCTTGCCGAGGTCGGTATAGATATCCCGAAAGACGGTACGCCCATTCCTGCTGATCTGCTTGCCGCTCGGATCAACGAGATCGGCGCAGGTGTGCTTGCCGAGAGACTTGGAGTCGGTGGACCGACTTTTGCAGATATTGTTAAAGAACTGTCAAAACCCGGACGCGATCCGAGGGACGAACTGCCCCCTCCCCTTCTTCGTACAGATGTCATGGGAATCGAGAGCTTGAAGGTCGGTATGGAGCTTAAGGGCACGGTTAGAAACGTTATAGATTTCGGTGCTTTTGTCGATATAGGTGTTCATCAGGACGGACTTGTGCATATTTCTCAGCTGGCCGACAGACGTGTAAATCACCCCTTGGATGTTGTAAAGGTCGGCGACATCGTAAATGTTCGTGTAATATCGGTCGATGTCCCAAAGGGCAGGATCGGTCTTTCGATGAGGGCTGAAAAGAACAAAAAGCAGTGATCGGGAGGTGATCTTGTGTTTGCTTATATAAGAATTGCGGTAACATTTATAATTGCCGCGATAGGTGTTACTATTATTTGTATAAAGATAAAAGAGCCGTCGTTGAAGACGAAAAAAATAAAGACTATCGCCGCTTTTTTGACATGTTTAGCACTGCTTTCGACTGCATCCGTTTTCCTGCCGATCGAAAATCTTTTTGTCGAATTTCCCGACAGTGTCGCTGCATACAAATATGTTCACGGCGGCGATGTGAATACTGTCGTTGAAGGCAAGCACTCAGATCTCGTCATAGGAAAGAAAAACGGAAGGGCAACATTTGCCGCAGTCGCTCACGACGGAGATGGCAGAAAGGTGACCCTTTGGTACGACCTTCGCGAAATTCTTTCAAGAGACGATGACGGAGTGAGGATAAAGATCTACGCATACAAAGGGACGAGTGACTACTATCTGTCGATCATGGACACAACGACCGATAGTCTGTCGTCTGTTTCGGATAGTATCGGGTCAATGTTCTACTGCACGACGACCGATTATAAAGAAAAGAATTATTATACTTTTTTGACGCATCTTGACTCACTGCCAAACGATTATGTCATAAATGTCGGCGGCAGGGATATTGATATT
Source organism: uncultured Lachnospiraceae bacterium (assembly GCA_964568425.1). Taxonomy (GTDB): domain Bacteria; phylum Bacillota; class Clostridia; order Oscillospirales; family CAG-272; genus CAKSQF01. Next base: position 23,748 of record CAZMPO010000016.1, on the reverse strand, counting down.
TCGAGTCTGCTTAAATAAATGACGAATGGAGTAAGAAACATGGAAAGACTCGTAGCTCAAAACAGATCTTCGCGTTTTGTCATTGTAACGACATCGGACGTGCCCGGTTCCGATCGATGTCCGCCCGCGACATAATGTCCGCGTGCGCCTTTGCTCGATTGAGGCGGCTTTGCACATCCGTTCGAAACATGTGACGATGAACGCGGCGTTCGTCGACCGGACGGATCGCGCTCGTCGTTTATCCGTGATCTGACCGCCCGGATGTGCACTGCCGGATCAGGCAGAAAAGACCGTGGCAAGTGATCCTCTGCGTCTCCGGCGCGGCACTTCTTTCTATGAACACCGGGCAGGCGAAGACCCGGAACAACTGTAAAATTTGTTGTAACAGCCACTTGCTAATAAAATCACAGCGGCACTCGATTTTTGTTCGAGTGCCGCTGCTTTGCATTGTACTATCTCAATAAGACTAACGGTTGCCCTCAGCCTTTGCCAAGTATAATAGTCGAATTGTCGCTTGAATCAAGATTTGCGATGTACTTCTTGAGCAAAATGACATCCTTGCTGTCGATCTTGCCGTCGCCGTTTACGTCTGCGCCGGAGTCAACTTCTACTGTCGACGTTCCGGTCTGATTGTCGTAGTTTGCGATGTACTTCTTGATCATGATAATATCCTTGCTGTCGATCACATGATCGCCGTTTGCATCACCGTAGATGAACTTGATCTCGTCGAAGGGAAGTGCATTGTCGTCGGCGAAACGCTTGCCGTTTGAGTCGCCGAACGATCTGATCGTGACGCCATCGCCGAATCCGCTTGCGTTTCCGATTATGATGATATTCACGTTCATGATCACGATTATAACATTCGTGCAACCCGCGAAGATGTCCGCATTGAAGCCGGTGATCGTTCTCGGGATGTATATCTCTCTGATCTGCCCGATCTTGTCTGCCCACGGAATGGATGTGCCGTCGATCTCGCCGACTCCGATGAAGGACAGTTTACCGGTGGTCTCGTCAAAGTTCCAAATGACATTTCTGCCACCGTCCGCACCGCAATATCCGCCGAGTCCGTCGATAAATGTTCTATCTGCGTATTTGTCGGCATAATCGCGTGCCGCCGAACCTTCGGGAAGGATGATCGTCGCGCCACTGCCGATCGTGCTGGCATCGCCGAGTATTATAAGATTAACAATAATGATTATAATAATAACATTCCTGCAACCCGCGAATGCGCCGCCGCCGATGCTCGTGACACCGTCGCCAAGCTCGATATGCTTGATCTGCCCGATGCTATCTGCCCACGGAGCGGATACACCCGAGAAATCTGCCATGTTGCCGCTGCCGCTGATGGTCAGTTTGCCGTTTTCGATCGACCAGTAGAGATTGTCGCCGTCAGAACCGCAGAATCCCGTGCTGCTCGAAGGAATAAAGTTTATTCCGCTCGTCTTCGCGTAGCTGTATACGGGTGAGCCAGCAGGCGCGATTATTGTCGGCGTTTTGCCCAGACTGCCGCCGATCACGATGTTAATGTTGATTATAACAAAGATCACATTGTCGCAACCCTCGAAAATGTCCGCATTAATGCTCGTGATACCGCCGCCAAGCTCGACCTTGACTATCCTGTCGACGAAAACACCCCACGGAAGATCGATGCCGGCGATCGCACCATCGCCGCCTATCACAAGTACGCCACTCTCGCGATCGAACGACCATGTAACGCCGCCGATAACGCCCGATGATGCCTCGTAGTAGCCGCAAATGCACGTGTCATCAACAAATTCGTGCACATCTGTGGCACTCTTGCCCGAGCAGACCGTACACTCGTGATAGTGTCCGCTTATGTCATATTTGTATTCGTTGCCAAAATCATGCCCGGGTGCGTCGATCGTGATCGTCTTGTTCGAGATCAGACCGCCGCATATCGTGCAGGAGATTACCTCATCATAACTGCCCGCCACTGTACAAGTCGGCTCGATCTTGTTGCTTATCACAGCCTCGCCCGGAGTGTGAGAGACCACGTCCTTCTTGTCTCCGCATATCGTGCAAGCATGCCAGTGACTCTCGGTGTCCGATGTCCAAGTTTCCGCATAAACATGATCGTGCGGAAGCTCAATGAACTTTCGATTGAACTTCTCCGCATAAGCCTTCGCAGTCGAGTCCGCCATGCCGTAAATAACCGCGCCATCAGCGATCGCCGCCGCATCGTCCGGAATCATCGTCGAAGCACCGTTTATGCGAATGTTAATCAGATTTACACAATCTTCAAAAGAGCAAATGCTCGTGATTCCACTATCGATCTTTATAGTAAAGATACGATCGGCATGCTCGCTCCAAGGACAAACCTCAGGCATCGAACCCGAACCACTGATGGTAAGCTCGCCCATGATAGTATGAAGTTCCCAAGTCACACCACTTCCGCACTCTCCTGAAAGAACAACCTTGTCCGGATCCAACGCAACGAATGTGCGATGATACCTTTTTGCATATGATTCAGCGGTTGAACCGGCATATCCATAAATCGTTGCGGATGATGGAATGGCGGAGTATGAATCAAAAATGTTTGTGTCAGGATTGAAAATGTATATGCTAGTAAGGCTAGTACAATTATAGAATGTTTCATTATAGCCAATGCTCGTCACGCTGTTGCCGATGGTGATGCTCGCAAGGCTCGTGCAACCATAGAACGCCCACGTTTGAATACTCGTTACGCTATCGGGAATAGTGATGCTCGTAAGGCTCGTGCAACCAGAGAACGCACCATTGCCAATGCTCGTCACGCTGTCAGGAATGGTGATGCTTGTAAGGTTTGTGCAACTATAGAATGTTTGATTGGCAATCCATGTCACGCTGTCGGGAATGGTGATGCTTGCAAGGTTTGTGCAACTATAGAATGTTTGATTGGCAATCCATGTCACGCTGTCGGGAATGGTGACGCTTGCAAGGCTCGTGCAAAGACTGAACGTATAACTGCCAATGCTCGTCACGCTGTCGGGAATGGTGATGCTCGTAAGGCTCGTGCAACCAGAGAACGCATAACTGCCAATTTTCATCACACCATCTTGGATTACTATGTTTTTAACTCCGTAATTATTTCCAAAAGCACCATAATTTATCTCCCCTGTACCCGAAATCGTCAGCAGACCTTCTTCATCGAGTGTCCATGTGAGGTTCGCACCGCATGTACCGCTTGATGCGGTTGCGTTATAGAGTGGAGGAGTAATGGTGATCTCCTCAATCGGCTCATCGACGGGCTCATCTACCGGCTCATCGATCGGCACTTCCGTCGGTTTATCCACCGGCTCTTGTATCGGCTCATCGACCTGCTCGATCGTGGTTTCTTCTGTCTCTTCATTCTCCTCGATTCTGGGACTGACGAAGTTTACTCGATCGATGGCGGGGGAGATGAGGTTTTTATTCTCGTTTTCGCCGCCGTTTATGAGGGATTGTAGTCTCTCTCCCTCGATCGTGATCGTTCGATCGTTCTCCTCTGCCACCGCGCCGATGCCCATTATCGGGATCGACATCGTCATTGCCGCCGCGCACGCAAGTGCAATTAGGCGGGTGGATCTGTTTGTTAGTCTTTTGATCATAACAATGTTTCCTTTCATTAAAATAGTATTTGCGGAACTAACTAACAGAATTATACAACAATTTCAGACTTTGTCAAGAATAATTTCGAAATTTTTCGCAAAAATTGAATGATTTGTAAAAAAATACGGCACTCTCTGTTTGAAAGTGCCGTATAGAGCTATGTATTAACCTCTTAATTCCTTAATTTTATCAAGTATAGCAAGATATCCTGCCTCGGGATCGTCGATCGTCAGGACGGCAGTCTCCATCGGGCATCGTCCGTCGCCAACTCGATTATTGATCTGATCGGTCAGGTCGGAATAAGCGCATGGGATGCCATGCGACTCGAGATATGCAAGTGCGTCTTTGGAGATCGTTTTTGCATAGACAGCGGCGATCTTGGACTTCACAAAGAGCATAGCCGCCGCTTTACCGACAACGACATCGGCGACCGACCATCCGCTGACATCGCGGTCGTCTTTGATCAGATCGATCATCGGTGACACGCCGCGTTTATCGCTGACGATCGTCTGATCGCCCTTGCACAGCACGATCGTGTGACCGTCGAGCAACTTTTTTGCTTTTTCAAGATCGGTATATTCGCGCTCGCCCGACTCGAATTTTTCGGCTGTCTTTACAAGAAGTGCCCTTATCGGGAGATGCTGCGGACAGCTCCGCTCACAGCGTCCGCACCCGATACAATCGGACGCCTTGCCGCCGTTTGCCGTATAAACGGTCGAATAGTAAATATCGGCATTCCAATCGTTATAGAGCTCTTTTGCATTCATGCAGGCAAAGAGGTCGGGGATGGAGATGTTCTTAGGACATCCGTCAGTGCAATATCTGCAGGCGGTGCAGGGAATGAGGTTCTTATTCGATATTATCTTCACAACCTTCGAGACAGCATCGCGCTCGCCATCGTCAAGCGGCTTGAAGTTCTTCATATAAGAGAGATTATCAGCCATCTGCGGAATATCGCTCATACCCGAGAGAACCATAAAGACAGAATCAAAGCCTGCCGCGAATCTGACAGCGTAGCTTGCGTAACTGCCGCCGTCCAATTTATCGAACACTTTTTTTGCCTCAAGCGGAAGGTTTACGAGGTTACCGCCTTTTACCGGTTCCATGACTATGACGGGCTTATTATGCTTTTCGCAGACCTCAAGGCAGAGTCGCCCCTGAACAGCAGGGTCATCGTAATCGGCGTAATTGAGCTGGATCTGTACGGCTTCGATCTGCGGATATTCTGTTAGTATGCTATCGAGCACTTCGGCGCGATCGTGGAACGAAAGTCCGACGTGGCGGATCTTGCCCTCTGATTTCAGTTCAAATGCGGTCTCATAGGCGCGACATGCTTTGAAGTGCTTGAAAACATCGGCATTTTGCGCGTGCATCAGATAAAAATCGAAATAATCGACGCCGCAGATCTTGAGCTGACTTTCGAAAAAGGGGCGTATATCCGCCTCGGTCTCGAAATAGTTGGATGTAAGCTTATCGGTCAGAAGATACGCGTCGCGCGGATATCTGTCGGTGAGACATTTTTTGATCGCGATCTCGCTCTTTCCGCCAATATAGCCGTGCGCGGTGTCGAAATAGTTGAACCCGTCCGAAATGAACATATCGATCATTTTCGAAAACTGTTCAAAGTCAACATCTCTGTCCTTCATCGGAAGGCGCATACAGCCAAATCCGAAATTTTTCTTTACTTCATTGAAAATATTGTTGTTTGCCATTGAAATTCTCCTTGACATATCGGTACTGTATATATTTTAGCTTAAAATTGCCGATATGTCAAGGGGTTTTCGCTAATTTTCAAAGATCTTTTCGAATTTGTTCGAGTGCGCCCTTTTCGAGCCTTGAAACCTGCGCCTGAGATATGCCGATATCGTAGGCGACCTCCATTTGAGTCTTGTTTTTGAAAAATCGCATGTTGATGATCTTCTGCTCTCTTGCGGGCAGTTTTTTCATTGCCTCTGCGATGGCAAGTCCCTCGATCCAAATGTCATCGCTGTCGTTTTCGTCCTTGATCTGATCCATGACCGACAGATTTTCGCCCGAGCTTCCATCGGTGAAGACAGGATCGTAAAGCGACACGGGTGCGGTCACTGCCTCCATCGCGCAGACGATCTCGGCGGGCAAGTAGACATCGTCCTCGGTTGAGATCTCCGCAGCTATCTGTTCGATCGTCGGCTCGCGACCGCTCGATTTAATTAGTCTCTCGCGCGCCGACAATGCTTTGTATGCGAGATCTCTTGTCGATCTGCTGACACGCAGGGCACTGTTGTCACGGAGATATCGCTTAATTTCGCCGATTATCATCGGCACGGCGTAGGTTGAGAATTTGACGTCGAGGCTCGTGTCAAAATTATCGATCGCCTTTATCAGTCCGATACAACCGACCTGAAAAAGGTCATCCGAGTTTTCGCCTCTGCCGGTGAATCTGCTGACAATCGACAAAACGAGCCTCAAATTGCCGTCGATCAGCCTGCACCTTGCGCTTTCGTCATTCTGCTTTGTCAGATCAAGCAGTACCTTTTTCTCCTCGTCCGAGAGCATCGGGAGCTTTGATGTGTTGATTCCGCATATTTCGACCTTGCTGTAATACAATATTAATCCGACCCTTCGTTTAGGCTTTTTTATTTAATCCTTACGAAGTTATTATTGCCGCTGTCGGATTTTATAAACACATCTTTTATCGGTCGTTTTTTCCAAATAAGGCAAAAAACGGATACCCAACATGCGTGTCGAATATCCGTTTAATACTAATAATTATTCTTTTGATTTTGCATTAAGACCCCAGATGAGTCTGTTGTTTTTCTCGATGATCGGCACGAATGTCGGGCACTCGTGAACACCGGGGCGATCATCGGATGTTCCGTTCGGGGAATGCAGGACGAGATACATCTGACCTTTTTCATCGGTAACTATGCTCGGGTGACCGCCTGCGAGTCCTTTATACTGCGTGCTGTCATAGAGAAGTTCGCGTTCCTGTGTCCAAGGACCGAGTATATTGCCCGATTTGCTGACCGCTTGAATAACGACATATCCACCGTCATAAAAGGATGACCAAAGGCATATGAGTTGTCCGTCCTTAGTCTTATAAATATAAGCAGCATCCGGAACGCCGTTTGTGCTTTTAGTTCCGATCTTTGCATTTGCGGTGAAAATCTGAGTCGGTTCGCCGATAAAGCTTGACAGATCGTCCGAGAGCTTTGCCGCGTAAAAACTACCGACGGCATCGGGGCTTGATGTCCATTCATGCGAAAAAACAGTCCAAGGCTGACCTTCATCATCAACATAAAGGGTCGCGTCGATCGTGTCCCAGCATCCGGGGGTCGAATGTCCGAGATTGCCGTCTGCGTCCTTCGATATCGGGACAAACGGACCAAATGGATTATCCGCCTTCAAAATAACAACCGCACGGTGACCGATATATGGGCTCCATGTTGGTTCTATAGGCGAGTTGTGATCTTCTTCACAGCACCAATAGGTTGTAAAGAGGTAATAATCATCTTTATACTTGTGAATCTCGGGTGCCCAGTTGTAATCGTATTTGCGAGCGTTAATTCCGTATTTGTCAACAAAATCCGAGAGAACGGCGATGGTCTTCGGAGATTTCCAAGGACCGTACAGGCTGGACGATTCCGAGCAGTACCATACTCCGCCGCCTGAATAGTACATGTAGAATTTTCCGTTTTCATAAAGCACATTCGGGTCGCGGATAGTAGCGTGTGCACCCTCGCGTCTTATTACCATACCCACGAGCAGATCCTTATCGATGATCTCGCCATCGTTGCCGTTTCGAATATAGTCCTCATAGAGTGCGTAATCAGCGGCATCCGCGTATTTTTTGATGTCTAAATTCTTGGGTACGAAAAACTCGCCGTTATCTGTGTTCAAATAGTCTGACAGAAGTCTGAGAATCGCCATGTATCCTCCTTCTGTATCGGACGAGTAAATATGGAGCGACACGGAAGACGAATCGGATGAAACAGATATCGCATACTCATTTGTGCCAGCACCAAAGACCTCGATCCCACTGTAAAAATCGCTGTCCGTGGAGAGATCTATCTCAAACGGATATGTTTTCATCTTCGAGCCGCGTGCGAGAATCAGCTCTATATCAACGCCAAGCTGTTCATTTATCTTGGATTTGAGAAGCTTTGCGGCTTTTTCGCCGTCTTTACCGTATTTGATGACAAAAAACGGTTTTTCGCCTCTTTTAGCGACATACAGCTTGTTTGAATCTCGCTTTATATTTGTCGATGCGTCCATGGATGCAACTCCTTTTTCTTCGTCAATGTGTGCGCTGACCAAATAAAGAAGTGCGTCAGACAGTGCCGCGTTTCCTTTAGCGGACACAAGTATGCTTTGATTGTCAGCATCAGCCAATGCTTTGATCGCGTATTCGCCGTCGACGATCGTATCGGTCAGCTTTGCGGACTCGGAGCGAGCGCTCGAATTGATCACGATCTCCTTAGTGCTCTCTGCCGCGGTATCATCAACGACTGTCAGCTCGACGCCAAGATTTTCTTTTATCATGTTGGCAAACGATTTTATGATCTTTGTGTCTGCCAGATCAAGATCTGCCCCATAGACGATCTTGAAATCGGGCGCAGTGTCCTTTTTCGCAAATTCGATCGTGGTCGGTGCTTCCTTTGGTGACGTCTGTGGCTTGTTATCGCTGCCTTTTTGGCAGGCGGTGAAAACGAGCGTGAAAAGCAGAAGGAAGACCGCTATCGATATTTTTTTCATATGATATTTCCTTTCAAGTTGGTTGTCATATACATTTTACAATAAATTGTGGGATTTGTCAATAGCTTTTTTACAAATAAATCTTGAACATTGACGAAAAATGTGATATAATATGCAATAAAAAGTTCAATAAATCACGAAAGGGAAGACCGCCCTTTTTGGGGCGACTGTTAAAAATGAGCAGAACAACCGTTATTTCGGTAGAGGATACCGAAAAGCAGTATGAATATATGAATAAAATAAGGGCGATGCTCGGCGGAGATGAACGTTATGTCTTTATTCAAACGTTCGGGTGCCAGCAAAACGAGGCAGATTCAGAACGTATCGCGGGCATGGCTGAGCAGATGGGATATCATCTTACCGATGACGCGACTGTCGCTGACATGATAATCGTGAACACCTGCGCGGTCAGGGAACACGCAGAGCTCAAAGCCCTCTCCATAACAGGACAGTTCAAGCATCTCAAGGAAAAGAAAAAGCGCCTTCTTATCGGTATTTGCGGCTGCATGGTTTCGCAGGAGCATCGAAGGGATGATATAAAGAACAGATATCCGTATGTAGATTTTCTTTTCGGAACCTCTATGCTTTGGCGTTTCCCCGAGATCGTGTACGGCGTTATGTCCTCGAAAAAGCGCGCGTTTTTCCTCGACTGCGGAGATGATGGCAACATATGCGAAGGTCTGCCGATCTTGAGAGCCCCCGGGTCAAAGGCGTGGGTGTCTATTATGTATGGATGCAACAATTTCTGTACATACTGCGTCGTACCTTATGTCAGAGGCAGGGAACGAAGCAGACGCCCCGAGCATATACTTGATGAGATCAGAAAACTTGTGTCGGACGGCTGTCGCGAAATAACACTTCTCGGGCAAAATGTCAACTCATACGGCAAGGATCTTGACATATCCTGCGATTTTTCTGACCTTCTTTCAATGGTCTGCAAGATAGAAGGCGATTTTATCGTTCGATTTATGACGAGTCATCCGAAAGACGCATCACATAAGCTTATTGACACGATTGCGGAAAACGATAAGATCGCAAAGGCTTTTCACCTTCCCATACAGTCGGGCAGCGACCGCATACTTGAGGCAATGAACAGGCATTATACAAAGGAGTCTTATCTCGAGCTTATCGATTACATGCGCAAAAAGATCCCGAACATCGCGATAACAACCGATATAATCGTTGGATTTCCGGGCGAGAGCGATGCCGATTTTGAGGACACGCTCGATGTTCTCCGAAAGGTCGAATACGATAACATTTTCTCGTTCATCTATTCGCCGCGAAAGGGAACAAAAGCCGCTGAGATGGAGCAACTTCCCGAGAAAGTAACATCCGAGCGTTTCGAGAGACTTCTTGCGCTTCAAAGTGAGATATCGAACAGTAAAAATCAAAACTATGTCGGGACGATCCAACATGTTCTTGTTGAGGGAAGAAGTAAGACCGATGCGACAAGGCTGACGGGACGCAATGAGAAAAACAGACTTGTGCATTTCGAAGGCGATGACTCGCTGATCGGCTCTTATGCGGAAGTGCTTATAAAACGCGCGGAAACATATGCGCTCTACGGCGAACTGTATATAAATAAGGAAGGTAATTAAGGAGGACGGAAGAAAATGGAAATAATGGAGATGGCACAGGCGCTCGGACTTAGGATCAAAATATCAGAGGATGGTGAAAAATTCGCGCGCGCAAAAGCCGAATATGAGTCGAATCTTGAGATAAACAGCGCACTGATGGAGTATCAGATCCAGCAGGATCTTCTTTCGCGCAGAGAGGACGAAACTGGCGAGCCGATGGACGAGCAAACACTTTCAAGGGTAAATGATCGAATCAACGAGCTTTACGAATTTGTCGTCGAGCATCCCGCATATAAGACTTATGAAAAGGCACAGGCTGATCTTAACGATCTTATCTCAAGAGTGACAAAAACCATCGTGTCTCAGATAACCGGTCAAACAGGTGACGGATGCACACATGATTGCTCGACATGCGGCGGGTGTCACTGACAGTCACTTGGTGTGGTGAACGGATATGATTAAAAAGATCATTTCGATAGCTTTGACAATAATCGTCTTAACGCTGACATTTTTGTTGTTTGGATGCGAGGATAAATCATATTTCAGTTTAATTACCGATCAGACAACCAAAGTCTTTACCAAAAAATCGATTATAACGACGCAAAAGCAGCGAACGAGCGAAACATCGAGCACCCCACTCATCATTGTACCGATCACAGATCCGGTTACAACAACAAATTCGGTGACAACAAATCCAGTGACAACAAAAAGATCGGCAACGACTTCAAAACCTGAGACGATGCTGTCGCCTGTAACGACATTTGTTGCAATAACAACTGTTTCACAGTCCACTTTGACAAGTCCGTCCACGGAAGCTCAGATAGTTGCCACCCCGATCACTGTCACACGATCACCCGGTGCTGTCAAGCGCGGCGGCAAGGCAACGATCTCGATCAAAGGTATTCCTAACACATTGTACTCGATCAAGGTCAAGTATTCGTCAGGCTACAGCAGTGCTAAGGGTTTGATCGATACGATGTCGGATGGCGAGGGGAACTGTTCGTGGAGTTGGCGCATTGGCGCAAAAACTTTGCCGGGCGAATATGATATCATCATTTCTGATGGTACAAACAGCTACATTATTAAATTCGAAGTCATCTGAAAAGTAAAAAATCGACCCTTTCAAGTACGTTAGCACTTGAAAGGGTCGACTAATTTTTGTCTTGAAATTATTCGGCAACGACGCTGACAGTCTTTTTGCCGCCTGCAACGATTCTGAACTGAACCTTTCCGTTTTTAAGAGCGAAAAGTGTATCGTCAGAACCCTTTCCGACATTTTCGCCGGGATGGATATGAGTTCCGCGCTGTCTTACAAGAATGTTGCCCGCGAGAACCGACTGACCGTCCGCTCTCTTGACGCCGAGACGCTTGGATTCGCTGTCACGACCGTTCTTTGTAGAACCGACACCCTTTTTGTGAGCGAAGAACTGCAAACTGATTCTAAGCATGAGTAGTATACCTCCGTTTTAGATTTTAGTCCCCGTCTTCGGATTCGTTTACCTCAATGAAATCATAGTAATCCTCGACCATGTCGTTGAGCTGCAGGAAATAAGCTTGAAACAGACCCGAGATCGCAAACGATTTTTTTTCATCGTCCGAATAATCGGGAAGTGCAGCTTTGCAGATTACCGTAATATCGGTGGTTTCCTCGTCGATCGTATAATCGACATCCGATGCATAGGAACACTCGATGGCATTGATGATTAACATGGTCATTGACGAAAGAGCAGCGCAGAGAATATCTTCGCCCTCATCGGCAAAACCTGTGTGACCGACCTCTTTGAAGCCGTAATAAATGCCGTTTTGCTTGAAAAATGTGATTTTTGTCATTTTAAATCACCGCGTGAGAGATTAAAGAGAGATCGTCTGGATCTGTACCTTTGTATAAGGCTGTCTGTGACCGATCTTTTTCTTCTCGTTCTTCTTTGCCTTGTACTTAAATACAGTGATCTTCTTTGCCTTGCCGTTTTTAACAACAGAGGCTGTAACCTTTGCACCGTCTACATAAGGGGTGCCGATCTTGAGCTCACCGTTTGCGGAAACAAGCTCGACCTTATCAAAAGTAACGACCTCATTAGCCTCTACGGGAAGCTTTTCGATGTAAACTACATCGCCTTCGGAAACTCTGTACTGTTTTCCGCCGGTAACAATTACTGCGTACATTTTATTATCCTTTCAACATCGTACCGCCGTGGGCACGAAACTCGCTGATTGTAAGGGAAGCGGCGCTCTCTTTGGACCTTGACATCATGCGGCAGATTGCATTATACCACAAAACTTGTCTTTTGTCAATAGCTTTTTCGATATTTTTCAAAAAATCGGCATAAAATAACAATATTTTTATTGTCAAACTTGATTTTTACAGATTATTATGTTATAATACTTTTAGAATAGTAAGAGATCTCGAAATGCAAAACAGCCTTCCGAGTCGGAAAGCTGTTTTACAAAGAATGCACTCACTGTGCAACCGCGTAAGCGGCGATTTCGGATCGGCAGAACTGCCGTCTTATTTGAACTTTGCAGTGTAAATCTATAGGGTAATAAACTTACGCCCTCAGTATACCACAAAAGAAAGGATTTGTCAATATGTTTTACGAAAAAAATTCCCCGAAACTTCAAAAAGATTACTATATCGGTCTCGATATAGGCACAGACTCGGTCGGTTACGCTGTGACAGATACCGATTACGCGTTGATGCGTCATAAGGGCGAGCCGATGTGGGGCGTCAATTTGTTCGATGAGGCGTATCTTTGCGTCGATAGGCGCACGTTCAGGACTGCAAGACGCCGCATAGAGCGTCGCAAGGTTCGTCTTCGTCTTCTCAGAGAGCTTTTTGCAAAAGAGATCGCGAAGGTTGATCCCGATTTTTACAAAAGGATCGACGAAAGTGCTCTTTGGGATGAGGACAGAACGGTTCCGCACGACCTTGTCTGTCAGCCCATAATGAAAGACGCTCCGACCATCCACCATCTCATAGCAAAACTGATGGATTCAGCAGACGGCGTTGACATCAGAGATCTCTATCGCGCGGTTGCCTGGTTGACCGCACATAGGGGACATTTTCTAAACCCGGCATCCCCCGACGAGGATATCTCACGCTTTACCGACAACTCGGGAAATTACGAAAATTTCATAAGATCTTACGATAACCTTTGGGACGTTGATGGTAAAGCCTTTTGCGATATTCTCTCACAAGATCTCAAAATAACCGAAAAACGCAAAAAATTGTCCGATCTCACCAGGATCACCGAAAAGTCGGTAGATAAAAACTGCGACGAGGAAAATGTCGGACTGTGGAGATACGGCCTGCTGACCCTCTTTGCCGGTGGCAGCATTAGCATAAAAAAACTGATTCTCGGTGATGAATTTTCGGATGTTTCCGAAAGTATTTGCTTCAAAAACCCCGATAGTGTTGAGAAAGTACTGCCCAAACTCGGCACTTTCGGTGATATTATCAGATCTGCCCAAGCTGTGTACGATTGTGCATCCTTTGTCAGGATGCTCGGCGATAAGAAGTGCATATCGGATGTAAAAACAGCACAGTACGATACCCACCGCGACGATCTGCGAACACTTAAAGAACTTTATAAAAAGTACCTCTCACATGATGAATACAAAGAAATGTTCAAAACAAGAGGCAAGGGCTACTCGCAATATGTAGGCAATCTGAAACCCGAGAAAAAGCCCGACAAGTTCGACTTCGGCAAAGAGGTCAAAAAAGCACTTGATATGATCAAGGATCCGAGCGATGATGATGCGCGCGAGATCGCCTCCATTAAAGATCGCATCGAAAAGGGCACTTATATGCCAAAGCAGGTAAATATCGAGAACGCACTAATTCCGTATCAGCTGTATTATGTTGAGTTGTGCAAGATTCTCGAAAACGCCGAGAAGGTATTCGATTTCCTGTCAGAAAAAGATGACGACGGACTTTCGGTGTCCGATAAGATCAAGTCGATCATGACATTCCGCATTCCGTACTATGTTGGACCGACGGTGCGCGGTGGCGATCATGCGTGGATCGAGCGAAAAGCCGAAGGGAAGATCTATCCATGGAATTTCGATAAAATGGTGGATCACGACAAAAGCGAGGATAGGTTTATCGAACGCATGATAAATAAGTGTACATATCTGCCGAGTGAGGATGTTATACCGAAGTGTTCGCTGCTCTATTCGAGCTTTGAAGTGCTCAACGAGATCAATAACATAAAGATCGACGGTCGCCCGATTGGAGTCGAAACCAAGCAAAAGCTTTACGAAGATGTTTTTAAAAAATTCGCGACCGTGAAATATCGCGATATAGTCTGCTTTTTCGCCACCAACGGCTGCATAGGTGTTGGCGAAAAAGATCGTATAAGTGGCATCGATGTCAGCATAAAATCCTCTCTCAGATCACACAGGGATTTTGCCGATCTGATAAATGGCAGAAAACTGTCGACAGAAGATGTCGAAAACATCATCCGCCGCATTACCGCAACAAATGACAGGCGTCGCCTTGAAAAATGGTTGAAAAATGAGTATCCGTCGCTTTCAGCAGAGGAAAGAGATAGGATATCATCTATGAAATATTCGGATTTCGGCAGACTTTCGAGCGAGCTTCTGAATGGTATCGAAGGTACGAACACGCAAACAGACGAGCGCGGAACGGTCATTCACTTCATGTGGACGACAAACGACAATCTGATGCAGATCCTCGAGAGCGGCAACTATACATTCAGAGATGAGATCAAGAAAATAAGAGAGTCGGCGTTCGCAAATGGTCAAACGGTCGACGAAAAGCTCGACGATATGGGCATCTCCAACTCTGTCAAACGCTCGATCTATCGTACACTCGATATTGTTTCGGATGTGGTCAAGGTCAAAAAGAACCAACCGAAAAAGATATTCGTCGAGATGACTCGCTCAAGCGGCGAAAAGGGCAAGCGAACAACTTCGAGGTACAAAGAGCTTGCCGAGCTGTTGAATGGTCAAGAAGATGTCCTCAAGGAGCTGTATTCCCTCGGCGATGAGAGCGATGCAAATAAAAAATTGCAGAAAATACCGCTCTATCTTTATTTTAAGCAGCTTGGAAAGTGTATGTATTGCGGAAAATCGATAAATATTTCCGAACTATCGGAGCTTTACAATAAAGATCACATTTACCCGCGGTCTCTCGTCAAGGATGACAGTATTCATAACAATTTGGTTCTCGTTTGCAAGAAAGAGAACGATGATAAGCGCGCCACCCCCGTTCCGCGCGAATATCAGGATAAAATGAAAGATCTGTGGGAAAAATATCTCAACAAAGGGCTGATCAACAAGACCAAATATAACCGCCTGACGAGAACCGAAGATTTCAAACCGGATGAAAAGCTCGGATTCATCAACAGACAGCTTGTTGAGACTTCACAGTCGGCAAAAGCGGTCGCAACGCTGCTTAAAGAAAAATATCCGGACAGCGAGATCGTTTACGTCAAGGCAGGGAATGTCACCGAGTTCAGACATCAGTACGGTAGCATAAAGTCTAGCGTTTTCCGCGATGAGTCGGACGAAACAAAACACGGTGCGATCATCAAGTCAAGAACCGCAAGCGATATCCATCACGCGCACGATGCCTATCTGAATATAGTTGTCGGCAATGTCTTTAATGTCAGATTCGCTGATTTACATAAAATTGACAATTACTCGCTGAACTACGATGCGCTGTTCGGTCATAAGATTGATGGCGCGTGGAGCCCTGTCGAGCATCTTAACAATGTCGATAAAGCTCTTGCGACAAACAGTGTCCATTTAACAAAATATCAAATATGCAAGAAAAGCGATGTTGGTCCCAAGAGCAAAAGAGGTTTTTTTAGGCAAGAACCCGATCCAAAAGGCAGCAACAAGCTGATTCCTCGAAAAAAAGGTCTTGACATAAAAAAATACGGCGGTTACTCGAATCCCGTGGTATCGTTTTATACAATCGCACAGTACACAGAAAAGAAAAAAATCAAAACGTATTTCGTTCCGATAACATATCTTGCGTCTAAGGATTTTTTGGCAAGCCACGATGGCGCGAAGCAGTGTGTTGCGAAAGAACTCGGCAAAGATATTTCAAGCATTAAGATGCCGTTCGGAAGGAAGATCGTCAAACTAAACAGCATTCTTTCGTTAGACGGACTTGAAATCATTTTGACAGGAAAGTATGACGACAATTACATGTGTTATCGCTTGCTTACAACTCCGTATTATTCAGGTGACGAAATAAGCTACATCAAAAAGATAGAGAAGATAAAGGAAAAGGTTAAAAATAATTCAGAATATCAGCTTGATGAGAAAGACGGAATCAGCTTGGACAAAAACATCTCGTTGTTTCGTTCCGTTTATTCGAAGATGAGCGGAAAGGTTTTCGCAAAAATTCCCAAATCAAAATTCAAAGGAAGAGTGAATGACGATGAGAGTGCTTTTAAAACGCTTGACTTAATTTCGCAGGTTTTGTGTCTTTTGGAAATGATAAAGTACTTAAAGACAAACAGTAGCGAAAATATCGACTTAGATAAGGTTTTTAAATCAAACATCAGGAGGAGAGTAACGGTGAGTATTGATAATTTGAAAAATGACTACCATGACATTCGCATAATCGATCGTTCGGCATCGGGACTTTTTGAAACTCGTTCGGAAAATCTTGTCGATCTTCTCATAGGTGGCGGATCATGAGCTGGCGTACGGTTGTGATCTCGAACAGATGCAAGCTTGATCTGTCGATGGGCTATATGGTAGTTCGCGGTGAGGAGACCAGAAGGATATTTATTGATGAGATAGCCGTGCTCATGATCGAAAATCCCGCGGTCTCCATGACCGGTTGCCTTCTCGAAGAATTGACTAACAAGAAGGTGAGGATAATCTTTTGTGACAGCAAAAGAAGCCCTTACGGAGAACTCGCACCCTACATCGGCTCGCACGACTCAACGAGAAAGCTCAAAAGACAGATGGCGTGGACCGACGGTCGACGAGGGCTTATCTGGTCATATATCGTTCGCGAGAAGATTTATAATCAGTCAAAGATCTTACTCGAAAACGATCATGATCGTGAGGCTGACATGCTGACGAACTACGCAAACGAGATGGAGTTTGCCGACACGACCAACAGAGAGGGTCATGCCGCGAAGGTCTATTTTAACGCATTGTTCGGAAAAGATTTTTCACGAGGGAAGGAATGCCCGAAAAATGCCGCACTGAACTACGGATACGGACTCATATTGTCAGCCTTTAATCGCGAGGTCACATTGTGCGGATATATAACGCAGCTTGGTATCCATCATGACAATGTATTCAATCATTATAATCTTTCATCCGATCTGATGGAGCCCTTTCGTCCGTTCGTCGATCGCATCGTGCTTGCGGAAGATCCCGTAAAATTCGAACGCGAGGAGAAGCTTCCGCTTGTAAGTATGCTCTCCTCTCCGGTCATGTTTGCCGGAGAGGAGCAGACGCTCCTGAACGCGATAAAGCTGTACACAAAACGCACGCTTGATGCGATGAATTCGGACGAGGACGATCCGTCACTTGATTTTCCGGAATTATAAAGAATTAAAAAGATGAGTTACAGATTTATGAGAATGATAGTCTTTTTTGATCTGCCGACCGAGACTGATGCCGATCGCAGACAATACAGGCAGTTTCGAAGAATGCTTATAAAAAACGGCTTTATGATGATGCAGGAGTCTGTCTATTGCCGCATGGTGCTGAATGCGTCGGTCGAACGATCGGTCACTGCAATTATCGAAAAAAACAAACCCCCACGCGGACTTGTTCAGCTTTTGAGCGTTACCGAGAAGCAATTTGCGTCAATGGTGTTTATCACGGGTGAATATCATTCGGATGTTGTCGACAGCGACGAAAGGACGGTGTTTTTGTGAAACTCGTAAGTTCTCTTTTTTGCTCCCAAATAATCATCGAAAAGGGAAGACCTTTCTCACTTGTTATCGAAAACAGAACGCTTTTTCGTCGTCTGATCGAGGATATTCGTTTACAGCAGGGCGGTGATATCGGTGAGTGTGTACTTTCCGAGGACAATCGCCCGCTGAAAATGAAGGACTTTGTCGATCTGCTTGACTCATTTGCTCCGTTTGAGATAAATACGAAGACCGTCATGTCGGTGGTATCAGATGAAATATTCGAAAAATCGGTCGATACTGATCACTATAACACTACAAATAAGCTTCTTGCCGATATTGAAAAGTATATCGACGAGCTGTGCTTTGATCTTCCGTTTTCTGTTGAATGTCGGAAGCTTGATGTGAAGTCGCTCGTAAAAGCCGCGTCTGTGTCAATAGTCGATGATCATTCGAGCGAGCTTGAGAGAATCATCGATTATATGTCGATAGTGCGCGACTTTACTAAAGTAAAGCTGTTCGTTACCGTCAATATGGCGTCTTTTTTCGATAGTGATGAGCTTGATCTTTTCTTGAAAACGATATCGGGCAGAGATATTGCTATTCTTATGATCGAGAGCTTCGACAGACCACTGCCAAGCGACCTTCCGAAGCTCATCATAGACGCCGACCTCTGCGAAATTTAGTTTTTTTTCGAAATAACTTGACAAATCTTGCCCTGTGTGATATAATAAACACAGATGAGCACTGTTTGCTCTGTAGATTTCACGGTCGTTGCAGCGATTTTCTCAAATTTGAGGTTTGAGAGCAGTGTAAATCTATAGGGTAATCAAACAGCCGGAGCCGGAGCAACCGCAACCCGACAGTTTGAGAGCAGTGTAAATCTATAGGGTAATCAAACTCGTTCTGATAGCCTGACTTAATTCCGATAGTTTGAGAGCAGTGTAAATCTATAGGGTAATCAAACTATCATCTTGCGCTATGTAGTTTCTTACAGGTTTGAGAGCAGTGTAAATCTATAGGGTAATCAAACATTTCTATTTGAAGTTCGGTCATCATTTTAGTTTGAGAGCAGTGTAAATCTATAGGGTAATCAAACATGTCGTTCTGAATATCCTCCGGCACGGTAGTTTGAGAGCAGTGTAAATCTATAGGGTAATCAAACGAGTGGGAAAAGATTCTCAATCCGCATCTCGTTTGAGAGCAGTGTAAATCTATAGGGTAATCAAACGTTGAATTAGGATTCGCAATTGTGTACTGGGTTTGAGAGCAGTGTAAATCTATAGGGTAATCAAACCGATCGTTGCGCAACTGAACTTCAAAGCGGTTTGAGAGCAGTGTAAATCTATAGGGTAATCAAACGAAAGACTTAGTCACGATATAAAGACGCTCGTTTGAGAGCAGTGTAAATCTATAGGGTAATCAAACACGATCGTTGCGCAACTGAACTTCTAGACGGTTTGAGAGCAGTGTAAATCTATAGGGTAATCAAACATATTACGAAAATAAATGGTGCAACCGCTAGTTTGAGAGCAGTGTAAATCTATAGGGTAATCAAACTTTCGCTGTACGTTGCAGTGATGACCGTGTGTTTGAGAGCAGTGTAAATCTATAGGGTAATCAAACGAGAACTTGCCCAGGAGCAAACTGCTTACAGTTTGAGAGCAGTGTAAATCTATAGGGTAATCAAACTCGGAGACTTGAGAACGATGAAGAAGATAAGTTTGAGAGCAGTGTAAATCTATAGGGTAATCAAACTGACCGCGCAAGATGTGGCTACGGCCGCAGTTTGAGAGCAGTGTTAATCTATAGGGTAATCAAACCAGCGTGGCAGCTTCGGTGTAGTTGACTACGTTTGAGAGCAGTGTTAATCTATAGGGTAATCAAACTCCGCCCTCATTCCTTCGCTCGGCTCTCCGGTTTGAGAGCAGTGTTAATCTATAGGGTAATCAAACTCGGAACCAACAAGGGCACCGGCATGATCCGTTTGAGAGCAGTGTAAATCTATAGGGTAATCAAATATAAATTACAGCGGCACCGTCTGACTGTCACTACGGGTAGACAGTCGGGCGGTGCTGAAATTATGGGAGGCAATGCGGTGAACACAAACGAAAGTGCAATTGATGTTTTCCACCCGATCGTTGGGTTTTTATTATTAATATCGGTCATGTTATTTACCGTGTTTACGTTAGATCCGATCGTTATCGGTCTGTCGCTTATATCCGGCATCGTCTATTGCATATTCCTTTGCGGCAAGAGCGAAATTTGGCGCGATCTCAAATTTCTGACGGTCATATTTCTTCTGCTGTCGCTTACCAACCCTTTGTTTTCGCACAAAGGCGAGAGCATTTTGTTTTTTTTGAACGGAGCTCCGATCACGCTCGAAGCACTTCTATACGGCGTGGATCTTTCGGCAATGACCTGTTCGGTCATCATCTGGGGAAAATGCTTTTCGAAGATCATGACATCCGACAAGGTTATCCTGCTTGTCGGCGCACTTTTTCCGAGAATATCGCTTACGATATCGACCGTACTTCGGAACATACCGCTTTTTAAGAAAAGATGGCGCGAGATAAAAGAGGCGCAGAGTACGATGGGCTACTATTCGGACGAGTCGATCATGACACGAATACAAGGTAGTGCGAAGGCTTTTTCGGCTCTTTTGACATGGGCGATAGAGGGTTCGGTCGACAGCGGTGCATCGATGCTTGCCCGAGGATATGGCCTCGGTCGTCGTACACGATTTACCGACAGAAAATTCAATGCCGCCGATCTTGGTATGACAATATTTGTGTGTGCGGTCGACGCTTTGATGATCTTTTTAAGCTACGGATGCCCAAAAGTGAGCTTTTATCCGAGAATTAGCGGGGTAAGACTAGCCACACCGAAGATTTGTCTGTATTTTAGCTTTGCGGTCATTTCACTCATGCCCGCAATTATCGAGATAACGGAGAAACTGAGATGGAAATATTATCGATCAAAAATTTAAGCTTTACCTATTCCGATCGTACCGAAAAGGCGATCGATGATCTTTCGTTGTCTGTACAAAAGGGAGATTTTACGATCATCTGCGGTCGATCGGGATGCGGCAAAACGACCCTTTTGCGACTTATAAAAAAAGAGCTTGCGCCAAACGGGTCGCTGACCGGCGATATCTTTTATAAGGGCAAGCGGCTTTCGGATATGTCCGACCGAGACAGCGCACAAAAAATAGGATTTGTCCTGCAAGATCCCGAAAAGCAGATCGTCACCGATAGAGTGTGGTATGAGCTTGCTTTCGGGCTTGAGAGTCTCGGCGTTAAATCCGACAAAATACGCACAAAGGTTGCTGAAATTGCCCAATTTTTTGGGATCGACAGACTTATGGACAGATCCGTAGACAGCCTGTCGGGAGGAGAAAAACAGCTCGTATGCATTGCGTCCGTGATGGTCATGTCGCCGGAAATATTGCTTCTCGATGAGCCTATATCAAGGCTTGACCCGATAGCGGCGTCAAATCTTGTTTCGATACTCACACGAATAAACAGGGAACTCGGAACAACAGTGATCGTCGCCGAACACAAGCTTGATGAGCTTTTTTCGTTCGCCGACAGTGCGGCAGTCCTTGATGGCTGGCGACTTTTGTCATTTGGCGCCCCCCGTGATGTCTGCGCCCATCTTGCAAAATGCGACTCGGATTTTTTTATCGCAGTGCCGAGTGCCGCAAGGATAGCTGCTTGTCTGTGTGAGCGTCCCATCTCCGCTCTGCCCATGACCATTCGCGAAGGGCAGGTCTTCATGGCGGATTATCCTCACGCGTCACTTTCGAATACTGTCGCACAAAATGTTTCCAATGACATCGCGATTTCCGCAAAGCATGTGTATTTTCGCTACGAGAAAGAGGGCAGGGATGTTCTCCGCGATCTCTCGTTTGATGTCCGTGTCGGCGAGATCTGCTCGATAGTCGGCGGCAACGGAACAGGCAAATCGACACTTCTCAAAAATTTGTCGGGAATCGAGCGCTCTTTGCGAGGAAAGATTGAAATCTTCGGGAAAGATATAAAAAAATACCCCAAAAGCGCACTTTGTCACCACAATATTGCCTATTTACCACAAAGCATATCGGCAGTTTTTACATCCGAAACTGTTCGCGAAGAACTTTTTGACATATGCGCCGCGATGTGCTATTCAAAGGATGACACGGCACATGAGGTCGAGTCGATCGCGAAAAAGCTGTCAATAGACAAGCTGCTCGATGTGCATCCGTACGATCTTTCGGGCGGCGAGATGCATAAAGCGGCTCTTGCAAAGATTCTTCTCACAAGACCTCGCATACTGCTTTTAGACGAACCAACGAGCGGTATCGATGCGATCACAAAATCGGTGCTCGGCAAGATCTTGAAGGATATTCGCTCCGAGGGAGTGACCGTTGTTATCGTCACACACGATCTTGAATTTGCCGCCGAGACATCCGATCGTTGTGGGCTTTTCTTTGGTGGGAATATCGTCTCTTTCGACGAGCCGCACACCTTTTTCTCGCAAAATGCATTCTATACGACCGAGGCAAGCAGGATCTCAAGATCTGTCTTTGACGGCGCGGTCACAGTCGGCGATGTTGTCTCGCTCGGACGATCGGTGAAACGAGGTGTTGACAATTGAAAAAGCGATTTATACTCGCAATATCGGTCGTACTTATCGCGACTGCGGCGGCGATCGGGGTAGTTGCTTTCTCCGATCGTGCATATGTTGTCGTATCGCTTGTCTGCGTCATGCTTGCGTGTCTGCCCTTTTTCATCGGATACGAAAAAAGAACAGTCGATTCAAGACGTCTTGCACTGCTTGCGGCAATGACAACGATCTCGGTTATCGGCAGGTTTATATTTGCCGCACTTCCTCATTTCAAGCCGGTCAGCGCAATGGTCATAATCACGGGCATATACCTCGGTCCCGAGTCGGGATTTATGTGCGGCGCACTTTCCGCGATCTGTTCAAATATCCTGTTCGGTCAGGGACCGTGGACTCCGTTTCAGATGCTTTCGTGGGGAATGATCGGTCTTTTTTCCGGACTGTTTTCGAAAATTTTGAGAAAAAATCGTGCGATTCTTGTTGTTTTCGGCGGAATTTCGGGTATTTTTTATTCACTGGCTATGGATATTTGGTCAACCGTCGGTTGGGAAGGCGGTTTCTCGCTTGCAAGATATGCCGCATCTGTTATCTCTGCACTGCCCGTGACTGCGATATATTCGGCGTCAAATATGATCTTTCTGTTCCTGCTTTGGCGACCGATATCCAAAAAACTCAATCGAATGGTAAAAAAGGGAATAATTTAAGGAGCGTCTCGAATAAACGAAACGCTCCTGCTTTTATTTTAGTGCATTAAGTACCGCATCGACCGATTCTTCTATCGTCTGCATCGATGTGTCTACCGTGATATCAGCGTACTTTTCATAAAACGGTACGCGGTAGTTGTAAATGTCGTCAAGCGTTTGACCGGGCTTCATCGCGATTCCGCGAGATGAAAGATCGCTGAGATGAGTTTTCAGCGCATCGAGCGTCAGCCTTAAATAAACGACCTTGCCCAGCGATTTCAGATGTTTGGCACCTCTTTCGCAGAGTATGGCTGATCCGCCGGGCGATATTACGCTGTTTTTTACATTCACAGAGCATACCGCATCTGCCTCGATCTCGAGAAAGGCGTCCGATCCGACTCTGTCCACCGTCTCTTGGAGCAGTTCGCCTTGTCGCTCTTGGATCAAAAGATCAACATCTATAAAGCTCATTCCGAGTCTTTTGGCAATAATTACGCCGATCGAGCTTTTGCCGCTTCCCGGCATTCCGATCAAAACTATATTTTCGTCTTTTTTCATTCTATCCCCTCCGTTTTTTGGCATTTTACCACATTTTTGCGATTTTGTCAATAGGTAAAACAGAAAAACGGCAAATTCAGAAAAAAGTCTATAGCAAATTATCTGCTTCTTTCCACATGCTTGAAGATCGGCTCGTACCCATCGTCGGCT
>CAZMPO010000015.1:0-49254 GCA_964568425.1 uncultured Lachnospiraceae bacterium | reverse complement strand
TGCTACAGTTTGTTACGTTTTTGAAAACTATTGCAATTTGCTATTGCAATTTGCTTTTCGATATTTTTTGATATTTCTTTGACCTCGACCGCAAAAAATCAAAAAATTCACTCTTTACCCCTTGATTTTAGCCGCACACTTTGATATAATATAGGGTAACAAATAATTCGGAGGTCTATCTCATGCGAAGAAGCATTCGCGGGGGAATCGGGTTTGATCTTGAAAGGATCGGCGGCAATGTCCGCGCACCCGAACAGTTGCCCGCACCCGACAGCATTACTCTGAAAATTCCGTCACCCTATCTTGTCTCGGATGGTGACACCGTTCTGGCAGGCGATATATTGGCACAGGGCGGAGGTATGCCCATTCTGTCCCCGATACACGGAAAGGTATCGATCTCGGACGACGGCAGACTGACGATCACCCGTGACAGCGATGATCCGCTGAAATTATCCCCCGACTGTCTGCCGTTCGGCGAGCAGACAGGTAAGGGTGTGCTCGAGATAACACCCGATGATTTTATCGCACGCACTCGCCGATTTGCCATCCCCGACGGATACGGTGCATCTCTCGCCGACAAGGCGGAGCGGTCGTACGGCAGATCGTACAGGCTTGCGATAGTCGCCTTTGACACAGAACCCGCCTGCGGAATTTGCCGATCGGTCGCCGCCGCACTCACTGACAAGATGATCGGCGGAGCAAAGATCATCATGGCGGCACTCGGTATCGTCGAGGGCTCGATCGTTCTCCCTCGCGGTGACGCGCTGACCTCGAAGATCGGTGCACAGGTCAAAAAGACGGGCGGCGGACTGCTCGATGTTTCGCTCGTCGATCCGATCTATCCGTCGGATGAACAGCATCTTCTTTACTATCTCATATGCGGAAACGAGCTCTCCCCTCGCCGTCGCCCCGAGGAGACGGGAATGCTTATTCTCACATCTGATGCGGCGGTGGCGGTCTATGACGCATTCGTCCTCGGTAAGCCCTATATCAACCCGATCATATATGTCGGCGGAGATGCGGTCGAGGACGGCGGACTGATCGCGGCAACGCTTTTTGCGCCGATATCGACCGTCCTTGATGTCTGCTCTGCGGACGAGGGCGGCACGATCATCGAAAACGGACTTATGCGCGGCAGAGTGCGCCGAAGGGATGACCCGATCGGCAGATTCACGCGCCACATCACGGTGACCGATCAAAGCTGCAAAAAGCCTGACGATTGCATCTCCTGCGGCTCTTGCGCCGCTGTTTGCCCGATGTATCTGCTTCCGTCTCGCATCGCGCAGGTGGAGGGCAACGGCATCTTGCGCAAATTTGACAAGCTTCTCTCGGGCGATATGCCGAGCGCGGACGCCTCACTTTGCATAGGTTGCGGCTGTTGCTCTTTTGTCTGTCCGTCGGGGATCTCGATCTCGTCAATGATCGCCGCAAAAAAATCTGCCGGAAAGGATGTGCATGACCGATGATTCCCGGTTCAAAAATGAGTAAACAAAGCACGATGTCGGCACCGTTCATTCGCTCGCGCGATGGTGCGCACATCGCGGAGATCGAGATATGCGTCGCGCTCCTTCCGCTCATCCTTTGGGCGGCTGTCGGGCATTCGTACAGAGCACTGCTGACAGCGGGACTGTCCTTGGTTTTTGCTGTCGTGATCGATATCGCGCTGAGATTTGCCATGGCAAAGATAGGCAAAAAGAGATTTTCGATCGGTGTCGATCTTTATCCCGTGCTGATCGGGCTTTCTGCCGCCTGTGTGCTCCCGATCAATGTGTCGATACTCGCACTGCTTGTTGTCGATGTCACAGCGATCGCCGCATATCGCCTGCTCGGCGGTATCATATCGCCGATTGCCGTCGGATATACAGTCCTGTTTTTGGTGTCGGGCGGAATGTCGGCATCATTTGTCTATTCGGGTGACCGTGTTGAGCTGCCGCTTGACAGCCTCTTTCTCGAAAAGCTCCCCGATGTCGAGGTCTTCGACATGCTCCTTGGCAGAGTGCCCGGTGCGCTCGGCGAGATGTCGGTGATCCTTCTTGCGCTCTGCTTTGTCTATCTTCTCGTCCGCGGTCGCATCTCGTGGGAGATCCCGGTCGCACTCGTCGGCGCGGGCGTGCTGGTCGCGTTCGAGCTTGCTCCCGACAGCGTGGAATATTATCGCTATGCATTGACACAGCTTTGCTCCGGGTCGCTGATCTTCGGCGCGATCTTTGTCGCCGCCGATAAAAGGCGCGCGCCCACATCATGCGCAGGCAGACTGATCTTCGGTGCGCTGATCGGCGCGGTATCGATGCTCGGGCGTATATATCTTAAATTTGACGCCGTCTATCCGACGATCGCACTCTTTTCGCTGTTTACACCTCTTTTGGACAGATTTACCTCGCCTCCCCCATTCGGCGGCGTTCACCGTGGGTCAAAACAGAAGAAAAATGATGCTAAAGCTGTATCTTAAGAGTATCGATGGGTCATTGCCGTCCTCGATGCAGTCGCAAATTGCCCACGATCTGCTCTTTTCGCTCGGAATAATCAAAAATGGCGAAAAAATAATCAAAGGCAGGTTCGGAAAGCCGTATATCGAGGGGTCGGGCACATTTTTCAACATTTCGCATACCGACGGCGCGATAGCGATAGCCGTCTCCGACGCCGAGGTCGGTGTCGATATACAGTCACCAAGGATGATATCGGACGCCGCGATGCGCCGGTTTGTCGGCGAGCTCCCGCCCCCCGACCCGATTTTGCGCACCCGACTTTGGACAAGATGCGAAAGCCACGCCAAATGGCTCTCCTGCGGTCTCCCCATGACCCTCCCCGATAGGGAGCATGCCTTTTTCGAGTATGATTTTCAAGGCATCCCCGTCTGCGTTTGTACATCTCCCGAGATAACCTCCTGCGAGGTCGTTTGCCTTGATGAGAAGGGGGAAATGAGTGTTATCTGCTCACCCAAACCCCAAAAATCGCTCCTTTTGACTTGACTGCCAAAAGGAGCGATTTTTAATTTCCTATTTCCGTACCCGGGATGCGCGGGAGCTCTATCCAGAAGACGCTTCCGTGACCTTCGCGGCTGCGGACACCGTAGCCTCCGCCGTGCATGGTTACGATCGAGCGCACGATCGACAGTCCGAGTCCGCTTCCTTTCGATGCGCGCTTGTGCTCGGCGTCGACCTTGTAATAGCGTTCCCAGATCTGATCGAGCTTGTCGGGCGGTATGCCGTCGCCGCTGTCGCTTATTTCGACGCGCACGGCACTTTCTTTGCCGATCATTCGTATGCCGATCGCGCGATCATCACCTGTGTAGGTCATTGCGTTGTTCACAAGGTTCATTATCGCACGCACAGTCAGCTCGCGGTCGGCACTTATCCTGCCGTCACCGATACACTCGACGACGATGTTATATCCCATCCGACCTGCAAGCGTGTTGTAGGTCTTTTTTATTTTTTCAAGCTCGTCTGCAACATCAAAGCTCTCGACCGAGAGCGTCACGTTGCCGCTTTGTATCTTCGATATTTCAAGCATGTCTGATACGAGCGACGAAAGACGGGATGTCTCGTCTATTATCGTTTGGAGATTTTCGGTGGTTATCTCGCCCGGGATGTCGCGCATTATCTCGCTGTAGCCGGATATCAGTGTCAGCGGCGTGCGCAGATCGTGCGAAATGTTCGCTATCAGCTCGTTTTTGAGCGCATCGACCTTCGACAGCTCGGATGCCGCGTGATTGAGGGTTGATGCAAGCTCGCTTGCCTCGCGATATCCCGCGCTTTCGTCAAATCGGACATCGTAATTGCCCTCGCCGAGCAGCTTGGCACGATTGTTCATCCTCGCCAGCGGCTTCGCTATCCTGCCCGACAGATATCTCGCGATCACAAAGGCGAGAAGGACGAGAATTACCCCCACCACGACAAGTATTATGCCGATCGTTCGCGTGATCGCGCTGATCGGTGTCAAAAATGTGTTGACTATCAGCATAAGCTCATCGCCGTCGGCATTTGTCACGGGAATCGCCAAAATGACATTTTGCTGATCATCGCCCGAAAAGAATGAGTAGTCGGACAGCTCCACCCTGTCTCGCGTTACCTCGAAATGCCCGGAGAAAGAAGAGCCGCGTACCAAAGAGGCACTGCGGACGAGCATTTCGTCATCGGATGCCTTCAATGATCTGTAAATTTCGGCACAGTCGGCGGATGAAAGATCATAGAGCAGACAGCCTGCAGGCGGTGAGGACAGCAGCTTTATCTTTGCCGAATAGGTCGGGTCAAAGATCATACTGCAAACACCGCGAGAATCAGCCAGCTCCTCGGCAAGAGGGTAGAGACTGTCGGTGCCCATGGCATCAGCCAGATGCTCTGCCGCATCGTTCATCTCGGACAGCTTTACCGCGCGATAGATATATTTCAGAAAGAATACCTGCAGAAGGGTGAGCAGAGCGATCGCTATGGCGATGAAAATTATGAAGCATGAAAGTATCTGCGCCCTTGCTCCGCGCTCTTTATTTCGTGCTTTCAAACCTGTATCCAACCCCTCTCAACGTTACTATGAATTTGCTGTATTGACCGAGAGAGCGGCGCAGGAGCTTTATGTGTGTGTCGAGCGTGCGGTCGTCCCCGAAGAAGTCGTATCCCCAGACCTCGCAGATGAGCTTCTCGCGCGAGAGGGCAATGTTGCGGTTGCGAACGAGATAGAAAAGCAGTTCGTATTCCTTTGGGGATAGCTCGGCGACCTTACCGTCGACCTTGACGATACGCGCGGTAAAATCGATCTCAAGCCCTTCGAGCGTGAAAATATCGCGGCGGACGCCCCCCTCGGGAGAGCTCCCTCCCGAGAGAGTGGGGTCGGACGATCTGTCGGATGTGCGTCTGAGCACCGCCTCGATCCTCAGCATCAGCTCCTTCGGAGAGAAGGGCTTGACAACATAGTCGTCCGCACCGAGCTGAAAACCGCCTATTCGATCGTATTCCTCACCGCGAGCGGAAAGCATGATGATCGGAACATTTGATTTTTTGCGTATCTCGCGGCTTGCCGACAGACCGTCAAGCATGGGCATCATTATGTCCATTATGACGATATCGTAAGCATTTTTGTCAAAAAGAGTCAGCGCGTCAAGCCCGTTTGCCGCCTCGTCGACGGTATATCCCTCAAATTCGGCGTATTTGCGCACGAGCGATCTGATCTTTTCCTCATCATCAACGATGAGTATCCTCTGTCCTGTCATGTCCTTCCCTCGCCTGTGTTTTATTCGTTTTATTCGTTTTATTGGTTTGTCGCGCCTGCTTGACCGAGTATCACGTTGATGATGACCGTGGTCTTTTGCTCGCGGAGAACGGTCACCGAAATTGTATCGCCCGCGCTGTATTCGGCGAGTGCCGATTTGACGTCTGTCGAATCGCTGATCTCGGTCTGCCCGACATAGAGTATCTTGTCGCCGAAGAGGAGAGTGTCCGAGCCTTCCGCGTATCCGCCGACAAGCGCTGTGTCGACGATGTATACACCCGGAACGACGGTTTTACGCGTGATGCCCCATCCGTCCTTTTGCGTCTTTGTCGCATATTGTTCAAGCTCGGGGTAGTAGCCCGCACTAAAGAGATAGCTGTAGTTTTGAGCGGTCACACCGACGACCGTGATGCCGAGCTGTGGTCTGCCCGTGACATATCCGTGCTCGATAAGCTCGTTTGCTACAGTCTTGACCGTGCCGATCGGGATGGCGTAGCCGATGCCCTCAACCGTACTGCCGGTCGATTTTGCGTTGACGATACCGACGAGCGAACCGTTGATGTCAAAAAGTCCGCCGCCCGAGTTGCCCGAGTTTATTGCCGCGTCGGTCTGGAGAAGTGTCATTGACTGCCCCTCGACCGTGATCGTGCGCTCAAGAGACGAAATGATGCCCGATGTTACCGTTCCGCCGAGTACGCCGAGCGGATTGCCGATGGCAATGACCGATTCGGCAAGAATGAGATCGGTGCCGCGAACGATGGTAGGCGTGAGCGTTGTGGTCGAGGAGATCTTGATGACCGCGATATCGGTCTTCGAGTCTGTTCCGATGATCTCGGCAGGGTATACGCTTCCGTCTTCAAGCGTGACCTTTACTATGCTCGCACCCTCGACAACATGGTTGCAGGTGACGATATATCCGTCGGATGTCCATATCACACCCGAACCCGAGCCCTCGGGCTGGTTGATCTTTTCGTAATCCTCACTGCTGTAGACGTCGATTATGACGACCGATGAGTGCGCAGCCTCTGCCGCCTTTGTGAGCGCGCTCGACTGATTTGTCGCATTGTTCTCGATCACCGTTGTGTAATTTTGAACGGTAGCCGAGGGCTCCTGCGGCTTCGCGGCGGACGCACCGCCTCCGTTTTGTGAGCCGGAACCTGCATGGGCACCTGCAAGATAACCCGCAACTCCGCCGAGTCCGCACGAGAGGACAAGACAGAGCGCGCAGGCAATCGAGATGATCGCGATCTTGCCGCCATTCTTTTTGCCCTTCTTTTTGCCGCCGCTTGGTGCGTGGTATTCCGACTGCTGAGGCTCGGAGTTGGGGGTCGAGTAAGAATATTTGCCGCTTCTGCTGTCAAATCCGTACTCGTATTCGTGTCCGCCGCCTGCATTTTGATTTTGCACGGGCGGATCGAAAAAGGTCTTCTTTTCGACGATCTCGTCGGAGGCAAGCGAGTAACTGCCGTTGGATACATTCTCCTCGGCATGCTCGGATGCAGCACTTTCGGTGCTTTCGGTATTTTCGGTATTTTCGGTATTTTCGGACACATCGCCGTTTTCATCAAACGGGCGTTCGTTAAGATCCATACTCATTGTTTTTCTTCCTTTCAAACAAGGCAAAAGCCTCGATTTGTCTTTACACCCATATTATAATCGCCCAATGTGACGGTTTTATGAAGAAAACAAAAAACCGACCTGAAAAAGATCGGTTTTTTGATTGTCGTTAAGTAGAAAGAAAAGATGACAAGTAAGCAAATTGCGATGGATAGCAAATATTACTAAAATCAAATTTTTTCGCCTTGTATGTCAATTCGTCGTAATAATCGTCGCTTTTCGATTTCCGGAAAACAGCAATTATTCTTGCGGGGGTTGTGATATTATCTCTGATGTCTGCTTTAAGGACCGTATTGGGAACATATCGCTTAGATGGGTCTTGCACGAATCCTACACACGCAGTTACACCGCCGACCAATTTTTCGGTGTAGAGACGAGGGTTTGCCGAGTTGTAATCGCCAATCATCACAGCGGACAGATTTTTGGTCATGATCATGGGCAAGACATCGAGCTTTAATTTGGTTGTACCATCTTGTGCCAAATCAAAGTCATTTACACTAAGCTTTTTTTCCAAACAGCGGCGATAAAACTCTCCTGCACCCAACTTGCGAGGAATGCCGTCTTTGTCAAGATATGTCCGAGGCTTCACTCCGGTCAAATGTAAGAAATTGCTTGCGTCGAATGTCAGTTCAATGTGGAAAAACTGCTGATTTTGGTTTAAGCATAAGAGAAGAAGCGATTTGTTTGCAAGGTTTTCTTTGTACGATCTTGCGCAAGATGTCACTATTGCTATTGCCTGTTCCTTGGTGTAATTACCCATTTTTGATTTCCTGTATTATTATTTAAGGGAGACGCCGACACCGCAGTGCCGATCATCTCCCTGTATGCGACCGATTTTTCTGTTGTTCGCCAACACTCCGGTCTTTACACCCGGCATCGCTTCAGGTTTTTCTGTTGCCTGCCAACACTCCGGTCTTTACACCCGGCATCGATATCGAATTTTAGGTGTCGGTCACACCGTAAGACAGAAAACCATCTTACACTGATATTATATCACAAACCGAGTGATTTGTCAATAACAATTTTTCTTTTTTTTCGATTTTTCCGCAACTCAGTCTCTGCTGAAGCTGTAAACGGTGACCTGCTTGTATGTTTCACCTGCGCGGAGGATGGGCGAGGGGAAGTTCTTCTGATTGGGCGAGTCGGGCATTCTGTTGCACTCGAGTGCGACCGCACCGAAGCGTTTCTGCTCGAATTTGCCGAAGAAGGGATTGTCGTCGGTCATGAAGTTGCCCGAATACATTTGGATGCCGCCCTCGGTCGTGAGGATGTCCATCTTGATGCCCGTGATCGGCGATCTCAGCGTGCCCATCCATTCGGGCGCACTCTTTTCGGCACCGTCCTCGCGAACGAAGCAGTGATCGTATCCGCCTGCGGTGTTGATCTGCAGATCGTCTGCCTCGATGTCTCTGCCAAGCTCTTTGCACTCGGTGAAATCAAAGGGAGTTCCCTTGACACATGCAAGCTCTCCGAAGGGGATGAGCCTGTCGTTTACGGGGACATATTTGTCGCATGCGAGAGTCAGCGTGTGATCGGTGATCGTTCCGCCGACGCCCGAGAGGTTGAAATAGCTGTGATTTGTCATGTTGATGATCGTGTCGGCATCTGTCGTTGCGGCATAGGATATCGACAGAGCGTTATCCTTGACAGTAAACTTGACGCTGACCGCGAGAGCTCCGGGATAGCCCTCCTCGCCGTCACCTACATCAAGACCGAGTGTCACCGACGCCGAGTCCTCTGTCAGCTCGGTCGAAAGCTTGTTCCATACGCGTGCCGAAAATCCGACGTTTCCGCCGTGCAGATGCTCTCCGCGCGAGCTTTCGTTGCACGCAAGGACATACTCCTTGCCGTTTAATGTAAATTTGCCGTCGGATATGCGGTTTGCGTATCTTCCGACCGTCGAGCCCTGATAGCTTCCGTCGCGGAGCTGTCCCTCGAGACTGTCAAAGCCGCAGACTACCGATACACCGTCGTACACGAGGCTCTGTACCCTCGCGCCGTAGGTGGTTATAACGGCAGTGGTCTTGTCCGATGCAAGCTCGTATCCGAAAACGGGCGTGCCGTCCTGCAGCTTACCGAAAATAAATTCTTTTATCGTTGTGTTCATCATGTGTTTGTCCTTTCACAAGTGTTGTGACTATATTATAAATCATTTTTTCGATTATGTCAATCGTTTTTTTGAAAATTTGCATAAAAGAGGCAGGTTTTGAGTAAAAATATTTTCGAGGTGTGAGACAGACTTGCGTACATTTAATGAAAAGAGATTTTTTACGGCGACGGCGACTCTGCTCGCCCTGCTTTTGGCACTTTCCTTGCCTGCCGCATTGCTCGCGGCATGCGATGGCGGACATGATGACGAGATAAATGTAAAATTATACCTGACAGACGAGGATCGCACACTCGAGCTGCCGTTTGATGAGCTTCTTGTCGGGGCGGTCTGCGCGCTGATCGACCCCGAGGTCGACTACCCCGACGAGGCAATGCGCGCGATATCCTTGTCGGTCGAGAGCATGCTCCTTTTCCTTTGCGGAAAATGCGAGCACGCCGATACAAAAGATGTCGATTTTTGCGACTCGACGGACAGCGGCGGCATATCATATCTTTCAAAGGATCGGCTTTGCGAGAGGTTGGGCAGTGCGCGCACCGAGGCGATGTGGGAGAGCGTGTCCGAGATCTCGGCAAGCGTGCTCGGGCTTGCCGTGTGCCATGAGGGTGAGATAGCACTCGCCCTCTGCCACGAGTCGTCCTATCTTTTGACCGAGGACGCATCCGAGATCTTTCCCTATCTCAGATCGGTGAGAAGCTATGAGGAAAAGATCGAGAGCATAACGCGCATCGAGGCTCGTGTGGCAGAGGCGCGGATCTACGGCAGATACGTCACAAATGCGGGAAAGATCAGCATACGCTCGCGCCGACCGTCGGGCAGGGTAGATAAGGTGAGCATCGGTGACAGGCTCGTCGACGGTGACGATTTTGCCCGCCTTATGGGACTTCCGTCGTCCGATTTTACGATCGAGCGTGTCGGGAATGAATATGTCTTCAGATCGCTCGGGTGCGGAAACGGTCTCGGACTCAGCAGACGGGGAGCCGTTGCAATGGCAAATGAAGGCTACGATGCCGAGGCGATAATCGAAAATTATTACCCCGGGACAACTATCGAGCGAGTCGATCTGTCAAAAGTGTTGTCAAATTCGAGATCATAAAAAATCGACGGTTTGGGTATGATATATCAGCGATATTGCAAAGAAACAACGCCGGGGCATCATTCGGGGAGACGATGATTAAATCGTTTTTTTACAAAATGCTTTTTTGATGGTTTGATTTATAATAAATCGACCGCCAAATAAAGGTATCCCCTGTAGGGCGGGGGCTTGCTTCCGCGGCTCTTTGGTGGTTGATTTATAGTAAATAGGCGAGATTACAAAGAGATTACGCCGATACATCATGCACCGATCATCCAAGAGGCGGCGGGAGCAAGCCCCCGCCCTACAGGGATAGGTAATTGTTTGCTTTAGCGGTCGATTAAATCATCGTTTCCCCGAAGGGAACCCTTGGCAAATTTTTGTTGTAATTTCACCGATTTATTATGCATTGATCGCCAATGAATCGATGAGAGCACCGCGAACAAGTTCACGGTGCTCTCATCGAAGGCGAGGGTCGAGCGTTCCTCGAACAGCCTCGTTTTTTTCATATCTTAAAAAGCTTTTTCAAAATAGGCTTAAGTATGCCTTTGGCTTTGAGCGTTACGATCTTCACGGGTCGCACCTTCCTTTTTTCGCGACATTTGCTGCCGCTTTGTTGTCATTATATTGCGACACGCTCGATCTTGTTACCGCTTTTTGTCCCAATCGTGCTTGCCTTTGAGATCTTCGTATATCGAAACATAGCTGTCGTGACGGCTCTTTGCGATGATTCCCAACTTCACCGCATCAATGATCGCACAGCCCTCCTCTTTGGTGTGACTGCATTTTCTGTATCTGCAATCGCCAATGTAGGGCAAAAACTCGGGGAATGCCGAACGCAGCTCGTCCTTGTCCATGAAGTCGAAATGGACGAAATCGAGCATCGTAAATCCCGGCGTGTCCGCGATGTATCCGTCTCCGTCGCAAAACAGCTCGACCTTTCGCGTGGTGTGCCTGCCGCGCTCGGTCTTTTCGCTGACACTGCCCGTCTCGAGCGACAGCTTTGGATAGAGCGCGTTGAGCAGTGTCGATTTGCCGACACCCGACGCACCGGCAAACGCCGCGATCCTGCCGCCCGACCTCTTGTAAAGAGTCTCGCGAAGCTCGTCGATCCCGATACCATGCACAGCATCCGTGACGATCGTCGGGATGCCGCTTTTTTTGTATGTCTCGGCATACCCCTCCGCGGCGATGGGGTCGAGCGCGCATTTTGATATAACAATGTATGGCGTTATGCTCTCGTGTACCGCAATCGCCGACAGCTTGTCGATCGTTTGCAGATCGGGGTTCGGCGATGTTGTCGGCAGAACGATGAAAAGATCGTCGAGATTTGCCATCGGCGGACGGATCAGCAGATTTTTGCGCGGCAATATCTCGCAGATGATGTTCTCACTTCCGTCCGCAAGCTCGACCTTTACAAGATCGCCGATCTGCGGAGACTCGCCCGATCTGCGAAATTTGCCTCGCGCACGACAGGGGAGAGCACTGTCTTTGCCGCAGTCGACGAAATAGAGCCCGCCGACGCCCTTTGTTATTCTTCCGATGATTGTTGACATGAAAACCTCTTTTGAAAGCTCAAATTTCGATCTGTACACTATTATAATCGATTTTTTTCGGATTTTCAAGACCTTTTTAAAAAAAGACCTTGAAAATCTCTTCAAAATGTTGTACAATAGAGTAAAATAAATTTTGGGCGGTGGCGTATGTCGGTCAGCGAAAACGAAATATCAAAGCTTGAAGAAATGATCGCCGAAATGTCGGATGATACCCTGCGCGTCTCTTTCAGTAAACCGCGTGATAAGTCGATCGTCCGCGCACGCGGCAGAATGATCGAGTCGGGCGCGGGAACGCGATATCTGCAGATCGAAAAATTCACGTCCGACAATAAGGTCACACACAAAAATATCCCCGAAAGAGATATACCCTTCGAGGTCGCGCGCATGGCAACGGGCGAGTTCTCGCAAACAAATCTGACCTCGTCCTCGGCATCGCTTCAAATAGGCATATCGTCAAAGGGTCGACTTCTTACAAATAAGGGCAAGGGACAAGCCCCGAGTGCCGCCCTGCCGTCGCATGATAAAAAGAAAAATCATATCATCGATTCCGAAAAATATGCCGCATTTCTGTCAGAACTCGGCGTTTGCGATAAAGAGGGCAGGGTGTTTGACAAAAAACGCGCCAAATATCGCCAGCTTAACCGATTCGTCGAACTGCTCGATGATGTTTATGATAAGCTCCCGAAGGAGGGCGAGCTGACCGTTTGCGATCTCTGTTGCGGCAAAAGCTATCTCACCTTTGCCGTCTACCTCTACCTCGAAAAGGTCAAGGGCAGACAGGTCGAAATGTACGGCGTCGATCTCAAATCGGATGTCATCGATTACTGTCGCGGCGTCGCCGAACGGATGGGACTCTCGGGTCTTCATTTCGTCTGCGGCGATATAGCGGACTTTGACAGCGGCAGATCGGTCGATCTTGTCGTGTCACTGCACGCCTGCGATATCGCAACCGATATCGTGCTCGCCTATGCGATAGAGCATCGCGCAAGGCTCATACTTTCGACGCCCTGCTGTCATCATGAGATGTTTCATCAGCTCGGATCAGAGCCGCTTGCGCCGATCATGAAGCACTCGATATTGAAGCAGAAATTTGCCGATCTGCTCACCGATTCGATGCGGACATTGATGCTTGAGGCAAAGGGCTATCGTGCCGAGGCGATCGAGCTGATCGACCCCGACGAGACCCCGAAAAATGTCATGATCCGCGCCGTCTATACGGGCAGAGAGGACAGGCGCGCGATGGAAGAGTACGACCGCTTGGCGGACGAGTTCGGCATAGATCCCACCCTGCGTCGGCTGCTTGCAAAATAAACGAAATTAAAAAAAATATATAAAATGAGGTAAAATGTCATGGAAAAGATAAGAATTGGTATTATCGGATGCGGCGGTATCGCAAATAATAAGCACATGCCCTCGCTGAGGAATACGGGTAAGGCGGAGATGGTCGCGTTCTGCGATATCATCGAAAGCCGCGCCGTCGCCGCAAAGGAAAAGTTCGGCACGCCCGACGCAAAGGTTTATACCGACTATAAAGAGCTGCTTGCCGATGAGTCGATCGCGGTCGTGCATGTCTGCACCCCCAACCGCTCGCACAGCTTTATTACGGTCGACGCACTTGAGGCGGGCAAGGACGTAATGTGCGAAAAGCCGATGGCGATCAACGCCGCCGAGGCAAAGAAGATGCTCGATGCCGCAAAACGCACGGGCAGACTTCTCACGATAGGCTATCAGTCGCGCCAGAGAGCCGACTCGCGCTATCTTAAGGGCGAGGTCGAGCAGGGAACGCTCGGCGAGATCTATTACGCCAAGGCGATCGCCATTCGCCGCCGCTCCGTGCCGACATGGGGCGTCTTCCTTAATGAGTATGAGCAGGGCGGCGGTCCGCTGATCGATATCGGCACGCACGCGCTCGACCTCACACTTTGGATGATGGATAACTATAAGCCCAAAATGTGCCTCGGTACTACATACCATAAGCTCGGTAAGCTCCCGGTCGACCTTCAGGGCAACGCATGGGGCACTTGGGATCCCGATAAAATGACGGTCGAGGATTCGGCGTTCGGCTTTGTCGTCATGGAAAACGGCGCGACGATCAGCCTTGAGTCATCCTGGGCACTCAATTATGCCGATCCGCGCGAGGCGGCAACCACACTCTGCGGCACTCTCGGCGGTGCGGATATGAACGACGGACTGCGCTTCAACGGCGTCAAGGGCGGCAGACGCTTCCTTACCAAGATCGACCTCTCATCGGGCGGTGCCGCATATTTCGAGGGCAGCGGCAATGAGGATATGGCAACTCTCGAGGCAAGACAGTGGCTCGACGCCGTCGAAAAACGCCATCCTGCCTGCGTGCTCCCCGAACAGGCATATTGCGTGACTCGCATACTCGAGGGCATCTATGAGTCCGCGAGAACCGGTAAGGCTTATTATTTCGATAATGAAGATAATTAAACCCATCGCGCTCGCCCTCGTCATTGCCGCCTTGACCGCGACCCCGTCCTTTGCCGATAAGGAGACCCCGTTCGTCCCGGTCACGCCGAGCGAGAAGATCGTCTACGGCGATGCCAACGGCGACGGCATGATAGGCTCGGCTGATGTGATACTTGTCAAAAAGTATATCGCAAATTACGATGCCAAAACAGGCATGTCGACCGTCAAGATAAAGCCCGGCGCGGACGCCAACGGCGACGGCAAGATCGCCTCGGACGATGTGATCCTTCTGAAAAAGTATATCGCAAATTACGACCCCGAAACCAAGACGTCAACCGTCACTCTCGGGAAAAAGTGAATATTTTGTCAAAAACCTCACGATGATCCGTCGTGAGGTTTTTTGGATGTAGAGATCATGTCGTCGGATACAAGGAATCCTGTAGGGCGGGAGCAAGCCCCCCGCCCTACAGGGGATACCTTTATTTGGCGGTCGATTTATTACAAATCCAACCGTCAAAAAGACAATTTGCAAAAGCACGAATTACTCACCGTTTCCCTGACAACAAATTGTCGATTTTTCGCAAATATATCTCAAAAAAATCCGCAGAAAGTATTTACAAATGTGAAAAAATGTGGTATAATATCCTCGCAACACAATTATTACATATAAATTCCGACGGTTTGTATTTGTATAAAATACAGGCCTTGTTTCGTATACCGTTGGATAATATGTAGTAGATGAAATAATTGTGTTGCAGCAAGAGAGGCTTTGTATTTTTGGGTGCACAGCTTTCTTTGGCTGCGCACCTTTTTTATTTCATCGAAAATCAAAATCCATATTTTTGCGGAGGTAAACATGTTCTGTAAAAACTGCGGCAGTAATTTGCCCGATGACGCAAAATTCTGCCCTAGCTGCGGCGCAACTCTCACAAATGACACCCCACCCGTGCCCGGCGGCGTGTCAAATGTACCCAAAAAGATCTGCTGTCCCGAATGCGGGAGCAAAAATCTGCAATACCTGTCCGAGACCGAGTATTCGACAACGGTCAAGACCAAGGGCTATTCGGGCGGCAAAGGATGCCTTGGCTACCTTGCCTTCGGTCCGCTCGGTATGCTCTGCGGAAACTGCGGAAGCGGCAAATCCCAAACTACCGTAAACACCGAGACCACACACGCATGGATATGCAAAGACTGCGGAAGCAAGTTCAAGACCAAAGACGACCTCGAACAAGAGATCGCGAAAGAAGAACGAATGATAAAATCATCGTATGTCGTGCTTATCGTCTTTGGCGTCATAGCTGTGCTTCTGTTTGCTCTGATGTTCTTTACGTTTGGAGGCATGTATTATGGCAAGATTGACTCTTTCTATATCATTTTTGTTATCGTTTTACCACTTATGTCTCTTTTATCCGGTGTTTCGACTTTCATCTTAATGCGTGTGACCTCCAAAAGCAGAGTCACCACCCTGAAAGAAGAACTCGATGAGCTCGAAAAGAAGATGGCTCGTTTTCAGTGATCTGATTAAGCATTAACAAACAAATGAAGAAATCGGACATATACGACGCGCTCGTCCTGCTCGGCGAGATGAGCGGTTGTCACCGAATGCCCGAGAGGAGCTTTTTCTTCAGAGGCAAGCAATTCCCGGTCTGCGCGCGATGCACGGGTGCGTTTATCGGATATTTTATCGGATATGTGACGTTTCCGTTTCTCCGACTTCCGCCGTTCTTGTGCGTGCTCTTTTGTGCGATAATGTTCGCCGATTGGTTCGTGCAAAGGATCGATCTTTTGCCGTCAACGAACATCCGACGCCTTTTGACCGGCATACTCTGCGGCATGGGACTGCGGCAGGGCACATTCGAACTCTACCTGTTCCTGCTCGGACTGATCATACATAATTGACCGCAAAACAAGACGATCACGGCAACTTTTGCCCGATCGTCTTGTTTTTTTGCGATATGTATTGACTTTTAGGGAACAAAGTGGTATAATATACATGCAAAAAGTTCCCTATTTTTGAAATAGACGAAAAAGGAGACCATGATGGCGGCAAAATATGACGAGATACAGGAATTGCTGAGAGAACGGGCAGATCTTCAAGCAAGGCAGAAACTTCTGCCCTATGACGGCACACCCGAGGTGAAGGCATCGGACGGCGGCAGATATATTTACATCAGAAAACGCATCGCGGGCAAGCTGACATCGACCTATGTCGGTGTTTACTCGGACGATCTTTACAATCTGCTCCTTCGAAATGCCGCAGAGTCGCGCACTCTTCGGCGTGATATCAGGAAGATCGAAAAAAAGCTTTCGGCACTCGGCTTTTCGGAGGACGAATTTCCGATAGAAGTTGCCGAAAACATTGCATTCGCGCGTGCCAACATGAAGACGAACATCTATGACCAGGCTGTTTTGGAGGGAGTGGCGACCTCTTTTCCGCAGACCGAGGAGATCATAGAGGGCGGCGTGGTCAACGGCATGACCGCTGTCGACGTTCAGAAGATACTGAATTTGAAACACGCGTGGGAATTTATACTCGATCGGGACGTGATCGCCTGTTGCTCCGATTTTTATTTGCTCAGTCACATCGCAAAGCTTGTAAATGAGGGCTTTTTCTTCGACGGCGGACGTACTCGAGGCGTTCCGGTCACGATCGGCGGTTCAACATACATTCCGCCCCTCCCGGATGAGCTTGATATCAAAATGCAAATAGGCGAGATCACCGAGTCGGGTGCAACCGCGGAGGATATTGCGATAAAGCTCTGTCTGTACTGCATGAAAACGCAGATCTTTTTGGACGGAAACAAGCGCGCAGCGGTTATTTTCGCCAATCATTATCTGATCGCTCACGGCGGCGGCTTTCTCGTGATCCCGGAGATCGAGGTTCCCGAGTTCAAGCATCATCTCGTGAGATACTACGAGGGCGAGGACGAGCATATCATATCCGATTTTATGAAGGAA
Organism: uncultured Lachnospiraceae bacterium; assembly: GCA_964568425.1. Taxonomy (GTDB): domain Bacteria; phylum Bacillota; class Clostridia; order Oscillospirales; family CAG-272; genus CAKSQF01. The sequence continues at coordinate 32,309 of CAZMPO010000015.1, read as the reverse complement.
CACTGCATTAAAAGACTGCATTCGTAAGATCGCCTACACTTTTGAGTGTGGGACGAGGGCACACACATAGGCGAGTATGTCAAGGGGCATGCAAAAAAATAAAAAAATTCGATTTTTTTTCAAAAACCCCTTGACAAATCGAAATGACTGTGGTATAATAACACACGTCGCAGCGAGCGGTGCTCGAGGCGAGGAGATGGAAGTTTAGCTCAGCTGGGAGAGCATCTGCCCTACAAGCAGAGGGTCATAGGTTCGAGCCCTATAACTTCCACCAACGGTTCCGACATTAGCCGGAGCTATGGCCTGGTAGCTCAGTTGGTTAGAGCGCTAGCCTGTCACGCTAGAGGTCGTGGGTTCGAGCCCCATCCGGGTCGCCAAATCGACCGACGCGACGCGTCGGTCGTATTATTTGCCTCTGTAGCTCAGTTGGTAGAGCGAGGGACTGAAAATCCCTGTGTCGTTGGTTCGATTCCGACCGGAGGCACCAATCCTTCTATATTAGGATTGTTGAGGACAGCGACACATGTCCGACAACCTGCCGAAAAGTTGTAAAAGACGGCATTTCCGCGGATTTAGCTCATTTGGTAGAGCGCCACCTTGCCAAGGTGGAGGTGGCGGGTTCGAGCCCCGTAATCCGCTCCAAATAAAAAGTCCATGGCTGTAACATGATAGTTCATAACCTGCCGTGGATTTTTTCATAAGGCGCCATAGCCAAGCGGTAAGGCAGAGGTCTGCAAAACCTTTATCCCCGGTCCGATTCCGGGTGGCGCCTCCAAAAAATCCTGCACGCAAGTGCCGGATTTTTACTTTTTACCTCTTACCTCTTCACTCTTACCTCAAATGGCAGGATTTTTTGGAAAGTAATAGGTAAGAAGGAAGAGGTAAGAAGTGAGGTGGCTTTTCGCTGAGGCGAAAAGCGTTTTTATTATAACGGTTGAAAAGTAAGAGTTTTTTGTGTTATAATTAAAACATCAAGCAGGAAGGCGGTTCGGTTATGGCGGATAGTCCGTTAATTGCGAGATCCAAGGAATTTGCTTTGCAAATTATCAAGGTTTGCAATTATGTAAAGCTAAATAAAAAAGAAAGCATTCTAACCAATCAGCTCATTCGCAGCGGAACGAGTGTTGGCGCCAATATTCGCGAAGCGTTTTATGGGCACGGGACGGCTGATTTTATAGCCAAACTTCAAATTGCCCTTAAGGAGTGCTCCGAAAGTGAGTATTGGTTGGAGCTTTTGATTGAAAGCGGTTACTGTGACGATCGAGATGTTCTTGAAAAGTGCATCGAGGTGAAGAAACTGTTGATTTCCTCGATTAATACATCAAAAAGCAAACTGAATGGTCAGTGACTTCAAAATCCCGATAAAGTCTTCGCCGAGCCCCACATCTCTATGGGGCTCGGCGAGTTTTTTATCTTTTACAGGCTGATCTTATCGATGAGGTCGAGCTCTTCTGCTGTAAATGTCGTGTTCTCTGCCGCTTTTATGTTGTCCATGACCTGCTCGGGTCTCGATGCGCCGACCAGGACGCTTGTTACTTTGCCGTCGCGAAGGATCCATGCAAGTGCCATTTGGGCAAGTGTTTGACTGCGTTCCGATGCGATCTCATTCAGCTTTCGCACCCGATCGAGCTTGTCTTGGGTCAGCGCGCTTTCCCTGAGAAAACGTCCGTCGGTCATGATGCGGCTGTCGTCGGGCACGCCCTTCAGATAGCGATCGGTCAGAATGCCCTGATCAAGCGGCGAGAAGGCTATTATGCCCTTACCGAGTCTTACTGCGGTCTCCTTAAGACCGTTGTTCTCGATCGTGCGGTTGAAGATCGAGTAGCTGTTCTGATTGATCACGAACGGAACATGCAGATCGCTAAGAATTTTTGCCGCCTGCTCCATGCGCGCGCCGTCATAGTTTGACAGTCCGACATACAACGCCTTGCCCGAGTTCACCGCCGTCGCCAGTGCACCCATCGTTTCTTCGAGAGGCGTGTTCGGATCGGGTCTGTGGTGGTAGAAAATGTCGACATAGTCAAGTCCCAGTCGTTTAAGGCTTTGGTCGAGGCTCGCAAGCAGTTGCTTTCGACTGCCCCATTCGCCGTAAGGACCCTGCCACATGTAGTAGCCCGATTTTGTCGAGATGATCATCTCATCACGGTAGATGCCGAGGTCTTCCTTGAGTATGCGACCGAAATTGATCTCCGCCGCACCCTCGGGAGGTCCGTAGTTGTTGGCAATGTCAAAATGAGTGATGCCGTTGTCGAATGCGGTAAAGCACATTCGGCGCATGTTTTCAAAGCGACCGGTACTGCCGAAATTGTGCCATAAGCCGAGCGATACCGCAGGGAGCTTCAGTCCGCTTTTCCCGAGGCGGTTGTATGGCATCGCAGCGTAACGATTTTCGTCTGCTGTGTACATTATGTTGGTTCTCCTTTTGTCTTTTATTTTGCAAGCGACATTTTGCCGCCCGTGAATACAAAATTGCGCATGCCTCTGCCTACAAATTTGTCGGCAGGGATGGCAGCCTCGATGCGCTCGATATCTTCTTTTGTAAATTCGATCTTCAACGCATCGATCGCACTGCACAGATGGTCGGGGCTCGTAGTTCCGACAAGACTCTGAACATGGTCATATTTTGCAAGCGACCACGCGAGAGCGAGCTGTGAGAGCCCGATGCCCTTTTCGTCCGCGATCGCCTTGACAGCCTTGAGCATTTGCAGATTTGTCTCTCGATTTTCGGGCGAGAGCATGCCGCGAGGGTTCTTGTCCATATTCTCAAGAGCATTGTCGGCAAAAAGTCCGTGCCCGATCGTGCCGAATGCAAGGACCTTGACGCCAAGCTCTCTTGCCGTGTCGACCAGCTCTTTTTCGATGTCTCTGTTTATCAGCGAATAGGACATCTCCACCGTGTGAATGGGGTGTACCTTGCAGGCGCGACGGAGCGTTTCGGCGTCCACCATCGAAAGACCGATGTGGCGAACATAACCCGCCTCAACAAGCCTTGATATTTCACCGACAACCTCCTCCACGGGGATCTCCGTGTCCTGACGAGCGGGCTGATAGAGATCAACGTAGTCCATGCCGAGCCTTGCGAGCGAATAGGCAAGATGTCCTTTGATATTGAACGGATCGACGTTAAGCCCATAGATGCCGCCGCCCGGCTGAGGCAGAACGCCGAATTTGACAGACAGGAAATAACTGTCCCTCGGAACGCCGCGCATAGCCTCGCCGACGATCATCTCGCTCTCGCCCGTGCTGTAAAACTCGCCCGTGTTGAAAAGCGTGATGCCGCTGTCAAGAGCTTTGCGGATGGTTTTTACTGAATTTTCGGGATTTCGACGGCTCGACATTCCCATACAGCCGAGCCCGAGTCTTTCAATGTTTTTCATAAGCTTTTTCTCCTTTTTTATTTTCTGAATAATGCCATGTTTCCGCGTCCGTAGCCGCCGGTGAATCCCCCGCCGTCGTCGCCGATGGCGTTCATTCCGTCTTTAAGCGTAACATCGATCTTCTTCTCGCCGTTAATGTAAAGCGAATAGGTTTCCCCTACCTTGAGATCGGGCGTGGTATACACCGATTGCACCGCATCACTCTGTGTTGCAAGCTCTAAGATGACATTGCCGCCCGCATCGCGTATCGACAACATGCTTCCTTCCGCAATTTCGTTTGCGTGAGAGAACCACAGGATGGGCTGCTTGTCCCAATAGACATTTACGCCCATGCACCCGACAGCGGCAATGTTTCCGCCACTGATGGTCACATCGCCGTTGCAGAGGAGGGAGCCCTCGTAATCGGGGTATGGCGGAGCACTGAGACGGAGAGTACCGCCCGTTACATAGATGTTGCCGTTGGAGTCCACGACATCGCCGCCGGCACTTGCCTCCAGCTCTCCGCCGTTTATCCACGCCTGAACATGCGGATTTCCGCCACGTCCCTCGAAGGCTTCCGCCTCGGGGGTGCCTGCCGCCGCACTGACGGCATCGTTGGACGCCTTGATATAGGACTTCCCGCCGTTGATCTCGATGATCGTCCCCTCAAAGCCCTCGTAGCATACGGGGATCTCGATCTCACCGCCGTTAATGCACAGATTGCGATCGGCGTGGATCCCATCATCCTTGGTTTCGATATAGAATGTGCCGCCACCGATCGTCACATCCGCATCCGAATGAATGGCATCATCTTTGCTGATAATACGGCAATTGCCGTTTTCCACCGTCAGCAATGCCCCCGCCTTCAAGCCTTTTTGACTGTCCGACTTTCCTGTCGGCGTACCGTCTGTAGCAATATCGAACCTGCCGTCCGAAATGATAAGCGAGCTTTCGGCTTGTATGGCATCACCGACCGATCTTATAACAAAATCGCCGCCCGTGATCTGTACATAACCGACCGCAGTGCTGTCGGCATTGCTTGCCTGAACCGCATCGCCGCCCGATGTTATCTCGAATTTTCCGTTTAGTATATTTACCGAATCCTTGCCCTTTATCGCGTCGGCAACCGAATTGACATTAAATCCGCCGCCCTCTATCACGAGATCATCCTTGGTGTATATGCCGTGTTTGAAGTTGGCGTTGACGGTCAGCCATCCCGTGCCGCCGATATTCAGATCCGTCTTGCTGAACAGGACGGCATTGGGCTCTTCCTTGGCGGCATCGTCATAGGTGTAACTTTGTACGTCACTGATAATGTTTTGCGTATTCTCGGTCAAGCTAATAAGCAGATCGTCGCAGTTTTTGCAATAGATAGCCGCATTTTTGCCGCTTGAGACATTGATACCCGACAGCACGAGTTCAACCACGGCATTGTCGGGCGCGTCGATAACGATCTGCCCGTCCGATAGCGTGCCCGTGATCTCAAATACGCCGTCCGCAGATATCGTCAGCGTATTGCCGTTTGCTAAGGCACCGCTGCCGCTTATGACAATGTTGTTGTCCGCAAGCGTGATCGTGGTCGTTACGGGACGAGTCGGTCTTTGTGCAGAGGCACTCGGAGCCGCAGGCGGCGGTGTGATCGGTTCGCCCATTGTCGGTTTGCCGCCTGTCGTTGATTTGGGACTTGAGTCCCGGCAACCGGACAGCACAAGCATCAACACCAGCAGAACGGCAAATACTTTAAGAATAAATGTGGATTTTCTGATATTCATTGCCCTACTCACCTCTCAGATACCAAATAATTTTTCCGCATTTTTGTATGCGATAAGTTCTTTTTCGTCATCGCCTGTCGGGGCATTTTCGATGAATGCGAGTGCCTCGTCGTTTAGGATAAACGGATAGTCCACCGAATGGATGATCCTGTCCGCCCCGAGCACATCCATGCAAAATCTAAGCTGCGGATAGTCAAAAATACCGCTCGGCGTGACATACACGTTCTCTTTGAACGTTTCGGTTATACTTCGTTCAAGCCCGGTCACCGATCTCGGCAGTGCCTGATCGAGCCGCGAGAGAAAGAAGGGTACCATCTCGCCCCAATGACCGGCGATGATCTGCAATTTCGGGAATTTTTCAAATGCCCCCGAAAGGATCAGCCGCAGCAGCTGAACGCCCGCCTCATTGTGCCAGCCCCAGCCATAGAGCGAAAGTCTTGCACTCAGCCTGTCGCCAAGCCCATCGTAATAGCATTTTTGTACGCTCGTCATTGGCGGCGCGGGGTGGATGTATATGGGAGCACTCAGGCTTTCCGCCGCCTCCAATATGGGCAAAAAGGCTTTGTCATCGAGAAATTTGTCCTCGCCCGAGGCACGACCTGCAAGAATGATGCCCTGAAAACCAAGCTTTGTGATCGCTCTTTCTAGCTCCTTGACCGAGGCATCGATGTTTTTCCAGGGCAGTGTCGCAAATGCGCCGAATCGGTCGGGGTGACCTTTCACGATCTCCGCAAGCTCGTCGTTGGCATCGCGGACAACACTCGCCTCATCCCTCGGCAAAAGCTGTGTGCAAACGGGTGTCGAAAGGATCTGCTTTGTAATGCCGAATTTGTCCATGTTTTCGATGCGCTTTTCGATGTTGCAATAAAGCTCCGGGTCGGGATAATACGGAAGATCGGGCGCGCCTGCAGATGAGGTACGCACAGCGTCTTCGGATGGGTATTTTGCAAGTGCTCTGCTCAGAGTTTTCAGCGGTATGTGCTCTTCTGTTGTGATTATTTTCATAACATCCGCTCCCCGTCTGTCCAAATTTGCTCAATGTTTTTGATGGCGGCAATATCCTTGTCGGGTCTGCCGTCGATCAAGATAAGCGTCGCCCTCTTGCCGACCGAGACAGAACCGAGCCCGTCAATGCCGAACACCTCGCAGACCTTGCTTGTCGCGGCAGTCAAGACCTCGATGGGTGTAAGCCCTGCCCTGCAAAGAAGCTCCATTTCACGATGCATGGACGAGCCGTGATCGACGGCAGGGGCAAAGCTTCCGTCGTTTGCATCGGTGGCGGCAAGCAGTGCAACACCGCACCTATGAAGGGTGCGAACGGCATTTTCCGCATTTTTATAATGCTCGGGGAGATATCCGCCCCTGCCGCTATGAGAAAAGGCTTCCATCATTACAAGCGTCGGCGCAACCGCAATGCCATGCGCGGCGATATCTTTGGCAAGGCTCTCGGGCAGCTCTTCCTTCATCGGAACGTGAAGCAGGATATCCGCACCGCAATCGATCGCCATTCTCTGAGCCTTTGTACTCGTTGCGTGAACGGCGACCTTGAGATCATGCTCGTGCGCCGAGGTACAAATGTTCTTCAGTACTGCCTTGGGCATAAGATTTGGCTCAAACAGCAGGACTTTGATGTATTTTGCACCATTCTCGATCGCCTTTTTGACATATCCCTTGCCGCCAAGTGTTCCCATCGTCATCCCTGCGGAGGATATGATCGTAAGATCTTTGGAATTTGCAACAAGCCCGCTCGGAGCAGAGACATCACATGTGGCAACGATGCCGTACCTTAGCATTTCGGAGACCTGATATTCGGTCGACATGTGCGTGTGTGCATCGATCAGCCCGGGCATCAGAAGATAACGGCTGTCAACATTTTGACCCTCGGTCACGGCGGTGATCATGCCGTTTTCTGTTGTGACCGATGCGCACTCTATGATCTTTTCTCCGTCAAACAGCGGGTAATTTAAGACTGCACCGCTCATTTTTTCACCGAAACAAGCTCGCTGAACTTCATTACGACGCCGTATGTGTTGCTCATGACAAGATAGTTTGCACGCACGACCACTTTGTCACCGACGCCTACCTTGCTGTAATGGTCTTCCGTCGGGAAGATCACCAGTCCGTAGGTCTGACCGCTCTCACTGTCGGACAGCTCGATGGACGGTTTGTTGTGGATGTCCGGACCGACATTCTTTGCGACACCGGTGACCTCAAAACGTTTGTCAAGATATTTTGCAAAGAATTTTTCCGCATCCGTGTTAAACTCATCGCAAAGTGTTTTTACATCAAACGGCGCATCCTGCGAAAGGATCGGCATTGCCGTCGTTTCGATCTTGTGGGTCTTCTCCCCCGATGGATGCCTTGGAAAAAATTTCAGGTTTTCGTTGTTCATTGTATGTTCTCCTTGTTTTTTCTTTATTTGGTATGTAAGATCGGGTAAATCGGGTAAAATGCATGAAATCACTCAGCAGGACAGCCTGCTATGACTTTTCGGCGTCGGACCGTACATTTCTTCGAGTTCGAGCTGTATCTCCTCGGCGCGGGCTATCTGATCGTTAAGATTCCATTTGCCTATGTTTACGCCGTCGCGCATGAACATCGAGCCGCATTGATGAAAATAAAATTCAATGTTACGCTCCTTCGCCTCGAGAAACAGATCGCGCACCCATTCCCACATGATCGGACGGACCTCGTTTTTCGGCGACATCTCTCCGCCGACATTTACGCATCTGATCAGTCCCGTGTCAAGATATTTTCCGAGAGATATCGGTGCGATAAGCGGCGAGCAAAAGACCTCGCGATGCTTTACGGGAGCTGCCAAAAAGGCTGTCAGTCGCTTGTCTGCCATCTCTTGGTTCTCGATCGAGATGCTGATGTGTACATGCTCCCAGCCGTCGCCCCAATCGCTCGGTACGCAGTCTTTTATGCGTTCGGGACGCTTTGTCGTGGTGACGAAAATGCAGTCTTTTCTGCGACGGATGAAATCCCAGCATCCCTCTCGCCACTCGTCTGCCTCCTCAATGAAAAAGTCGGATGAAAAGCAGAGCTTGACAAGTGAATTTGGCGGACAGTCCTTGTCCTTTAATTCGTATGTCGTTTTTCCTTTCGTGATTATCGTGGTGTCGCGTCCGTATCTTTTGTCCATCTTGTAGACAAAGCAGTTTTTGCATCCCGGGCTGACCTTCTTGCATCCGTGCCAGGGGTTCCACGCCACTGCTTTGCTGATCTCGTTGTTTTGCATATTCTATTCCTCCTTAATATTTGCGATCGCTCTCTCGGTTTTGTCAAGCAACCTTATAAGCTCGTCAAAATCGACCTCGCCGATCCTTGACTCAATGTTCTTTAAGTATTCGGTCTGCCTTGCGTTAAAATCATCCGCAAGCTCTGTCGCCTTTTCGGTCGGTATCAGATAAAAACTGCGCCCGTCCGTGTCGGAGGTCTCTTTCGTCAGATATCCCTTCTCCTCAAGCGAGGATATGAGGGCAGCCACCATCGGCTTTGAGACCCCGAGCAGCTCGGCGATCATGAGCGGTGTGTGCCGCTCTTTTCGCTGTGTGATGATGTTTATGACCGCCATTTCGCTCTGCCTTATGGGCAGATATTTTTTCAGCAATGTGTAATCTCTCGCAAATTTGGAAAAGACGATGTTCGCCTTCATGTATTTGTCCATGGTGTCCACCTTATGTTGATCTTGTCGGTCGTGTCTTGAAGAAACGAATTATGACGATCATGAGGATCGTGCCGAGAATGGGGAATACCGAGCATACGAGCATGCCCGTTTGCAGACCCGAGCGGTCGGCGATCATTCCGAGCAGCTGAGGCGCGATCGATGCCCCGAGATCACCGCCCGATGCCATTAGTGCGTATGTCGCAACGCCGACCCCGGGAATGTTTTCTTCCATCATGATCAGCGTCCCGGGCCAAAGCATCGATGTAAATATGCCGGTCATGATGCAGGCGATGAATGCGGGGATAACATTTGTCGAAAGACCTGCCACGAGATAGCAGATCGATGCGCCGATCATGCCGATAAGCAGTACAAGACTGATGTTTTTGCCCCATTTTGCGTAGCTGATACGCGTGATGCCGAGAAGTATCGCAAACATTGCCACGCCGAGTATGTCGCCGATTGCCTTGTCAATGTGAAGCTCTGCCTCCATAAATCCCGAGATCCAGTTGGACATCGCATTTTCGGCACAACTTCCGAAGAAAATGCACAAAACGCACAGGGCAATGCCGAGCACCTTTTTCTCTGCCTTTGCCGCACCCGTCGAGACCTCGCTGCCGCTCATGTCGGGCATGGGAGAGAGCATGAAAAGTACCGACGCGATGATCGGCAGTGCCGCAAAGAAGAGCGTCAGATACATCCAGTGCTCTGCGCCGATGAATTTGATAAAGATCGTGCTTATAACGACGGTCGTGAATACACCGAATGCGTACAGCGAATGCAGAAAACTCATGTCCTTTTGCGGATCGTCCGACGGGATTGCCGCGATCGTCGGACTGAGCAGAACCTCCGAAAGTCCTGCGGAGACCGAAAAAATTATCGTTCCGATAAGCAGACCGAGATAGGTGGGCGAGGGGAAGAGCATCGGGAAGATCGCATAGATAAACAGCCCGAGCGATGTGATCAGCGGCATGATCTTGACAACTTTGGGTATGTTGAATTTTTTTGAAAAGAGCGTGAATATCAGATCGATCGCAAACTGCGTGCAGAAGTTCGTGAGCACGAGCGTGCCGAGCAGTGTCCATGAAACACCGTACATTTCGTGAAAGGTGACGAACAGCAGCGGTGGAAGACAAAAGATCGATGACATTGTAAAATACGCGGCATAACAGGCAAATTTTGTTCTTTTGAAGTTTTGTGTGACCATGATCCTATCCATATCTGTTTTTTAGTCAATTATAGTTCACTCAGGTTAACTTGTCAATATCATGGGAGCAATGTTCACAAAAAATATAAAAACACCTGCCGCGTGACAGGTGTTTTTGGAAAAAATGTGCGGGAGAATATTCGATGTTTAGATAGTCTCGCCCAACAAAAAATCGAAGATGCTGAGATGCAGTATTCCGTACTCATCCGTCCATGCGGGCATGTTCGATCTTGTGATCAGGATGCGCCTCGTAAAATCTTTCGGTATCTTCAAAAACGGGCGAAGCTCCTGCTCTGCCTTTTCGGGGGTGTCGAGAGTCAGTGCCGATTGTATATAATATTTTTCGCCGAATTTTTCGGCATTGACAACAAAGTCGATCTCGTATGTTTTGCGTTTTCGATTGTCCCCGATGCTCTCGACAGCTTCGACCACTCCGACATCGACCGAGTGTCCGCGCCTTTTAAGCTCGTTGTATATCACATTCTCCATAAGGTGCGTTTCTTCGAGCTGACGGAAGTTCAAACGCGCATTTCGCAGACCTGTGTCAACGCAATAATATTTGCTCGGGTAGGAAAAATATCTTCTCCCCTTCACATCGTAGCGGTCAGACCGCTCGAACAGATACGCGTCGGTCAGATAACCGAGATATGCACCGATCGTTTCGCTGTCGATCTTTGTCTGCCTAACCGTCATTAATGTGTCCGCGATCTTGCCGGCGTTGGTCAAAGAACCGACTGCCGAGCAAAGCTCATCGGCAATCAGCGCAAGAGATTCGGGATAGGAAATGCGATGACGCTCCAAAATGTCCTTGAGATACGTTTCCGAAAACAGATCGGACAGATATTTTTTCTTGTCGGTGATATCATCGTAAAGAACAGCCGCAGGAAGTCCGCCGTAGGTCAAATATTCAGAAAACGCGTCCGATCTGTCGCCTTGACGATAGGAATAAAATTCCGAGAATGACAGAGGGCAAATGTGAAGCTCGTCTCCTCTGCCGCGAAATTCGGTCGCGATGTCGCTTGAGAGCATTTTTGAATTACTGCCGGTCACATAAATGTCCGTGTTGCCCTTTTGGAGGAGCGAGTTGAGAACATCATAAAATGATATCCGTATCTCGGGATTGTCCTGAAGTTTTTTCTCTCCCACATATTGTATCTCGTCGAGAAGAACATAGTAGCGACATCCGTTTGTCGGCGTTTTTGCCTCCAAATATTCGGCAAGCACCATCGGATCGCGGTATTTTGCATTCAAAATGTTGTCAAGTGCCAAGCTTACGATCTGCTCCTCGGCGATACCGCTTTCCAAAAGATATTGTCGGTACAGCGTAAAAAGCAGGTAGGATTTGCCGCATCTGCGCACCCCTGTTATCACCTTGACCGCACCGTTGTCGCGCTTTGCGATCAGCCTTTTCAGATATGTGCCTCTTTCGATCGTTTTTTTCTCCCTCATAATTGCACCTCTTTTTCGGAAGTTGTGTGATCTGTCACGCTTTTACCGATCTCATTATAACACATTTTGGGTGTTCTGTCAATAGTATATTCGGAAGTTGCGTGAAAAATCACACAACTTCCGAAAGTTTCGCCGATAGGATGATCTCTTTTTGCTTGTGATGCTTGACAAATTGAAGTTTGAGATCTTATTTCAACTTTCCGAGCTTTGCGGTATTGGCAATAACGATCAGCGTTGTTTCTTCGTCAAGTACCTGCTCGGGATTGATGTTTACATTGACATTCTTGCCTTTCCTGACGGCAACAATGTTGAGACCGTATTTTTTGCGGAGATTTAATTCGATCAAGTTCTTTCCGCACCATTCGTCCCTCACGTCGATCTCCACAATGGACACATCGTGCGACAGAGAGATCATATCAATAAAGCCGGAGCTCAGCAAATTCTTGGCAAGGCGTATGCCCGATTCGTTTTCGGGGAAGACCACCTGATCCGCACCGACACGGAGAAGTATCTTTTGATGCATCTCGTTGGCGCATTTTGCGATAACAGTCTTGACCCCTGCCTCCTTGCAAAGCGTGACAGCCATAACACTCGCTTCAAGATTGCTTGCCATACATACGATGACCGTATCAATATTTCCTATTCCCAGGCGTGAGATAACCTCGGCATCTGTCACATCGGCACACTTGCATACCGGCAGATAGGCAGCTGCATCATTGATGATCCTTTGGTCGGTGTCAATTGCCATGACCTCCATGCCGTTCTCCACAAGCTCGCGTGCAACGGCTGTTCCGTATCTTCCGAGTCCGAAGACTGCATATGTCTTTTTCGTTTTCATTGATCTTCTCCTTTAACCTATACTGATTTCTTCCGTCGGCTCTGATATGACATTTTGGCTCTCGTTCTTGCTTCCGAGAGCGACAGCCAACGATATCGGACCTACTCTGCCGAAATACATCGTTACGATGATAATTAACTTTCCGAATGTATTAAGCGTTGCCGTCAGATTTCTTGTAAGACCGACGGTCGCGGTTGCACTTACCGTTTCGTAAACAGCATCAAGTGCCGAGGCATTGCTTGCTGCCATCAGAAGTATGGTTGAGATGGTGCAGATGGTGAGAAATGTTACCGCTACCGCAACCGCTTTTTTAACGTAGCCCTCTGAAATGCGACGACCAAAGAGCGTTGCGTCGTTCTTGTTTCGAACCGTAGCAAATGCCGAGCAAACAAGAACGGCAACGGTTACGGTCTTCATGCCGCCTGCCGTTCCTACGGGCGAGCCACCGATCAACATCAAGATAACAGATACGGCGGCAGAGGCATTCGTCAGATCTTCTTGAGGAACTGAGGCAAAGCCTGCGGTCCTCGTCGTGACCGATTGAAAGAAGGAAACTTGAATTTTATCGAAGAAGGACATCTCTCCGATGGTCAACGGATTGGCATATTCAAATATAAATATGAGAATTGCACCGACAAGGATAAGCCCTGCCGTTACCGTAATGGCGATCTTTGAGTGTAAGGTCAGATGCCTGAATATCTTTCTGTTTTTGGGCGAGCGGCTCTTAACAACACGAATCACGTCCCACCATACGATATAACCGAGCCCTCCGAGAATGATAAGTGCGGAGGTGACGATGTTGATCAGCGGATGAGTTGCATAATTGCAAAGGCTGTTTTCGGCAATGATATCAATACCTGCATTGCAAAAGGCGGACACGGAATTGAACACCGATATCCATATACCTCTCGCCCCAAATTCGGGAACAAATACGAGCATATACAAGAGAGCACCGATCCCCTCGATCATCAGTGTACCAAGCAGCACATCCTTAACGAATTTTGCGAGCCCGGACATTGTATTGAGGTTGAAGGCGTCTTGAATGAGCAGTCTGTCATTGATACCCGGTTTTTTGTTTAGAAGGAGCATCAGTCCCGACATGATCGTAATAATGCCGAGTCCGCCGACCTGTATCAAAATCAGTATAACGATCTGTCCAAACACGCTCCATGTGGAAGTCGTTGGAAGCGTAACCAAGCCCGTTACGCAGGCAGATGTCGTTGCCGTAAAGAGCGCATCAAGATACGGCACGGCTTCCCCGGTTGCGGAACTGATCGGCAAAGCCAAAAATACACTTCCGATAAGTATCGCAGCAAGGAAGCTTAACAGAATTATTTGTGTTGTTGATAACGAAAATTTCTTTTTTCCGATCATAAAGATCCCCTTTGGAAGCATAAAGGAACCAACATCCTCTGCAGTCAGCTGGTTCCTTTGATTCTTGCTTTTTAATTATATCACATATTGCCGTTTGTGTCAATACTTTTGGCACAAGAGCGTCAGTTTAATTTATCTTATTTCAGCCTAAAATATCGAATATTCTTTCCGCTGCCCTCACGAACGATCTCACTCCGGGGAAGGGATGATTAAATCGATTGCAAAAACAAACATTTATCGGTTGGGCGGGGGCTTGCTCCCGCCGCCTCTTTGGTTTTCGGGGTATGATATATAGAATGCCGAAACAAACAAACCCTGTAGCCTTCCCCGGTGGGGAAGGCTACAGGGTTTGTTTATATCTTCGACAGCAATATTATAAATCAATCAACAATGATGCGGCGGGAGCAAGCCCCCGCCCTACCGATGGTCGAGTGTTCGCTTACCAAAATTCGATTCAAATCGTTCTCCCGAGTAGCGAACTTGAATGTCTTTCCCTTAAAATATACCACATTTTAAGGGCATTGTCAACACTCTAAGTGAATTTTTTGTACAGGCAATGGTTTTTGTTGACTTTTTTCAAAATAAGTGATATAATCCTTGTACAGATATAATGTGCGGAGGCAGACCATGAACATTCAAAATATCGAATTTAAGCGGAAATTTTCGACCAATTTTTACAAGAACAAATCCATAAAGCTCGGCGAGATGAGCTTTGACAAGGACTTTGTAAACGACTCTCGCGGAGATATGTATCCGATCATCGAAAAAAGCGCAGACTGCCGCGAGAGGATAGAGGACGGCAAATATCGAGTGCTTTGCGGAAGTGTCACGAGATTCATGTGTCAATTTTTCCCATATGCCACATATTCGCTTGATGCCGAGATCGGGGTCGGTGAGGTCGGCTTTCTCTTTCGTCTGCCGAATGCCGATGCTCTGATTGCCATTGCAAACGACAGCCTCACCTACACATGCGGCGGTACACACCTTGAAATGCCGATCCCGACCCCACTCTCGCTTAGAGTGACCTGTCGACCGGGCAAATTCGACATTTATCTTGACGGCGGCAAATGCTTCACGACGATATCCGAGCCGAAATTTGAAAACTCAAATTCTGAAGATATCTTTTCAAATGGCTGTGCCGCACTTTATGTAAGCGGTGATGCTTTGACAGATCATGTATGCGCATACATCGACAGTGGGATATCGATCGCCGATATGCGCCCGATACGCTACGAAAACGGCGAGATAATGCAGGAAAACGGCAGGGTGTATATAACCGCGTCACTTCGAATGGAGGAGGGAGCGATCCAGGGCGTCCTGTCATGGATCCCGAGCACGGCAGAATTTGAGCTGTGCGGCGCGCTCTTTTATAACAGCGGAGAGGGAAAATGGTGCGGCGACGTCGCGGCATCGATCTTGTTCCACAGAGCCGAAGGGCGTTGGTATCTTTGGGTGTGTTCCTTCTCGCACGGACATATCCTCGGTCACGCGGAGTTTGACGGCGACCCTCGCTTTGGCGTGAATGTCATCGATATCGAGCTTATGGAAAAAGCCGACAAGGGAACGGATATTTCCGAATTTGCGGGATTTTCGGGCGACGAGGACCCGGACTTTATATATGACAGAGAAAACCACCGCTGGCTAATGGCAATCTGTCGCATTGACCCCGTGATACACGCATACCGATATGTGTTTTTTGAGTCAAGCTCACCCTTTAGCGGCTATCACTTTATCGGCAAGGGTCTTGACGGCGCGGAGACCGGCGGCTCTTTTGTGCGTGTTGACGGCGAGCTGTATTTTATTTGCGGCAACAGCTTTGATAAAACATCCGACTATCGGATATATTCAAAGAACACTGTGATCGAGCCGAAATTCGACTATCCCGACGGCGGTTTCCGTGGCTGGGGCACGGTCATGCCGATAAAACAGGGCAGTCGCACACGTTATTTTTGGTTGACCTTTGACAGACATAACGCCTCCTCCTACAATTGGAGCTACGGCAATCTGTATGTGTTTGAGGCGTATACGAAATAGGATATCGGACGGAAGGTTGCTTTTTTGCAGACCATTGCAATTTGCAATGCTTGGTTTGGCAAGTCAGTTTTTCAGGCATCCGATAGGAACTACATACACACCATCGCGGCGACGGTAAGCCCAATCGCCGACCCCCGTCAAAACCATAAGAAACGACGGAGCGTTCATCTTGTCGGTGTCGATTTTGGCTTCCATGGCTTTCAAGCTCTTTGCGCCTTCCTCGATGAGCTTGTCACCGCCGAGCTTAATTTCAATAAGACCGTATTTCCCGTTTCTCAGATGAATGACCGCATCACACTCCTGCCCGTCTTTGTCTCGGTAGTGATAAACATTGCCGCCAAGTGCGTCCGCAAAAACACGGAGGTCTCGGATACAGAGGGTCTCAAAAAGAAATCCGAATGTTTTTAAGTCGTTTACCAAGTCATTTGGACCAATGCCCAGAGCCGCCGCCGCAATAGAGGGGTCGACATAATAGCGAGTATCGGACGAGCGAATGGCGGTTTTTGAGCGAAGATTTGGATTCCAAGCAGGCATATCCTCTACAACGAAGATCTTGCGGAGTGCGCTGATGTATGATGCAACAGTTTCGTCATTGATCGGAGTCTCGTCATTCGCGGCAACATCTTGTGCAAGTACGGTATTCGGCACTTGACCGCCCTGGTTTCTTGCATAGGAACGCATAAGGCGTTTGACCTTTTCGGGATTCTTTTGCACATCGTCTGCTCGGTTAATATCGGAGTGAACAACGGCATCATAGTAATCTGCCGCTTGGTCTAACGCAATTTCATCACGCATATCCACCGCTTGCGGCCATCCTCCTCGACATGTAAGGAACGCCAGACGGTCAATGCTGAGATCAGAACCGCCGTCAATGTCGGTAACGCCGTCGAACAGATCTTTCAAGCTGACTTCACCCGTTGAATCACCCGATTCATACAAACTCATCGGTCTCATAGTCAACCAAGTAAAGCGACCCGTTCCGGAATGTGTAATTTCCTTGGTGTCGGCGGGAACGGCAGAACCGGTAAGAATAAACTGTCCGAGTTCACTGCGATGGTCGACTTCAAAACGAATAGCATCCCAGAGCTTGGGAGCAAGCTGCCACTCGTCTATCAGTCTCGGAGTTGAACCTTTTAACAGCCGCTTCGGATTTAGCTCGGACATGGCGATGTTCTGCTCTTTCTTTTCCGGGTCATCCATATACAAAATACTTGCGGCAAGCTGCTCGGCAGTTGTCGTCTTACCGCACCATTTAGGACCTTCGATCAGCACCGCACCCTTGCCTTCCAGCTTTCTTTGCAAGATCTCGTCGGCAATTCTTTTCCTGTATTTTTTCATTCGGAACACCTCGTTTCTGTTCGTGTTGCCTATATTATACACCAAGTTTGTGAATTTTACAAGAGTTTTCCGACGATTGGCGAAAAATTTTTCCGACACTTGGCGAAATTTCGATCCGATAGTTGGCGATAAATGAACCCGACGCTTGTTCTATCCATCGAGGTAATTGGCAGAATGCCCCCTTAGCCGTCATTTTGATTTGCCTTTGCCGTGTTGATGGATGAGATCAGTATTCTTTTGACTTCGATACATCTGTCAAGGATTGTTTTATCGTAATAGTACCCACTTTCGATCAAAAGCTCAAGCCAATATTCGGTTTCGGAGCATTCCTTGAGAGCAATATGCAGCTTTGCTACAAAATCCGCTTTACCGTGTGCGTAAAACGCCTCATGAATATTTGCGCCAATGCTCGTTCCCGAGCGCAAAAATTGATTGATCAACGCACTTTCGCACTTTGTCTCTCTCAAAACCTTGCAAGCACGAACAACTTCAAGAGCAAACGCTTTCGATTTTATTATCAAAGGGCTATCGGTCATATTAATTGCCTCCTTGTTCATGCCAAAGACTGTTATTTTATAATAAAAATGCTTTTCGCCTCGGCGAAAAGCCACCTCACTTTTTCACTCCTCACTATTACCTATTACTTTCCAAAAACCTTCTCGGACGGATTTAGCTAAAAGTGAAGAGTGAAAAGTGAAAAAGTAAAAACCTTCTCGAACTTCGTCCGAGAAGGTTTTTGGCAGGGGCGCAAAGACTCGAACTCTGGACATGCAGTTTTGGAGACTGCCGTTCTACCGACTGAACTACACCCCTATATTTTGTTTACCTCGTTATTATACCATATCGTTTCAAAAAATGCAATAGCTTTTTGCAAAAAAATCGAATTTTTTTCAAAAAATCTATTGACAAACAGCTTTGATCGTGCTATAATAAACACATGAACAATCGTTCAAATGTTCAATCAAGGAGAATGCGACAAATGAATGACGAATACAATGAAAAGAGCGAGATAGAGCTGTGCGATTTTCTTGCAATTCACGAGGATGCGGTGAGGCAGGTGCGCGCCGCTTTGCCCGATGAGGACAGCATATTTGAGCTTGCCGAGCTGTACAAGATCTTCGGCGATCACACGCGCATACGAATTTTGTGCGTGCTTTGGGAACACGAGCTATGCGTGTGCGACATTGCAAAGCTGCTCTCGATGACCGACTCGGCAATATCTCATCAGCTGAGGGTCCTCAAATCGGCAAGGCTTATCAAATACCGGCGCGAAGGGAAGACGGTCTTCTATTCGCTAGCCGACGACCATGTGCGGACGCTTATCAACTGCGCACTCGAACACATAAACGAAGAAAAATAAGATCATAATTCGAAAGGAACTTATCATGACAAAACAATTCAAACTCAGCGATATCGATTGCGCAAACTGCGCCGCAAAGGTCGAGCGCGGCATAAAAAAGATCAAGGGCGTCGAGGATGCGACCGTCGTTTTCTTCACAAAGAAGGTGACCATCACCGCTCCCGAGGAGGAATTTGACAGGATCATCACCGAGGCGGCAAAGGTCATAAAGAAGGTCGAGCCCGATTGCGAGCTGATCCCCGTTTGATCTTTTCGGGGGAGCGATTATGTTTTCAAAGCTTAAAATGTCCAAAAAACAGCGTCGGGATGCATGTCGACTGCTTGCGTCGCTCGTTCTGCTGATTGCCGCCAAGATCGTCGATCTACTGCTTCTGCCGAGCGATGTCCCGCTGTTTTCGCTTTGGTATCTTGTCACGCTCGCGATCTACCTTCCTGCGTATATTTGCGCCGGCGGCAAGACGCTTGTCGAGGCGGCATCCAATATATCGCGCGGACAAATATTTGACGAAAATTTCCTTATGAGCATCGCCTCACTCGCGGCACTTGTCCTCGGCGAGTTTACCGAGGGCGTTGCCGTCATGCTTTTTGCCGGTGTCGGTAATCTTTTTGAGTCTTACGCCACCGGAAACGCTCGCGGTGCGATCGAGGCACTGTCCGAGCTTTGTCCCGACAAGGCCGAGGTTTTGCGTGACGGTACTCTCGTGAGCGTTTCGGCAGACGAGGTCGAGGTCGGCGAGATCATCGAGGTCGGCGCGGGACGGCGTATCGCACTTGACGGCATCGTTGAAGAGGGCAGTGCGTCGATCGACTGCTCGGCTCTCACGGGCGAGTCACTTCCCGTATCGGTGGGAGTCGGCGACAGCGTTCGCTCGGGCACTGTCAATCTTGACGGCAGACTGCGTATACGAGCGACTGCTCCTGCGTCAATGTCGGCTGCCGCGCGGATCGTTGCCACCGTCGAGGACGCCGCCGCAGGCAAATCGAAGACCGAGGCGTTTATATCAAAATTCGCGGCGATCTACACTCCGACCGTTTGCGCGGCGGCTCTTGTCGTCGCGATCCTGCCGCCGATCGTTCTCGATCAGCCGTTTATGACATGGATCTACCGCGCGCTCTCATTTCTTGTCGTGTCCTGCCCGTGCGCGCTCGTCATATCGGTGCCGCTCACATTTTTCGGTGCGGTCGGGGGATCCGCCAAGCGCGGGATACTTTTCAAGGATAACAGCAAGATCGAGCTTCTTGCCGATCTCGGGACGGTCGCATTTGACAAAACGGGCACGCTTACCGAGGGTCGGCTCACCGTTTGCAACATAAGCATCGCGGACGGCGATTTTGACGCGGATAAGGCTCTCGAATATGCGTCCGCCGCCGAATATTCGTCCATACATCCGATAGCGCAGGCTATATCCGAGGGATCTGAGGGCAGGGCCGACACAAATCAGCTGTCGGATATCGCCGAGCTGCCCGGTCGCGGAAGGTCGGTCGTATATAAAGGAAGAAAAGTTGCACTCGGCAACAAAAAACTCATGGACGAGATGTCGGTGATCATCCCCGATCGGAGCAAAAACATCGGCACAACATCGGTGTATCTCGCAGTCGACGGCAGGTATGTCGGCAGTCTCTCTTTTGCCGACAAAATCAGGCAAAGCTCGAAGGATGCCGTCGAGAGGCTTCACAGGCTCGGCGTCAAATGCGTCATGCTCTCGGGCGACAACAATGCCGTTGTCAAGAGCGTTGCCGACTCTCTCGGAATGGATGAATGCATCGGCGAGCTTTTGCCCGAGGATAAGCTCGCGGTGCTCAAGGGACTGATCGAGGGCGGAAGATGCGGATTTGTCGGGGACGGTATAAACGATTCGCCCGCGCTCGCTCGCGCCGATGTCGGCTTTGCAATGGGCGGCAAGGGCAGTGACATTGCGGTCGATGCCGCCGATGTCGTGATATCCTCCGACGATCCCGCGCGCGTGCCCGACGCCATAGGTGTGGCGCGCAAGACCATGCGTATCGCAAAGGAAAATATAGTCTTCGCACTCGGCATAAAACTGCTCGCGATAGTGCTGATCACACTCGGACTTGCCGATATGTGGATGGCGGTCGTTGCCGATGTCGGTGTGTCGATCGCGGCGATCCTCAACGCCTCGCGCATGCTTTCGAGAGATCGGAAGGATTAGAGGGCAAGTGTTTTCAGTTTGTTATCACGCCGATCTAAAATTTGTCATATTTTGAGTGTAAAATAAGTATAATAAGGGGATTATTGATTAGTTTTGCAAAGGGGCTTGATCTCATGGCATTTAAGAACAACAAGGCACTGCTGATAGTTAATCCGAAGGCGGGCAAACAGGCGGGAAGGACCAATATATACAATATAATTTCGATCTTGTCGCAGAAATATGACCTTACGGTGCATCTCACCGAATATTCGGGCGATGCCGTGGATACTGCGGCACAAGCGGAGGATTTTGATACGATCATTTGTTGCGGCGGTGACGGCACGGTCAGCCAGGTGCTCGAGGGCTCGTCGGCTCTTTCGCATTCGGTAAATATCGGATATATCCCGTGCGGAACGACGAACGATCTCGCAACGGCTATTGGTATACCGAAAAACATCCGTGCGGCGGCAAGCGCGATCGTCAACGGTCAGCCGATCGTACACGATGTCGGACAGTTCGGCGAGAATCGCAGATTTATCTATACGGCGACCTTCGGCGCGTTCGCAAGGACGTCATATCAGACCTCGCAGGATATGAAAAACATCCTCGGGCATTTCGCCTATCTGCTCTCGGGCGTTACCGAGCTCGGCAACATAAAAAGCTATAAGTTGAAGCTTTGCTGTGACGGCAGAGTCTTTAAGGCGGATGATATCATTCTCTGCGCCGTGATGAACTCGACATCGATCGGCGGCATATTAAAGCTGCCTAAAGACGAGGTCGATTTTGCCGACGGAAAGTTCGAGATACTTATGATAAGAATGCCTGCATCGATATTTGAGCTTAACGATCTGATAATCGCACTCACAAAGTCGGACTATTCGAATAAGAATATCGTTTACCTAAAGGGCACGGAGGTCCGCGCAATGACCGATACCAAGGTCGCATGGACGATCGACGGCGAAAACGCGGGCGAGCATACAGATGTCTCCATAAAATGCCTGCGACATGCCGCAAGCTTTATAAGAGAACCAAAATACGAATAACAAGTAAAGATCGGCGCATCCCGAAAAGCATCGGGCAAGCGCCGATTTTGATTTAAGAGGGAAGAGAAAAGAAGAAAGAAACTCGTAATATTCTCGCCGTCCTGCCTTTTTTCTCTTCAAGTGGAATATTTCCATATAAAAGTGGAAATATTCCATTTACTTTTTTCAAAATATATGTATAATGAAAACAGATAAAGGTTCGCCACAAAACGGACCGACGACCTTGACGGGAGGAAAACAAAATGAAAGAGAAAAAGAAACAGGGTATCAAGGGTGTGATCGCCTCGGCACTTTTGTGTCTTGCGATGCTTGCTCAGACCGCACTGCCGATCCTTGCGGCACCGATCGGGACATGGACGCCAAACGGATACACGCAGGGGGAGGACGGAGTCTATACCTCAAAAAACAGCGGCGAGACGACGATCGACTATGACGGCTCGCTTGACGGTCTGAATACCGTCTGCGGCAGCTTTCTTTATAAGAACGACCCCACCGACGCGGGCGGTGCGTACATGGGCTTTCAGTTTTGGTTCAACGATACGCAGTTCTTCATTGTAAGAATGTATCTGAACCTCGGTCAGTATTATGACTCAAACAAGCCCTTTTTCCGTGCGCAGAAGCTGACAAGCGGCGGATATGTGCTGATCGGCGAGTCACCGAGACTTGATCGCTCGGCAGGCTTTGCCAAAGACACATGGATCGACTTTTCGGTCACGCTTGAGGATGATCTCCTCGTGGTTACGGCAAACGGCGAGAAGATGATCGAGGCGGCAGGATTCGGCGAGGCAAAGATCAAAAAGATCAACGTTATAAGCAGTGGGGAGAAGGCTATGGTTAAGGACCTTAAACTGAGTCGCAAATCGATAAAGCTTGACGATCTTCTCGTCGATGCCAACTGGAAAGAGGAAAGCGTCGACGGCGAGAGCGTTTGGACGACGACCTCCGACAGTGCCGTTATTTGGTATGGCGGTAAGGATGTATCAAGCTATAACACGATCGAGGCGGATGTTTGCTATCAGATCCCCAAAAGAGGAGACGGCGGCATAAATGTTCAGGTAAATCACAGCGGTGCGGCGGGAACCTATATCTTTAACCTCGCGCCCAACAAGGATCCGCTCAA
Source organism: uncultured Lachnospiraceae bacterium (assembly GCA_964568425.1). Lineage (GTDB taxonomy): Bacteria > Bacillota > Clostridia > Oscillospirales > CAG-272 > CAKSQF01. Next base: position 9,601 of record CAZMPO010000015.1, on the reverse strand, counting down.
TCCTGTTGCTCGTGTTTTCGGCTCGAACTCGACGAACACAACTCCGCTCACCAGACGCGAGATCAGCAAGGGATTCGGCAAAACCGAGCTTGGTGACTATGTGCATATGAAGCTTGTCCTCACCGACGAGGTGATCGTCTGCTATCTTAACGGCGTGCTCGTTTATAAGGCGCAGGATCATGAAGAGGGCAGAGTGTGGACGAGAGCGGGCGTTAATACGTTCATGTGCGGCGCGAGCGTCAAGAATATCAGGCTTTCGAAAACGAGCGTAAATGTCGCCGAGCTCGGATTTATCGATCTTGAGTTTACCGAAAAGGACTCGATCGACGCATTTACCGTAAGCGGCGGCACACTCTCGCATGCGGACGGCAAGCTTTCGGCAAAACTTGGCGGCAACAGCATGACACTCACCTCTACGCTTATCGAGGAGGTCCCCGGGGCAAAATACAGCATGTACATGCCGCTGAGGAACACCTTCCTTGTCCGCATGAAGAATGGCAGTGCGGCAGATAAGGTAAAGCTGTCATTTCGGACGAGCGAGAGCGGTGACACATGGCGCTCAAAGACATTTGACATAAAGGCAAATTCGGATTTTGAGACCTATTATTTTAATGTCAGCGATCTGAACCCGACCGGATATCTGCGCGCATTCTCACTCGAGTTTGTCGGCGGGAAGGACGGCAGCCTCGAGATCGATGCGATAACATTCGAGCGCGAGGATCCGATCTATGATTATCTCGGCAAGATCCATTCGTGCATAGCGTATCCCGGCACGAAGGATGTAAAGGTCATCGGTACGGTAAACGGCGATCTTGACGGCAAAAAGGTCACGCTTTGGCAGTCAAGCCCCAAGAACTATACCGACAGCCTTACATGGTCGGGACTTGTAAAGCTTGCCGAGGCAGAGGTCAAGAACGGAAGATTTGACATTACATTCCCGCTTTATAAAGCAAATTCGTCGCAGACACAGCTTTCAAGCTACTTTATCGCCGAAATTGACGGCGTGAAGGTCGATGAACACTTTGTCATCGAGAATTATTACGATTTTAACGACGACCCCGACAGATTTACGATCGATATCAAAAAAGATGTCAGCGTGCTTGACTACGGCGCAAAGGGCGACGGATTTACCGATGATACCGCGGCATTTCAGAAAGCGATCGATGCCGTAAAGGCGGCAGGCGGCGGCAGAGTCAGAGTGCCCGGGGATGAGAGCACCTACGGCAGACGATATATCATCACTCACATCGAGCTTTGCGATAACCTCGAATTTGTCATCGAGGAGGGCGCAGTTCTCTGGCAGTCGCAGAGAGAGGAGGAGCTTAACAAAACAGTCCCCGTCCGTCAGCGCGGATACGACACGGTCACATACGGTCACGGTGTTGATATCGACGGACTTGTTTGGTGTACGGGCTATTCGACCGTAAACCTTCCGCTCATTCTTATAAACAGCTGTGAAAATGTTCGCGTGACCGGCGGCGGTACTATCCGAATGAATGACGTCGGCGGCGAGATGGGCGATCCGTTCTACTTTGTCGGCGATCCCGGACTTGCGATAGGACAGGAAAACCGCGTTCAGCAGATCCCGCTTTGCACATATAACAGCAAGCATGTCGATATCACCAACCTTACCCTTATGCGCTCGAACGGCTGGCATTGCTACATGAGCTTCAATAATGATGTGTATGTCGCAAATATCGCCGAAAAAGAGGCGGTAAGCGTCACTGCCGACGGATTTACGGTCACAAGCTGCAAAAATCTGACGATAGACAGATGCTTTACCTATACAAGCGATGACGCGGTCGGCATATGCACCGCTTACGAGGATAAGAGAGGACAGTTCTATCGCCCGACAAAGCCGGGTGAGAATAACGCCACCGAAAATATCGTCATCCGTCACAGCTATCTCTTCGGCGGATTCGGCATCTCTTGGATGCCTTGGGGCGCGGAGGCGGAGGATCTCTATCTCCAAGAAACGAGAAACATATCCATCTTCGACTGCTCGCTCGGCGGACATAAATCGTCGGGAACATGGCCCGACGACCCCTTCTACGGCAAGAGCGCGTATAACACCTACACCCAGACCGAGGACAAAAACTATTGCCCGATCAAGGACGTCCTTTTCCGCGACAACGAATATCTTGCGGGAATCGACCTGACACTTAACGGCATAGTTCTTCAGGCGACCAACTTCATAATGCTTGATACTTCAAGCGGATGGTCGTATTGCTCGAAACAATTCCTGAACGGCGATTTTGACAAGCTCGTTCATAAAGGCAAGGGTTTCAAGGACGAGACCGATTTCGTGACCGGGCTTTCCTATTGGTCAAATAAGGGAAATGTCGGATATGAGCTTATCGGAACAAAAGAATCGACAACGGTCGATACCAAAAAGCCGATCACGCAGAATAATTATGCAGGCTATATTATCGGTGAGGGTGAGCTTTATCAGGGAATTTGCTTAAGTCGCGGCAAATATAAGCTCTCGATCGATACAAAGACACTGTCGAAGGGCGCGAAGATATTCGTTCGCGATGCGGTAAGCGGTGAGATACTCGCCGAAAAGACAGTCTCGACCTCCGATGACCTCGCACAGTCGATGATATACTTTGAAACAAAGGCGAGAGAGGCAGTCATTCATCTCGGCATAAGCCTTGACGGCGAGAGCGATGACAAGATCCTCATCGATAACGCGTCGGTCGAGAAATACAGCGGAGAGATCCCGACCGATCCCCCCACGACTCCCGACGTTCCCACGACCTCCGATACACCGGATACACCCGATACACCCGAAACTCCCGATACACCGAAAACGGGCATCCCGTATATCATCATCGGTGCGTTGATAGTGGCGGTTGCCGCAGTCACCGGAATTTTTGTGGTAAATAAAAAGCGTAAAGCAAAATAAAACACCCAAAGAGGCTGTCTCAATGCAAAAGAGACAGCCTCGATTTTTGTTAAGGGGTGGAGCGGTGCGGAAATAAATTTTGCCAAGGGCTTCATTCGGGGAAGCGATGATTAAATCGACCGTCAAATAAAGGAATCCCCGTAGGGCGGGGGCTTGCTCCCGCCGCTCTTTGATATAGATTAAAATATCATTTGATCGTCTGAAATATATTCAAATATAACCGATAAACGGCGGGAGCACTTTTTTCGCGGCACCCCTCCCCTACCGAGGGTCGAGTGTTCGGCAGCCGATCCGATTTAATCATCGCTTTCCCTGGAGGCACCCCTTGCCAAATGCCGAAAGTATCCGCTCGGCTCTTTCTTTGTTGTCTGTCTCGCCTATCAGATCCAACACCTCGGGGAGATAGGGCAGGGATGGTGTCGCTCCCATGCGCGAGATGGTGATGCCCGCAGCTACCGTGGCGAAAAACATGCTGTCATCGGGGGCAAGATCAAGGCATCTTGCGACGCAGAATGCCGCGACAAAGCTGTCCCCCGCGGCTGTCGGATCGATCGGCTCGTAACGCTTGAATGCGGGCACTCTGATCACCTCGCCGCCGTTTGAAAATGCCGCGCCCTCGCCTCCGAGTGTTATGAGAGCATTTTTCGCACCCGACTCGATCAGTGAGTGTGCGATCTCCGCGATCGATCGGTCGGTATTTGCAGGAATGCCGCAAATGTCTGCCGCCTCGTGCTCGTTTGGTGAAATGTAGGTCAGCAGTCTCATCATTTCTCCCGAAACATCTGCCGCAGGCGCGGGATTTAACATTATCGGCACACCGTGTGCGTGCGCGACCTTGCAGACATACTCGTTTGCCTCGGGCGGTATCTCGTGCTGGAGCATGACCATGTCGAAATCATCGATCATGTTGTCAAGACCGCTTAACGACTCGCCCGACAGCTCACCGTTTGCACCGGGGACAACGACTATTCTGTTCTCCGTGCCCTCGGGACTGTTTTGTATTTGTATGTCGGCGATGCCCGTCGGCGATGTTTTTGATATCTGTATAAAGCTCGTGTCGACCCCCGACTCCGCCGCCGTTGCGATAAGCTCTTGCCCGAAGGCATCGTCGCCGACCCTGCCGATCATCCTGACATCCGCCCCGAGCCTTGCCGCACTTATTGCTTGATTTGCGCCCTTGCCGCCCGGAGCGGTGCGGAATGATCTGCCGCTGATCGTCTCACCTGCGCAGACAAATCTGTCCGCCGATGTGACAAGATCCATGTTCATACTGCCGACAACAAGGATCTTCGGTTTATTATTCATGGAAACAGTTACCTCTTTTGATCATTTTTCTTAATTTTACACCTTTATTTTGATTTTGTCAAGTCCCTTATCAGATTTTATATCATTTAGTTTTTTTATCGATTTTTTGCAAAAAACTATTGACAAACGCGAAAAAATTGTGTATAATGAAAACAAGGGAATCGACATGCGTATGTCGAACAAAAAACTCAAAAGGAGAAATATCATGAAAAAACTCGCAACCATCCTCGCGGCTATTCTCGTTTGTACATCTCTGTTTGCCTGTGACAGTGGCGACAGCGCATCAACGACCGCCGAAAAAACCGACGCACCGTCTCAGACGACGGTTTTGACCACAACAATTAAGACACCCGAGTCGACAACGGAGCCCACAACGCCTCCTTCGACACCCGCAACCACCGGTGGTGATGATGACTTGGTGACTCCGCTCGCCGACAGCACAAAGTTTAAGGTTGACGGCGATCTTTCCGAATGGAAGGATGTCAAAAAACTCTCTGTCATCGGCGAAGGCTCGACCGAACCCAAGAAGGTCGACTTCTATGCTATAGCTACCGATAAGGGTATCTTCCTTGCATGTGAGGCTTATCACGACTCTTACATCACCGAAGGCGAGCTTTGGTGGCAGAACACCAACTTTGAGTTCTTCTTCAAGTCAGTGAACAGCGGCGATACCTCTCAGTGGTGGGTATCCGCAAAGGGCTATCCGCTGGACGGCAGCGGTGAGCTTACTCTCGGCACACCCGAAGGATGCCAGATCGATGAGGCGGTCATGCTGACCAAGGAGAACGAGGGCGGAACGGCTTATCACTCCACCGTTGAGGCGTTCATAAGCTTTGAGTCCATGCCTGCCGACCTCTTTGATTTTGAATGGAACTGCATGTACTGCGGCATGGGTTGGAAGACTCCCGGTGACCTTATCATCGGCGGATCTTGCAACGCAAATCCCGATGGCTCGGACGAGTATTGGACATATGCGTGGCCGGCAAACTCAAGCCTTCTTATAGACGGCACAGGTCTTATTGACGAGAATATGATATAACATGTCAACGATCCCGCACATCTGTGCGGGATCGTTGTTTAATCAGGAATGGCGAGTTTGGGCTCTCGTGCGATCGATTTGTTATGAATTGATTATCCAAACAGACAATTGCCCACCCCATCGTCGACGGGTGTGAGTTTGCTGTGGCTTTTGTCAAAGAATTTTTACAAATAAAACTCTTGACATTCGCACTTTAGTATGATAAAATATTGTCAACAAGTGTAGCGAATTTTCGCAAAAGGAGGACAAACTTGCCCGCAAAAAACGGATTTAACGAAAAAATGCGCGAGTCGATCGCGTCGGTGCTCCCGATAACGCTGATCGTTGCTCTGCTCTGCCTCTTCTTTGTTCCGCTCGACAACGCACTGATGCTTTCTTTCCTGATAGGATCTGTCATGATCATTGTCGGAATGGGACTGTTCAACATCGGTGCGGAGCTGTCGGTTACGAAGATCGGAACGCACATAGGCGCAAAAATGACCAAATCGCGCAATCTCGCGCTTATTTTGGCACTGAGCTTTCTGCTCGGACTTATCATAACGGTTGCAGAGCCTGATCTGCAGGTGCTCGGGGACAACGTGCCCGACATCAACAAAACGGTTCTTGTTCTGACCGTATCGGTCGGCGTCGGCATATTTCTTGTCGTCAGCATGCTCCGAATACTTTTCCGCATATCGCTCAAATGGATATTGATCGGATTTTACGCTCTGGTGTTTCTTTTGGCGGCACTGTCGGATGCTGAGATTCTTTCGGTCGCATTCGACTCGGGCGGTGTTACGACAGGACCGATGACCGTGCCCTTTATCATGGCACTCGGCGTCGGTGTTGCATCCATTCGAAGTGACTCGGATGCAAAATCGGACAGCTTCGGTCTGGTCGCGCTCTGCTCGATCGGTCCTGTGCTTTCGGTCCTCATCCTCGGATTTATCTATTCGTTTTCGGCTGATTCGTCGGTCGGGCAGACTGTCGCAAATTATGCGAACACGGTCGCACTCGGTAAGGGCTATCTTTTAGGTCTTCCTACATATATGGGCGAGGTCGCACTCGCTCTTGCGCCGATATTCGTCTTTTTCATGATATTTCAGGTGGTTTCGCTAAAGATCAAGAGACGACCGCTTATGAAGATACTTATCGGACTTCTCATGACATATGTCGGGCTCGTGCTCTTTTTGACGGGCGTCAACGTCGGCTTTTCGCCGCTCGGGTATGTGCTCGGAGGCAAGATCGCCGAGAGCTCGGCAAAATATCTGCTCGTTCCGCTTGCGATGATCATGGGTTGGTTCATCATCAACGCCGAGCCTGCCGTCCACGTTCTCAACAAGCAGGTCACCGAGCTGAGTGCGGGAGCTATCTCCGAAAAGGCGATGGGACTGTCACTCTCGATCGCTATCTCGGTCGCCAACGGTCTATCGATGATCAGAGTGCTGACCGGCGTGCCGATCATGTATTTCATGATCCCCGGCTATCTTATCGCACTCGGGCTGTCATTCTTCGTGCCGCCTTCATTTACGGCGATCGCATTTGACTCGGGCGGAGTTGCATCCGGTCCGCTTACCGCCACGTTCATGCTTCCGTTTGCCATGGGAGCTTGCACCGCACTCGGCGGCAATGTCATGACAGACGCATTCGGACTTGTTGCGATGGTCGCAATGACGCCGCTTATCACCGTTCAGATCATGGGTGCCATTTCGGTCATCAAGACAAAGAGAGCGGTCAAGATCGAGACAGAGCCGATACTGCCCGACGAGCAGGTCATCGAACTTTGGGAGGAGGCGTGACATGGAGCTGTATTATGTAATAGGAATAACCGACAGAGATCGCTCGCATGAGCTGGTCAATATATGCGGCGAGCTTGAGATGCCCTTTGTCATGAACAATCTCGGCAAAGGAACGGCAACGAGCGAGCATCTTTCACTCTACGATCTTCAAGCGCGTGAGAAAGAGGTAGTTTCAACCGTTGCCGACAGGGAACAGATGCGCGCGATCATAAAGACCGCAAAGCAAAAGATGTTTGTCGACATACCGGGCAACGGAATAATCGCCGCAATACCGATCAAAAGCGTCGGCGGACAAAAGACGCTTGCATATCTGACAGACGGCAAAGAGCCGCAAGGAGGGAGACCCGAAATGAAATTTGATAACGAGCTTATAGTAGTCATCGTCAATGAGGGCTACTCCGATATGGTCATGGATGCCGCACGGTCGGCAGGCGCGGCGGGCGGAACAGTCTTCCACGCAAAAGGCACGGGCAGGACGCGCGCCGAAAAATTCCTTGGCGTTTCGCTTGCCGAGGAAAAGGACATAATCTATATCGTATCGTCCGAAAAGAAAAAATCGGCGATCATGAACGCCATAAATCAGAATGCCGGCACATCGACCGACGCCTGCGCGATATCCTTCTCGCTCCCCGTCACGGAGGTCGCAGGCCTCCGCGGATTTGACGAAGAATGATATGTAATCTGTAACAAAAGGCAGTCACAAGTGCACTTTATGTGCATTTGCGACTGCCTCTTTTTATTAAATGATTACAAATCATCTATTGACAAGTAAATGCTCATTTATTATACTGTAAATGAAAAGGCGAAGGATCGCCGAAGGAGGAGTATCGTGTCAGATTTTAAGTTTGATTCCTCTTTTCTTGTACAAGAGAGGTTTGATCTTCAAATCATCAGTCACCGCGAGTAGATCGCGGATCGGCTCGCTGTCTGCTCGCTGATGTTACTTTTAATTTGATCAATTTGATTATTTATACACAAAGCCGATCGAATGGTAACAAAAAGGAGAGACTGAAATGAAGAAACATATGTAAGAGCACTTTCGCTGCTGATCGTGCTTTGCTTGCTGTTGCCGTGCAGCGGTATATCGACCCTTGCCGCAGAGCATAACGACCTTTCTCTGTCGAACGCATCGGAAGCATTTGTCGACATTACAGACGACGTCTCGACAGATGAGGCCCCATTGCCGTCATTTATTGATGAAGATTCGGATCAAGCCCAAAAGCATCTATTTCGCCCGGAAGATCTTGAAGAAGCAAACACATACGTCTTTCAAAGCAACGACGGAACGCGTACCGTTTATGTTATGGATGAAAATGTCAAATATGTTGACGTTGACGGAAATGTTCGCGAAAAAGACCTTTCACTGATCAATGTTATCGGCGGTTACAAAACAGCCGCCAATGATATCGGCGCTTTCATGCCCGATCTGCCAACGAGCGGTATTGAACTTGAATATTCCGATCATACAGTCAAACTCATTCCGCAAACTACCGCACCGACGGTCGGCAGTAAGGTCGGAGATGCTGTCACATACGATGGCGCATTCGGAGAAAATACAATTCTTAATGGATTCCTAACGGAGCTATCGACAAGTCAGAGTAATATTTACACTTGTGTACAGAAAGGTGTTATCAAAGCCGGTAATGTATCGAGCGAAAGTGGGTCATACCCACTGTATTACGTAGGGGATTTTCTTCAATATCTTGATTGAAAATCCATGCTATAACGAAAGGAGCTACATGCTATGAAAATCAACCACGTTGTTTTTTTCATTCTGATGCTTTTACTTGTCTTTTCTTTGGTATCGTGCGCACATAGTGCAAATATACCGCGAGGTAGTGACCTTACCACGGATGATTTGGATGTATCAAATCCTAACAACGAAAATGATCAAAACAACGAGCCCATCTTTTTAATTGTTATGTCTGAAAATACTTCTGATAAGCTTAAAGGTGAATTCAAAGACGCAGAACAATATGGGGTGTGTTGTTCAGCATCGAGAGAAGTACTGGATGATTTGGATAAGTACGCATTGAAAAATCCCATAGGCAACCAAGACCTAGAATACTCATATAGCGAATGCTCATACAAAAACAATTTATCTAAAGAGCTTGGAAAGCACTACAGCGTATACGACATATACAAAACCGAAGATGTAGAAATAGGTGTTTTACATGGCACGGATTTGATATGCTATTATTACAATGGTAGTAGCGACAACGATAGTGTGGCGGAACTCACTGATGAAGCAGCTAAATCTTTTGCAGATGCATTCATTGTTTCTCTGGTTGGTGCTGATGTTCATTCTGAGTTTAACATTGTCACGGTAAAGTCGGACACTTCCGGATTGTTCTCTCACGTGATTAATTACACAAGATTAACCGGTGGGCACAAAACAGATGAAAATATGACCGTGTATATTGACAAATCAGGTACTATTGTTGGATATAACGGCTATAACGTGAGCAAATATGACACTCTTAGGGATAAGTTTGTCGATGAAAAAATTAACTCTGTGCAGATTGTAAAATGAAGTTGCAACATTAAGTTTTCAAAAAAGAATATCCATAG
>CAZMPO010000014.1:0-50097 GCA_964568425.1 uncultured Lachnospiraceae bacterium | reverse complement strand
GGTCGATTTATAATAAATCGACTGCCAAAATAAAGACCGTCTGTAGGGCGGGGCGCCGCGAACTTGTTCGCAGCGCCCCCGCCGCCTCTTTGATGATCAGCGTATGATATATCGGCGTAATCTCTTTGTAATCTCACCGTTTTACTATAGATCGAACCGATAAACGGCGAGATCACCGCGAACTTTTTTCGCAGCGCCCCCGCCCTACGGGTAATATCTAAGCGAACTTTTTAGCGGTCGATATATCATACCCCCAACCGCCCACCCCAATAACACCAAAAAACAACCCCGCCGGGTGGCGGGGTTGTTTTTGAGGTATTTTATAGTTTAATTATTTCTTTTTCTTAACGATGACAACTACTACAACTGCAATTACTACAACTGCTGCTGCTGCAATGCCGATGATAAGACCGAGGTTGGAGGAGTCCTCTTCTTTGTTGTCGGTCTGGGTGTTATCTCCCTTTGTTGTATCGGGAGTGTTGGTGGTACCCTTGTCATCGGTGGTGACATTGTTGTTGCCGTTGTCGCCGGTGGTGGTTGCAGTGTTGTTGCCGCCGTTGTCGCCGGTGGTGGTTGCAGGCTCGTCATCGCCGCCAGTAGTACCGGTGGTAACTGCGGGCTCGTTGCCGTCGATTCCGGGGAATCCGGTGTCATCCGGAACGCCGTTTACGAGGACGGATCTGTCGATCTCTTTGTTCGACTGAGCGAACTTGATCTGAGCGGTAACTCCGGTGAGCTTACAGCCGTAGCCAACGTAGGGGTTATTATCGAAATCGTAAGCGGTAACTTCCATCTCGCCGCCGTTAAGTACGAGGGGAGTGTCGTTGATCCATGCCTTCATGGTGACCATCCAAGCGCCGGTAGACTCGTCTTCGAGCTCGACTTTGCCCTCAACATAGATGGTAATGTCCTGACCAACGAAAGATTCTTCGCCGATAGAGCCATCCTGACCGTCGATGTAGTTTATCTGGTATGCGCCGAAAGCAGAGGTGCCCCACCACTGACCAACACGAAGCTGAGCTCTCATATCGTTGGGCTCAAATCCGGGACCTCTCATGTTCTCGTCCGGATACTGGATGTCGTGTGCAACATAGAGACACTGATAGTTCTCGTCGCCGATGGTAAGACCGATACAGCCGTTGTCTGCTGTAGTACCTGCTTTTTCAGCAAGCGGGAATGTGAAGGATGCAACGAAGTACCTCTTGGTAACCTCGAAGAGCTCTGCATACATCTCGCTGGAAGCGCCTTCGACATCGTAGCCCTCAACGCCCTCGGGAAGTCCCTCGATCTGAACCTCATCGTACGGGTCAGCAGATACGCTGACTGCCAATGCTGCGATCATCATGATCGCAAGGAGAAGAGATATAATCTTTTTCATGATATCTTTCCTTTCAAAAATATGTTTTTTTGTTCAGGCGACCCTCAATCACCTGTTTACTTTTGCATTATATCACATTTTTGCCAACATTGCAATAGTTTTTTTGACATATTGTGCATTTTGACGAACATTTTGGATACATGTATAAATAAACTGCAACAACAGATCAGAATTTGTGCAACATTGCCATGAAGATCATAGGGCGATTTGTCGCTGAGCGATCAAATTCCGCCAATTTCTCATTCCCAATTCCTAATTTCTAATTCCTCAAACTCCCTGTGCGAGCATGGCGGCGGCTATTTTTTCAAAGCCTGCTATGTTTGCGCCCGCGACAAGGTTGCCCTCGAGTCCGTATTTCTTCGATGCATCGTCGCACGCGTGGAAAATGCCGCACATGATGCCGTGGAGCTTTTCGTCAACCTCGGCAAATGTCCATGAGTAGCGGATCGAGTTCTGGCTCATCTCAAGTCCGGATGTCGCAACGCCGCCTGCGTTCGATGCCTTTGCAGGGGCAAAGAGCACGCCCGCATTCATGAATGCCTCGATAGCCTCGGGGGTCGAGGGCATGTTTGCACCCTCGGCAACCGCCATGACGCCGTTTGCGATCAGCTTCTTTGCCGAGTCGAGATCAAGCTCGTTCTGCGTTGCACAGGGGAGCGCGATGTCGCACTTGATGCCCCAAATGCCGCGACAACCATCGGTGTATACAGCGGTCGGCACACGCTTTGCATACTCGCTGATGCGTCCACGCTCGACCTCTTTGATCTGCTTGACAACATCAAGCTTGATGCCGTCGGGATCGTGCACAAATCCGTTCGAGTCGGAGAGTGCGACAACCTTGCCGCCAAGCTCGGTCGCCTTTTCGGCGGCGTAGATCGCGACATTGCCCGAGCCCGAGATGACGATCGTCTTGCCCTTGACGCTGTCGCCCTTCATGCAGGAGAGCATCTCCTCGGTGAAGTAGAGCAGACCGTAGCCGGTAGCCTGTGTGCGCGCGAGCGAACCGCCCCACGCGATGCCTTTGCCGGTCAAAACGCCGGTGAATTCGTTGACGATCTTCTTGTATTGCCCGAACAGGTAGCCGATCTCGCGTGCGCCGACGCCAATGTCACCTGCGGGGACGTCGGTGTCGGGACCGATGTGGCGGTAAAGCTCGGTCATGAAGGATTGACAGAAGCGCATGATCTCCATGTCCGACTTGCCCTTCGGGTCAAAATCAGAGCCGCCCTTGCCTCCGCCCATGGGGAGGGTGGTCAGCGAGTTCTTGAAGCACTGCTCAAAGCCGAGGAATTTGATGACCGATGTGTTGACCGACGGATGCAGACGCAGACCGCCCTTGTAAGGACCTATGGCAGAGTTGAACTGCACGCGGTAGCCGCGGTTGACATGGACTTTGCCGTTGTCATCGACCCACGGAACGCGGAATTGAATGAAGCGTTCGGGCTCGACAATTCGCTCGATTATGCCGTTTTTCTCAAGCTCGGGGCGCGCGTTGACAACAGGCTCGAGCGATTCGAGCACTTCGGTGACAGCCTGAATAAATTCGGGCTCGCCCGCGTCGCGAGTCTTGACGGTTTCGAGTACGTTTTGCAGATATTTGTTTGTGATCGCCATAATAAGATCCTCCTTGTGACGGTGGTGAGATATTTTTTACAATGGTGTATTATAGCACAAATTCGGTGCGATTGCAAGAGGTTTTTCGAAAAAAATGAAAAAAACCGAAAAAAATTTGCAGAAAACAGGAAAATGGAGAAACATTAGGGAAAGGGGATGTGTGGGGAAAGGATGATTAAATCGTGTTTTTGCAAATTGCCCTTTTGGTGGTTTGATTTATAATAAATCGACCGCCAAAATAAAGACCGGTGGAAAATTGATTGTATCGGCTATAGATTTATAAAAAATCGAACCGATAAACGGCGGGAGCACCGCGAACTTTTTTCGCAGCGCCCCCGCCCTACCGAGGTCGAGTGTTCGTCAACCGATCCGAATTAATCATCGTTTCCCCGGAGGGAGGCACTGGCGTGACTTCTTTGTGATATCGTCGACACATCATACCCCGCCGCCGAAGATGATGTCGCCTTATTCTACAAAATAAAAATCCATTTTCGCCCTTGGGCGAAAATGTTCCGCACTTCTTACCTCTTCACTATTACCTATTACCTAAAAAAATATCCTCACCTTGCGGTGAGGATATTTTTGAACAATTATGCTCTCTTCTTGGAAGCGACAACTACGCCTGCGAGTGCGAGAACGGAAACGAGAGCTACGATAGCGGTAGCCTCACCGGTCTTCGGTGCTACGGGCTCGTCGGGCTGATCGGGAGTTACGGGAGCCTGATCGAATACGGTCTTGTCAAGAGCTGTATCGGACTCGGTGAACTTAACGGTAGCCTTGTGGTCTGAGAGCTTGGTAGCCCACTGGATCTTTCCGTTGAATGCAGCGGTAGCGGACTCCTGATCACCCCAAACGGTAACCTTATTGCCGTTGATGTAGCAGGTAACGGTTACATTGCCGTCAGCTACTTCGCCGAGAACGAGGATGGTTACTTCTTTGTCTGCATAGTCAGCGATGGAATTGTTAGCAGCTGCACCGAAATCAGGTGTGCCCCACCACTTACCGTAAACTACCTTCGGACCGCCCCAGATGCCGAGACCGCGCTGTGTGTCGGTGCCAGCTTCTTCGTAGGGGATGAAGATGCAGTTGTCATCGATATCGTTGAAGTAAAGACCGCAGCAGCCGTTATCGTTCTTTGCGCCTGCAGCAGATGCAGCAACCATAGTGTAGGAAACTGCGAAGTACTTCTTGGTAACAGTAGCAACGAGACCGGTCTTGTTTTCGCCTGCTGCGCCGCCGGTAGCATCGATGGTCTTAATCTCGTCAGCAGAAACCGAAAGAACTGCAAACGATGCGATCATCATGATCGCGAGGATGAGAGAAATAATTCTTTTCATGTGTTTTTTTCCTTTCACATTTTAGATTTTTCAATCCGTTTCTCGATTCGGATTGTCTTACGGTGCTATTATACTATATTTTTTGATTTTTTTCAATAGGTTTTTCACATTTTGTGCAAAATGACGAAGAATTTGTTGACAGGCACAAAAAGGCAGCGTTTTTTGCGGATATGATTGTGCAAATTTGGGCGAGTTTAATCGTGAAGTAACAATTGAGATACAAGATACGAGATACAAGATACAAGATATTTGTGCGGCGAAGACCTTGATATTCACCTGCCGAGATGGGGTTTGATAAGCATGTTTATTTGGCGGGCGATAGGTTATATGGTGCGATATTGCAAAGAAGCAACGCCGGTGCCTACATTTGGGGAGGCGATGATTAAATCGACCGTCGAATAAAGGTATCCCTGTAGGGCGGGGCGCCGCAAACTTGTTTGCGGTGCTCTCATCCCGGAAGGAGCCCTTGGCAAAAGGTGTTTCTGCATCGGTCGATATATTATATATCGGTTATCGTAACAACCAATCCCCGCCAATTCCTAATTCCTAATTCCTCATTCCTAATTGAAAGAACCATGACCGATCCATATGATCGATCATGGTTCATCCGCGGGGACTATTGTATTATTTTCGAAATATCCGGTATAATCGGGGCGGTTGCCGCTTGACCAGTGGTAGGTGCCGTAGCCGGTGATGGTATTCAGGTAAAAATCGCCCTCATAGGTATCGCCCGAGGCGAAGACATATTTACCCTTACCGCTGCGCATATCGTTTTTGAAGTCGCCCTCATAATATTCGCCGTCGGGGAAGGTGAGCTTACCCTTACCGTTTTTGGCGTCTGCTCTGAACTCTCCGACATAGGTGGTGCCGTCGGCGTAGGTATATGTGCCCATTCCGTCGCGCAGGTCTGCCTTGAACTCGCCGATGTAGACATCGAAGCTGTTTTTATCGACAGCCCACTTATATGTGCCCATGCCGTTTTTGACGCCGCCCGAGAAATCGCCCGCGTAGGTATCGCCGTTTTCATAATAATATATACCCTTACCCGAGAGCTCGCCGCAGACGAAATCGCCCTCATAGAGGTCGCCGCCCGCAAATTTCATCGAGCCCTTACCATCGGGGAGGAGAGCGGAGAGCTCGCCGACATAGAGTCTGCCGTCCGAATACTCAAGGCGCATCATTTTGCCCTTTTCGGTCGAGCCGTCCGAGAAGGTGACCGACTCGCCCTCGGGGGAGAGGTCAGCCGAGCTGCCGTCCGAATAGAAGACCTTACCGCTCTCGGGGATGCCGTCGCCGTTGACCTTACCGACAAAGCGAGCACTGCCGTGTTCATCGGTGAAGAAGTTGACGAAGCGAAGGCGCGAGAACCAAAGGGCGCAAAAGAGAGCCGCGACGAGGACTGCCGAGGTAAAGAGTACCAAGAGTACGAATTTAGCAAAGGAAGGTTTTTTTCTTTTAGCCATGGTTTTCTCCTAAAATGTCGATCATTTACCGATCGAGCCGAAGAGGTCGGTGATATAGGGGATAAACAGAAGGAGTGCATACGCGGTGACGAAGAAGACGACGACTGCGATGATAAGTGTGATGACGTCGGTGCCCTTTGCCGAGTAGCGAAGATCGGCTTTGACGCGATTTTCCTCATCGATATAGAATCTTGCGGTGTTTATATCCATTTTTTGGGTACGCGCGGAGAAGCGCAATCCCGAGGCATCGGCGGTATAGTTATCGTTTGCCTCCCAGACCATCTTACGAAGGACAGATCCGTCGCGCAGGGCGTGGCGGACGAAGATATTTTTCTCGAATCCGAGTTCCTCGAGGGTCTTTGCGCTGTCGGGGTCGGATGCGGAATTTGCGATCAGACTGCGAACGAACGCGCCGACCAGCCGCTTATTATAGAAGATGGAGCAAGCTCCGATCAAGATACCGAGAAAGATCGACCAAACGACCATTTCGGTAGTACTAAGTGCGGCAAAAAAATCAAGCATAAGCAGGTTCCTATCAAAATCAATTTCTTTGACGATATTATATCAGAAATTTCGCCAAAAAATATAGCGAACCTGTGAAGAAATAATAAATTTTGGAGGGAGATGTTGAGGGAAGATGAAAGGGAGATTTTTGCCAAGGGTTTCCTTTGGGGGAGGGATGATTAATTCGTGCTTTTGTAAATTGCTTTTTGACGTTCTGATTTGTAATAAATCGACCGCCAATATCAAGACCGTCTGTATGGCGGGGCGCCGCGAACTTGTTCGCGGTGCTCCCGCCGCCTCTTGGATGATCGGTGCATGATATATCGGCGAAATCTCTTTGTAATCTCGCCGTCTTACTATAGATCGAACCGTTAAAGAACGGCGGGAGCACCGCGAACTTTTTTCGCAGCGCCCCCGCCCTACGGGGATAGGTAATTGTTTGTTTTGGCGGTCGAATTAATCATCGTTTCCCCGGGAGGTGTGTGTTTGGATAACCGATATATCATGCTCCGCCCGCAAAAGAAGCATGTTCCCCGTACCAAACCTCATCTCGGCAGGTGAATATCAAGATCTTCCCCGCACAAATATCTTGTATCTTGTATCTACCTTATTTTCCCAGCAAAATATTCCCCACTTTATTCGCCTCGCCTGCGCCCATGGTGACTACGAGATCGCCGCGTTTGGCGTTTGTTTTGATATAGGCGGCGATATTATCGAAATCGCCGACATATTTTGCGTCGCATGCGGCAGCGAGGAGGTCGGATCTTATTTTGGCGACGGGTTTTTCGCGTGCGGCATAGATATCGGCGAGGATGACGTTGATCCCCTGCGATTTTGCCTTTTTGAAGACCTCGACGAAGCCCTTCCAGAGATCCTTGGTACGCGAATAGGTATGCGGCTGGAAGACCAACCAAATATTATCATAGCCGAGCGAGGGCATGGTGGAAAGGGTGGCACTTATCTCATCGGGATGGTGTGCGTAATCGTCGTAGATCTCGATGCCGCCGAACTCGCCCTTAAACTCGAATCTGCGTTCGACACCGCAGAATGACGAAAGTGCGGAGGAAATGATCGACGGGGGGATATTGTATTTATACGCGACTGCGGCGGCGCAGAGGGCGTTTGCGACATTGAACTCGCCGATCATGGGCAGATCGATCTTGACGATCGGTTTACCGTAGTGTGTGATCGTAAATTTCGGCTTACCCTTTGTGAATTTAAGTCCGCTGATGCCAAATTCGGCGGTCTTGCCCTTGGTCGAGATGGTGACGATCTCGCCGCCGTAGCCCTGTGCGGCTTTGAGTGCGTGCTCGTTATCGACATTCAGGTAGAGCGTATCCGCGCCGGCGATCGATTTTGCAAATGATGCGACGACGGCGTCGATATCGGGGAAGTAGTCGGTGTGATCGTACTCGATATTGGTTATGACGGCGTCTGTCGGGGAGAAGGAGAGGAAGGAGTCGCGATACTCGCATGCCTCATAGATTAATATGCCGCGATCGCCGCCGACGCGAGATGCGCCCTTGATCGAGGGGATGACCGCGCCGCACTCGACGGTGGGGTCTGCGCCCGCAAGCAGGAAGATGCTCGAGATCATCGCGGTCGTGGTCGATTTGCCGTGCGTGCCCGAGACGCCGATACGCGCCTTATAGAAGGACATCATATATCCGAGAAATTCGGCGCGGGTGAGGCAGGGGATGCCGCGATATTTTGCAAAGGCGAGCTCGGGATTATCTGAGGGCAGTGCGACCGAGTAGACAACGACGTCGGCGGAGGCGATATTGTCGGCGTTATGACCGATCTTGACCGGTATGCCCTCGCCGATGAGCATTTGGGTGCGTTCGGAGGAGGTACTGTCCGATCCCGTGACCTTATAGCCGGCGGTTCTTGCCCAAAGGGCGAGCGAGGACATGGATATGCCGCCTATTCCTGCGAAGTGGATCGTCTCGGCACATCCGAGGACGGTACTTATCATTTGTTTGCGGTTGTCTTGATTTTCCATAACAAATTCCTTTCATGACTAATACCAAAAATGAACATAAATTATGATATAGTTAGAGATTTTTTGCGAATTTTATCGAAAAAGCGGTATGTCAGTTTTTTTTAATTTTATTAAAAGAAGATTTGCAATTTCGTCCCACTGCCGTAAAAAAACTGATTTATAATAAAAATCGGTGAGACGAACATCAGACCTACACAGAAAGTCTCAAAAGGAGAACCAACAAGATGAAAATAACAGATATCAAGGTCAGAAAGCTGTTTGACGACGGCCCGATGAAGGCGGTAGTATCCGTCACCTTTGACAACGAATTTGCACTTCACGACATCAAGGTAATTTACGCAAAGGAGCATTACTTCATTGTAATGCCGACCAAGAAAAATGCCGACGGTACATTCCGTGATGTCGCGCATCCGATCAACGCCGCCTTCCGCGGAATGCTTGAATCGGCGGTTCTCGATGCATACGATCGTGCCATTGAAGATGCGGCAGTCGAGCCTGTCGAGGACGAACAGCCGATCGAAAGAGATTGATCAAACAAATTTGTGTGTTTTTTTCCTTCCATCCCCCGATCGATGCCGTAACGGTGTCGATCGGGGACTTTTTTGAGGTAAGAGGTAATAGTGAAGAGGGAAGAGGTGAGGAACATTTTCGCCCATCCGGGCGAAAATGAATTTTTATTTGATATAGGTGCATTTATCCCTTATGCCATGGTTTTGAGCATTTTTTCGGTGACTTCGTAGTTGGTTCTGTCGCCCGAGATGAATTTTTGGCACTCGTCTGCCATATATTCTGCCATGCGGTGGACCTCGTCGCCGATACTGCCGGCGATGTGGGGGGTCAAAAAGCAGTTTTTCAGCTCAAAGAAGGGGTGATCGCTCCTTGGCGGCTCTGGATAGGTGACATCGAGGAGAGCGGTCAGGTCGGGTCGTTCGACGAGTGCGCGAACAAGATCGTCCTCGACGACCTGTGCGCCTCTGCCCGTGTTGATGAAGGTCGCATACGGAGGCATCGACGCAAAATGCTTGTAGCAAAGCATGCCCTTTGTCTGCTCGTTATTGGCAAGATGGTTCGACACGACGGTGCAGGTCGAAAACAGCTCATCGAGCGAGCATTTCGTGACGCCCATTTCCCTCGCCCGATCATCGGGGAGGAAGGGGTCGAACACCTTTGCGTGAAGGTTATGCTCTCTCAGCATCGAGACAACGAGCGAGCCGATCATACCTGCGCCGATGATGCCGATGTTAGCACCGAAGTTGCCGCGATAATTCGACTTTATCTCCTGTGCCGCGCGGTAATCGCCGCTTGTGGAGAGGGTGGCGCATGAGGTGAAAAAGCCTTTGTTTGCAAGCAGGATCTGCGCGAGTGTGTACTCGGCGACAGGGAGTGCGTTTGCCGCCCATGCCGAGAAGATCTTGACACCGCGCGCCAAGAAGGGACGCGCGAATGCATGCACCGTCCCTGCGGCATAGAATACTGCCCTAAGAGAGGGAAAAATTTTCGCTATTTGACCCTCGTCGAGCGTCGGCATGCCCCATGTGGAAAAAATTATTTCGACATCCACGAATTTGTCCGGGTTGGCGATCAGATCGGCGGTCGAATAGACAACATCCTTTTCAAGCCCGACAAGCTCACAAAGATGCTCGCGTACATCGGTCGCAAAGACGCGGTCGACATTTGCACGATTTTCACATAAAAAGATCGATCTCATATTACATTGACCCTCCGATCGTGAATTTTTCGCATATCGTCCGAAGTGCGCGCGCCTCGCGGGGCAGTTCGGCAAGCGTTCCGTGCGGCATAAATTCGAGCAGGAGATCCTGACTGCCGTCAAAGCACGCAAGATAGCTTTGCCATGTCTCTATCGCGCCGTCAAGCGGCAGGCGATCCTCGCCCTTCCAATTGAAAACGTGAATTTTGACGGTGTAGGGTGCGGCAAGCTTTGCGTATTCGAGATTTTCCTCCACACTTCTGAACTGATTTGGCTGCCAATAGGTCAAAAACGAGGGGGAGTTCACGCTGCCGGTCAGATCAAGCAGACCGTCCTTTGTCTCGGTGAAGCTGTTTTGGTGGCACTCGGTGCAGAGCGTGACACCCTCACCCTTTGCGATCTCTGCGGCGGCGATGCAGTCGGAGATGAGTGCATCACGCTCGCGCTCGTTGTATTTGTTGCACGATCGGTCACCGCACCAGACCCTTATGACACTCGTGCCAAGAATGTGCGCGGCATCGATATAGCCCTTCAGGGCGTCGATGCTATCGGTCCCGAGCCTGAAATAGCTGCCGTATGAGGAGCAGGCGATGCCGTGCTCGCTTTGGAGAGCCGCAATCTCGGCAAGGCGAGGCTTGTCATCAACTCTTGCGTGGACGTCGCTCCCCCATTCTATCAGGTAAAGTCCCACATTCGATGCGGCGCGGCAGATCTCCTTTGGCGTATTTGCGCGGAAAGAGACCGAAACAAGTCCGTTTGTAAACATTTTCGGGGAATCCTTTCGAAAAGCGGGGAATTATATCCGTCGGAAGAGGTGGTATGTTCGCATCTCACTGCCGTCCGACGGTGTAAGATCTGTGTCGGCAAAGTCCGCGACAGGCTCGAAGTTGCCAAGTCGTGCCGCCGCGTAAAGTTCCTCTTTTGTGTAAGATCGTTCGCGCTGATGCTCCTCGAGTCGGCGATAGAGTCCGCCCTTTTCTTTGACGAAGAATGTGAGGTCGAAATCGCAGAGCATAGTTTTTTCGTCAAATCCGTTCTGCCAGATACAAAAAGCGCCGTCATCGTCATATGTGTAGCAGTTTTCGGCGTAGACTTCCGAAAATTTTCGCTTTGTATTGACATCGAACAAAAATATGCCGCCCGGGGAGATGAAGTTTTTCAGATTTTTGAAAAAGTGCTCAAGCTCGCCGTCCTCGGTTAAATAGTTGACCGAATCGAGTGCGCAGATCGCCCCCTCGACCGTTCCGTAAAGATCGAGCGAGCACATGTCCTGGCAGAGAAGCAGCGGACTGTACCCTCGCTCGGCGCAGGCATCCCTGCAAACGCCGAGCATCTCGGGGGAGAGATCGACGCCGATCGTGTCAAATCCGCGCTCGAGCATGCGGATCGTCATTTTGCCTGTTCCGCAGGCGAGATCGAGCAGGAGCGCACCCTTTTGCACGCCGTTTTGCCCGAGAAGGTGCTCGAACATGTCGGCGTATCTGTCGTAATCGAAGGATGATTCGTTGAATTTGTCGTAGAAGGGCGCAAGCACCGAATATTGTCCGTTCACTGAGCCGTTCCGTCCTCTTTTGGAGTCTCGTCAGCCTCATTTTCGCGGTTTGCCTCGACCGTCGCGGTCGTCTCGGCAGGCTCTTTTCGAGCGTCATGCGAGTGGACGCGATGGCGTTTTGCACGCGACACGGCGACGATGCGGTCAAGGGTTATGAACGATGTGCCGAGCAGGGCGAGCGCACCGAACAGATCGGTTTGAAGCATCTTGTTGGTCACACAGCAGATGATCGTCGGGACCGACGCGACGGTGGTTGCGAAAAATGCTATCGAGCCGAGGATGACGGCAAGCCTGTCGGTGAGTCTGCGAAGACCGCCGCGCGTTTCGAGGCAGTAGGCAAGTACCGCACCGGCAAATCCGACGATGCGGAGAAGGCGCAGGGGGTCGTTCATCGGGGTGTCAATGTCGAAATAGGAACGCAGAGCGACCGTCATTGCCCAGACCGATGTGAAGATCGCGGATATCGGGTTTGCTTTGTTTGTTATCAGCATGACAGCAGGGAAAACAGCGGCAAGAATAGCAAGATATGCACCGTATTTCGCAAGATATGTGGCGAAAACCATCGAGCGTATTTGTCCCGAGCTCTCCGACACTTCGGAGATCAGCGCAGGGACGCGGTCGCCCGGAATATTTACGAAAAGCGAGAATACGCAGAAAGCGATCAGCGATGGGACAAGAATCGACGCGCCTGCCCACGCGATCGGCGAGACGAGCTTTGGCTGGACGTTGCGTCCCGATTTGATGGTCATCGCAAGCGCGATCGAGAGGATGAGGGTCAAGGCAAACAACACCCAAGTCACCGTTTGGAGCGCGTCGGGCACCGAATGCTTGTAAAGGGATGCGCCCTTGTCGTAATAGCCCACAAGCAAAAATGTCTGTATGCCCGTGGCGATAAGTGTCAGAGCGAGGATGATCGGAAGAGCGTATTTGCGCAACGATTTGTTTTTCATTGAAGGTTCTCCTTGATTTAATAAACTTGCGATTTTGTCGCAAAATCTCTGTTTTGTTGAAAAATCTCGCGAAATTGTGGAAAAGTCTGTGGAAACTGTGAATAACTTCAGTATGCAAAAGCATGCATAAGTTAGTAAAATGTGGAAAAAGCTGTGGATTATGTGGAAAACTCGCGAAATAAGCTTGTTTTTTCAAAAAAGCTGTGGAAAAGTCGGGACAGATGTCGCATATCGATAAATGTTATCCACAAGGGGCTTTCCACAGGCAAGGGAGTTGAGGTAAGAGGTAAGATGTAAGAGGTAAGAAGTGAGGAACATTTTCGCCCATTCGGGCGAAAATGGATTTTATTTGTAATATCTCGACGATATTACGAAGAAGCAACGCCGGTGTCCCTTTGGAAGGGAGACCTTGGCAAAATTTTGTTGTAATTTCATCGATATATCGTACAACGATAATCAAAGAGCGGCGGGAGCAAGCCCCCGCCCTACGGAGATGCGTTCGGGCGGTCGAATTGATCGTCGTTTCCCCAAAAAGGGAGACTTTGGCAAAATTTATTTCTGCACCCTTCTGTTTACATCCACACCGCTATTTCTGCTCACGGCGGAGCTGGTTGATTGCTTGCAGGAACGTGTCGATATCCTTGAACTCGCGATAGACCGAGGCAAAACGGACGTAGGAGACCTCGTCGAGTGCTTCGAGTCTGTCCATGACCATCGAGCCGATGTCGCTTGAGGATATTTCGGTCTTCATCGAGTTGACGAGCTCGCTCTCGATCGATTTGACGAGTTCTTCGAGCTGTTCGGGCGAGACCGGTCGTTTGTAGGTCGATTTTATCAGACCGCTCATTATCTTGTTGCGATCGAACACCTCTGTCGAGCCGTCCTTCTTGCGAACGAGCAGTGGCAGAACCTCGACGGTCTCGAATGTGGTAAATCTGAATTTGCAGCCGAGGCATTCACGGCGGCGGCGGATGGACGTGTCGTCGGGTCGCGAGTCGATGACGCGGCTCTCGGTGTATCCGCACGATGGACATTTCATGATGGTTTTCTTCCTTTTTATTTATATATAGTAAACTGTTACGATCTTCTTGCTTTGATGTGTCGCAGGGCGTTCTCGTAGATCTCGCGTCCGCCGAGGCTGTTGATCGCCTTGATCAGCGACGATGTCGACAGATTTGTCGGCAGATGAAGCTCGACCTCGAGCTCTCGCCGTCTCTCGCATGCTCGATCAGCCCCGATCAGTCCGTCCTCATAAAGATCGACATTTGATATCGGGTCAACCGCGATCTTTGCCGCGCCCGGGATGTAGGGAGCAAACAAGGCTCTGATCGTGTCGGCAGCTATCCCCTCAAGCCCGAGCGTACCTTCTTTGGAAGGGGTGCTCTTTCGCCGCTCCTTGCCCGATATGGGTGGGATGAGGACGTGCTCGACCCTGCCTTTCGGTATCAGTCCGCTGAGAAATCCGCGGATGACCAGCCCTGCGCCGTCCGAGTCGGTGGCGGTCAGGATCATTCTGCTTTCGGCAAGCTTTTTTATGTACGCCTGCTTTTCGTTGTCCGAAAATATCCCGAATCCGTCGGTCGTGACGATGTCGGCATCAAAAAGCGAATCAAGCTTTATTTTGTCATATTTGCCCTCGACTATGATAACATGGTCGATCCTTGGTTTTTTGTCGAATTTTGTCATTTTTTTTCAGTTTCCGA
Source organism: uncultured Lachnospiraceae bacterium (assembly GCA_964568425.1). GTDB lineage: Bacteria > Bacillota > Clostridia > Oscillospirales > CAG-272 > CAKSQF01. Next base: position 35,886 of record CAZMPO010000014.1, on the reverse strand, counting down.
ACAGTATCAGCTGTTCGATGAGCAGATATCCGTCAGAGGCGGTCGTTTTGAGCTTTTTGTCGACCTCGTTTACCGCGTGAAGGGATGCGGCGAGCTTTTCGGGGGTCGATCTTGCCGCCGACTTTATGCGAAGCCCGAGCGGATAATCGGCGATCCCGAGTATGCGCCCGATCCTCTCGCGCGGCACACCGCTGTCGGCGAGCGTTCTTACGGCAAGCAGCTCTCCCGAGATCTTGGAGATGGTCGCGAGTATCCTCTCGGGCGGCTCGCGTCTTTTTTTCATTGCCGAAAATGCGGCGAACGCGGCACGCCTGTCGCCCGAGATCAGCGCATTCGAGAAATCGAACGCACCGAAGACCTTGTTCGGGGAGCAGACAAGATCGACCGTCTGCTTGTTCACCTCGGCGATACCCATCGATTTTGAATATGCCGCCAGCTTTTCGACCTCGTTTGCGAGGATGTACATGTCAGCCGAGCAAAGATCGATCACGTATCGGCAGATGTCGTCGGATGCTTTGATGCCCTCGGCATAAAAGTGCCGCTCAAGCCAAGCGACCAGCTTTGCGGGCGTTTGCCGCTCGAATTTTAATACATTTGCCGCCTTTGTCAGCGCGGAAAGCTCTGCGGACGGGCGTTTTGCCGTTCCCTCGGGAAGCTCTCCCGAGGCGGCGTCGATCAGCGCCGTGACACCCTCCTCGACCTCGGACAGCATGTCGCAAAGTCTTGCGAGTGCTTCCGCGCCGATCTTTGAAAAGTTCACCCCGCGAAGCTCGATCAGCCGACCCATGCCGAACATCGCAGGGGCGGACAGCTCAACGGCAAATCGGTCGATGTCGCCGTCCTCTATGCGCACATGGTTGAACACCTCGAAATCAGGGTCGGGACAGATGGTCTCGCGCATCTTTTTGATATAGTGCTCTTTGAGATATGGCTCGTCGCCGTAAAACAGATAACTGCCGCTCAAAAAGCCGTTTTTGATTTTTTTGTCAAGCTCCTTTGCGGTGATCTGCATGGTTTTCTCCTTTGAAAATCGTCTCTTTGACGGTTCGATTTATAACATATCTGTTGCCGAGATGATCAAAGTGCTGCCGTCGACCTGTCTGTCATTCCGCGTCTTCACTGCCGAACTCGCATAGCTCGAGCCCCGGGTTTTTATCGAGTGCCCAGTCGATCTCGTATTCGCCGACGAATATCAGCAGATCGTTTCCGCGCAGATCGCGGACGTGGCGTGTGTTTGACATGAGATTTAACTCGGATATCGGACGCGGAGTCGCCTTTACATAGCGTATATAGCTGTGGGCGAGGCTTTCCTGCTTGTATCCGACGCCGTATTCGCTGTCCATGCGGAATTTCAGCACGTCAAATTGCAGGACGCCGACAACTCCGACAACCAAACGCTCCATGCCCGCACCGGGGAAGGTGAACATCTGTATCGCGCCCTCTTGGGCGATCTGATTCATTCCCTTGGCAAACTGCTTGCGCTTCATCGAGTCTATCTGCTCGACAATGGCAAAATGCTCGGGTGCAAATGTCGGAATGCCCGAGAAACGAACCTTTGACGATCTGTCGCAGACCGTGTCGCCGATCGAGAAGATGCCGGGATCGAAGACGCCGATTATGTCGCCTGCGTATGCCTCGTCTATGACCTCTCTCTCCTGCGCCATCATCTGCTGTGGCTGTGAAAGCTTGATCTCCTTGCCCTCCTGAACATGGAAATATTCCCTGCCGCGCTCGAATTTGCCCGAGCAGATCCGCATAAACGCGATCCTGTCGCGGTGCGCCTTGTTCATGTTGGCTTGGATCTTGAAGACGAATGCCGAAAATCCCTCGTCAAAGGGCTCGACCGATCTGCCGCTTGCCGCATCGATGTGGGGCAGTGGGTGGCTGGTCATTTTGAGAAAGCTCTCGAGGAAGGGCTCAATGCCGAAATTGTTGAGTGCCGAGCCGAAGAATACCGGCGAGAGCTTGCCTGCGCGCACCTTTTCGAGGTCAAATTCGTAGCCCGCGACATCGACAAGCTCGATCTGATCGACAAGCTCTGCGGCAAGCGACTCTCCGATAAGTTCGGAGAGCTTTTCTCTGTCGGATATCGGACACTCTATCGCCGCAAGACGCTGTCTGCCGCCGTGAAAATTGTCAAATGTGAGGATCGCCTCTTTTTCGCGATCGTATACGCCCTTGAAGGACGCACCGCAGGAGATCGGCCAGTTCATCGGATATGTGCCGATGCCGAACTCGGTCTCAAGCTCGTCGAGCAGCTCGAACGGGTCGCGCGCCTCGCGGTCGAGCTTGTTTATGAATGTAAAGATCGGGATGCCGCGCCTTGCGCAGACCTTGAAAAGCTTGCGTGTCTGCGGCTCGATGCCCTTTGCGGCGTCGATGACCATGACCGCGCTGTCGGCAGCCATCAGTGTTCGGTAGGTGTCCTCCGAAAAGTCCTGGTGACCGGGAGTGTCAAGAATGTTTATGCAGTAGCCGTTGTACGAAAACTGCATTACCGACGAGGTGACCGATATTCCTCTCTGCTTTTCAAGCTCCATCCAGTCGGATACCGCATGCTTGTCGCTTGCCTTGCCCTTGACCGAGCCGGCGGTCTGTATCGCTCCGCCGTAAAGCAGAAATTTTTCGGTAAGTGTTGTTTTGCCCGCGTCGGGGTGCGATATGATCGCAAATGTTCGGCGGCGGTCGATCTCTTCTCTTACTGTCATGTTTTGTTGTTTTTTCCTTTCAGTTATGGGGTTGCAGCCGATTGAAAATGTTGGGTTTAATAAAATGTCGGCGATCGGTCAATGAAGTTCGTATGAACCTCGTAGGGCGGGGGCTTGCTCCCGCCCTACGAGGATGGAGCAGACATGATTATTTAATTTTAATGTCCGATATTTCATATATTCGATTTTTACAATCGGTCAGTTATAAAGTCATGTACTACTTGATTTGGCGAAATATTTTTCCATCCATGCCGACCGCTCGTTGATCCATGTCCTAAGTGCCTCTATCGAGCTGTCAAGATCGGGCAGGGTCGCGACTGAATCGGGGCAGGGATATACGCTCGTTCCTTGAAGCTTCCAAATGTCGAAATTTGCCGAAAATTCGTCCTTGTAGGCGGCAAGCACACGATCCATCTCGCAAAGCGCGGCATCGACCATCGCCTGTCCGTATTTATCCCACGCGACGCTGACATAATCGCTCATAAAGAAATCAAGCGAGCAGAGCGATGTGAAAAATGGATTTGCGTTGTCCGAATCGGCGTATCCGTCGTTTCCGACGAACAGCCCCGACGAATATCTGCAGTTGTAGGCGATATAGTTGCCGAATGCGAGGTCGAGATCCCACGGGCAGGTGAGGCTCAGCTTGCCGCCTGCGTGCTTGACAATGAAAAACGATGACCATCCGACATCGGGATTTTTGACAAATTCTTGAAGTATATACATCTGCGCAAAGGACTCAAGCTCGAAATATTCCTCGATCACCGACCGATCGCCACTTTTAAGCGCGGCAAAGGCGCGGTTAAAATAGTCCTTTAAGAAAAGAGCCGCACCCTCGTGATATTCGTCGTTCTTGATAACAAAGCTCCGTCCGCCCGAGGTGAAATATTCAATATTTTCCTTTTTGCCCTGCTTTGCGGCACGGCTGTCAAGCTCGATCAGGTAGTTGCCGTCAAGCTCGCGCGCATCTTCTCGTATGTCGATCCGCCACTTGCCGATCTCGCTCTGCGCGCAGAGCTGATAGACTCCGCGATCCTCGCCGTTTATGATAAGCCGCACCCACGCGGACGGCGAGACATAGTCGATACTATCAAAAACTCGCGCCGCCGCAAGTCCGCAGGCGTTGCGGAGGAGGCTGTGGTCAACATAGTTCGCAAGCAGCACCCAATCCTTGTCCGCCCCTCTGCCTGCGCCGAGAAGATTGATCTTTTTGTCAAATTTCAGGCGGTACGCTTTTTTGTCAAAGCCCGTGCCGTAATACGACCAGTTCCCCCTGCAGCGTATCTTTGCCGCAAGCCGATCAAAGTCGTATCTGCCGAGCGGCTCGTCAAGAGAGACGCTTGCGGTAAGATAATCGGTCTTTGACGTGATCGCAAGAGAGCCTTGCGTGCGGATCTCCAGTGTCGGCATCTCGTCGGGGAAGGTCTGCCATGCCTTGTAACCGATCGTCGGATCGTTCTCGCCTGTCGCGTTGACCGTGTCGGTCGCGGGCGATGTCGCACCCGTGGCGTCCGAGGCGGTCGTTTGTGCGTCCGCGATCGGGGCTTTGCATGAGGTGAGCAGACATGAAATGGCGAGGATGATGACCGGCACCGTTTTTTTTATCATTTTTATCTTGTTTATCTTCTTCGTGTTTGCAATTTGCATTTTTTGTGTTTTCCTTGGCTTATCGGTCGTATCTCGAGACATCGGGCGCACCGTAGCCTGCCGATATCAGCTTGCCGTCCGATTTTTGCGCGACAAACCCGAAATCGCCTGCATATACCCTGACAACATCGCCGATGCCCGAGGTGTCGATGTCGCCTTTGCCGATGACACCGCCGAGAGCGACAACACTGCCGTCCGATCTTACGCAGACAGTCGTGCTTTTTCCTGCCGATATCGAAACGATATCCGAGAGCGAGCCGACATCGCATCTGCCCGTGAGGTCACATCCGACCGCGATGACCTTGCCGTCGGCGGTCAGTCCGACACTGTGAATGTCGCCTGCCGATATGGAGCGGATGTCTGTCCAAAATCCGGTCGAGCACTGCCCGTCACCGTCGTCTCCGCAGGCGATGACTTTGCCGCTCGAGGTCAGCGCAAGCGTGTGCCTGCCGCCTGCCGAGATCATGACTGCCGATTTGATCGAGGACACGGCTGTCTGCCCCGAATTGTTTCTGCCGACCGCGACGACCTTGCCGTCGGCGGTCAGCCCGACAGTGTGATTTGCGCCTGCCGAGATCGCAACAATGTTCTTCCAGCCCGATACATCGCATTGACCGTACAGATCGGAGCCGAACGCCATGACCTTGCCGTTTGACAAGAGAATGACCGTGTGCGCGTCACCGACCGATACCGAGACTACCTGCACGCCCTCGTCGGGGGTGTAGGACTGCCCCGCGCCGTAGCTTACCGAACCGTCCTCGAGGATCACGGCAAGATACCTGCCGTATGCGACACGCTCTGCCAGAGCCTCACGCTTTTTGTCCGCCGAAAGATATGAGAAATATGCAGGCATGTTCTTTCTCAGTGCCGCAATCGACAGCCCCTCGACCGTGTTCTTTATCAGATCGGCATCTCCGACCGATTCGGCGTAAACGATCGCGCGGTCAAAATCGCCGATCGAGAGATAATATTTTGCCGCATCCGTCTTGATCTCGACCGCAAGCCGCTCCGCTCCGCTTGCCTTTGCGGCAAAGGTGAGCGCACGCTCGAAATCGCCGAGATTTGAATAATATTTGATCGCCTCCGTCGCCACGCTGTCGACCTTCTCGGCGCGCCTTGCGAGTGCCAACTGCATTGCTTTGTCAAAATCGTTTTCGCGTATCGCCGCACCGATCGCACTATCGGCGGCATCGTTCTTTTTCGCGTCATCGCCAAGCTTAGTCGCAAGCTCCCATGCTCGCTCGTAATCACCCGAGACAAGTGCCGCGTCATACGCCTTGGTGCAGAGCGGAACGAGATCGTAGCCCTCGATCTGCTCGGCAAAATAGAGCGCATCGTCATATTCGCCCTTCGCGCCGTGGAAGTCCACCGCCTCGGTGAGTACTGACTTTATAAATTCCTCGGAAAGCGAGCTTGCTTTTGCGATGTCGAGCGCGGAACGGTAGTTGCCGAGCTTCATGTATGCTTTTGCGAGCTCGGTCGGGTCGTCCGAGACCACGGTCGCGGGCGTCGTCGTTGTCACCGGAGGGGTCGTTGTCACATCATTGTCGCTTGCCGCATTCCTGATGCCGAGTATGATGCCGAATATGCAAAGCTCGATCAAAATAAGCGCGCCAAGTCCGATCAGCGAGTAGAGCAGGATCTTCTTTATCTTTTTGTTCGGGGACAGCATGGTCGCAGTGTCGCCGAAATAGGCAAAGACGTCGGTGCGAGCAAGCGAGCAGGCAGGACAGACCTCGTCCTGACAGATCTCGCCGCAGGTGCATCTCCAGACGATCGGCGAAAGCTCCTCGGGCAGATATTCGGCACTTTGACCGAATTTGTCCTTTATTTCGCCTACCGTTTCGGATCTGAATACCTTCGAGAGCGGTGTCGGCGGCGCGGGACGGACGAAAAATTCACCGTGCAGATAATCGACCACCCTGCCGTCGTCAAATACGGCGGAGGTTATCGACAGCTCGGGGACACTCGGTACTTTGTCAGTCGGCGCAAGAGTCGATCTGATGTCAAGCTCGATCGATTCGCCGATCGACAGTCCGTCACCGTCAAATTTAATTCCGCGAACGAGCGAGTCACCCCCGTCCGATGTCGGGATGGGCTGACCGTCCTCGTCGATTATGCGCAGAAGTATCGCTATCTGCCGCACCGATTGCCGCTCGGTCGCATTCTCGGGATATTCGAGCTTGATATCGAGTACCGGAACATCGCCGTCGAGCGTCATCGTCGCCCTTTTTATGATCAGCGGACAACGAAGCGACACGAGATCCTCGACCTTGTATATGATATCGCTCTTTGAGCGTTTCTCGACCTTTTCATGATCGTGGGTCTTTTCGGGCTTTTCGACCTTTTCGATCTTTTCGATCTCTTTGACTTCTTCGACCTCTTCACTCTCGTCGTCCTCGCCTTGCGGCTCGTCGCCCTCGCCTTGCGGCTCGTCGTCATCCGAAAGATCGGCAATCGCGCTTAATATGTCGTCAAGACCATCGATGTCGTTTGTTTCTTCGTCGTTTATTTCTTCGTTTTTATCGTTTTTTTCAATGTTATCGGTCATATTAACCTCTCTTTTCGCGGCATCAGCCTCTTAAGACAAATATCGGAAGGTTCGACAGATCGTAGTCAACGCCGAGATAGGCGGTGTATCCGTCGTCGCAGAAGGTGTTGTCAGCCCCGTCGACTATCGAAAATCCTGCGGCGACCATCGCGGACGCCACCTGCGGAAGATCGGCAAGCGACCATTCAATGTCGCCCTGCCTGACCGACAGAGTTATGAGTGCACCCGTGTTCGACGGAACGCCGAGCCCGGGATCGGCAGAGGACGGCGCGTATGCCGAAACGATGCGCAGTGTGTACTTGCCGTCGATCTTGCTTGCCGCCGCCTCAAGCTTTTCGAGCGTCGCGCGCTGGACAAGCGTCACACCGTCTCCGCCGTTAACGAGCCTGCTGTCGGTTTCGTATATGTAGTAGTCAAGATCGACAAGATCGCTCACGAGCACCTTGCCCGATGCGTCGGTCTCCAATTTGTAGGGAACATATCTGTAAATGACCGAATCGATCCCGACCAAACCGTTTGCCGAACAGTAGCCGATCACCGAGCCGCCCGAGTAGACGCAGTAGACACCGTCCGAGTGCTTCGAAACGCTCACCGCCTCGCCGCCGGAAAGCGAGGATATCGCACCCCCCGAGAGGTCGGGACTTCCCATTATGTCAAGCTTTTCGGAGGCGATCAGCATCTTTTGCACCTCGGGCGCGGCGATCGACGGTGCAGTGCAGAGAAATGCCGCCGCGATCGTGAGGGAGAGCAGAGATAAACAGATCCTTGCCGCACCCTTTGTATATTTGAGTTTCTTATAATTCCAAGCCATTACAGCTCCTTCTCGGCAGAGCGCCGATACATCCTTGATCGTAAATCTATACATTATATATTTTACACCATTTTTCGCTGATTGTCAATAAGCACCGCCGTATTTTAACAATACATTCAATATTTTTCGATATGCGAAAAAAATATCGATACATTTTGGATTTTTTTGCGAAAATATCTTGACAAATGCGAAAAAAGCTGATATAATATCAATACAGCAAATATCTGCGGATTTAGCTCATTTGGTAGAGCGCCACCTTGCCAAGGTGGAGGTGGCGGGTTCGAGCCCCGTAATCCGCTCCAAAACAAAAACGCACCCGACAGGGGTGCGTTTTTGTTTTGGAAATGAAGCGCGCCTGTCGGCGCATGAAAAATGAAGCAGGGCTTCGCCCTATGAAGCGAGCCTTCGGCTCACGAAATCGGGAGCGCGCGCTTCGCTTCACATTCCGCTTGCGGAATGCTTCATGCGAGCGCAGGTGCAGATATAACATATCGGCATATCGGCGATGGAATAAAAACTATATTCATTTTCCTTCCGCAATTACCAATTCGCAAAGCTCCATTGCGGCGTGAGGACGGCGGATCTCGTCGATGGCTGTGTGCATGGTCGAAAGGCGGGTCTTGCTTTCGAGAAGCAGGTGGATCGTCTCGTTGATCGGCTGAAATTCGGACGAGCGGATGGCGGCACCGCAGTTTAGCAGAAATTCGGTGTTGCGCTCCTCCTGACCCGGGATCGGGTTTGCGATTATCATCGGCAGTCTTTTTGCCAGTGCCTCGGACGATGTCAGTCCGCCCGGCTTGGTTATGATGCAGTCGGCGGCGTCCATCAGCTTGTCAACGCATTTGCAGTACCCGAGCGAGAGCAGTTTTTTGCGCATTCCGAGACTGTCGATCTCTTTTTTCATGTCCGCATTGTTGCCGCAGACCGAGATTATCTGAAAATCGAGCGACGAGTCGTCAAGCGACTTCACGATGCTTGCCATGTTGCCGTAGCCCATGCTGCCGCCCATCAAAAGCACGGTCTTCTGCGTCGGGTCAAGTCCCAAATTCTTTCTTGCCGCCTCCTTGTCGCCGACATCTCCGAACTTTTCGGATATCGGAATGCCAAGCCCCATTATTTGCGACCGCTTGAATCCCTTTGCCTTCGCTTTTTCGGAAAGCAGATGGTTCGGCAGGATCAGCTTGTCGGTGAGCAGACATTCCTCCCAATAGGGATGCATGGTGAAATCGGTAACGATGCCGTAGGTCTTGCAATCGATGCTTCCCGATGCCCTCAGGATGTTCAGCACCAAACCGACCAATACATGTGTATAAACTATCGCATCCGGGGCATAATCTTCAATATATTTCATCAGCTTTTTCGCGATCGGCTTGTTTATCGTGCGCATAGCCGAGTGCTCGCTCGCGTCCCTGCGTTCGAGCATGCTGTAGCCCTTTGCGTAAAGCGATCTGGTCTTCAGCGCAAGCAGATATCCCTCGGAAAAAGTATCCTTCAAAAGCTTGCTTATGTATTCGTAGGTGTCGACGACGCGGTTCTCGACGCCCATCTCGGTAAAGATTTCGCCAAGCACCTTCGCACAGGTGTTGTGACCCTGACCGGCGGTTATCGTCAGAATAAGTACCCTCATGAGTGTGTCTCCTTCATTTAGCTTGCTTAATTATACCACATAAATTGCAAAACTGCAATAGTTTTTGAAGATTTTACGCTAAAATACAAAAAAATATTAAAAAGCCTATTGACAAAAGGACACTTTTGTGGTAAAATAACTCTACCTCTGCAGGGAGGGTTTTGTCGGCGTGCCCAAAAAAGCCCGACGAAAGACCGTATGCCCCTTTTTGTTAGAGGGAGGTAGACACTGAGGCGAGTGATCGCTTCAAATATTTCAGGAGGTGCCGAAATTGAGAGTAAAGATCACACTTGTCTGCAGCGAATGCAAGCAGAGAAACTACAATACCAAGAAAAACAAGAAGAACGACCCCGACAGACTTGAAATGAATAAGTATTGCCGTTTTTGCAGAAAGCATACTCTGCATAAGGAATCTAAATAAGGGGGATTTGTTATGGCAGAAGAGATGAAGAACGCAAAGACCGAAAAGGTCGAGAAAAAAGCGGCAAAGCCGAAGAAAGAGAAAAAAGAGAAAAGCCACAAGATCGGCAAGTTTTTCAAAGATCTGAAGAGCGAGCTTAAAAAGATCACATGGTACAGCAAACATGATACCATAAACAGCAGTGTTTGGACTATCATCGCGCTGGTCATTTTCTCGGCGGTCATATTCGGCGTAAACTGGGGATTTTCCGCACTGCTTTCACTGATCGGCTGATCGGTAGACGGCAAACGGATACCACGAAACGCACGATCGCATAATCTATAAGAAGGCAGAGGCTGATTATGGACGCAAATGTTTACATTGACGGTATCCATTGGTATGTCGCGCATACCTATTCGGGATACGAAAACAAGGTCAAGACCAACCTTGAAAAGATCGTCGAGAACAGATCGCTTCAGGAGCTGATCTATGAGATCAGGATCCCGACGGTGACAGAGACGGTCGGCGAGGGCGAGTCAGCTCGCGAGGTCGAGACCAAGGTCTATCCGAGTTATGTCTTTATCAAGATGGTGATGAACGATTTCACCTGGCATATCGTCCGCAACATTACGGGCGTTACCGGATTTGTAGGACCGGGATCCAACCCGACGCCGCTGTCCGATGCGGAGGTAAAGTCACTCGGCGTTGCGCTTCCTGCACGTCAAGCATACGGCGTTGGGGATATCGTAACGATAAAATCGGGTCCGCTCAGCGGATTCACCGGCAAGGTCGAAATGATCGAGGCCGACAAGAAGAGAGTGCACCTTGTTGCGTCGATCTTCGGCAGAGAAACACCTGTCGAGGAAGATGCCGACAACGTTACACTTTTTGAGGTTTGATCTTAAAGAGCCGATCGCCAATTTGAAAATTTGAGGCTCTTTTGACAAAGTCGGGCGCGCACCTCATCAAAGCGCGTCTCGCAAATAAGTGGGAGGAAGAAAAATTTTTGAGTTCTTCCGTATTTATAACCACTTCGGAGGTATTTTTATTATGGCAAAGAAAATTACAGGCTATATCAAGCTCCAGATCGCGGCAGGTAAGGCACTTCCCGGACCTCCCGTCGGTCCTGCACTGGGTCAGCACGGTGTTTCGATCCCGAACTTCGTTAAGGAGTTCAACGAAAGAACCAAGGCTCAGATCGGTCTGATCGTTCCGGTCATCATCACGGTTTACGCAGACCACTCTTTCACATTCATCGTCAAGACTCCCCCCGTGCCCGTTCTTATCAAGAAGGCGGCAGGCATCGAGTCGGGCTCGGCAACACCTAACAAGACCAAGGTCGCTCAGCTGACAATGGCTCAGGTTACCGAGATCGCACAGACCAAAATGCCCGACCTGAACGCAGCATCTCTTGAATCTGCGATCAGCATGGTCAAGGGTACCGCTCGCAGCATGGGCGTTACCGTCGTAGATTAAGAGGAGGACAAAGCGAAATGGGAAAGAAATATCAGGACAGCACAAAGCTGATTGAAAGCGGCAAGCTTTATGATTCAAACGAGGCTCTCGCACTCGTATGCCAGACCGCAAAGGCAAAATTTGACGAGACCATCGAGGTCCACATCCGTCTGGGTGTTGACTCTCGTCACGCAGACCAGCAGGTCCGCGGCGCGGTCGTTCTCCCCAACGGTACGGGTAAGACCGTCAGAGTCCTCGCGCTCGTAAAGGACGACAAGGCAGAGGCTGCAAAGGCTGCAGGCGCAGACTACGTCGGAGCAGAGGAGTATGTTGAGAAGATCCAGAAGGAAAACTGGTTCGATTTCGACATCATCGTAACCACCCCCAACATGATGGGTCTGGTTGGTCGTCTCGGTCGTGTGCTCGGTCCCAAGGGACTTATGCCTAACCCCAAGGCAGGCACCGTTACCATGGATATCGCTAAGGCAGTAACCGAGGCGAAGGCAGGTAAGATCGAGTATCGTCTCGATAAGACCAACATCATCCACTGCCCGATCGGCAAGGCATCCTTTGGCGCAGAGAAGCTCCAGGAGAACTTCGATGCACTGCTCGGCGCAGTTATCAAGGCTAAGCCGGCAGCAGCAAAGGGTCAGTACATCAAGAGCTGCGTTCTCGCATCCACGATGGGCCCCGGCATAAAGGTCAACTATTCTAAGCTTGGCTGATAAGCAAAGCAATAAACAAAATGGGCTGTCTCAAGTGCCGAAAAAAAGCATTTGAGACAGCCCATTTTTTAAGATACAAGATAATTGTGCGGAGGAAATTTGATATTCACCTGCCGAGGCGAGCGAATTGCGGAGCGAACATATTTGTTACCGATACCGTTATCTCGCTTGCCGATGTCTCAACCTCCGGCAAAAAATCATTTCCGCAATTTTTCGAAAAGAGGATAGCTCAATGGATCAAAAAAACAAAAGTAAGCTGATCGACGGCGCGCTCGTTTATATGTTCTGCCTTTTGACGACCGGACTTTGTTGCTTGCTCCTTCTTGACCATATCGGCGCATTTGCCGTCATTTTGTCGGCGGTTATCGATATAGCGGTCGTCGTTGCGGCAACAAAGATCAGTCGTATCAAGACATCGGCGATCTTCCGCTATAAAAAGTCTGCCGTGCGCGCATCGGTCGCCTCAGCCCTCATCTACGGCGCGGCGATACTTGTCGCTCTGCCGACAGTTCTCCTTGGTGAGCTTCTCGTCCCAAGCTTTGCCGCCGCATCCTTTCGACTGTCAAATTATATGACCGCTTCCCGGCTTTGGCAACTTCCGATAATGCTTTTCGCCGTCGCATATGCCTACGCACTCCTTTTTGACGGCTATCTCTACACAAGGGCTCGCTCGATCGGTAAAGATGCGCTTGCCATCCTGCTGACCGCGCTCGCCGCGGGATTGTTCAGACTCGATCTTTATCTCATGTTGCCGATCGCGATCCTTGAGACGGCGACCGCGACGGCGCGTAAATGGACAGATTCGCTCACCATGCCGACCGCACTTCAGTTTTTCACCGCCGCATTTGCACTCGGACTCACCGAGATCGCGTCGCACTTTGAAACGACCGCCGCAGCCGAGATGGGCACCGCCCAGGTCTGCGGACTTTCGCTAATATGTATCGCGGCGGCAATCTCGACCGTCTTCGCCGCACTCGGCATCAAAGGAACCCTAAAAACCACACCTCCCCGCATAAAACTTTGCCTTCTGATCACAGCAGTAGTAACCCTGGCCCTCGGCTGCGCAATAGCAGGCGCAGAGTGAGAACGAGGAATTAGAACATTAGGAATTAGTAATTGGCGAAATTCCTTTCCAATATAGACAATCTTCCCTCGCGTGAGGATGTTTTTTGATCGATCCCCGAACACAAAAACCACGCATGCGATTTTTGTTGCGTGCGTGGTTTGTGTATTATCAGAGTTTGATCTCTGCGTGTTTTTCTGCTGACTGATAGAGGACATCGAGGAGTCTTGCCGACTCGAGGACGTTATCTATATGACTGCGTGTCTTCTCGCCCGTTCTTGTGGACTCGATGAATGCGCGATCCTCGCAGAGGTACATGTTGGGGATATCGTACTCGGGACGCTCGGACTCGAGTGTCGAGCCGTCATAGAAGGTGAAATGTCCGCCGTAATCGAGGCGTGCGCCGCCTTTATCGCCCATCAGATCGATGAACATGCCGCCGTTATCGATATTTTCAGCCCATGCGCCGTTGAGCGAAATGGACGCCTTATCGGTGCGAACGTAGCCTGTGACGTAATCGTCGACGTCGTTCGTGCCGTTTTCGATATCTGCGGTATCTTCTGCCCACATTCCGTGATATTTGTAGGTCTTCATATCCTTTGCCATCTCGCAATATGTATCGCAGGTGACTGTCTCAAGCTTTGCGCCGCCGAGGATGTAGAGGATCAAGTCAAGGAAGTGAACGCCCCAATCGATGAGGACACCGCCGCCCGACTGCTCTTTTGTGGTGAACGCACCGCCGAGTCCGGGGATAGAGCGGAATGCGCGGAAGGAACAGTATACATGGTAGAGCTTGCCGAATTTGCCCTCGCGGTTCATCTGCTCAAGCATCTCGACCGATCTGTGATAGCGATTGCAGACACCGATATTCAGCATAAGTCCGCGAGCGTTTGCCTCGTTTGCCATCTCGCAGGAGAGTGCATAATTGACCGTTATGGGCTTTTCGCAGAACACATGCTTGCCTGCACGAAGTGCGTCCATGGTGACCGTGTAGTGTGCATAGTTGGGGGTGAGGACATAGACGACCTCGACCTCGGGATCGGCAAGGATCTCGTGATAGTCAGTGGTGGTCTGCTCAACGAAGGGAAAGTCGTTTTTGATAGCCTCAGCCTTTTCGGGGATGAGGTCGCACGCGTATTTGACGCGAACATCGTCCATGTGCGAGAATGCGGGGAAGTGCGAGCCGCGCGCAATGCGTCCGCATCCGACAACGCCGATTACTCTTTTCATTTTTTTGGCTCCTTTAAGTTCTTGCATTAAATGCTTTGCTATGGTATATTTTAGCACATATTTGTGCGATTGTCAAGTGAATTTCGTGAATTGTTCGAGATTTTGCGTCCATTTCAAAGAGGTCGCTTTTTGATCGCCGAAAACTGTCTCGGATAGGCGCGCGGTGTCGGCTCTGTTTTTTCGATCTCGATGATCACGCGCTCGCCCGCATCCCCCAGCGACAGTCGCTTTGTGCTCCTCACTCTGCCGCCGAGCCTCTCGATGCCGCTTGCCGCCTCGTCAAGTTCGTCCATGCCGTCCGCGCCCTTCAATGCGACAAATCGCCCTCCGACGCGGACGGTCGGCAGGCAGAGCTCGCAGAGGACATTCATCCTTGCGACGGCTCGCGACATGGCAAGATCGTACATCTCACGCCCGTCGCCCTGCCCGTATTCCTCGGCGCGTGTCGCGAGAGTTTTGACATTCAGCGACAGCTCTTTTGCGATATCGTCCACGAAAACGAGTTTTTTTGCGGTCGAATCTAACGCGGTTATGCGAACATCCGGACGGCAGATCGCAACGGGAAGGGTAGGAAATCCGCCGCCGCATCCGATGTCGATCAGCTCTTTGGCGTCACCGACGTATGGAAGGACGGTCATTGAATCGATAAAATGGCGAAGGATGATGCCGTCCTCGTCGCAGATCGCCGTCAGATTGACATGCTCGTTTGCGGCGATGAGACGGGTCGCGAGAGCTTCGAACATCGCAGATCTATCGTCGGTAAAACTAATAAACTCCGAATATTTTTCGGCATATTTGATAAACTTTTCGGTAAAAGCTGACATGTGTCCCTCTTTTTTCTTAATTTACGACGTTTGTCGGATGTCCGTCAAGAAAATTTCTCACATTGTCGGCAACGATGTCGACAAGCCGCTTGCGCGTCTCGATGGGTGTCCACGCGACGTGCGGTGTGATGATCAGTCGATCGGACGGGGTCAGCGGACAGTCCCCCGACTGCGGCTCGATCGTGAGGACGTCAAGCCCCGCCGCCGCTATCTCGCCGCCATCAAGCGCATTTGCCAGCGCAATTTCATCGACAGTGCCGCCGCGCGAGGTGTTTATGAAGATCGCGCTCTTTTTCATCGCGGCAAATTCGCGCGCGCCGAAGCGAAGGGTCGTTTCGGCGGTCAACGGACAGTGCACCGACAGCACGTCCGACTCGGCAAGCAGCCTCTCAAAGCAAACAAATTCGACGCCGGGGGTCTCTCGCGGAGTTCTCGTGCAGGCGATCACGCGCATCCCGAATGCTCGTCCGACCTCAGCGACGGCGCGCCCGATCGAGCCAAATCCGAAAATGCCGAGCGTTTTTCCATATATTTCGCTTGTTTTGTACTCTATCGGCGAGAAAAGTGCGCTCGATCTCCACATCCCCGACCTGACCAGATTATTGTAGTTGCCGACCTTGGAGCAGAGCTCGAGTATCAGCGCAAAGGTGTGCTGTGCGACGGCGGCGGTCGAGTATTGCCCCGCGTTTGAGACAACTATGCCGTGCTCGCGTGCGGCGATGGTGTCGATGTTGTTGTAGCCTGTCGCAAACAGTGCGATCAGCGACAGCCTTTTCGCGCCCGCGATAAGCGTCCTGTCGATCTTTGTTTTGTTGCAGAGCAGAATGTCGGCATCGGCGATGCGATCGGCAAGGGCTGAGTCGGGGGTCGAATCATATATCGTCAGATCCCCCTGCGACTCGATGGGCGAGAGATCAAGCTCCCCCTGCGACACGGTCGCCGCGTCGGTGATAACTATTTTGGGTTTTTGTAATTTCATATTCTTACCGTCCGTTTGGGTGTTTTGCATTCGTTCATCTATATATTACCACAATATCGGGAGCTTGTCAAGTCGGTTTTTGTTCAAACCGAAAAAAGTGTTCTTTTTTTTCAAAGATTTGTGGAAAAACTGTTTACAAATTCGAAAATTTGTGGTATGATATAGATGCCGAGAAAACAGGCAAAACGGATTAACAAAAACGGAGGATAATATGAAAGAACTTTACGGACCGCTCAGCGTCATTGGTATGAAAGGCTGTGAGGAATTCACCGATCAGGTGTGCGCGTATCTTAAGAGATGGAGAGGCGGCGACGAGAATTTCGAGATCAAGGCAGAGTGCCCGCGTTTCGGAAGCGGTGAGGCAAAGGGTCTGCTCCATGATTCAATGCGCGGTCACGACATTTACATTATTTGCGATGTGTTCAATCACGGTGTCACCTACAAAATGTACGGCAAAGAGGTCCCCATGTCGCCCGACGATCATTTTTCCGACCTCAAGCGCATAATCGGCGCGATCGGCGGAAAGGCTCGCCGCATCAACGTCATTATGCCCATGCTTTACGAGGGCAGACAGCATAAAAGATCCTCCCGCGAATCGCTCGACTGTGCGCTCGCACTCCAAGAGCTTGTTTCGATGGGTGTTACCAACATCATAACCTTTGACGCGCATGACGCAAGAGTTCAGAACGCGATCCCGCTCAGCGGATTTGAGAACATCCGTTGCACCTATCAGATGATCAAGGCTCTCATCAAGACGACCGACGATCTCTCGCTTTCGGCTGACGATATCTGCATCGTGTCCCCCGACGAGGGCGGCATGAACCGTGCGATCTACTATTCGTCGGTGCTCCAGGTCGAGCTCGGCATGTTCTATAAGCGTCGCGATTATTCGGTCATCGTCAACGGCAGAAACCCGATCGCCGCACACGAATACCTCGGCAAGAGCGTTGAGGGCAAGGATGTTATCGTCGTTGACGATATGATCTCCTCGGGTGACTCGGTCATCGAGGTCGCCGCAAAGCTCAAGGAAAGAGGCGCAAAGAGAATTTTCGTATTCGCATCCTTCGGACTTTTCTGCAACGGACTCGAGAACTTCGACAAGGCATACGAGGAAGGCGTCATCTCGCGCATATTCACGACAAACCTTGTATATCGCCTGCCCGAGCTCAGCGAGCGCAAGTGGTATACCGAGGTCAATATGTGCAAGTTCGTCTCGCTTATCATCGATACCCTGAACTACGATGAGTCGCTCTCCGAGCTTCTCTCCCCCGCAACCAAGATCCACAACTATGTCGACAAGGCAGTCGCCGACGGCAGAGTCAAGAGATAAGATATTACAAAAATTCTCCCATCCGAACGGCGGATGGGAGATTTTTTGCAGATACAAGATACAAGAGATTTGTGCTGTGGGGGTTGAATGTTCCCCCATCTCGGCAGGTGAATATCAAGATCCTCGCGGCAGAGGTATCTTGTATCTTGTATCTTCTATCTTCTATATCTCGTGCAGGCAGACCAATATGAAATCGTCGCCGATGCGCGATACTGCTGACCAGGGAATGCGCCGCTCGCGTGGGTGTCCTTTGGAAAAGAGCCTGCCCTGCGACGGCAGAATGATCGCGCAGATCTTGCCGCATTCGATGTCAAGTTCAAGATCGCAGGCGTATCCGAGCCTGCTTCCGTCGGCAGTGTTGATGATCTCTTTGGAACGAAGGGACAAAAATGTCGTTTTTTTGCCCTCTTTGGGTCTTTCCGCCATCACAGGATTATGCATATAAGTCCGCTGCTGCCCTCATTTATCACTCTTGACACCGTCTCGGACAGCTTGGAGCGCGCATCGTCCGACAGTGCGTCAAGCTTCGAGGCAAGACCGTCGCCGACAAGCTCCTCAAGCGATCTGCCGAACAGATTTGTCGACCATATCCTGTCGGGGTCGCCCTTTGTTTCGTCAAGCAGATAGCGCACCAGATCCTCGCTCTGCTGTTCGGTCCCGACGACAGGTGATATCTCGGTGTTCACCGTCGCCCTCATCATGTGTATCGATGGTGCGGACGCCTTGAGCAGTACGCCGTATCCGCCCGAATGCCTGACGATCTTCGGCTCCTCGAGCGTCATGTCCGAAAGGCGGGGCATTACAATGCCGTATCCCTTCTCCTCGACATCGCAGAGCGCGCTCTCGACTCTGTCATACTTCTCTTTGATCGCGGCAAGCTCGCAAAGCGTGCCCACAAGCTCGGTCTGATCCTTGATGCCGATGCCGCAAAGCTCGGAGAGCACCTCATAGTAAAGCCCCTGCCTTGTGACGAGCTCTATCTGTGCGCATCCACTGCCGAGGTCGATCGAGACAAGCTCTGCCGCCTCGAAATTATCGCCCTCTCCGACAATGTTGCCTGTCGCATCCTTCAGCCCTCCGACCTGCTTTATGCCGCCGAGTGCCGCCATGACGCGATCTGTCGCCTCGCCGATCAGCCTGTGATCGTCACCAAGTGCCGACATCCATTCGGGCAGATCGACCTTGACCTCGACTATCGGGAACTCAAGCAGGACAAGCTCGAGTATCTGCCGTATGTCTTCGCCGTCAAGCTCTGTCGCGTTGACCAGAGCGACCGGGACGCCGTAGCGCGACTCAAGCTCCTGCCCGAGTGCCTGCGTTTCGGGATATTCGGGATGGGCGGAATTGAGAAGCAGTACATAGGGCTTCCCAAGGGCTGAAAGCTCGGATGCGACCTGCCTCTCGGCATCCTCGTAAGCGGTCCGCGGAATGTCGGCGATACTGCCGTCTGTCGTTACCAAAACGCCGATCGTCGCGTGATCGGATATCACCTTTCGCGTGCCGACCTCAGCCGCTCGTTCAAAGGGCATCGGACTTTCCGACCACGGGGTCGTGACCATTCTCGCCTGCCCGTCCTCGCTTTGACCGAGTGCACCGTCGATGAGATAGCCGACACAGTCGATCATCTTGACCGAGAGCCTCGCGCCGCCGTCTACCGATATGCTCACCGCCTCGTCGGGGATGAACTTCGGCTCGGTCGTCATTACCGTCCGTCCTGCCGCCGATTGGGGCATCGTGTCCTTGGCACGCTCGCGGTCATAGTCGTCGCCAATGTTCGGCAGCACGAGATTTTCCATAAATTTCTTGATAAATGTGGACTTACCCGTCCGCACGGGACCGACGACACCTATGTAAATGTCGCCGCCCGTCCGCGTGGCGATGTCATCGTATATGCTTGTGTTTGCCATCAAAAGAACCATGCCTTTCTTTGCTGATCGTGTCATGGTACATTGATATGATCAATTGACGGCGAATATGACAGACACCGCAGGATTTTATACGAACGACAAAAGAGCCGGTAGTGCCCCGCCGCTCTTTGGGTATCGATATAATAAATCGATACCCAAAAAATCGGCTTTCCCGAATGGTCATCGCACCCGGGAAAGCCGAAACATTTTATTTGTCTTTTTTGACCGCAAGGACCTGCTTGCCGTTGACGATCGGACGATCGCCGAGGTAACCATCGTCGAAGCTGTATCCGCGCGGCAGTCTGATCCTGCCCTTGACGCCCTCGTCGGCGGTCACCGTCAGCTTGATGTCGCCCTCGGGAACACTCTCCCAGCGAACCGATATCTTGCCGCCGATCGTTTCGTAAGAGCCCTCGGCAAAATCGAGATCTGCGATAAATCCGGGCGCAACAAGCACCTCTGTCGCATCGTTTTTGTGCGGATTGACCTTGATGCCTGCAATATCCTTGATGAAAAAGCCCGAAATATCGCCAAAAAAGTGGTGATTGAAGGACGGACGGCGTTTCATCAGATACTCGCGCGAGCGGATGAACTCGGGAAGTGAGGTGAATCCCTCGTCCACGAGCAGTCTGTAAGACGGATCGGTCGGCTGCATGATCATCTTGTACGCAAGCTCGATCTCGCCGTGGTCGGCAAGGACATGGAAGAGCGAGCGCATACCGAACACGCCGCCCGCCATATGAAAATCGCTCCTTCTGATCAGATCGAGCAGAACGCGGAATGCGCGCTCCTCCTCGGCGTGATCAGCCTCAAATATGCCGTATGCGATCGAGCATGCCTGTGCAGTTTGACTGCCCGTGGCAACAAGCATCGTGTCGGGATCGACAAATTTCTTTCTGAATGCCGCGATCATCTCGCCGCGCAGAGTCTTTGCCCATGTCGCCTCGGCGTGCATTCCGAGCTTTTCAAAGAGGAATGCGCCCATTGCCGCGCAGTCGATGATCTGGAGTGTGTCGGTGACCGCAAGCGGCGTGTTTTTCGCGTCCGCTCTGTCCTCGTCGCAGGGACACCAATCCTCAAGTCCGTACGCCACAACGCCGTCGGCGTCGCGTTTGCCCGATGCGTAGTGGAGATAGCGCACCATTGCATCGGCGCTCTCGCGTGCGGTATCAAGATCGCCGCGCAGGACATAGCAGTAATAGGGGATGATGAAAAGTATCGCATCCCAGATAGGACCGCATCCCCACTCAAATCCCCATCCGCCTGTCGGGACTATGCCGGGCACGCGACCGTCGTCAAGCTGTGCGGCGCGGATGCATCGCGACCACTCGGCAAGATTACGTCTGCAATCGAGATTTAAGAGAAAATGCTCGCAGGACAGCGAAGCGTCACCCGTCCAACCGTTCTTCTCGCGGTGCGGACAGTCGGTCGGGAAATGCCAGAAATTGGAAAGATCCGAGTTGCGGACGATCAGTTGCAGTCTGTTCAGCACTCGGGATGACGATTTGAAGTCACCGATCTCGCGGAGCTTTGTCGAGCAGACGAGATATGTGAGCGTCTTGTCATCGATCTGATCGTCACGAAGCCCGGTGACATAGCAGTAGCGGAAGCCGTGATAGGTGAAGGAGGGAACAAATTCCTCATATTCTTCGCCGCGGCAGATATATACATCGCGCTGAGAAAATCCGATCGGGTAAAAGCTTGCGATGTTGCCGGGATTGACCGTTCCGTCATCCTCGACAAGCTCCGAGTGGAGGATGTCTATCCTCTGCCCCGGGGTGGCGTTTCTGACGACAAGCTTTGTAAGACCGGTCCCGTTGAGCCCGAAGTCAAACATTACACCGCCGCTTGTCGGCATGTCCTCGCCAAATCCGCACAGACCGTCGATGTCGCCGTGATTGTACTGCCTCGGGATGAACGAGGCATTCTTCTTTATGCAGATCGGGGTAAGCTCGTACCTAACGCCGATCGGGTCAACATCGCAGACCCTCGGCTCGCCTCGCGGTGTCTCGATCGGGATAACAGGCGACCAATCTTTGTCGTCAAAGCCGATATCCTTCCAGCCGATCTTCTCAAGCGTCGCGTCGTAAAAACAGCCCGAGCGCAGATCGTCGAAGGTGATCGCCGAGGGTGCCCATTTGAGCACCGATGCGTCAAAGCGAGTGTCACCGCACTCAAACGAGAGTGCCACGCGGGGTGCACCGCGATATCTTGCCTTTTCAAAATCCCAGACCGCACCGCCCGGGCAGTTGAGCATGCCGTTTCCGAGGACGATGCCGATGACATTCTCGCCGGGAAGCAGTGCCCCCGTCAGATCGTAGCTGTCGTAATAGAGTATGTCGTCGGGGTTTGTGATGTAGGGCGCGAGCATCGTTTTGGTGATCTCTTTGCCGTTTATGTAGAGCTTGTAAAAGCCGAGTCCGCAGATGAGCAGTGATGCGCCGACATTTTCATCGGCGACAACAAACGAGTGTCGCATCGCGGGAGCGTTCACGGGGTGGGAGTATGTGGTATATTCACGCGATGCCGCGTAAAAAGAAAGCGGAAATTTCATTCTAAAAATCTTCCTTTCTGTTGTTGTGTCTCAGAGTGTCGTGAGCATGTGCTTTGCGGTTCTCATGCCGATCTCCGAGCCGTCCTCGCAGTTCTCCATGCCCTCAAATTCGATCGATACATATCCGTCGTACCCGACCTTTTTCAGCTCGGCGACGGTCGACCAAAGATCGAGATCACCTTGTCCGACGATCGAGCCGCGGAGCATGTATTCGCCGCTTCCCGAGGAGAACCAGTGCCCGATGCCCGCATCGACAAGGGAGGCAAATCTTCCCGAAAGATCGACTCTGCGGACATAGAAATCCTTGAGATGCACCATTTTGGCGATGGGCGCGCACTTTTTGACGGCGATCAGCGGATCTTCGTCAACGCAGATGAAGTTGCCGCAGTCGAGAAGCAGACCGAAATTCGGGCGGTCAACGGCATTTACAAGGCGGATCATGCGATCCGAGCCGTTGAAGAAAAATCCGTGGTTCTCGGTCGTGGTCGTGATGCCGTAGCCTGCCGCGTAATCGGCGATCTTTTGCACCGCGCGGACAGCTATCGGCAGATATTTCTCAAAAGCGAGTGCGGGGCAGTCGAATCGGCGGAAGGATATGTCATGCCGCATGAATTTGATGCCGAGCTTTGCCGCGACATCGACCTGCCTGCAAGTACGCTCGATCGCCGCGTCTTGAAGGGTCGGATCCTCGTCGATCAGATCGGCACCGACCGCCAGGTTTGACAGCGGCAGATCAAGCTCCTCCGAGAGCGCCTTGACACCCTCGATCATCTTTTCGTTAAATTCGCCGCTCTCGAAATTGTAGAATGCGTAGCCGATCGGGACGATCTCAAAGTGCTCCGCACCCTTTTCCTTGGCAAAACGCATGGCGTCGAGAACGTCCATTTTGCCGCTTCTGATGTTTGCGTTCAAGCTGTAGCTTGAAAGTCCTATTTTCATGATATTATTTCCTTTCGGTCATAGTTGTGGGTGCTTTAATTATAGCAGAACTTTCGGCATTATTCAATAGCTTTTCTCGAAATTTTTCATCTTTTTTTAATATTGTCGCCGCCGCGTGTTACTTTTTGTCGATTTGTATTGACAAGAGGACAAAAAAGTGATAAAATCAAATAAGCGATAAATCAATGGAAGGTCTAACCGATGAAAAAATATACCCTGCCGATCGTCTGTGCATCCTGCGCCTTGGCACTTTCCTTTCTTGCATGCGTCACAGCGATCGTTAGCGAAAATAAACGCGATCAACTTGAAAAAGAAAAATATCAAACGACGCAAGCGGCACAAGTGGCACAAACGACGCAAGCGACTCTGCCTTTTACAACAAAAGCGGCGGAGACAACGGCGTTGCCCCAAGCAACAACGGGCGCACCGACGACCTCTGATGCTCCGTCCTTGCCGACCATCGTTGTCCCGTCTGAGCTGTCGGTCACTGCCGAGCACGCCTTTTTGTATGATGTCGGCAGAGACAGCCTGATCTGGAGCAAGGGAGCCCTTGATGACAGGGTCTATCCCGCATCGCTGACCAAGCTTTGGACGGTGCTCGTCGCGCTGAATTATCTCTCGCCGGATGCCCCCGTGACCGTCGGAGACGAGGTCTCGCTGATCGCCTACGATTCGTCAAAGGCAGGGATCAAAAAGGGCATGCGCACGAATGTCGAGGGGCTGATCTGTGCCATGCTCCTTCCCAGCGGCAATGACGCCGCATACGCACTCGCGGCGGCTTGCGGAAGGGCGATCGTCGGGCAGGACGATCTCTCGGGACGGCGCGCGGTCGATGTCTTTGTCGAACGTATGAACGAGCATGCGGCGCGGGAGGGACTGACCGGCAGTCATTTCACAAATCCCGACGGCTATCACGACAACGATCACTACACCACTCCTGCCGACATGATCGAGATAGCAAAAATGTCGCTCAAATCCGAGCTGATGACCCGCATCTGCTCGACTTCCGCGGTCGATCTGAAGATCGAGGGCGGAGAAACGCTTTCACTGAAAAACACAAATCTATTCGTTAACGAAAGCTCGAAATATTATCTTCCCGAGGTGATCGGGCTTAAGACCGGATTCACAAGCCGCGCGGGATATTGCCTTGTCGCGGCAGCAAGGATAGACGACAGACCGATCATCGCGGCAGTCTTTGGCAGCGAGAGCGTCTTTTCGAGATTTGATGACGCCACAGTGCTCTTTGATGCGGTAAAGGATCAAGATTGACCGATGGAGCGTTCGACAGCCGATCTGTCACTTTTCGATCGTATAAATACATAAAAAGGAAGGACACACAAAATGAAAAGCACGAGATCACCGCGCTATATGGCGGTCTATGACAAACTCAAGGAACAGATAACATCTGGCGTCTATCCGATGGGAAACAGGCTGCCCTCCAAGCGCGTCCTTGCCGATATGTTCGGCGTCAGCATAATGACGGTAGTCCATGCGCTCGAAATGCTCGCCGATGAGGGCTTTATCGTCACTCGCGAGCGAAGCGGATATTATGTCGTCTTCCAAAGCGATAACCGCCGCCCTGCGACATATGAGCCTCCGAAGGCAGACAGCTATGAGGGCAGACTGATAGCAATGGAGAGCGGATTCCCGATCTCGGTCTATGCCAAGAGCGCAAGACATGTTCTGAGCGAACAGGGCGACAGAGTGCTCCTGCCCTCGGACGACAACGGACTTCTCCCGCTTCGCGAGGCTATTGCCGACTATTTGGCGCGCGCGAGAGATATTCGCGTCGAGCCGTCGCAGATATTCGTCGGTTCGGGTGCAAGATCGCTCTATTACTTCACCGTTCTCCTCTGCGGTCGCGACAAAAGGTACGCCATTGAAGATCCGTCTTATGACAGGATCGAGAGCACCTATCGCGCACTCGGCATCGAGCCGATCAAGGCAAGTCTCGGCAAAAACGGCATCGACGGGGGCGTCCTGTCCGTTCTTGATGCCGATCTTCTCCATGTCACGCCATACTACAGCTACCCGAGCGGCATCAGCACATCAGCCGCCAAGCGTCGGGAATATACCGAGTGGGCGCAGATCGGTGACCGCATGCTCATCGAGGACGATTTCGGCTCGGAGCTGTGCAGATCGGGTCGCCCGTCAAGCACGCTCTTTTCGGCATCTCCCGAGCGCGTGATCTATATAAACAGCTTTTCAAAGACCATCTCCCCGGCGATCAGAGCAGGGTATGCAGTCGTCCCGAAAGAGCTTGTCCCTGCCGCCCTTGCCGCCTGCGAGATCGCTCCCTGCAATCTGCCGACGCTCGATCAGTATCTGCTTGCCGAGCTTATTTCGAGCGGCAATCTCGAACGCCACATCAATCGCATCCGCCGCCGCCTTAAATGACAAGAATAAGCAAGCAGGCTTGATTTATTCACATTTTTGGGCTATAATCTATAAAAAGACCTCGGTTTTATCATCATTATCACAACCATTCCGAAAGGACTCCGATAAATGAAACGTATCATCTCTTTCGCGGCACTGTCTGTCGCGATCTCCTTGACGCTGACCTCATGCTCGGCATTTATGAGCGAGGTGAGCCTCACCGGGGACACAAAGGCACCGTCACTGACCGCTCCGCCCTATACCAAAGAAAGCGTCACCGCCGCGACGGGCAGTCACTACAGCCCCGCCGTCGGACTTGACCCGAAGACCGCGCTCGCACAGCTTGCCGATCTTCCCGGAGAGGGCGATATTTTTCTGATCGCGACCGTCACGGGCGATAATGTCGGCGAAAATCCGATCTGGCAAAGCGAGGGACGCCTGACCTATTCGGCATCTGTCGAACGCATCAACGCCGTGTCCGAGAAGTATAATCTCAAGATCGCGTCCTACAAGCTCGGATATGACGAGCTTGCGAAAACGCTTGCCGAAAATATCGAAATTTACGCCTATACCGCCGATCTGCTCGTCGTTCCCACCGCCCTTGCGATGGAGCTTGTCGATGAGGGTCTCGTGCTGAACCTGTCGCAGACCGCGTTTTTCGACAAGACCGCCTATTATTTCGATAAAGGCATCACCGAGCTTTATAACGAGGACGATTGCTACAGCGTCTACGGCGATGCGCTTTGCGACCCCGAATCGATGCTCTGCGTCTATTATAACACCAAAATGGTCACCGCCGACATAAAGACCGCGGTAAACAGCGGCACTTGGACGCTCGATATGCTCTCGACGCTTTCCGCGCAGGGCGGCATCTCGTCGCGCCTGTCGCTCGATCTGCTCGTGCCCTTCTCCTGCGGACGAACCTATGATGAGATATACGACAAGGACGGCGACCCGAGAGAGCTCGATGACGACCTTGCCGAGATCATTTACTCGATGCGAAAATCGATCGGGGACAAATTTTCGACCACCGACGACCCGACCGCCTTCATAAACGGCGAGTGCGCATTCTATGTCGGCAAAATGTCGGATGCAAAAAAGCTGTCAAAAATGAGCGATCAGTGGTCGATCGCACCCATCCCCACCGACAAAGAGGGGTCGGAATATCCGACGGTGTATGAACCGTTTGCCGAAAAATGGCTCTTTCTCGTCCCACGCGACGCCGCGATATCCGAGCGATCGGTGCTCGTAATGTCAGCCCTCTGCGCCGCCACCTGCGACGAGCTGAAAATATCGGTCAGAGACGAGATCAAAAAATACGTCCGAAGCAACGAAACACTGGTGATGCTCGACAAGGTCCTCGGAATAGGAAAAAGGGCGAGTTAGAAATTAGAAATGAGAAATTAGGAATTAGGAATTGGCGTGATTTGGGCGTTTGGACGGTCGATTTATTATACATCGTCCGCCGAACATCACCCATCGCCGGGGGCGCGGCTTGCTCCTCTCGCTTCTTGGACAACTATTCGGAAATTCCGAATAGTTCAACTCGAGAGCACGCGTCAAGTCACTCGACAGATCGCATCGGAGCGATTTTGATAAGCTTGTCGAAAAGACGAAGGACAAAAAATAACAATCATTATAAATCATTTTAAGGAGAAAAACTATGAGCAGTTTTGAAAATCTCAGGATAGTGGACAATTTCTATCAGACATCCCTTTATTTCCCCATGCCGACCGTTATAATCAGCACGCTTTGCGAGGACGGCAGTACAACCCTCGGACCGTACTCGCTGGTACAGCCCTACTATGTCGCAGGCAAGGATTACTACGCGATGCTCCTTTGCTGTCGCAATTCCTCAAACACCGCACAAAATATCCTGCGAAACGGCAA
This sequence comes from uncultured Lachnospiraceae bacterium, assembly GCA_964568425.1. Lineage (GTDB taxonomy): Bacteria > Bacillota > Clostridia > Oscillospirales > CAG-272 > CAKSQF01. The sequence continues at coordinate 8,873 of CAZMPO010000014.1, read as the reverse complement.
ATGCGCGCTCAATTTCATTGATGACAAGCCCTCGACCTTCAAAGAGGCGGTCAAGCTTTCCTGGCCGGGCGATAAGCCGTCGGACAAGATGCCAAACTGCAACTTTAAGCTCGAAAAAAGCATGATCGAGGAGGAAACGGGAGATGCACGACCGATGGTGCTCACCGATGCCATTGAGGCGATCGAGTGTACATGGATGCGCGAGCTTGACGGCGCGGACAGAGATCTCCCCGGCAATTTGGACGGATACGATGGTCCGTATCACGATTTTAACGGAATAACGAGTAAATTCGGCGCACATTTTATCCTTCGCGTCGATAAGATCCTCATGAAGAAAAAATACAGCGACGCGATCATAAACGGCGTGCGCGCCAAGGATTTTCCGCCGCTTCCTGTCGATTACGGCTACCGTGATTCGAAAAATTTCTGGTTCCACCGAAAAACAAGAATGCGCGCCGAGCTGCTGCAAATGAGACAGGCGTCACTCGAATCGGTCCGCTACGCCGCCGATCGTGCGGATGACAAGGTCAAATTCACCGACGATGCCCTGAAAACCGTCCTCGGTGTCCCGAGAGTCTTCCTTCCGCTCGTACTCAAGGGCTGTGTCGATTGGGCAAAAGAAAACGGTGTCGAGCTTGTGACCGCCGAGCACATGCAGATCATACAAGACAAACGCGCCAAGGAAAAGAACAAAAAGGCGTGATATTCGTCGACTATAGACTGACAAAAATCCGAAAGTCAATAGTTTTGTCGACTATAGACTGACAAAATTCCAAAAGTCAATAGTTTTGTCGACTATAGACTGACAAAAATCCGAAAATTGATTTTTTGTCGACTGAAGACTGACAAAATTCTGTCATTCTTGATCTTGTTCGATAAAAATGAATATATGACAGATCGGACATTAAATATTCATGTCTACACTGTCACCGAGGAATCGATGATTAAATCGAATCTCCAAAGCAAACAATCCCCGGTAGGGCGGGGGCTTGCTCCCGCCGCTTATTTGGTAGCCGACTTCTTAAAATCGAACACTCAAAGAGAAAATTTGCAAAAAAACGATTTAATCATCGCTTCCCCGAGAGGGAGCCCTTGGCAAAGAAATTTTGTCGAATAAACGGTCGATTTGTTGTTCGATCAAATTCGTTTCAAACAATAATGAAAGGAGCAGTGCCGTGTCGACATACAATGAGCTTATCAAAAATTTCGAGAAGATCCGCGCCTACATGCGCGAGTTTTATGTTTACGGCTTCAAAAGCCGCGAGGATTACAACAACAAAAGCGCGCGCTCCTATGACGATGAGCGGCGCAGGCTCGAAAGCTGGCTCGGCGATCACATGAGCTTTACTCGCGGGCAGGACGGCAAAAATGTCTTTATATCCATCGACAGTCGGACGATCGGGCACAATCCGCTATACAACGCGTGGAAAGCAAAAAGCTTTACCGACGGCGACATCACGCTCCATTTTATTATTTTTGACATTCTCTGCGACCCCTCGATCAAATGCACCCTGTCCGAGCTTATCGCGCAGATCGACGGGAAATATCTGTCCGAGTTTGACGACCCAATGGTCTTTGATGAATCCACCATCCGCAAGAAGCTCAAGGAATATCGCGAGTCGGGCATCATCGTCTGCGAAAAGGTCGGGAGATGCGTTTATTATCGCAGAGCGGAGAGCATCGATGTCTCCGAGTACGGCGACCTGTTGCACTTTTTTTCGGAGGTCGCTCCCTGCGGAGTTGTCGGCTCGTTTATACTTGACAAAACAGATCTCGTCAGCGGACCCTTCACCTTCAAGCATCACTATATAACGTCTGCCATTGACAGCGGCGTTACCGCATCACTGTTTGCGGCGATGCGTGAGGGACGCGCCGTGACAGTGACAAACATGAGCCGCCGCAAGGACACACCGAGGCGGCACCGTCTCATTCCGCTCCGTATATTTATCAGCGTCCAAAACGGCAGACAACATCTGCTTGCCTATATGCCCGAGCATAATTCTTTTATGGCTTATCGCGTGGATTATCTGTCAAATGTCAAACTCGAAGACCCCGACCCTCGTTTTGATGAACTTCGTCGGGAGCTTGATCGTATGCAGAAGAACATGTGGGGGGTCAGGGTCAGAGACAGCAGACGGCTCGAGCATGTGGATTTTACGGTCAGAGCAGGGGATAACGAGAGGTACATAGTCGATCGTCTCTGCCGCGAGAGGCGCGTCGGGACGGTCGAAAAGATCGATGATAACACCTATCGTTTTTCAGCCGATGTCTACGACTCGGGCGAGATGATCCCCTGGATCAGAACATTTATCTGCCGCATCACAAATATTAATTTCTCAAATCGCGTCGTTGAAAAACAATTTTGGCATGACGTCGAGACAATGTATAAAATGTACGGCGTCGGACGGGAGGGCGACAAATGATATTCAGCGAGCTTTATTCGGCATATTATAACACGGTCGCCGCCATCATATCCGATATCATAGACGGCGATCGCGATGAGAAAGATCTGCAAAAGATCGTCGCCGACCGCGCGTTCGGCGAGAGCGCGCTGACCATACTGCCGTCGCTCAAAAGCGGAAAATGGCAGCTCGTTCGCCCGGATATGACCACCCCGATCGAACACAGTCCCACAATGCCGCTGACCACCCTTCAAAAGAGGTGGCTGAAGGCGATCTCGCTCGATCCGCGCGTAAAGCTTTTTGACCCTAAATTCCCCGAGCTTGACGGCATAGAGCCGCTTTTCACCCCCGATGATTACCTGATCTATGACAAATACGGTGACGGCGATCCTTTCGATGACGAGGAATACATAAGAAAATTCAGAGTGGTGCTTGACGCCGTGCGCACGGGTGGGCAGATCAAATTTGAGATGACCGACCGTCACGGAGACAACATGTTCGTCAGATGCCGCCCCGTAAAGCTCGAATATTCCGAAAAGGATGACAAATTCAGGGTGATCACGGCAGAATGGCGCAAGGTCTCGACAGTCAATCTTGCAAGGATCAGATCCTGCGCGCCCTATCGCGGAGAGGCGCGGACGCACGACAGAAGAAAGGCGGTCGCATACGATAGGATAACCGTGAAGGTTCTCGACACTCGCAACACCATGGAAAGATTCATGCTCCATTTCGCGCACTTCGAAAAGAGGGCTGAGAAGCTTGATCATAAGCGCTATCTCGTAAAGATCAAATATCCTCGCGATGACGAATCCGAAATGGTGATAAGAGTCCTCTCCTTCGGACCCACAGTCGAGGTCACCGCCCCCGATCACTTTAGGGAGCTGATCGTAGAAAAGCTGAAAAAGCAGTCGAACCTCGCAGGGGATCTCTTTTGGGGAAACGATGTTTAAATCGGATCGGTTGCCCGAACATTCGACCCTCGCCCTACAGGGGATACCTTTATTTGGCGGTCGATTTATTTCAAATCGAACCGTCAAAAAAGCAATTTGCAAAAAACGAATTAATCATCGCTTCCCCGAAGGGCGCCCTTGGCAGAGATTGTTTCTTCATCGGTCAATTTATCATCTCATACCCCACACCCGACCACCGATACTTTTCGGCGGTCGGGTTTTTGCCGTATTTCGCAAAAAATCTCACATCATCCGATCTCGCAGCTTTTTTTCCGTGAAAAATGGTGGAAATAATGGTAAAATATGCTCGCAAGGTTACTTCAAGCGAGTGTTTGATCAGATCTTTCACTGCGGTGCGCGAGGATATTCCAAAGCGTATGCCGAAGGAACGCTTGCGCCGTGAGCCTGTCAGGCTCATTATTGCGGGTTCGAATCCCGCCGCTTAAGGAGCGCCAATGGTATTGGAAAAAGTAAAAATTGTCCTTCGGGACGCAAAAATCACCAAAAACCGACATTCGGCGATGCGAGAGATCGCAGAGCAACGCAAAAGCCGCCTTGCCTGAGGATGGATACCGCGTTATCCCAAACCCTGCCAAAAGTTTGCTTTCCGCAGGGCAAGGGAGGCACTCAAATTCTCAGCCGCCGCTTTTGCGTGAATGACGGCGAAAACTCTGATTATGAAAGGAAATTATACTATGAAAAAGGTAATTATCAACGAAAATCAAAAAGGCTTTCTCTTCAAAAACGGGAAATATGAAAAAACACTCGATGCAGGCAAATATCGCCTCTTTGGCGACAAGGAGATCGAGATCTCGGATATCGAACAGCCCATCGCCTGCGATAGATGTCCCCTCGAGACCCTGCTTGCCGACAGTGCTGTTGCCGATCGCGTCTCTGTTGTCGAGGTCGGCGACGAGGAGCTCGCTCTCCACTATGTCAACGGCAAATTTGCCTCCCTCTTGCGCCACGGCAAATATGCCTTTTGGTCGATCGCGGATCGCCACGAGTTCAAAATAATCGATGTCTCCTCCCCAGAGGTAGACGACTGTGTGCCCGAGTATGTCTTCTCCAAGATCCCTCAACTCTATTACACAAAGATCGAGGTGGCAGAGTATCAGAAGGCAAGACTGTTCTTTAATAAAAAATTCGAGCGTATCCTCGATGCGGGTACATACTACTTCTGGAAAACACCGATCAAGGTCGATGTGGACTTTGTCGATACACGACTGACGCAAATGAATGTCACAGGGCAGGAAATGCTCACCGCAGATAAGGTCTCCCTGCGCATAAATTTCGTTTGTAACTATCGCGTGACCGATCATGTCAGGATCTTGACCGAGATCGATAATTTCGAGGAGCAGATGCATGTGGCAGCACAGCTTGCACTGCGCGAGTATGTGGGTAAGTATAAGCTTGATGAGATCCTCGAAAATAAGGACCAAATGTCCGAATTTGTGTTCGATAAGCTGAAGATCAAGGAAAATGAGCTGTTTGTTGAGATCACCGACGCAGGCGTTAAGGATATCATCCTTCCGGGCGAGATCCGCGAGATAATGAATACCGTGCTCGTCGCCGAAAAACGCGCACAAGCCAATGTCATCACTCGCCGCGAAGAGGTAGCATCCACCCGCTCGCTCCTGAATACGGCAAAATTGATGGATGAAAATCAGACGCTCTATAAACTCAAAGAACTCGAATACATCGAGCGCATCTGCGAAAACGTAGGCACCATCTCCCTAAACGGTAATGGTAACATCCTAAATCAACTCACTACCCTCCTCCACACCGCAAATGCGTGAGGGCTCAATAATAAACATGAACGGAGTACTCAAAAGACTTCCGCCCCCCCTTGCCGCATGGCAGGGGATGGAAGTCTTTTTGCCGAATTATTACATAATTCCTCATTTTCCGCTAACCTTTTACTTATATAGCTCTATGATTAAAATAATAAAAATTAAACTTATACCTATAACCGAAGTGACGCTACATGCGATATTTGATTCGGGGTCGAAAGGAGAGATAAACAAATATCGTATGAGTGTCCGAACGCGGAACAAGGTGGATGTTAGCGGCAAGCGCAAGGTGTATTCACCCGCCAATATTAGGTGAATGCATGTTGAACATCACATCCATGGTGTGCATACAGATCATACAAATCAGCGCCCCTTGTGTGGGGCGCTGATTTGTGGGTTTATTGGCTTTAGCAGAGTGCGCCGTTTTGGTGGAGGTGGGTGCGGAGGGTATTTATATCGATCGAGCGGATATCGGTGTTTGAGCTTACCGAAAGTGCCGCCGCGGTGCCTGCCGCTTCACCGAGGGTGCAGACGATCGGCATGATACGTATCGATGCCTGCGCATCGTGGTCGGTCGAGATGCATCTGCCCGCAACAAGCAGATTGTCTGTATTTTTTGCGATCAGTGAGCGATAGGGGATCGAATAATACTCGCCCGGCTTGAAATAATAGTGGCTTGTGCCTGCGCCGTCGGGACTGTGGATATCGATATCGTAATTGCCGAACGCGATCGAATCCTCGAATTTCGTGCATGCCTTGAGATCGTCCGCGGTGAGGACATAGTCGCCGATTATCATGCGGCTCTCTCGGACGCCGATCTCGCATGCGGTCGAGAGAAGCTGTGCATTCTCGAATCCGGGCATATATTTTTTCGCGAACGCGAACAGCTCGAGCACCTGCTCGCGCGCCTCGATCTCGGCTTTGGTCAGATCGAACGGGTCGGTCGGATTGAGCTTTATTACGCGTGTCGAATTGACATGGACGACGCCATCGACAAATGTTGTGAACATCATGACGTCCTCGCGCGGATTTCTGATCTTTCCCTCGGCTTGGAGACCTGTCCAGATCTTCGTGACCTCGTCGCGGTTCGTCCAGAGCCTTTTTCTTGCCTCCTCGGTGACGCCCGCGATCCTAAAGCAGAGAGTCATCGGCTGACAAAGACCATCATCTCTGCCGAGTCTGAACGGACAGCCTGCAAGATAGGCAAGATTTGCATCGCCGGTCGCGTCGACAAAGCGATCTGCCTCGATCTCGAACGTGCCCGATCTGCCTGCAAGGGTGACCGACTTTATATGCTCGCCGTCCTTGTTTACGGCGGTCACATAGGAGTGAAGGAGCAGTTCGACGCCCGAGGAGAGGGCGATCCTGTTCAGTGCCGCCTTGATGTACTCGTCGTTGTAGTCCCAAAAACGGTTGGGGTCGGTCTCGATGCCCTCGTATTCGCGCATGAGAGCCGAGGTCTCGCGACAAACATCGGCGAAGATGCCCTCGGACAGGCGGACGTATTTGCCGTCGATCTGAGTTCCGTTTACCATAAAGGGCATGATGAGCGCGAGATTTAGTGCACCGCCGAGCGCACCGCTTTTTTCAATAAGGATCGTTTTTGCACCCTCGCGCGCGGAAGCGACTGCCGCCGCAAATCCCGCAAATCCGCCGCCTATGACGGCAACATCGTATTTTTTCATGATAAAATTCTCCTTTTTACTCGAAATTTTATTATTCTTCAATTTACTCAAAACAATTTTGGTGAACTTGTTTTGAGCATTTTTTTATTTAACGCCGTATCAGATCATGTTAGAAAAATCCCTGTCTATATCGACGACGAGGACGGCGATCGGGCATTTTTCTTTGATCTTTTCGCCAAGAGCGGCGAGGAGCTCGTCATCGGGGGTCGGGAAATCGGGCGGAACGACGAGGTCGAATATCAGATTTATCCGCGACTTGCCCTCGACTATGCGAAAATCGTGGAAGTGAAGCTTATCCGAAAGCTCGCTTATCGCCGCCTCGGTGATATCGCGCATCTCGTTTGTCAGCGGATCATCGACAGATATCGGGTCGAGATGTATGACCAGCCCGATACCCTGCTTATGCAAAACATCGTGCTCGATCTTGTCGATCAGCTCGTGCGAGACCATGACATCCACCCGTCTGTCGACCTCGACATGGACCGAGGCGAATATCTTTCCCTCGCCGTAGCTGTGAACGATCAGATCGTGCATGCCGAGCACGCCCTTGTAGGACGAGATCTTCTCGCAAAGACCGTCGACGATCGCTTTGTCGGGTGCTTTTCCGAGCAGTGTTCCTGCCGATTCGGCGACAAGCTTTATGCCCGAGATCAAAATAAATCCCGCGACGGCTATGCCGATGGGCGCATCGATGTCGAAGTTTGTGATCTTTTTCACGATTGCACCGACAAGGACGGCGGCGGTGATTATGCTGTCACCCACCGAGTCAGCCGCCGATGCCGCAAGCGAGGTCGAATTTGTCATTTTGCCGATCGCTCTGTAAAAAAGTCCCTGCGCGATCTTTGCCGCGACCGAGACGGCAAGCAGAACGAGTGCCGTCGTCGAAAAGGTCGACTCCGACCCCTTGACGAGTGCCTTTATCGAGTCCTTCATGAAGGTCGCGCCGAGCATGAGCACAAAGACAGAGATGCACAATCCCGTCAGATACTCAAATCGCGCGTGCCCGAAGGGATGCTCGCGGTCTGCCGGCTTGCCGGCAAGGCGAAAGCCGATCAATGTAACGAGCGAGCTGCCGCAGTCGGTCAAATTGTTGGCGGCATCCGCGCTCACCGATACCGAGCCGGACACCATTCCGACGAAAAGCTTGCACGCGGCAAGGGCGAGGTTCGTGATGATGCCCACTGCCCCCGCAAAAGAGCAGAGACGAAGCCGCCTCTCGGGGGTGAGTTCCTTCTTTTGGTTATTCATCGTCGTCATCCTCCGCCTCTTTGCCGAATATCTCGATCGCGTTTGCGATCACCTCAGCGGTGTCGGCACCGCATTCGATGATAATCGCCTGCTTTTTGTCCCCCGAATTGAAGATGTAGATATATTTTTCAAGCGGAAACGCCGATGAGCAGTAATTTTCCTTTCTCGATATCCTGCCGAATCGAGACAGATCGGTGTCGCGGTCGTATTTTACGATCACATCGCCGCGCGATATCTGCAGGTCGACGAGCAATCTGTTGTTTTTGCCGTAGATACGCCTTACCGAAAAAAATCCGTGCTCGTTTATCGTGTAAACATAATCATAGAGTATGTAGCGCATCAAAAAGAGCAGATCGGCGGTCAGAGCGACAACGAGAAAGAGCTGGTTCAGCCATACAAGCCCTATCGAAAAGAGCGAAAAGACATAAAATATCACCGCGATCGATGAAATAAAGCCGAAGACCATCCACGCATTTTTGCGGATCTTGTTTGGTGTGTAGCTTAGCATATCGATGCCTCCTTGGTTTATGTTTGGTTGGGTTGGGTTGCGAACGCTTTTTGCGGTGCTCTCATAGACGGGAACTTAAGATAAACGATAGATAGAGTGGTGCATAAACATATTTTGCCAAAGGCTCCCTCCGGGGAAACGATGATTAATTCGACCGCCAAAACAAACAATTACCTATCTCTTGTAGGGCGGGGGCTTGCTCCCGCCGCTTATCGGTTATATTTGAATATATTTTAGACGATCAAATGATATTTTAATCTATATCAAAGAGCGGCGGGAGCAAGCCC
>CAZMPO010000013.1:0-52135 GCA_964568425.1 uncultured Lachnospiraceae bacterium | reverse complement strand
CAAGAACCCCCCGAAATTCTGCCCCGAATGCGGAGATATCTTCAATGACGGGGATGTCCGCTGAATATTGAGACAAAATATCGAAGATTATGGCAACTGAAAATCAGATTACATATAAATGCCCGTGTTGCGGCGGCGCGATAGAGTTTGACAGCAGTATCCAAAAGCTGAAATGCCCCTATTGTGACACCGAATTTGAGGCAGAAACACTGCGTGCGTACGATGAGGAGCTGCAGTCGACCGAAGACGACAGCTTTGATCGGGCAAATGTCACCGATAAGCAGTGGAGCGATGACGACAACATGTCGATCTACACCTGCAAAAGCTGTGGCGGTGAGATCGTCGCCGATGAAACAACGGCGGCGACGATCTGCCCCTTCTGCGACAATCCGGTCGTCCTGTCGGGCAGACTGTCGGGCGATCTTTTCCCTGACATGGTCATACCCTTCAAGGTCGACAAAAAGGCGGCAAAATCGGCACTTTCGAGACACTTTTCGGGCAAAAAGCTCCTTCCGAAGATATTCAAGGACGAAAATCATCTTGACGAGATCAAAGGTGTCTACATACCCTATTGGTTCTTTGACGGCGATGTTGACGCATCGATACGCTACAAGGCGACCAGAACTCGCGCATGGAGCAACAGCAGATATAACTTTGTCGAGACCTCGCACTTTCTCGTGACGAGGAAGGGTAATTTGTCGTTCGACAACGTCCCCTCCGACGGCTCGTCGAAATTTGACGACACCGTCTCCGAGTCGATCGAGCCCTTTGATTTCGGGCAGGCGGTCGATTTTGCAACCTCATATCTGTCGGGATATTACGCTGAGCGTTACGATGTTTCATCCGACGATTGCCTCGATCGCGTCAAATCGAGGATGAAGGTCTCGACCGAAAAAGCCTTTGCCGACACCGTCAGGGGTTACAGCTCGGTCAGGGCGGAAAGCTCGACCGTCAAAGTGTCAAACAGCAATGTGCGCTATCTCCTTTGCCCTGTTTGGATACTCAACACGACATGGAACAACGAAAAATATCCCTTCTTCGTGAACGGACAGACGGGCAAGATCGTCGGCAATCTGCCGCTCGACAAGGGCGCATTTGTAAAATGGCTGTTTGGACTGACCGGTATTGCCGCCGCCGCGTGTGCGCTGATCGGCTCGCTGATGTGGCTTATCGGCATGTGAGGGGGTGCGATCGATGAATACAATTTTGAAAAGATCACTTGCACTCGCGGTGGCAATTGTCATGCTGTCGCTTTGCACTCTCACACCGGCGTTTGCCGTCGAGATCATAGACGGCAACGGTCCGTCGAATGTTGTAACCTTTGTCCCGATCGACGATGCGACGGTGCCCGATTACGGCGACATCCATTTTGTCTTTGATGATGCCGATCTGCTGGACGGCGACGAAATAATCAAGATCGAGCAAAAGCTTAAAGAGGTCGGCGAAAAGTACGGAATTTCGGTTGGAATCGTCTTTTTGAAAACTCGCGGTGACGACCATCGCGATATCGCCGAGTTTAATGCCGATCTTTACGAGTCGCTCTACGGCAGAGAGACCAACGGCGCGCTCTTGACGGTCGTCATTGACACACGCGATTGGGATATCAACACCAGCGGTATCTGTCGCGATGCTTACGGATGGTTTGCGCTGAACGATTTCGAGGATGATGTTGTCCATTATCTCACCGACGGTCTGTATGCCGATGCGGCGTATGCATATGCGGAAAATGTCGATAAGACGCTCGATTCCCATATAAACAAGACCTTCCCCGCAGGGGAGATCATCGGCGTGTCCCTCGTTGTCGGATTTGTCATCGCGCTCGTGAGCGTCCTTGCGATGAAGGGTCAGCTTAAGAGCGTCAGAGCAAACAACAACGCAAATTCCTATGTCAAAAAGGACAGCCTTGCGATAACGAGCAGCGGAGATATCTTCCTGTACAAAAATGTTGTCAAGACCCCGAGGCAGACACAAAGCAGTTCGGGCGGCGGATATCGTCGCTCATCGAGCGGCGGCTCTTACGGCGGACGAAGCGGTAAATTCTAAATATAATTGGTAGAGCAGAACATCCCCAAACGCAAAAGCGTTTGGGGATGTTCCGGTTATAGTGATCGCTCAAATGAGCTGATTTTGTCGAGGCTCTGAGAGGAAATTAATCCTCGATGAACTTACGGAGCTCGAAGAAACAATCGGTTTCCGATTCAACATAGATCTCGTTCCACGCCATACGCGCGAGGTGTACGCCGAGGACGCTCTTTGCCGAAAGTCTCTTATTGCCGCTTACAAGCCATACCTTACCGTCGATATGCGAAGCGATCTTGACGAACTCAAGAACATCACTGCCTGTGACAAGATTGATCCTATAAAGATATCTGCCGTTACAAACCATAATTTTTACGATCTCCTTTAATTTTCGTCAAACGGTATCTCCCGTTTGCGACTGTATTATAGCAGAAAAGTCCCCTCTTGTCAAGCCTTTTTGCCAAGATTTTTCAAGTTCTGCCATTTGCTTGATTGTATCCGAAAATCACTCGATTTATTCAGCAGAGTGCACAAAAACTGCATGCAATTTTTGTGCACTCTCACTAAACAAATCATCCCATTGCACAAAGTGCAACGGGATGATTTGAATTTTATTGTTCAATGTTCACATGCTCACCGTTGAGTATGGCATCTGCCAGATCGTCCTTTTTGTAGGAAAGCTTAAGAGAAAAGAAGGGATGGTCACCACAAAGCAGAGAAAGGAAGATCCTGTCGCCCTGCCAGAGGGGAAGGAAGGTGACATCCTCCTTTTTCACCCACATAAGCTCGCCCTCGTCGCACTCGCATATCTCTCCGACAAATTCGTCGGCAGTGTAGAGAAACATGTATTCGGTCTCGAAAACATCGGACACGAATGTCACGATCCCGCGCGGTCTGAAGGATGTGAGCACAAGCCCCGTCTCCTCGCGTACCTCGCGGAGCAGACAGTCATCGGGGGACTCGCCCTCGAGAAATTTACCGCCGACGCCTATCCATTTGCCCTCGTTTTCATCGTTTTTCTTCTTGTTTCGGTGGAGCATGAGGTATGCGCCCTCTTTTTCGATGTAGCAAAGGGTCGTGTTTTTCATGAAAGGCTGTCGAGGCGAACGAGCTCTTCAAAGCAGAGTCTTGCCTCGGTTTCTCCGTTTGGATCAAGCGTTTCGGACTCGACGACCTCGAGCATTCCGCACTCGATCGCCTTTTTGTGAACAGCGGCGACGGGTGCACTGCCGCGACCGAGAACTCTGCCCTCGCCCTTGCTTGTTCCGTCCTTGATGTGGATGATGTGCACGCGATCTTTCAGCCGCTCGAGCGTCTCGATCGGGTCAAGCCCTGCGTTGTACGCCCAATAGGTGTCTATCTCGAAATCGATCTCGGTGCGAGTCTCGAGCTCTTGGTGGATGAATTTGCCGTAAGGGGTCTTGATAAACTCGTGCGAGTGATTGTGGTAGGCAAGCGTTATCCCCTCTGCGGCAAGTTTTGGACGCAGGATGTTGACATTCTCGATAAATCTGTCGAGCTTTTCGTTTGTCGAGAGATCCTCGCCCGGGATGATGTAATTTTTGTTGCCGATCTCCTTGTGATAGGCGACCGTGCCGTCAAAATCGGAGAGCAGATCCCAAATGCCCGAGTGCGTGCCGCTGCAGGTCAGTCCGTATTTGTCGAGCATCGCCGCAACATCCCTTGCCGAATGCCCGAAAAATCCGGCAAACTCGACATATTTGTAGCCGATATTTGCGACCTTTTCGAGCGCGCCCTCAAGATCCTCACCTGTGATGTCGCGTAGGCTGTACATCTGTATTCCGTATTTTCCGATCGTGTTCATGTTTAATATTCCCCTTTCGTTTGGAACTTATTCACATAGATTATATCACGACTGTCTCTTTTTTTCAAGTATATTTGAAAAAATATTTTCATATATCATGTGAAGACCTTGAAAAAATTAAAAAGATGTGCTACAATATTCACGTACAAAAAATGAAAGGCGGATGAAAAATGGACGATGTTATTACTTCGCTTAAAAAGCTGTGTGATGCTTTCGACGAATCTGCAACGATGCTTAAGTTGATCCTCTGCATTCCGGTTCTCGATATTGAATGGTCACTTTATAGGATCGCACGTTCGATAATCGCGAAGAATACTGTCGGAATAGTCATTTCGGTGATTCTGGCGATTGTTCCGGTCATGTGGATCGCAGATATAATCTGCATTGTCCTCAATGGCAAGATCTGGACTATGGATTAAATCAAAACAAAGGAGCTGTCAAAATACTCGTTTGCGAGTATTTTGACAGCTTATTTAGTGCGCTCGGCACGCGTTATTGCTTAGCGGAGAGGTCACCCTCTTGTCGCTTGTCGTTTTTACCTATCAGTTGGCGTATGATAAGTCGGGCGACGATGTAATCGTGTTACTGATGATGATCTCGCCGTTCTTTATCGCAAAAACATTCCAGTATCTATTATTTCCCGAAAGATCGGTGGGAACGTTAAACTCGGCAATGAGAACATTGTTGCGCTCAACGGTGATCTTCGCACCTGAGGTCACGAGAGATCCGCTATCTGAATATCGATGAATATAATAGTAATAGGGCGTATCGGCCGTCGTGTTAAGCGTTATGTGCTCGGGACCGTAGCTTTCCATATCATCATAATCAAGAGAGCAGAGCAGATCGCCGTTTTCATACTCGTCCTTTTGACGATAATAGACATGGAAGCTGTTGCCGTTAAGGTGAGTTCCCTCGACATGTGAATCAAGGTCATGGGGATATCTGCCCCATGTAAGTGTGATAAGGTAATTTGCCTCATCGCTCTCCTCGATTATCGGCGTGATCTTACCGTTTTGATTGGAGGTCGTTCCTTCTTGAACAATGATGTTAAAGGAAGAGGATGTAAATTGATCCTTTGATGCAATTACGGTGTAGTTGCCAAGCGGCAGTTCGAACGAATAGTTGCCGTTGTCGTCGGTGACCGTCGTCGCAACTATCTCGGCATTCTCGTCCGAGTTGTTCCAATTCTTCCTTACACTCAGCACTACGCCGCCGAGTCCGTAGCCGGTAAGCGAATTTACGACCTTGCCGCTTGCAATGCCTGAGTCCGCTTCCGAGCCTTCGATGAGAAGGAAGGTCTCCATGTAGGTGTTTTGACGCCCGATAATTCTCGCGTATGCCTCAAAGGTGATATAGTTTTCCGCAGTTATTCTTACGAAGTATCTTCCTGCCGGAAGTGTCATGCTGTAGTTGCCCGAGTCATCGGAAACTATGTTCTTCACAAGCAAGCCGTTCTGGTACACTTCGATAGACGCACCCGAGATAGCGGTTATATAATCGGATGCACGGCAGATCCTGCCTGACAGGGTACCGTCAAAGGCTACATTTATGATAACGGTCTGCGCCGCATCGGAGACAACAAATTCTTTATTGAACTCTTGACCGTCGACGGTGCAAACCGCATCGTAACTGCCGACAAAAAGATAGAGCATCTGTCCGGAAACGATCGTTTGCGTGTATTCGACAGCCCCTTCGTCTTTGCAGGTGACGGTGATTTCGACATCGGGCATTTCGTCGCCGTTTTCATCCACGGCATTAAAGGTCGTCTCGTAGGTCGTTTGCTTGTTGACCTTACCAACGATCGTATATTCGTTGCCGCCGGCTTTTATGGCGGTATCGACCGTTATTTCGGTAAGAACCGTGGTATTTTCTTCTGCCAAGGCGGTCAGCGGAGCAAAAGTGAGGAGCATCGCAAAGCAGAGGACAAGCGTCAGCATTTTCGAACCTCTTTTGCTCTTGCACGCTGCGACTATGCCGACGATCGACAGAATGACGAGCAATGCCGCAACGAACATCTGAATGCTCATGCCTGTCTTCGGAGGCTCGGGCTCGGGAATCGGGAGCTGTGCTGTTACCGATACCGTCGCGGTAGCACCTGCGGCAACGGTGATGTCATGTTCTACGGCGTTACCTGAGATCAAGACAAGCCCGTCGGGAAGAAGGGTTTCGATCGTCGGAAGATCGACTGCGTAAGAATTTGTATTCTTAACGACGATCGTGATCAAAATGTCCTCACCCGCCGCATACTCGGTCTTGTCGGTAGAGATGGTCACCTCGAGACCTTCTTTGGTCTCGACAGAGGCGGCACTCACATTGAGCGTCATGGCAAACAGTGCGCAGACGGTCAATACAAGAGCCGTCACCAGTGCAGTAATTCTTTTCATGTGAAGTTCTCCTTTTGTTTTGTTAATTTAACTGTTGCATCGTTGTTTTACAACGAGCGTGTGCTGTATTTGTTTGGCGCGATTTTGTAACTCGGGCGCGCCCCTTTCCGAGGGTCTGTTGTGATTGCGATCAATTGTTCCACCTTTCTTCCTCGAATTCTACATAATCGGCATTATGTGGTACGTGGGTTTTCGATCTCGGGGGAAACAGAGCTTCGACGTCTCATCCGTCAGTGAACTTGTTCACTGTTCACCTCTCCCCCGCCGGTGAAGGCAACGGTGATCGATTATCTCGGCGATCGGAGATGTAACAAGCAATTTTTTTGCCAAGGGTTCCCTTCGGGGAAACGATGATTTAATCGACCGCTAAAGCAAACAATTACCTATTCCTGTAGGGCGGGGGCGCCGCGAAAAAAGTTCGCGGCGCCCCCGCCCTACAGGGGATACCTTTATTTGGCGGTCGATTTATTACAAATCAAACCATCAAAAAGACAATTTGCAAAACACGAATTAATCATCGTTCCCCCTGCGAGGGAGAGGTGGACAGCGAATAAATTCGCCTTGGATGAGGCGTTTTCTTTGTCATTTTTGCGTGCAAACAAGACCAATGAAAAAATTTTTCTTTTTCATTGGTCTTTTAGGTATGCAATTTTTTAAAAAAATTCGGAAAATTATGACTTTTTTTGCAAAAAACTATTGACAAATCGGCAACATAGTGATATAATAATCGTACAAACATCGAATTATACCACATAATGCCGATTATGTGGTAATATCTAACATCGAAGGAGATCGAGTGCCTGGACGTAGCGGCGGCAGGTTTCTATGGTGTCGGTTGTATAGATGCGTGTTGTGTTGACGCTACTATGTCCGAGGACATCGGCGAGGCGGACGATATCTTTATGTTTTTCGTAAAATGTCCGTGCGAAAAGGTGGCGGAGATTATGCGGAAACACCTTAGTGTCTGCAACTCCCGCCTCGGCGCAGAGTGCCTTCATCTCCGACCATATATTCGATCTGTCGAGCGGATTGCCGTTTTTGGTGACAAAAACGCATCCGCTCTTAATTTTTGCCTCGCGAATGTATGAAATGAGCATCCTGCAAAGCTTATGCGGCAGAAAGACCTGCCGTCTTTTGCCCTTGCAATTGACATCGGCGACGCCGCGCATGACCGCCTCGACGGTGATCGATCTCAGCTCGGACACGCGTATGCCGGTTGAGCAGATCGTTTGCATCAAAAGCCAAAGTCTGCGGCTTTTTCCTTTCGCGACGGCAAGCAGGCGGTCATATTCGGCTGATGTGAGCTGTTTTTCGCTCGAAAATGTCTGCTTTTGGATCTTGAGCATCCTGACCTTCAACTTGCCGCATCCGATGAAATCGAAAAAGACATTTAGTGAGGTGAGTGCAGAATTGACGCTTGCGGGGGCGTAGGACTCGCAAAGCATCGCCTTGTATTCGAGTATCAGACCCCGACAGGGTGCGCGCCCGTCAAGCCATGCGGCGAGCTTTTTGAGATCGCGGAGATATTTGCAGATCGTCGCCGCCGCTCTTTCGCTCTCGATCAGGTGTTTTTCGAAGCCCGCTAACATTTCGATGTTTATCGTTTCCATTTTTGTGATCCTTCCTTTTTCTTTCGTCCCGACATTCTATCATCAAAATATTAACAAATCCATCCGCAAGTTGTACGGCTGTCTTTTCCGAACAATACAAAAAACACAAAAATCGAGGCTGTCTCGAATGCGCTTGCTTTGGCATTCGAGACAGCCTCGTTTAGTTTGTACAGTAGCCGATCGTTTAATAAAAAGTCAGCGATCAATCGGCGGTTCTCGCTCGAACCCCCGTAGGGTGGGGCGGAAGATCGTTTATCTCGGCTCGGGCGGTGTGTCTCCCATGTTTGGGGGCGTGCCGCCTATGTCACCGCTTGGCTTGTCGGGAGGATCGCCGCCCATTCCGTCGGGTCGATCACCGCCCATTCCGTCGGGAGGGTCGCTCTTTCCGCCGTGACCGCCCATACCGCCCATGCCGCCATTACCGCCGAATCCGCCCGATCCGCCGGTGGTGATGGAGCTTATCGTTATTTCGGCAGTGCTTTTTGCCCCGTCGACTTTGCCGCCGACAAAGATCGTCTCGTCGTTATCGGCACCCGAGAGAGCTCCGCCGAGTGAGAGCGTGTATTTCTCCCCGATCTTCATATCGGGCGAGCTTATTACGACATTTTGCGCATTTTCGGCGGCAACGAAGGCGCATATGACCTCGCCGTCCGAATTTGCCAGCGCGCAGAGATCGCCCTTTGCAATGCTGATATTTGACGATATCGAGCACTGCGACGAATATTCGGAGCTTGGTGCCTCAGCCATGCCCGCCGCACCGTAAGCGATGAGCAGACCGCCGCTTATCGATATATAGTTTCGGTTATCGCCGCAGTCGAGTGCACCGTCTGCCGACGATGTCGGACCTGCGATCAGCGTCCTGCCGCCCGTGAAATAAATGTTACCGTTTGAGTCAAATCCGTCACCCGACGCATTCACGAATATCTCACCGCCGCCGATGACTATCGAGCCGCTGTGGCTTGCCGCGTTGAGACCGTCATCGGTGGAGAAGATCTTTACATTCCCGCCCGATATGTTGATCTGTCCGCCCTTGCTCTCAAACCCCTCATACGAGTAGGTGACATTGACACTGCCGCCCGTGATTGTGAGGTCTCCGTCGGCTTTGATCCCCTTGGAATTTGCTCTCGGCGAGGCGCATTCGGCGTGGAGCACCACATCGGTCGCCTCTCCGCTTATGCTGACCGTGCCTCCCGAGGATATCGCGTGACCGGTCGAGTTTATACTTATCGAGCCGCCGCTTATCGATATTGATTTGTCTGCCTTGATGCCCTTTGATTTGATCTTGGCAAGCCCTGAGCCGCCGTTCATGCCGCCCATGGCGCCGAGCCTGCCCCATCTGTCGCCCGACGAGCCGGTCGTGTCGTCCTCTGTGTCGACCTCTGTCCCGCTTGTCGTGATGCCGATGGTTCCGCCCTCGATGATGACATATTGAGATGCGCTGATGCCGTGCTTTTTGGCAGTCAGATCGAGCGTGCCTTCCTTTATATAGATATATCCCTTGGTCGCGTCGGTCTCCTCGGATGCGCGGATGCAGTTTTCGTCGGCGTTCGCGATCAATTTACCGCCTGCGATCGCGACGCCGTTCGAGCCCTTTATCGCACTGCCGCTCGAGGTCACACCGATGACGCCGTCGATTATTTTCAGCACCTTTTTGGATCTTATTCCGTCGTGATATGATGCGGTGACATTGAGCGAACCGCCGCCGCCGATCGTGAGTGCGGACTTTGAATATATCGCCGCCGATCGTCTTGTGTTGTCGGTGTCCTCGTCGTTGTCGACATATCCGACGCCGCTGTCGGTGATGGTGTTCGTGCTGCCGTCGCAGAGAACTATCATGACCTTGTCAGCCGAGATTATCTCGATCGGCGCGGCATCGGCAGAGCTGATCGACACACCGTCAAGGCAGAGCTTGACCTTTTCGTCCTGCCCGACGCTTACGATCAGTTGACCGCCTGTCAGACTGCCGCTTATCAGATAATTGCCGCCCGACTCGATCGTCACGCGCGAGCCGTCGATTTTGACAGCCTCGGATGCGGAGCTTGTGCCGCCATTCGACAGCTCTATCCGAACGGCGTCGGTCGGCACGCTCGCGTCAAGGTCGAATTTGGTGAATTTTATGTCAAGCTCGCTTTTATCTGTCGCACCACTCGGTACTTCGGGCAGGGTAGTCGGAACGGTCGTTGATTGGCTCGTGCCGCCTGATGTCGTGAGTGCTGTGTTGCCGCCCTCCGATCGACAGCCCGTAAGGCAGAACGTTGCCGCAAGACAGAGAGCGAGATATGTTGATCCTTTTCTGTTCATATCGGGAGTCCCCTTTCTGATTTTACGGCATATTATAACTCGCCTTGCTTAAATGAAACAAAAATCCAAGCCGCCTCGCGCCGATTTGATCAATAATTCGGAAAACGAACACAAAACGCTCACAAACAAGGGGAAACCAATGGAAAGGAGCACAAGCTTTCGCGATCAGCCAAGCAACCAATTTGCAATGTCAATAATTCGTACGCCCTCATACTGATACTCGTCGTGTCGAGTACGGGCAATGATCATTTTAGGGTAAGCGTCTTTGATCTGAAGTAACGGCGAAACCTCGCGCTCAAATGTCGTATCATCGCTGATATTGTCAGAAACCTGTATATAGATCTTTTCGTTGCGTTTGATGGCAACAAAGTCGATCTCTTTCTTGTAAAGCACACCAACATAGACCTCGTATCCTCTGCGAAGCAGCTCTATGGCAACTACATTTTCGAGTATTCTGCCATAGTCCATATTCTTGGTACCGAGTTTTGCATATCTGAATGTGTGGTCACTCAGATAGTACTTGTCGTTGCTGGAAAGATACTTTTTGCCTTTGATATCATATCTGCGGACTTTATAGAAGGCAAAAGCATTACACAAATACCCGACATACAAACTAATCGTATTGTGGTTGACTTTTTCATTTGATCCGCTGAAAGAATTTGAGATGTTTCGTGCTGATGTCAGATTGGAAATATTGTCCATTAAAAAATCCACAAGTCTGTTCATTAACTCAATGTTACGGATCTTGTATTTTTTGCGAATATCTCGGACGATCAACGTATTGAAAACGTCGGCTATATAATCAAATTTGGCTTCTTGATCCTTATAGAGATATGACCCTGCCATGCCGCCTTCAATTATATATTTATCAACGGCAGTATACTTGTCACTGTAACCAAAATACTGCATATATTCGCAAAATGAGAAGGGAAACACCCTAATTTCAAATGTTCTCCCTGTGAACAGCGTGGCAAGATCAGAACTCAAAAGGAAAGCATTTGAGCCGGTGATATAAATATCATATTTTTCGGATGCGTGCAGACCATTGATCGCTCTTTCAAAGTCGGCACACATTTGGACTTCATCAATCAAAACAAAGTTCTCTTTGCCCGCCACATACTGTGAATTTATGTAGTCGTATAAGGGTCGGTATTCAAGCAGATGGTCAAATTCCGGCAGGTTGAAGTTGATTTGAATGACATTGTGGTCGGGTACATTCTGCTCAATATAGTTCTTGAATGCTTCGAGTAACTTGGATTTGCCGCTACGTCGAACACCTGTAATTACCTTAATGTCCGGAGTTCCTATTACATTTATGAGTTTTTCTAAATATTGATATCGAGTAATAAGTTTCATAAAACATCACCTCACGGTATGTATTATATCACATCTATTTACCATTTTCAATATTTTTTCAAAAATGGTAAATAGAAATTTACAAATGCGTTGTATTTATCGGTTGTATTACAGAAAAAAGGATGTCAAGCCCTTCTGCTCGACATCCTTCGTTTCATAATAGGGAATTAACCGTCCATCGGTGCATGGATGTGCTCCCACTTGTCTTATTGATTCTCGTTCTTGAGTGCGTCGATCGGGTTGTCTTTTTTGACAAGGCTCATTGCGTAGAGCATGGATGCGAACACTACCGCAAAGACCGAGCCGATCGCTATGGTGACGGGGGTCCATGGGATGTAAAAGGATACCTCAAATCCGCCGCCTGCCGCTTTCCATATGAGGAATGTGATGACAAAGGATGCAGGAAGCCCGAGAGCAAGTCCTTTCATACCGTAGATCAGGCACTCGTAGTTCATCATTTTTGATATCGAACCCTCGGTCATCCCCACAGAGCGGAGCATGGCAAATTCACGCCGCCTGAGCAGGATATTCGTCGATACCGTATTGAACACGTTCGATGCCGCGATAAGCGAGATCAGGACTATAAATCCGTAGGAAAAGACCTTTATGACGGTCACCATCATGCGCGTCGATTCAACATTTGCCGCTTGATCGAAAACATGCGAGGTCTGATGCCCCATCTTTTCAAGATAGTTCTTTACATCGGTCTTTGCCTTTGCGTGCGAGTCTGCCTTGAGATAGTAATTCGTTTCGGTCGTCAGGACGCCGACGTCTATTTCGTCGATCATCGAGTAAGGGTAGATTATCGCGGGATTGCTTTTTGAACAGAAGAAGGGCAGCTCTGACAGTGCTCCGACTATGTTGTGCTCGGTATCGACCATCGCCTCGTCCATCGGGAGCTTGATCTCTTCGCCGACCCCCGAGTCGGGAAGGTATATCGCGTAATTGATACCGCCCTCGGTCACGGTGCCGTCAAATTCGTAGCCCTCGATCGCTCCTAAAACCTCTGTCGAGAGCGTGCAGGGGTACTTTTTTGAGCCGACAAGCTTGATACTTACGAGTTTTGCATCATTTTTGTCATCCGCTTTTAGAATGTTTGCCTCGTTTTGTATCAGTGCCGCGGGATTTTCTTTGTCGAAAAAGTCGTCGGGGTCAAACCCGTTTTCCTTGCACAGCTCTCTGAAATCGTTATCATCCAAAAAAATCACCGCAACAGGGACATTGACCTTGCCGCCGTTTGACTTGTATACGCGAAAGAGAGTCGGATCTGCCGAGCCTTCGTCAATGTAAACGCTTGCATATTTGTCGCAGAGATATACCGCGTCGTTTATCCCGTCAAGCGACGACAGCCCGAGGAGAAGCTCATCGCGGTCGGTCGTTTCCTCAAGACTTCCGTATGTGTAGTAGGAGATGTCGTATTTTGCGTCGTTGTCGTAAGCGTTGTCTGTTGCCTTGGTCAGATAGGAGCAGAGCGAGCTTGCCGAGATGAAGAGCGTCACGCTTAAAAAGAGGGAGGCTACCGTCGATCTGTAACGCTTTTTGTTTCGCTTGAAGTTCTTCGATGCCATCGTCCCTTCAAATCCGAACAGCTTTTGGGTGATCGGCGATGTGCGGAGTGCGCGCCCCTTTATCACGATATCGCCGCTTTGCCTGACCGCGCTGATCGGCGATATCTTGATCGCCCGTCTTGCGGGGATGTATGCCGAGATCAGCACGATCGCAAAGCAGAGCGATGCGGCGGCAATAAGTCCTCCGGGGGTCAAAATGAGCCTCATTTTTTCATCTGTCTGTCCGCCTGCCATGTATGAGAAGGCGTCGCGCAGAAAATAGAAGGTCACGCCTATGCCGACACAGCCGCAAAACGCGCCGATCGGTATGCCGATAAGCGACAGTATGGCTGCCTCGCTGATAACGGTGCGCCGTATCTGTGCTCTTGTTGCGCCGATCGATTTCAAAATGCCGAATTGGCGAACACGCTCGCTGATCGATATCGAAAACGAATTGTAGATAAGCGATATCGAGCCGAGCGCGATGAGAAAGATCAGGATCGCCATGAATCCGTAGAGCACTCTCGTGATGTTACCGCTGCGGAAAAGTCCGTACAGCCTTAACAGATCGGTGTGATCTCGGTGCTCGACGCCGCATTTTTTTACAAAATCATAATATCCGACCGGATCCTTCACCGTGAAGAAAAGCTCGCTGTCATAGCCGTCGTCACCCCTTGTGAGGGCGGTGTAGGCGGGTGACGAATAATCCTCGATCGTGTAACCGAACCGCTCGTACTTGCCGACTACTGTGTAAACTTTGTCTTTCGCATCGACGATCTCCTCGCTCTCACCCTCGACATTGTTCAGATAGCAGTATGTGTACCTTGACAGCTCGTGTCCCTCCGACATTCTTTTGCCGAGCGAGAGCGTCACCCTGTCGCCGACATTGTAGCCGACACCGCTGTCCGAGGACATGTATGAGGGCAGGATCATCTCGCCACTGTTTTCGGGCAGACGTCCTTCGGTAAGCTTTACACTGACAAGCTCCTCGAAGCCCTCTGAGATCGACTGCACAAGGATGTAGGGCTTTGTTTCGTTCTTGCTGTCGATCTTCATCCATCCGACGCTTGACCATGTGGCAAAGCTTTCTATCTCGTCAGCCTTTGAAAGAGCGTCTGCCCGATCCTCGGATATCGATTTGAAAAAACCGTGATATGCTCCGTTTGAGGCGACCTCGACACGCCTTAAGTAGGTGATACCGCTGAATGCCGCCTCAACGACAGCTGTCAGCATCGCCATTGATAAAACTATACCAATGATCGTGACAAGCGTGCGGGTCTTGTTTTTGGCAAGGCATTCCTTTGTATATTTCGTGAAAACGCTCATACGTTTGCCACCCCCGAGGTCTTCAGACGGTCATCACGGACTATTTTGCCGTCCTCAATGGCGATCACCCTGTCCGCCCTGAGGGCGATTTGCTCGTCGTGCGTTATGACGATCAGCGTTTGTCCGTATTTTTTGTTTGACTGCTTGAGCAGCTCGACGATCTCCTGCGAGTTTTTTGAATCAAGATTGCCCGTCGGCTCGTCTGCCAGCACTATCGCGGGTGCGTTCATAAGTGCTCTGCCTATCGATACGCGTTGCTGTTGACCGCCCGAGAGTTGATTTGGGAGGTTTTTCTCCTTGCCGCGAAGACCGAGCACCTCTGTCAGCTCGAAAAGCCTGTCTTTGTTTATTTTGCGACCGTCCATGAGTACGGGAAGGGTCATGTTTTCGGTGACGTTCAGGACAGGGATCAGATTGTAGAACTGATATATCAGCCCGACCTGCCTGCGACGAAAGATGGCAAGCTGATCCTCGTTCTGGGCGTAAACATCCTGTCCGTTGACATATACCTTGCCGCCGCTCGGTCGGTCGACGCCGCCCATAATGTGAAGCAGTGTCGATTTGCCCGACCCCGACGGGCCGATTATAGCGACAAATTCGCCCTTTTCCACTGAGAACGATATCCCGTCTATCGCACGGACCAGCCCCTCGCCACCGCCGTATGTTTTTGTCAGATCTTCCACTCTGAGTATTTCCATGATAAACATCTCCTTTTGTCGATGCTCTTATTATAACCCTCGAAAGTGACAGTGCGGTGACCGATTTTTTGTCATATCGGAGAAACGATGATTAAATCGTGTTTTTGTAAAACCCCTATTTGACGGTTCGATTTGTAATAAATCGACCGCCAAATAAAGGTATCCCCGTAGGGCGGGGGCTTGCTCCCGCCGCTCTTTGGTAGTCAACTTATTATAAATCGACCGATGCAGAAATAATCTTTGCCAATGGCTCCCTCCGGGATGAGAGCACCGCAAACAAGTTTGCGGGAAGGAGCCCGCGTGCAGAAATAGGTCTGAAGTTCTGCATTTCTGTAGCTTTTCGTACAGTTATTTCATATAAAACGAGAAAAGACCTGTCGCGTCTCGCGGGCTCCTTCCACAGCGAACAAGTTCGCTGTGGATGAGGCGTTAACAAAGACATTTTAGCTCATAAAATCAGAGTTGACACCTCATCCGTCAGCCTTCGGTTGCCACCTTCCCCCACCGGGGAAGGCTCCTTAACCTCATTATCTCAGCAACCGACCTATTAATCATCGTTTCCCCGATGGTCATTTTGCTGTCACTTTTCCGATTTTTTGAAAAAATGCTCGAAGTATATTGACTTTTTCCGCTCTTTGTGATAAAATGAGGACAGTCGAATAAATGCGATGTGCGGTTCCGTGCCTGTCGGCACGGATCAGAGGGAAGTTCGGTGCAAATCCGACGCAACCGCCATTACCGTAATCGGGCATTTGCCCCCAAGTCGGAATACTTGCCGCCCATCGCCTCGGTAACAGACATTTTTGGGCAGAGAAAAGTGCAACCGATTTTTGGGCGGGGAGCTTTGTCTGTTTGAAGATCCTCCCGCAGACAAGGGGGGAGTTTTGCCTCTTGCCGCCCCATAAGATCGCTTGCGCTTTTGTTGGTTTTTCTGCCGACGGAGCGCATTTTTTATTTCGGAGGGCAGGGCATATGAAGAGCGAAAAGAAAAAATTCACACGCGACGAATGCATCGCTCTCCTTGTAAAAAAGCAGATCGAGCTGACAGACCTTTGTGAGGATCGCTATCCGAGACGTTCGGATTTCGGTCAGGATGAGGTGGTTGCCATAAAGGCGTACCTCGGTCCGTGGCCTCGCGCGCTTGAGGCGGCGGGGCTGAAAGAGGCACGCTCGGATGATCGCATACTTAAAAATCGCGAAAAGCGGATACGCGCTGCCAGACGAAAGACCGCGGCAAAGATAGCCGCCGCCTCCGAGAAAGGGCACTGTTTCGAGAAAAGATCGACTGAATGCGAAAATGCGAAATCGAAAGGAAAAATCTAAAATGAAGAAATTTATTGCACTTGTCACCGCACTTGTGATGATCTGCGCCATTGGCACGGTTGCCGTATCTGCCGACGATGTGTCGGTGTTCGTTACCATCGCAAACGGCGATGTCGTTGCGGCAGAGAAAATAACCGTCACCGATGTTGACTCTGACGGAAAGCTTACCGTGAACGATGTTTTGACCATCATTCACGCAGAGAAGAAGGAAGGCGGATTCGAGGCAAAGAACGGAGAGTTCGGACTTTTTATTACAAAGCTTTGGGGCGTTGAGACCTCGAGCGTCGGCTACACGGTGAACAACGCGCTTGCAATGTCGCTTACCGATGAGGTGAAAAACGGCGATTATGTTGCCGCTTATATCTTCACCGACCCTGCTTGCTCGGATAAATACAGCTATTTTGACAGCGTACAGCTCTCGAAAAAGTCGGGTGAGGAGTTCACCCTGACCCTCTCGGGACTTGGCTATGACGAAAATTGGCAGACGGTCGTCGCTCCCGTATCCGGCGCGGATATCTATGTTGACGGCGTGAAGACCTCATACACGACCGATGAGAACGGCAAGGTGACCATCTCGCTGTCCGAGGGCGGTCGTCATATCGTGTCGGCAAAGTCGGAGAACACACTGCTCGTTCCCCCTGTTTGCGAGGTGACCGTCACCGATGTCGCACCGAAGACGGGTGACTCGACCGTGATCGCACTTGCGGTAAGCACTCTCGCACTTGCGGTCCTCTTGGTATCTGTCGGTATCCGCCGTCGCGATAATCGCGAAAATAACGAGGAATAATATGAAAAGGACCACAAGGATCATATCGCCTGTCATAGCGGTATGCCTTGCGGTCTTGATCGCGGCGGTGCCCATGGCGAGGAGCACCGCCGTCACCCATAAAGAGGACGATCTTGACCGCGAGATATCGAAAACGATTGAATATATCAAAAGCTCACTCGGAGCAGATACCGATGCCGAGCTTGCCGCATCCATTGCCGAGGGTGCGGGCGCGGGATGCGATTGGTACGCCCTTGCACTTTCAAGGCTTGCCTATCCGATCGATCTTTGCGCATATGCCGATGCGCTCGAAAAAAAGCTTGCATCCGATGAGATCTCGGGTGCGGTGGAGCGTCAAAGATGCGCGCTTATCCTTTGCGCCCTCGGGAGACCGTACGACTATGCAAAAGTGCTCGATGAAACGGTCGGCAAACTCGGGCTGATGAGCCTTGTTTTCGGTTTGCATATAGCCGACAACGCAAATGTCACGGCATCCGAGATCATCGGACAGATCCTCACATCCGAGCTTGACGGCGGCGGATGGGCGATCATCGGTCAGTACGCCGACATTGACACGACCACAATGACTCTGCAGGCACTTGCAAGGCATAAAGAATTGCCCGAGGTCCGTGACGCGATCGATCGTGCACTTGTCAAAATAAGCGAAAAACAGTGCCAAAGCGGCGGATTTTCGTCATACGGCACCGAAAACGCCGAAAGCACTTCACAGGTGATCATTGCGCTCTGCTCGCTCGGACTTGACCCCGACTCTGCGGACTCTTTTAAGCCGATGCTTGATGAGCTTCTCTCATACAGATCATCGGACGGCGGTTTTTCGCACACAAAGGGCGGTGTCTCCTCGGTCAGCGCGACCTCGCAGGCTCTTTGCGCACTCGCCTCGATGAAGCTCTTTCTCTCGAATGTCGGCGGATTTTATGAGCTTGACAAAAAGCTCACGCCTACTCCACCATCGACCACATGGGGCGTTACGACGCAGTCTCCGATAACGACGACAGTCACGACTGCCAATACGACCGACAACTCGGGCGATAAGGAGCAGAAAACTTTTGATCTTGATCTTAAGATCATCGCGACGATCGTTATCATAGCAGCGGCGGTTTTTGTCTCGATCATACTTTTCTTAAAAAGCGGACGCCGTCGGCGCGACATTCTGATCGTTTTGATCGTTGCCGCAGTCGTGTGTGTCGCCGTCAATCTAATAAAGATAGAGTCGGTCGATGAGCATTTTTCGCCGTCAACGACCGCAGGACAAACGACCGAGCAGGGTAGTGTCACCCTTTCTGTCAGATGCGATATGATAAAGGATGTCGAGGGCATACCGAGCGATGGGGTCGTGATAGAGACGATGGGTCTTTCTTTTGGCAAAGGCGAGAGCGTCTTTGATCTGCTTGACAGAGCGGCAAGGATGTCTCGGGTCACCGTTGTCGAAAAGGGCGGCTATGTCTCCTCGATAGCAAATATCAGTGAGCAGAGTCATGGCGATCTGTCGGGCTGGGTCTATTTCGTAAACGGCAGTATGCCATCTGTCGGATGCAGGGAATATTTCCCAAAGGACGGAGATGTCATAGAGTGGCATTATACAAAAGATCTCGGAAAGGATATCACGCCCGATTATTCGGACAAATAAACCATGGAAAAGAACATTACAACGACCATCCGCGAGGAGCTGTTTTCGCATTCGGAGAGCGATTTCGCACTATTTCAGGCAAAGCTCATGCCGAGCATCGATCCTTGTCGCGTGATAGGTGTGCGCACACCGATACTTCGCAAAATGGCAAAGAATTACGCAAAAAATGAGCAGATCGGCATTTTTCTTGCCGATCTGCCGCATATGAACTTTGAGGAGAACAATCTTCATGCCTTTGTTATCTCCGAGATGCAGGAGACGGACAGAGTGATGCGTGAGCTTGACGCATTCCTACCCTTTGTTGACAATTGGGCGACCTGCGATCAGCTTTCACCGAAGATCTTTTCGAAAATGCCAAAGATCGATCTGTTTGGTGCCGCAAAATGCTATATCGCCTCGGGCAGGACATTTACGGTAAGATACGGACTCGGCATCCTTATGAAATATTTCCTTGATGAGGACTTCACACCCGAGATACTCGAGCTTGCCGCAAATGCCTGCTCGGATGAATACTATGTCAACATGACGGTCGCGTGGCTCTTTGCGACTGCCCTTGCCAAAAGATATGACGATGCGGTCGCGTATCTGAATGAGCGGCGTCTGCCCGTTTGGGTCCACAACAAAACGATAAGAAAAGCGATAGAGAGCTATCGAGTGAGCGATGAGCGAAAAGAATATCTCCGCACGCTTACGATCAAACGAGACAAGCGGGACAAACAGATCAGAGAGTGATCTCCTCGACCACCGAGCCGTCTGTGAGATCGTGTCTTACAAAGTGCTCGCCGTCAAAGGTCATGTATCCGTGCGCCGAGCCCTCCTTCGGGATGGATGTCGAGCCGGGATTTAAGCGATACAGACCGTCCTCGAGACGGCATTCGGGAACATGGGTGTGACCGTAAAGGAAAATATCGCACGAGCCGATATTTTGTCTGTCGCCTGATGTGATCTTGTGCCCGTGGGTTGCAAATATCGAGTGATCGCCGCAGGAGATGATCGCGTAATCTGCCATGATGGGGAAGCAAAGAACCATCTGATCGACCTCGGCATCGCAGTTGCCGCGAACGGCGATTATTTTGTCCGAGAGCGAGTTTAAGGTCTCGATGACCTTCTTGGGAGCGTATTCCTCGGGCAGATCGTTGCGAGGACCGTGATAGAGCAGATCGCCGAGCAGTATCAGCTTGTCCGCTCCCTCGCGCACAAACGCTTCTTTGACCATGGCGGCGTATTTTGCCGAGCCGTGTATGTCCGATGCTATAAGATATTTCATATACAGAAAGCCTTTCAATCGTTTTTTCTAAAGTATATCATATTTTTTCGCCGATTGCAAGAGTTTTCCGTCCTCTCCACTTGATTTTTTTCGTCTTTTGTTGTATAATTAAGTCAGGCGATTTTAAAACTGAGTTTTACGATCGAACCATACTCACGCCGAGCGATTGCAGTGAGCACGCAACCATGCGATGCTCTCATCCCGAGAAAAGGATGATTAATTCGACTGACAAAATAAATATCCCTCTGTAGGGCGGGGGCTTGCTCCCGCCGTTTCTTTGATATGATCAAAAGATCATTTGATCGTCTAAAGTATATTCAGATGTAACCGATAAACGGCGGGAGCAAGCCCCCGCCCTACGGGGATAGAGGGAAATTGATTGTATCGGCAACAGATTTGTTATTAATCAAACCATCAAAGAGGCTTTTTGCAAAAGCACGATTTAATTCGTATTTCCTCAACTTTTACATTTACTTGTACCATGTACATGATTAATAAATGAATGAATTTTTTAGCAAAGGAATGATGAACAATGTTTACCGAACACCGCGAGCGTCTTTCGGAGCTTCTTGTCGATGACAGCATGCTCCTTCTTTATTCGGGCATACCGACGCATGTTAGTCAGGATGAGTACTATCCGCTTCGTGCAAATCGCAACTTTTTCTGGCTGACAGGTCTTTGCCGCGAGGGAATGCTCCTGTTTATGACCAAGAGAGGGGGCAAGGTGCAGTCAACGCTCTATATCGAGGAGCCCGATCCGCACAATATCCGCTGGACAGGCAAAATGGTCACGATCGACGAGGCAAAAGAGATAAGCGGTATCGATGATATTCGCTATACCGATCGTATCGAGGGCGATATTTCGGCGTATATGGCATATGACACGACCGATACGGTCTATTTCGATTGTCAGCGGCATTCGACCTCCGATCTTCCTGACTATAACCTCGTCAAGGCTGAGGAATTTTTGAAAAAATACCCCTATGTCAAGCTTTTGAACCTTCACACACCGACCGCAAAGCTTCGCAGATCAAAGGATGCGTGCGAGGTCGAGCGTATCAAGGCGGCGATAGAGCTTACAAGATACGGACTCGAGCGCGTCATGTCGACCCTTCGCCCCGGTATGCATGAGTACGAGGCACAGGCTGAATTTGAATATGAGATATTCAGACGCGGCGCAGAGGGACCGTCATTCCCGACCATCGCGGGTGCGGGTCTGAACGGCTGTATGCTCCATTACGAGACAAATCGAGAGATATGTCAAGACGGAGATCTTCTCCTGCTCGATCTCGGCGCAAAGCTTGACGGATATTGTGCCGACATCACTCGCACATACCCGATAAACGGCAAATTCAGCGAGCGACAGAGACAGTATTACGATATCGTGCTCCGTGCCAACAGAGAGGTTGCAAAGCGCGCACGCCCGGGTCTTACAACGCGCGACCTCAACGATATTTGCAAAGAGGTGCTGGCTGACGGGCTGATCGAGATGGGTAAGATATCGGACAGATCCGAGATATCGAAGTACTATATGCACGGTGTCAGCCACCATCTCGGCATAGATGTTCACGATGCCGATGTCATGGAAGGCAGAGAGCTGACGGTCGGCGCGGTAATATCCGACGAGCCGGGGCTTTATATCGACGAGGAGGGAATAGGCATTCGCATAGAGGACGATCTTCTCATCACAGAGGACGGGGCACTCGTTCTGTCCGAGGATATCATCCGTACCCCCGACGAAATAGAGGTCTTCATGGCAAAGCATTCAAATAATTAAACAAGATGCAGATATATAAAATCGGTGATCTGATAAAATTATGAAAATCTATGATCGATCATATATTCTCATAAAAAGTAACCGACACATCCCCCCTTAAAGAGGCACGAATTTTCGTGACTCTTTAAGGGGATCTTTTTTATTTTTCGAAAATCGTACATTTTGCTACTGTTGTATTATCGCTTTTGTGGTATAGTTTACTCGAAAAGGCAGAAAGTGCGGGTCGATCTGCCGATTCAACGAAAAAACAACAAAATCTGTAATACGAAAGGAAACAAAAGAAAATGAATTATCCGTCAAATTTACACATTACACAAGACCTGACGCTCCAAATGTCGCTCAATGAGCCGAATGTGATCGTCAAGGCAAAGCAGGGCGATCGGCTGTCGAGATATCTCGCGTTGACATTCATGTACGGAGAGGAGAGCTTCGAGATTCCGCAGGGAGTATCTGTTACACTTCGCGTTAAAAAGTCGGACGGCAAGATCGCGACATCGGTCTGCACAGTCGAGAGCGGAAAAGCGATCGCCGAGCTGACCGATCAGATGCTCTCGTGCGTCGGCAGAGCGCGTGCCGATATCGTCATGAGCCAGGGCGAAACGACAATATCCTGCGCACCGTTCTATATCGACGTTCATGCCGCAGGCGCGACAGACAAGGACATTGCGAGCACCGACGATGTGAGGGATGTCTGCGAGAGGCTAAATGATGCCGCCGACGAAAAGATCGCCGAGATGCAAAGGATACTTATTGCGGCGGGCGGCGATCCGGATATCAAGGCGGTCTCGTATGACAAAACGAAAAAGCTTGAGCTGTCCGAGGATCTGCTCGTCGGTATCACAGCCACCCTGCCGCAGGGATGGACGAAAAGCGGGAACACATATACGCATGCGGCGACCTCCGACATGCCGCTCACCTTTGCCCCGACTCTTGAGACGGGTGCGTGCTATTATCTGTCGCTGACGCACAATATTTCAAGCAGCAGCCATCGCGAGGGCGACATCGCCGTGACTCTTTGCGACGGCGAGTATCTTGACACCTACAACGGCAAAACGGATGTGTCTATCGTACTGAAATGTACCGACGGCACAAACGACACGCTGAAGATCAGGGTGGCGGCATCGGTCGCTTGTACGATATCGAATATCGAACTGCGAAGGGTCGTCGAATCGGGCGAAAAAAAGGTCACGTTTGATGCGTTCAATATTCTGAACAGCGGCGCACTCTCATCAAACAAATCGGGCTATTGGAATGTTGCACTCGGTGCGCAGAGCCTTGAGTCAAATATAAACGGTACGCGAAATATCGCGGTCGGCTCACACGCTCTCGAAGATCTTGAAGGTGGAAACAGAAATGTTGCGCTCGGTACATTTGCTCTTGCACACGCAACGAACGCCGATCGAAACATTTTCATTGGCGCGGATTCGGGTCTTTACCTTGAAAAAGCGGACGATTGTATATCGATCGGCAAAGCGGCACTGTCGCAGGGGGTCAAAAGGGACGGCGACATTGCGATAGGTGCAGGTGCGCTCTACGGTTCGGGTGATGCAAAAAACTCGGATGCATCAAAAGGCAACATCGGTATCGGTAGAAATTCGGGATATTATTGCTACGGCAAAAGTAATGTTTTTGTCGGCTCGAACGCAGGTTATAATACATCATCGGGCAATATGAATGTTTGCATCGGCAACGAAGCAGGCAGAAATCTCACCAACGGATGGGGAAACACGGCGATCGGCTCAAATGCGTATAATGTCGGCAATTATTCGAGATCGATCGCTATCGGATATAACGCAGTGCCGACAAAGTCTTTTCAGGCGGTGATCGGCAATGATGCTCTTGTGTCCGAGACGGTGCTGAACGGCGATATCGTCATAAAGGGCAACGCGGTCAAGAGGATGCCGAGTGTCAAGCTTGAATACAACTATACCGACAGCTCGAATGAGTCGCACAGCGGCGAAACTGTACTGCTTAAGACAGAGGACATCGCAAAAGGAAATAATGTTGCGATCGGCAATGAGGCACTTAAAGCGTATGTACTTTCTGACAGCGATCAGGGTACAAATGTTGCCATCGGCAATTATGCGGGGCAGGATATGACGGGACTTTCGAATGTTATCATCGGGCGCAATGCGGGTCTTTGCCGTACGGGGACGAACAACAATGTCATGATCGGCAGTAACGCGGGAAAACAACTATCGTCGGACAAAACAAAGGCACAGGGAAGCGAACTGACGCTTATCGGCGCGGGAACATCGACTGCCGAGGTCGGTTTTTCAAAGTCGATCGCCATCGGTTGGAACTCGAAGGTGACAAAATCAAATCAGGCGGTGATCGGCACCGAACAGCTTATCGAGACCGTCCTTCACGGTGATCTGATCGTTGTCGGAACCGACGGTGTGAAAAGAAAGATAAAATTCAATGACGGCGGAACGATCGGATGGGAGGCAGTGACCTGACTGTTGATTAAATTTTTTATATGCCTCGTCCGAAAAAGACGAGGCATATAAAAAATGATGTTTGATATCTTTAATGCAATGTAACTTTTTTGCGAAAGGTCAGACGCGTCTTGCATTTTTTTCGGTTATGTGATATAATAACGACAATAACGCAAGAGGGTGCGACGGAGGGTGCGCGATGCTTAAATGGCTTGATAATTTTTGGTATCATCATAAGTGGGTGCTGATAATCGCTCTGTTTTTTGTTGTTTTCATAATTATCGGCATATTTCAGATGGCAACGAGAACCGAGTACGATCTCAAAGTCCTCTATGCCGGACCGTCGGTTTTGATCTCGGAGGAGCGCGCGGAGGGCGTAAAGTCCGTGCTTTCCGAGTTTACCGCCGAGGATATTAACGGCGACGGCAAAAAGACCGTTCTTCTGAACGCATATTCGGTGCTCTCGGACGAACAGCTCAAGAAGCTTCAAGATGCGGCAAAATCGGAGGATGATGCGGTCTTCTACGATCCGACGCTTCGGACGAGTACGATCAACGAGATATCCACCCTGCTTGCCACCGGCGAGGTCTCGATCTGCTTTATGGACGAATATGTGTACAACATGTTCTGCGACAAAGACGGCATGTTCATTCCGCTCTCCGAGATGCTCGGCAGTGTTCCCGACAAGGCTCACGATGAGTTTTCGATAAGACTGCGCGACACCGATTTTGCAAGCTATTTCGGCGGCATGTCCGTTATTCCCGACGATACACTCGTCTGCGTAAGACAGCTTGCCTACATGACGGGCGCACAAAAATCAAAAACGGCGGTCAAGGAGCACGAGACGGCAGTCGAGACCTTTAAGAAGATGCTTGCGTTTGAAAGCCCGATCAGCTGAGCGTCGGGATGAAAAATCCGCCGCGAAGAAGGTCTTGAAGCAGTGTATATCCGCCGATCTCGCAAAGAAGAACGGCGACAGATGTCAGGCAGGTCAAAAGTGCCGCCGCGGCGACCGACTTTTTGTACATATCATTGGCGTTTTTCTTCAAAAATGCACACCTCATTTCTTAATATATTAAGAAAACAAACACTTGTAAACTGTTGCTCGCCTCAGTATATGCCACATTTGCAGGGAATATTACACACTTGAGTACAAATGCAATTGTTAATAATGCACAAAAAAAGTGGGGCGAATTTGTGCATATTTACGAAATTCAAATTTTTTGAAAATTTGCACCCGAAACCATTGAATTATCACCGAAAAGGTGTTATAATGTATGGGAGAAATTATAACCGATACCTTGAGAAAGGATTAAGGGGGAAAATAACTTGAAAAGAATTATTGCGATCGTGCTTTGCATGATAATGGTGGCAGTCACATTTTCCGGATGTGTCGCGAAAGAAGATCCGGGCGCAACGCTCAATGTCATCATGAAACGTCCGACGACTCTCGATCCTGCGATCGCGTACGCCGATCAGGCATCCGCGCAGTTTTTGTCGATGATCTATCAGGGACTCTTTACCGTTAACGAGAAGGGCGAGCTCAAGAAATCGATGTGCAAGAGCTACTCCGTCAAGGATAACATTATCGAGTTCACCTTGAAGGAGACCTGCTGGTCGGACGGCACCAAGGTCGACGCCGACGACTATGTATACGCATGGAAGAGACTGCTTGACGCGGAGTTTAACTCGGGTGCGGCAAGTCTGCTTTTCTACATCAAAAACGCAAAAGAAGTCAAGAACGGCGATATGCCGATCGATGACCTTTGCCTGTACGCATCGGGCAACTCGATAATCAGCGTTGAGCTCATCGACGCATCCTTTGCCGACGCGTTCATCTACAACACCGCATCGGTTGCACTCTATCCTCTCCGCGAGGACATCGTCAACAAGATCTCGATCAGCGAGCCTTATTACGATGCCATCCTTGACGAGGAGGGCAAATCGATCCTTGACGGCAACAAGTATCTTAACGATTACAGCTGGGGATCGCTGAGCAGCGTGCTTGTATCCTGCGGTCCGTTCTATGTAAAGAAGTTTGATCACTATCCCGAAAGCGGCAACGCATCGGTAACGCTTGAGAGAAACAAGTATTACTACCGCGACACAAGCGAGACCAGTGATGACGCTCTTCAAAAGTATGTAACACCCGGCAAGATCTTTGTCGAGTTCTATGCATCCAAGGCTACCGAGGCAGCCGCTGCCGCATACGAGGCATACAAGTCGGGTGCACTCAGCACACTCAACGAGCAGCAGATCCTGCTTGATGCAAATCTGCCTCTTGCAAATCGCTCGTCGAACGACAATGTTCACGATCTGAGCGCGACCTATACATATTTCTTCAACACCTCAAATCCGCTCTTTGAGAAGGCTGAAGTTCGCCGTGCGCTCTCTGCGGTGCTCGACAGAAATAAGATCGCATCTATCGCAGTCTACGGCAAGCCTGCAACCGGAATCATTGCCGACGGCGTCTTCTATACCACCAAAAAGACCTCCTTCCGCGAAAAGGCGGGAACGACTATCGGTGCGTCCATGTCCGTTGCCGACGCTAAAGCGGCTATCTCTGCGGCAGGTGCATCGACCGGTGCAATCACGCTGACCGTTCGCGATGACGAGGCTGAGATCAAGATCGCCGAATATGTCAAGTCGGTATGGGAACAGCTCGGTTACACCGTCAACATCGAATCGACCGGCATCTCGTCGACAAAGTTCTATCAGGTCGTCGGCAAGAAGGAAGGCAAATACGATGTTCAGTCCGTTTATGACGGCTTGACGCGCGATATCTACATCGAGAAGTATATCGCAGGCGAATTTGATGTTATCGGCGTGCACTACAGCATGCTGTCCACCGATCCGTTCGCGGCACTCGGCTCTTTCGCATCGATCTATTCGGGCAACGCATATGACTTCTCTGAGTCTGCCGAGGAATTTGCTCCCGTAAAGCATGTTACCGGCTATGACAGCGAGCAATACGAAGATCTCATGGAGAGCTATCTTGGCGAAAAGGATGCTGAGAAGCGCGCAGAGATACTTGTCGAGGCAGAAAAGCTCCTCCTTCAGGATGCTCCCGTTGCACCGCTTTACTTCATGCAGACCGGCTATGTCGCAAGTGACCGTGTCAAGGATGTAAGCTACACGCGCGATGGATTTATCA
Source organism: uncultured Lachnospiraceae bacterium (assembly GCA_964568425.1). Taxonomy (GTDB): domain Bacteria; phylum Bacillota; class Clostridia; order Oscillospirales; family CAG-272; genus CAKSQF01. Next base: position 24,696 of record CAZMPO010000013.1, on the reverse strand, counting down.
ATTTCATCAAAGCAACCGATAAGGATTACGAATACACGGTTGAGGCGGCAGTGCTTCCCGTAAAGAGATCTTGGCTTTTTGACTGATTTATATCAGCAAGAAGAGATCTTCATAAAAGACGCGGGGCGAGTTTTCTCGCCCCCGTTTGCATACCAATGGGCTATCTTATTTTTGAAAAGGACGCTTTGATAATTGCAAAGCAGAGGTGTTGTTATGGTCACGCGCTTGTATGATCAAAATGAGATCAAAATATTCATACTGTTCATCATTAACAGCCTGAACAGACCGATGAAGTACGAGGATATCAATGATGCGATAATGCAGGACGGCATTGTCGGCGGACTTGACTTTGCCGATTGCTTTGCCGATCTGCTCGACGCCGGGAACATTAAAGAGATACGCGACGGAAACGATCTCTATTACGAGCTGACGATGCAGGGTAAACAGGTCGTCGAGAGTCTCCAAAACGACATCCCGCGTTCTGTCCGTACACAGGGGCTGAAATCCGCCCTTCGCCTTCTCGACTTTAAGGAGCGCGGCTCGGAAATATCGGCAAAATACACCATGCGCGACGACGGACGCTATGATCTCGTGTGCAGTATCGTCGATGAAAAACAGCTCTCGCTCGAGATCAAGCTGATCGTCGAAAGCTCAAATCAGCTTGAACTTATGATGCACAATTTCGACGATCGTCCCGAGGTCATGTATCGCGGAGTGATCGCTTTGCTGACCGGCGATATGGAGTATCTTTTGTCAGATTAGAACTCAAGATTAAAATATGTGCATTGTTGCTATAGACTTCGTCATAATAGACAAAACGCCTTTTTGAAAAAGGTTTATTACCCACTTTACTTTTGTGCAACTTCGCTTTTATGAATAAAAACCGCCGAAACTGAAGAAAATATATTGACTTTTATGAATTTAGTGGTATAATATTATTAAATCACTAAAGGTGACCGAGTGCGTGACTGATTTATTGGCATATAAGATGTTGTCAATAAGGTCGCAGAAGGAGAGATCTGTCGGTGAATCCTACAAAAAAGCAGGATCTTGAGATCGAGCGCGACCACATTATTTCCCGGATGCAGTCGGGAGATGACTCGGGATTTGAGAGGCTTTGCGAGATCTACAGACCGCTCGTTGAGAGCTTGGTCGCAACCGCCTTTGATCTCTGCCGCGATGTCGGTGGAGAGATCGACGATCTGCGACAGGAGGCGGCGATAGCTCTTTACAAGGCGGCAAATGCTTATGATTTTTCATGCAGTGCCGTTACGTTCGGGCTTTTTGCCAAGATCTGCGTGAAAAATCGCCTGATTTCCTACAGACGAAAGCTCGCAAAGAGCTCGGGCGGCAGATCACGTGTCCGTGCTGTTGCCAAGACGCCGCGTGTGCGTCGCTTTTCCGAATATGCTTTGCCGGAGGGCACGATCGATCTGCTCTCGCCCTATGAACAAAGCGTCTGGAGACTGTACGCAAGCGGCATGTCATACGCCGAAATGGCAAGAGAACTTGGAAGAAACGAAAAGTCGGTCGAAAATGCTGTTTACCGAATACGCGCGAAACTGAAGGGCGCGCTTCGGTGATTATATACCCCGATAGCTTAACGAAAAGCGTCGGCGACGGAGATGGCGGACGAGTCCGTCTCGGGGGACGATTTATATTTTTTTATTTTCAAAGCGAGGTAAAACCAAAATGTACCAGGACATCACATTGAAGTGCAAGGAATGCGGAAACGATTTTGTTTTCACGGCAGGCGAGCAGGAGTTTTATGCCGAGAAGGGCTTCCAGAATCAGCCCAAAAAGTGCAGAGACTGCCGCAGGGCAAGCAAAGAAAAGCCCAAGAAGGAAATGTTTTCCGCTGTCTGTGCAAAGTGCGGCAAGGAAGCGCTCATTCCCTTTGAGCCTACCACCGACAGAGCTATCTACTGCAGCACATGTTTTGCTGAGATGAAAGCTTTCAACTGATTTGTGCCGCAAGGCACGCACGTGTGATTGATCTCCTGCACATCCCCCTATAGATTATTCATACAGACCGTCAGGGACCTGCCTTTTTCGGGCGGGTCTCTTACTTTTTACTTAAAAGTGATTGTTTTTTTGAAAAATGACTGTACATTTTCGAAAATATATGATATAATAGAAGAAAAAACGACCAAGGCAGAAAAAACATGAAAAAAGAAATTTCAAATACCGAAAATATTGAGCGCGACGGACTGATCTACGGCAGAAACGCCGTCACCGAGGCACTTAAAAGTAAGCGTACCATTAACAAGCTCTTTGTGCGCTCGGGCACGCGCGAGGGATCGCTTCCGATGATCGTTGCGATCGCCGAGGGAATGGGCATTCCGATCGTCGAGGTGACCAAGGAGAAGCTTGACGCGATGACCGACCGCGCCGCACATCAGGGCGTTGCCGCATCGGTCTCGGCTGTTGAATATGTCGATCTCGACAGGCTCTTTGAAATTTCCGCCGAGCGCGGCGAACCTCCGTTTTATGTTATCGCCGACGGGGTCGAAGATCCGCACAATCTCGGTGCGGTGATAAGATGCGCCGAAGGTGCGGGCGCGCACGGTGTCATCATCGCCAAAAGGCATGGTGCGCTCGTGACGCCGACCGTCGTTAAGGCGTCCGCAGGCGCGATCGAGCATATGGCGATCTGTCGAGTCGTGAATATAGCTGCGACGATTGACAAACTCAAGGAGCGCGGCGTGTGGATCTACGGTGCGGAGGCTGACGGCGCTTGCCTGTACGAGACCGATCTCAGCGGTTCGGCGGCATTCGTCGTTGGAAGCGAGGGCAGGGGAATGTCACAGCTCGTGCGCAAAAAGTGCGATTTTGTGTTGTCGATTCCGATGTACGGCAAGGTCAATTCCTTCAATGTCTCCTGTGCGTCGGCGGTCATCCTCTGCGCCGCCGCAAATGACAGGCACAAAAGATCTGATAAATAAAAGCCGAAACATAAGTTAGTCGGCGGAAAGGATGTGTTCGATATTGAACAGTGAAGGTCAAACCCCAAATGGCGGCGGCAGACGAAGGGCGGACGAGCTTCTTCGCCGCATCCGCTCGAATATCGGCGATGGGCAAAGTCATGAAATGTCCGCCGAGGAAATAGAAAAAATCGGAGAAAAGCTTTCGAGCGAAAACGAAAAAAAGGTCTCTCTTGAAGAATTTTACGGCTATGATCCTATCGTTCGCGAGCCCGGCTCGAATATCGATCACCGCGGACGCTCGGCGAGCAACAGACCGACTAAAAAAAATCAGCCTGCCGAAAAGGGCAAAAAGAGCGAGACGATCTATGATGACGACGCCCTCGATGAGGAGACCGAGATCAATCTCATGTCGATATTCGGCATGGAAAAGACGGATGACGAACCGCAGGGCGACACGGATGCCGACGGATACGACGATCCGTTTGAAGATGAAACGCCGATCCCCATGTTTTCGTCCTCCAAGAGGAGCGAGGAATATACCGATCGGTCGCAAAACAAAAAGTTTTTCAAACTTTATAAAAGCAGATATCTGAGGTCGATCTTGACTCTTGCCGCGTGCGTGATACTCGCACTTTTCGTGTCACTGCTCGAGTTTGCCGAACCGCTCGGGATCAAGCTTCCGTCCTTTTTCGACAGTCGATTCTATCCCGGAGTCACCGCTCTGCTCGAGCTTCAGACGATCGTCCTCTTTGTTGCCATGATGCCGAAAAGATTTTTGCAGGGACTCACGTCGCTCTTTGTCGGAAGGGGTAACTCAAACAGCCTCTTTTCGGTCACGATGATCGCATCCGCTATATATCTGATCTCGGTCAGCGGAGCGTCGGGCGGTGATGATGTTGCCTTTTTTGGATCTGTTGCCGCAATTTCAGCCTGTCTTTGCGCACTTTCGGCACACCTCGACCTTGATCGCGAAATACGCAGTTTCGGTATAATTGCGAGTGCGAAGGACAAGCTGACTGTGTACCGAATGAACAAAAAAGAGGCGTCGCACGAGATCGAACAGATGGCGCGCTTTCTTCCCGAGGACAACAAATTCCTCGCTGTCACGAAGGCAAAAAAGATAAGCGGTTTCTATCGCAACATCAATATGCAGTCGACCGTTACCTCTGGCGGCAAATTTATGGTGCTGTCGGGAATATTGGTCGCGATAGCGTTCGGACTCTACATTTTTATAAAAGGGCAGGGTACATCGAAGGCACTTTCGTCAGCGTACGCCGTTCTTATGACCGCACTGCCTCTCTCACTCTACTTTGTGTATGCCTATCCGCTTTGCAGACTGTCAAGACGCGCGGGGAAACGAGGATGCGCCGTGATAGGCGCGCATACGCTTGACAGATTTACCGCACCCGCGACCGTGACATTTGGTGATGACGATGTCTTCCCCGAGGGCAGCGTCAGGATCGCCAGCTTCAAGAATTACGGCTCAACCTCGCTCGACAAAGTCCTTCACCATGCGGCGGCAGTCCTCTGCCCCACGGGCGGATCGCTCGGCAAGCTGCTTGACGGTGTTGCCGAATCCTTCGATATCACCGACGATATGGAATATCTGAGCGTTTCGGACGACGGTATCGAGGCGGCAGTCGATGGTGACCACGTTTTTATGGGAACATATCACTTTATCGTGCGCAATCACCTGACGATACCCTTCGATGTCGATATTGACGAGGGTCGCGATGTCTTTATGTTCATGTCGATTGGCGATGAGGTCGTGGCAAAATTCCGTCTTGCGTATACGCCGAGCCCCGATTTCAAGGGCATTGTCGAAAAGCTCTTTTCGGCGGGTATGACCGTTGCGATCAAGACCTTTGACCCGAATATCGACCTTTCTCTCCTTTGCAGGACGGTCGGTATCGATGAAAAACAGCCGATCAAGGTCATTCATACGCATGATCCGCTTGAGGTGTACGAGGTTCGCGACTCAATCGACTCGACTCTCGTCTCGATCGGTGGCATGAAGGCTCTGACCGATACACTTCACAGGACTGAAAAAACACGCCGTGTTATCGGTATCTGTTCAGTGATCGCGGGGCTGTCGACCTTTATCGCGGCAATAGTCATGGGCGTAACGCTTGCGATGACCGATCTGTCGCAGATACCGTCATATTACATCGCACTCTATCAGCTTTTTTGGTTGCCGCCCACCGTGATCATCGCGATGCTCTTTTCATAAAGAAAAACCACAATTGTTTCAGAAACGGATAATATAAAATGGAAAAAAATACAAACCAAAGCGTTGCCTCGATAAAAGAAAAGATCCTGCGACGCGTCGAAAAGCCGGGCAGATATATCGGCGGCGAGTACGGCGAGATACTAAAGGATAAAGAAAAGATCGCCGCTCGCTTCGCTTTCTGCTTTCCCGATACATATGAGATCGGTATGTCAAACCTCGGTGTGCGCATACTTTACGGTTCGCTGAACTCGTTTGATGATATTTGGTGCGAGCGAGCTTACTGCCCCTGGACCGATATGGAGAACGAGCTTCGCGCAAATGACATCCGACTGTGGGCGCACGAATCGGGCGATCCGCTGTGCGATTTTGATTTTGTCGGCTTTACGCTGCAATATGAAATGTGCTACACCAATGTGATCAACATGCTTGAGCTCGGCGGTATACCGATACTTTCCGCTGATCGCGGCGATGATGACCCCATCATTGTCGGCGGCGGACCCTGTACATACAATCCCGAGCCGATGTGCGACTTCTTCGATGTTTTTTCGATCGGCGAGGGAGAGGAAGCTCTGCCCGAGCTTTGTCGCCTATATATTAATATGAAGAAAAATGGCTCCTACACAAGAGATGCCTTTCTCCACGAGGCGGCAAGGATGCAGGGATTTTACGTTCCGTCGCTTTATAAGGTCAGCTATAAGGATGACGGCAGGATAGATGCCTATACCCCAATATATGACGATATCCCGAGACGGATCAGAAAGCGTATAATGCAGAACATGGACAGCTCCTTCTATCCCGAGAAGGTCGTGATGCCCTATATCGAAACGGTCCAAGACAGGATCATGCTCGAGGTCTATCGCGGTTGCATTCGCGGTTGTCGCTTCTGCCAAGCGGGAATGACCTATCGCCCGGTTCGCGAGAAAAGCGTCGATGTGCTGAATAAGCAGGCGAAGGTGCTTTACGAGAATACGGGATATGACGAAATATCGCTGTCCTCGCTCTCGATATCCGATTACACATGTATCGACAGTCTTACAAATGAGTTGCTCGAATGGACGAATGACGCGAAGGTGAACATTTCGCTCCCGTCACTGCGTGTCAACAGCTTTACACCCGAGCTTATGGAAAAGATATCGTCGGTCAGGGCGTCGGGGATCACGTTCGCACCCGAGGCAGGCACTCAGCGCCTTCGCGATGTTATCAATAAGTGCCTTACCGAGGAGGATCTGCTCCGAGCTTGCAATGTCGCTTTTGATTTTGGCAAAAACACCGTAAAGCTCTATTTCATGGACGGACATCCCACCGAGACAGATGAGGATGTTTGTGCCATTGCCGATCTTGCAAAGCGTGTCGTTGATGCGTATTACGCAAATCCCAACACCAAACGAAATAAGCCGCCGACGGTCACGATCTCGGTCGCCTGCTTCATCCCGAAGCCGTGCACGCCCTTCCAGTGGGAGCCGCAGTGTACGATGGAAGAGTTCAAACGCAAGCAGGAGCTTCTTTACGAGCGAGTTTCTCACTATAAGCATGTCACCTACCATTGGCATGACGCCAAAACCAGCCGTATCGAGGCGGTTTTCGCAAGAGGTGACAGACGGCTTGCCCCCGCCCTTCTTGAGGCACATCGGCGCGGGATGAAATTTGACAGCTGGAGCGAGTTTTTCAGCTACGAAAAATGGATAGACGTCTTTGATGCTTGTGGTGTCGATCCGTCCTTCTACGCCAATCGCCGATATGACTTTGATGAAACGCTCGCATGGGATATCATCGACTGCGGCGTAAGAAAGGATTTTCTCGTGCGCGAAGCAAAGCGCGCGTATGAGGGCAAGACGACGCCGAACTGTCGCGAGAGCTGTTCGGGATGCGGCGCAAATACACTCGGAGGTGAAAGATCATGCTGCCCGAAGGCAAAGTAAGGATAGCCTTTTCAAAAACAGGCAAGATAAAGTATATTTCGCACCTTGATCTTTGCAGGACCTTCAAGAGCGCGTTTATCAGAGCAAAGTTTCCGCTCGGTTATTCCGAGGGCTTTAATCCTCGTCCCAAGATGGCGTTTGCCCTGACCGTTTCGGTCGGATCGGAGAGTCTTTGTGAGCTGCTCGATATCTGCATAACGAAGCCCTGCGACAGGCAGGATCTGATCGACAGGCTCTCCGCCGCGCTGACTCCCGACCTTAAAATAAAGGATATCTACACCCCGACCGAAAAATTCACCTCTTTGGCGTATGCCGGATATACAGTCACCGCCGAGGCCGATTTTTTGCAGGATGAGCTTGACAGGATCGCCTCGGGACCGATGATCGTTAAAAAACACAGCAAAAAGGGCGAGATCGATGCAGATATTTCGCCGATGATCAAGAGTATGACGGCGGACGGAAACAAGCTTTGCCTTGTGCTTAACGCCTCACAAGGGTCGATGCTCAATCCCGAGTATGTCATGCGCGCGATAAATGCCGCGACCGATACGAGATACGAGTTCTATTCGATCCTTCGAACCGGAGTCTATCGCGCCGATATGACCGAGTTTGTCTGAATTTTATTTGCCGAGTGGCGAAAAGTCACTCGGCAAATATTAATAAACTGTAAATATTTCTAAAAATCCCAAAAAACTTTCGAAAAACTCTTGATTTTTTTTCGATAATATGATAGAATACCAAGGCTTGATGCGTAGATGGCAAAAGTTGCTGAAAAACGGATACATAAACCCAAAACAGTGTGTCCGACAGGTAATTTTGCCGGAGTATGTCCGACAATCGGGCGAGGCAGAGGCGAAAGATCCTTGTTTGTGCTATACTGTTTGGGAAATCGTTTTCCGAACTTGCGGTAGAGAGTTGCACCGCCATGGTTCGGTTTTATGATGGAACAAAAAGAAACGCACGGAAGGGTGTAACGCATCTGAGCCTCCGGTGTACAATCAAAAGGAGGAAAGCAAAATGGCTACAAGTGAAAAGGTCAGAATCAAACTGAAGAGCTACGATCACACCCTGATCGATCAGGCTGCTGAGAAGATCGTTGAGACCGCAAAGCGCAACGGCGCGGTGGTATCCGGTCCCATTCCGCTCCCCACCGATCGCGAGATCGTGACCATCCTTCGCGCAGTCCACAAGTACAAGGACAGCCGCGAGCAGTTTGAGATGAGAACCCACAAGAGACTGATCGACATCGTAAAGCCCTCGCAGAAGGTTATCGAGTCGCTTCAGACACTGGAACTTCCCGCAGGCGTTGAGTTCGAGATCAAGCTTTGATTTGAAATTTGATCGAGACCAGGTCCGTGCAGATGGTTTTATGTCAAGTCGGCAGACGTAAAACGCCGACCAATAACTAAAACAGGAGGAAAATCCAAAATGAAAAAAGGCATTATCGGTAAGAAAATCGGTATGACCCAGATCTTCGATGACAAGGGAAATGTTATCCCCGTAACAGTAATCGAAGCAGGCCCCTGCGCCGTAACGCAGATCAAAACGACCGAGACAGACGGCTACAACGCACTTCAGCTCGGTTTTATCACGAAGGAAGACAGAAAGGTCAACAAGCCCGAGGCAGGTCTTGCAAAGAAGACAGGCGTTGCAGCTAAGAAGCACCTCAAGGAATTCCGTCTTGACGACATTTCCGGATATAAAGTAGGCGATACCGTCACCGCCGACGCATTTGCGGCAGGTGAAAAGGTCGACGTTACCGGAATCACGAAGGGACGCGGATACACGGGTACTGTTAAGCGCTGGAACAACGCGATCCTGAGAATGACTCACGGTACAGGTCCTATCCACCGTCAGGCAGGCTCTATGGGCGCAAACTCGACTCCTTCGAGAATCTATAAGAACAAGCACATGGCAGGTCAGTACGGTAACGAGCAGGTAACTGTTCTCAACCTTGAGGTTGCCAAGATCGATGCAGAAAAGAATATTATCGCGGTAAAGGGAGCAATTCCCGGTGCGCGCGGCGGTATCGTATTCATTCGCAATACCGTAAAGTCTAAGTGAGGAGGAAGAATCGATGCCTAATATGAAAGTTGTTGATATGGCAGGCAAGGAAGTCGGTGCGATCGAGCTCAGCGACAGCGTCTTCGCGGCTGAGGTCAACAAGACCGTTCTCCACTCCTATGTAAGAACATATCTTATGAATCAGAGACAGGGCACACAGTCTACTCTCACCCGTACCGAGGTTTCCGGCGGCGGAAAGAAGCCCTGGAAGCAGAAGGGTACCGGTCGTGCAAGACAGGGCTCGACCCGCGCTCCTCAGTGGACGCACGGCGGCGTGGCTCTCGGCCCGAAGCCCAGATCCTACAGGATCGCAATGAACAAAAAGGTCAAGAAGGTTGCCATGGTTTCGGCTCTTTCGGCTAAATGTGCCGCAAACGAGATCATCGTTGTCGACAAGATCGAGGCTACCGAGTACAAGACCAAGACGATGGCTGCAATGCTTTCCGCAGTCGGCGCTGCAAAGAAGGCTCTCGTTGTTCTGCCCGAGGCAAACAAGATGGCTGTTAAGTCCTTTGCAAACATCGACGGCGTGAAGACCGCAAACGCATCCAACGTCAACGTATACGAGATCCTTAACTGCGACAGCCTTGTTATCACAAGCGAAGCAGTGAAGATCCTCGAGAATATCATCTTAAATAACAAGGAGGTCGACGCGTAATGAGAACAGCATACGATGTAGTATTGAAGCCCATTATCACAGAAGCGAGCATGGACGGCATTGCCTCCAAGAAGTACACCTTCCGCGTCGCAACCGACGCTACGAAGCCCGAGATCGCTGACGCAGTTGAGAAGCTGTTCAAGGTCAAGGTCAAGAGCGTAAACACCGTCATCATGAAGAAGAAGCCCAAGACTGTCGGCAGATATGCGGGCTACACCGGCGAGTGGAAGAAGGCTGTGGTCACACTGACCGCTGATTCCAAGTCGATCGAGTTCTTCGACGGTATGATGTAATAAGGAGGTAACAGACAATGGCAGTTAAGGTTTATAAGCCTACAACTCCGGGTCGCAGACAGATGTCTGTTCCGTCTTTTGACGAGGTAACAAAGCATACTCCCGAAAAGAAACTTCTGACAGTCAAGAAAAAACATTCGGGCAGAAACAGCTACGGTAGAATTACCGTTCGTCATCAGGGCGGCGGAAACAAGGTTAAGTACAGAATTATAGATTTCAAGCGTGCAAAGCTTGATATGCCCGCAACCGTTATCGGTGTGGAATACGACCCCAACAGAACCGCGTATATCGCACTTGTTGAGTATGAGGATAAGACCAGATCCTACATCATCGCTCCCGCGGGACTTACCGCAGGCGACGTTGTTATAAGCGGTGAAAAGGCTGATATTAAGCCCGGTAACACCCTTCCGATCAGCGCTATCCCGGTTGGTATTTTCATCAACAACATCGAGCTCCACCCCGGCAAGGGCGCACAGCTCGTCCGTTCGGCAGGCACCGCAGCTCAGCTGATGGCAAAAGAGAACGGAATGGCTCAGGTAAGACTTCCTTCGGGTGAGGTTCGTCTCGTCCGTCTTGACTGTAAGGCAACGATCGGTCAGATCGGCAATATCGAGCACGACACCGTAAGAGTCGGTAAGGCAGGTAAGACCCGCCATAAGGGCATTCGCCCGACAGTCCGCGGTTCCGTCATGAACCCGGTTGACCACCCGCACGGCGGCGGCGAGGGCAGAGCGCCCGTTGGTCGTCCCGGACCTGTAACTCCTTGGGGCAAGCCCGCTCTCGGTTACAAGACTCGTAACAAGAAGGCACGCACTGAGAAGTTTATCGTTAAACACAGAAAAGGTAAATAAGAAGGAGGCACACATAGATGAGCAGAAGCCTGAAGAAACCGCCGTTTGTGGAAGAAAAGCTTTATTCAAGAATAGTTGCCATGAACGAGGCGGGCGAGAAAAAGGTTATCAAAACATGGTCGAGAGCTTCCACCATTTATCCCGATTTTGTTGGACACACCATTGCCGTATACGACGGCAGAAAGCATGTACCGGTATATGTTATTGAGGACATGGTCGGTCACAAGCTCGGCGAGTTCGCTCCTACGAGAACCTTTAAGGGTCACGCAGGATCCAAGACATCCAACAACGGCAAGTAAGCCAAGAAAAATGATTTCGCAAAATAAGCGAAGGGAGGCAAAGTCTTAACTATGGAAGCAAGAGCATATCTGAAATATGCACGAATTACCCCCCGTAAGGTCTGCATCGTGCTTGATCTGATCAGAGGCAAGCAGGTAGACGAGGCGATGGGTATTCTCAAAAATACACGCAAGGCTGCATCCGAGTATCTTATTAAGCTTCTCGGAAGCGCGATCGCAAACGCAGCAAATTACGCAGAAACACATGACATAGCTGATTTTGACAGAAGCAATCTTTATGTATCCGAGTGCTTCGTTTGTCCCGGCCCCACACTTAAGAGAGGTCAGGCAAGAGGCAGAGGCGGATTTGATCGCCTTCTCAAGAGAACCAGCCATATGACCATCGTCGTAAAGACGAAGGACTAAAATTCAAGAAGGAGGTAAGTTAAAGTGGGTCAGAAGGTTAATCCTCATGGACTCCGTGTCGGAGTCATTAAGAACTGGGATTCCAGATGGTTTGAAAAGGACGAAACATTCGGTGATACCCTTGTTTCGGACTATAAGCTGAGAACCGCACTGAAGAAACAGCTTCAGGAAGCAGGCGTGCCCAAGATCGAGATCGAACGCGACAGCGAAAAGGTCAGAGTCTTCATCCATTGTGCAAAGCCGGGTCTCGTAATCGGTCGCGGCGGCGAATCGATCGAGAAGCTTAAGGCACAGATCGAAAAGATGGTCGGCAAGCCTACGGTTGTCAACGTAATAGAGATCAAGCAGCCCGATCTCAATGCACAGCTCGTTGCAGAAAATATCGCAGGTCAGCTTGAGCGCCGCGTTTCCTTCCGCCGCGCAATGAAGTTCTGTATCGGCAGAACCATGCGTCTGGGCGCAAAGGGAATCAAGGTCATGCTTTCGGGACGTCTTGCGGGCGCAGATATCGCAAGATCCGAGCAGTACCATGAAGGTACGATTCCGCTTCAGACTCTCAGAGCCGATATCGAATATGGCTTCTGGGAAGCAAATACCACATACGGCAAGATCGGTGTTAAAGTATGGATCTTCAAGGGCGAGGTTCTCGCTGACGTGAAGAAGAAGTTCACCGTAATGCCTACCGTTGAACAGGCTCCCGCAAGAAACGATCGTCGCGATCGCAGACAGGGAGATCGCCGCGGCGGTGACCGCAGACAGGGCGACCGCAGACAAGGCGATCGCAGACAGGGCGGAAACGGCAATTTCCGTCAGGGCGGCAACCGTAACTTCGGTAATAACGGAAACAGAACGCCTAAAGAAGGGGGTAACAAGTAATGTTAATGCCGAAAAGAGTAAAATACAGACGCGTTCAGCGTGGCCGCCTCAAGGGCAAGGCAATGCGCGGTAACACGATCACAAACGGTACCTACGGACTTGTTGCAACCGAGCCCGCATGGATCACCAGCAACCAGATCGAGGCTGCCCGTATCGCAATGACACGTTACACCAAGCGTGGCGGTAAAGTATGGATCAAAATTTTCCCCGATAAGCCGATCACCGAGAAGCCCGCTGAGACCCGAATGGGTTCTGGTAAAGGCTCGCCCGAATATTGGGTAGCAGTCGTTAAGCCGGGCAGAGTAATGTTCGAGATGGACGGCGTCGCACCCGATGTAGCGAAGGAAGCAATGCGTCTTGCGGCTCACAAGCTGCCGATTAAGTGCAAATTCGTAGCAAAAGAAACAAACGAGGAGGCATAAGCAGTGAAAACCGGCGAAATCAGAAAGATGACTGTCGAAGAGCTCCAGACGAAGCTCTCCGAACTGAAAGAAGAACTGTTCAATCTGCGCTTCCAGCACGCGGTAAACCAGCTTGACAACCCTCACAAAATGACCGAGGTCAAGAAGGATATCGCTCGCGTTATGACCATTCTTCATGAGAAGAACGCATAAGTTAGGGAAGGAGATTTGATCATGGCAGAAGTTACCAATGAGCGCAGCCTTCGCAAGACACGTGTCGGCAAGGTTGTAAGCAATAAGATGGATAAAACGATCGTTGTCGCAATCGAGGACAACGTTAAGCATCCGAAGTACGGCAAGATCATCAAAAGAACTCTTAAGATTCACGCACACGACGAAAAGAACGAGTGCGATATCGGAGATAAGGTTCTCGTAATGGAGACCAGACCTCTTTCGAGAACAAAGAGATGGCGTCTTGTCGAGATCATCGAAAAGGTTAAGTAATCAAGGTCAATACAACAAAGATTGTGTTGAAAACAGGAGGAAATAATCGTGATACAACAGCAAACTCGCATGAAGGTTGCCGATAACACCGGTGCCAAAGAGATAATGTGTATTCGCGTACTCGGCGGTTCCGGCAGAAGATATGCCAATATCGGCGATGTCGTAGTAGCCTGCGTTAAGAAGGCTACTCCCGGCGGAAGCGTTAAGAAGGGCGAAGTTGTAAAAGCAGTTGTTGTAAGATCCGTTCACGGCGTAAAGCGCGCAGACGGTTCCTACATCAAGTTTGACGAGAACGCAGCCGTAATCATTAAGGCTGACAAGACCCCCGTGGGCACCCGTATTTTTGGGCCTGTGGCAAGAGAGCTCCGCGACAAGGATTATCTGAAGATCCTCTCGCTCGCTCCCGAAGTACTTTAAGGAGGAATGGCAATGGCAAAGATGCATGTTAAAAAAGGCGATACCGTCGTCGTTCTGTCCGGCAAGTATGAGGACAAGTACGAAAAGCCCGGCGTAGTCAAGACCGGAAAGGTTCTCGAGGTATCTCCCGAAGAGGGAAAAGTAATTGTTGAAGGTATCCACCGCGTAAGTAAGCATTTCAAGGCAAGAAAGCAGGGCGATACCAGCGCGATCCTTAAGGTCGACGCTCCGATCTACGCTTGCAAGGTGCAGCTCTACTGCCCCGACTGCAAAGCAGGTCGCCGTTCTACCGTTAAGGTCATCGATGACAAAAAAGTTCGTGTTTGCACAAAGTGCGGACACAAGTTTGACTGATAAGGAGGAGCAAGTTAATGTCAGAACTCAGAGAATACTACAAAAAAGAAGTTGCTCCTGCTCTTATGAAAAAATTCGCTTATAAGAGTGTGATGCAGATCCCGAAGTTTGACAAGATCGTTGTCAACGTCGGCTGCGGCGATGCTAAGGAGAACGCAAAGGTCATCGAGACCGTTATCTCCGAGCTTACCGCTATCACAGGTCAGAAGGCAGTTCCCACCTACGCACACAAGTCGGTCGCTAACTTCAAGCTCCGTGAGGGCATGAAGATCGGCGCAAAGGTCACACTGCGCGGTGAGATCATGTACGAATTTATGGACCGTCTCTTCAACCTGGCACTTCCCCGTGTCCGTGACTTCAAGGGTATCAACCCCAACGGCTTCGACGGCAGAGGAAACTACAGCCTTGGTCTGAAGGAACAGCTTATCTTCCCCGAGATCGAGTATGATAAGATCGACAAGATCCGCGGTATGGATATTGCATTCGTAACAACGGCAAACACCGATGAGGAAGCTAAAGAGCTTCTCACACTCATGGGCGCACCGTTCGCTAAATAATATTTACAGGAGGGAAAGATAAAATGGCTAAAAAGTCAATGATCAACAAACAGCAAAGACCCCAGAAGTTCTCTACCCGTGAATATAACAGATGCAAGATCTGCGGCCGTCCTCATGCTTACATGCGCAAGTACGGTATCTGCCGTATCTGCTTCCGTGAGCTCGCATACAAGGGCGAAATTCCGGGCGTAAGAAAAGCTTCTTGGTAATTTGCCGCCGAAAGGCAAGCAATTATCAAAATAAACAATCAGATTAGTCTGATCTCCAACAAATCGGAAGGGAAACATGCGTTTCAACCGCCGATGTGCAGCCCCAAAGCTCGGGGCAGCAAGAAAATTATACTTGCATAAGGAGGATTTATACTATGCAAATTTCAGATGTAATTGCGGATATGCTTACAAGAATCCGCAACGCTAACAACGCAAAGCACGAAAGCGTTGATATCCCCGCATCTAACATGAAAAAGGCGATCGCCGATATTCTTCTTGCCGAGGGATATATCAAGGGCTATCAGGTCATTGAGGACGGCAAACAGGGCGTGATCCGCGTCACACTTAAGTATATCGGTAAGCAGAAGGTCATTCAGGGTCTTCGCCGCGTGTCCAAGCCCGGTCTGCGTATCTACGCCGGCGCACAGGATATGCCGAAGGTAATGAACGGACTCGGAATCGCTATCGTATCAACATCCAAGGGCGTTATGACCGACAAGAAGGCTCGCGAGCTCAAAGTCGGCGGCGAGATCCTTGCGTTCGTATGGTAATTGAAGGGAGAGAATACAGATGTCAAGAATTGGTAGAAAACCTGTACCGGTTCCCGCAGGCGTTGAGGTAACACTCGGTGCTGAAAATACCGTAACCGTAAAGGGACCCAAGGGAACACTCACTGAGAAGTTCCACCCTAATATGTCTATCACCGTTGAGGGCAACGAGATCATCGTAAGCCGCCCCGACGACGATAAGTTCAACAAGTCACTTCACGGTCTGACCCGTACTCTTGTTGCAAACATGGTCACAGGCGTTACCGAGGGCTTTGCAAAGCGTCTCGAGATCAACGGTGTCGGCTACAGAGTTGCAAAGAGCGGCAAGACCCTCCAGCTCTCGCTCGGCTATTCTCACGGTGTTACCGTTGAGGAGAGCGACGGAATCACCTTCGATGTACCCGATTCGTCCACGATCATCGTGCGCGGTATCGATAAACAGAAGGTCGGCGAGGTTGCAGCGGTTATCAGAAAGAAGAGACCCCCGGAACCCTACAAGGGCAAGGGTATCAAGTATGCCGATGAGCATATCCGTCGTAAGGCGGGCAAGACCGGTAAGTCCG
This sequence comes from uncultured Lachnospiraceae bacterium, assembly GCA_964568425.1. Lineage (GTDB taxonomy): Bacteria > Bacillota > Clostridia > Oscillospirales > CAG-272 > CAKSQF01. The sequence continues at coordinate 8,621 of CAZMPO010000013.1, read as the reverse complement.
GTAAGTAATGAAAGGAGTAGAATAAGATGGTATCAAGAAAAGACTCCAACATTCAGCGTAAAAAGAGACACGCAAGAGTCAGAGCAAAGATCTCGGGTACCCCTGAGCGTCCTCGCCTGTGCGTGTATCGCTCAAATGCGCATATCTCTGCTCAGATCATCGACGACACAAAGGGCGTGACCCTCGTGGCAGCCTCCTCGTATGAGAAGGATTTCGACAACGGCGATAATAAGGAAGCCGCAAAGAAGGTTGGCGAGCTCCTCGCAGAGCGCGCGATCGCAAAAGGCATTTCCGAGGTCGTATTCGACCGCGGCGGCTACCTCTACCACGGAAGAGTACTTGAACTTGCCGAAGGCGCACGTGCCGGCGGACTTAAGTTCTGATAAACAGGAGGAGAAATATGGCAAAGAATATAGAGGCAGAGACGCTCGACCTGCAACAGAAGCTCGTTAAAACAAAGCGAGTTTCCAAGACGGTCAAGGGCGGTCGTATAGCATCCTTCGCAACGATCATGGTTGTCGGCGACGGCAATGGTAACGTAGGCTACGGTCTCGGCAAAGCAGCCGAGGTTCCGGAAGCTATCCGCAAGGGTATCGAGGATGCGAAGAAAAACATGATCAAGGTATCGCTTGACGGAGATACAATCCCCCACGAGATCACCGCCGAGTACGGTGCAGGCAAGGTTATGCTTAAGCCGGCACCCGAAGGAACCGGTATCATCGCGGGCGGCACAATGCGTGCCGTATTCGAGATGGCAGGCATCAAGAACATCCGTGCAAAGTGCCTGCGCTCGTCAAACCCCACCAATGTCGTAAAGGCAACCTTTGCAGCTCTCGCACAGCTCCGTACCGCAGAGGAAGTCGCAGCAATGCGCGGAATCTCGGTTGAGCAGGTCACGAAATAAGGAGGATACAAGATAATGATAAAGATTACACTTGTAAAAAGCCTTATAGGCGCGATTCCCGCACAGAAGAAGACTGCGGCAGCTCTCGGACTTCGCAAGATCGGTGACAGTAAGACTCTTGCCGATACACCTGCAACACGCGGACAGATCAAGGTGATCTCTCACCTCGTTTCTGTTGATACGGCAGAGTAAGCCGACAACGGCTTTTAGAAAACAATAAGGAGGAAATAATATGAAGCTCCATGAACTTTCACCGGCAGAAGGCTCTGTGAAGAAGTCCTATCGTAAGGGCAGAGGCGCAGGCTCGGGCAACGGAAAGACAGCCGGTAAGGGCCATAAGGGTCAGAATGCCCGTTCGGGCGGCGGCGTCCGTCCCGGATTTGAGGGCGGTCAGATCCCGCTTTACAGAAGACTCCCGAAGAGAGGATTCTGCAACGCAAGATTTGCAAATGTCTATAGCATAATCAATGTCGAAGCACTTAACTCATTTGAAGACGGCGCAGTCGTTGATATGGCAACACTTCTCGAAAAGGGTATTGTCAGAAAAGAAAATGACGGACTCAAGGTTCTCGGCCGCGGCGAAATCACTAAGAAATTAACCGTAAAGGCTAAGATCTTCTCGGCATCCGCTAAGGAGAAGATCGAAGCAGCAGGCGGAACTGTTGAGGTGGTCTAAATGAAAACTGCTATAGGTAAAATCAGAGATATCTGGAACGCAACAGACATCAGGAATAAGATCCTGTTCACACTTTTCATATTGCTCGTTTATCAGCTCGGCTCTGCCGTCCCGGTACCCTTCGTTAAGTCGGATATCGCAACTCAGTTCCAGCAGATGTACGGCAATACGATCCTCGCTTATCTGAACCAGCTCTCGGGTGGCTCGCTTGAGCAGGCAAACCTCTTTGCCCTCTCGATCAGCCCGTACATCACCGCTTCCATCGTAATTCAGCTGCTCACGGTTGCAATTCCGAGATGGCAGGAGTGGTCGAAAGAAGAAGACGGTCAGAAAAAGCTCACGCAGATCACACGTCTCGCGACCGTTGTTCTGGCACTTATCACAGCTTACGCTTACTACAGAATACTCAGATATTCTCTTGAGTGCCTCTACATCAACAACGCTTTCTCAGCGATCGTTATCGTCGCATGCTTCTGCGGCGGTGCTGCGATCGTAATGTGGCTCGGTGAGAAGATCAACGAAAATGGTATCGGTAACGGTATCTCGATGATCCTCTTCGCAAACATCCTTGCAGGTTTCCCGAGAAGACTTCCTTACATCTGGAATCTCTTCACAAACTGGGGATGGGGTACTGCCGTTGCCGTTATCGGCGTCGTCGGTATTATCGCGATCATCGTTTTCATCATCTTCATCACTAACAGTGAACGCAGAATACCCGTACAGTATTCAAAGCGTGTTGTAGGAAGAAAGATGTACGGCGGTCAGAACACCAATCTCCCGCTCAAGCTGAACATGAACGGCGTCATGCCTGTCATCTTCGCATCGTCCATCGTATCGCTTCCCGCAACGATCGGTACACTTCTCGGTCATACCACGAGCGATAAGGGCTTCTGGGGCACATTCCTCAAAATCTTTGAGGCAACATCTCCCCTTTACATCGTCCTCTATCTCGTGCTGATCGTAGCATTCGGCTACTTCTATACGCTGATCTCTTTCGATCCCGTTGAAGTATCCAATAACCTTAAGCGCAACGGCGGTACTATTCTCGGTATCCGTCCCGGCGCACCTACAGCTGAGTATATCAAGAAGATCCTCAACAGGATCACACTTATCGGCTCGCTTTTCCTGATCATAGTTGCAGGTCTTCCGCTCGTTATCAACGCGGTGTCAACCGTGCTTCCCACAAGCTGGGGACTCTCGTCCATCTCCGGTCTCGCGTTCAGCGGTAACTCGCTGCTCATCGTTATCGGCGTTGCACTTGAGACCTATCGCGATATCGAGGCTCAGATGTCCATGCGTCACTATAAGGGCTTCCTGCAGTAATCGGCGTACCGAAGGAGATTATTAATGAAGATAATGTTTTTGGGCGCCCCCGGCGCAGGCAAGGGCACACAGGCAGAGGTCGCGGCGAAGACCTATAACATTCCCGCGATCTCGACCGGCGCAATAATCAGAGAAGCAATCAAAACCGGAACAGAAATGGGCAAGGCGGCACAGTCGTATATCGAAAGCGGCGCACTTGTTCCCGACGAGGTCGTGATCGGCATAATCAAGGAACGCCTTGAGAATGACGATTGCAAGAACGGCTTCATTCTGGACGGATTTCCCCGTACCGTTGCACAGGCAGAGGCACTCGATAACATGGGTGTCGAGATGGATGTCGTTGTTTCGCTCGAAGTTCCCGATGAGGCGATCGTTGAGAGAATGTGCGGCAGACGCGTCTGCGATAAGTGCGGTGCAAGCTATCATACCAAGTATAAGCCCTCGAAGGATGGCGTGACATGCGATAACGACGGAACTCCCCTTACGCTTCGTAAGGATGACGCTCCCGAGGTCGTGCTCAGCCGACTTGAGACTTATCACGAGCTTACCGAACCGCTCAAGGATTATTACAGATCCAAGGGCAAGCTCAAGAGTGTCATCGGTCAGGAAGAGGTCGCCGATACGACTCGTCTGACTCTCGAGACCATTGCAAGCGTGAAGTGATCACGCGGGTGAAGGTAGAATGATATCACTCAAAAACGAAAAACAGATCGAATTAATGAAAAAGGCGGGCAGGATCACCGGCGAGGCATTACTCGTCGCGCGAGATGCCATCCGCCCCGGCGTAACAACAAAGCATATCGATGACCTCGTGCGGCATTATATCGAAAAATGCGGTGCAAGACCGTCATTTCTTGGGTACGGCGGATTTCCGGGCAGTGCCTGCATCAGCATAAATGATCAGATCATTCACGGTATTCCTTCTTCTAAGGCAGTGCTGAAGGAAGGGGATATCGTAAAGGTCGATGTGGGAGCGTTTATTGATGGGTTTCACGGCGATGCCGCAAGGACCTATCCGGTCGGTAATGTCAGCGACGCGGCTGCAAGGCTGATAAGAGTTACCGAGGAGAGCTTCTGGAAGGGCGTTGAACAGATCAAAGAGGGTAACAGACTCGGCGATCTCGGCGCGGCTATCCAGGCACATGCCGAAACGAACGGTTACTCGGTCGTGAGAAAGTATATCGGACATGGAGTCGGACATGAACTTCATGAATCGCCTGATGTGCCCAATTACGGTACTCGCGGCAGAGGACAGCGTTTTATGCCCGGTATGGTTATTGCCATAGAGCCTATGGTCAACGAAGGCACCCATGAGGTGATCGAGGAATCGGACGGCTGGACGGTAAGAACGGCAGACGGCAAGCTGTCGGCACACTATGAGAACACGGTTGCGGTCACCCCCGACGGCATTCTCGTTCTCACGAAATACGATTAAAGTGAAAAAAGTAATTAAAATCAGTCTGTAAGAGAGGTTAGGAGGGATTCTTCTGGCAAAAGATGATGTAATTGAGTTCGAAGGCGTTGTCGTTGAGGCGATGCCGAACGCAAACTTTAAGGTTAAACTGCCAAACGATCATATAATCACGGCACACCTTTCGGGAAAGCTCCGTATGAACTATATATGGGTACTGCCCGGCGATAAGGTAACCGTCGAGGTTTCGATCTATGACCCGACCAAGGGTCGTATAACCTGGCGTTCTAAATAAGAAAGGAATGGTGTATAATGAAGGTTAAACCGTCCGTAAAGAAAATTTGCGATAAATGCAAGATCATTAAGCGCAAGGGAATCGTAATGGTTATTTGCGAGAACCCGAAGCACAAGCAGAGACAGGGCTAATTGAAAGAAGAGGTGAATACTAAATGGCACGTATAGCAGGCGTAGATATCCCGAATAACAAGCGCATCGAGATCGCTCTTACCTATATTTACGGTATCGGCAGAAAAAGCGCAAACGATATACTCGCAGCAACAGGTATCAACCCCGATACCCGTGCAAAGGATCTTACCGATGCCGATATAGCAAAGCTTCGTGACGAAATCGAAGAGAATTATAAGGTAGAGGGTGATCTCCGTCGTGATGTCGGACTTGATATCAAGACCATGGTCGAGATCAACTGCTACAGAGGCATCAGACACAGAAAGGGACTGCCCGTAAGAGGACAGAGAACCAAAACCAATGCGAGAACACGCAAGGGTCCAGCAAAGACAATTGCGAACAAGAAGAAGTAAGGAGTGAAAAGGGCAGATGGCAGCAAATAATGCAGCAAAAAAGGTTGTCAGAAAGCGCAGAGAGCGTAAGAACATCGAAAAGGGTGCCGCTCATATCCGCTCAACCTACAACAATACCATCATTACGATTACCGACACTAACGGAAATGCTGTTTCTTGGGCATCGGCAGGCGAGCTGGGCTTCAGAGGCTCCAGAAAGTCCACCCCCTTTGCAGCACAGTCAGCAGCAGAGACCGCGGCAAAGATCGCAGTTGAGCATGGCATGAAGACAGTTGAGGTATATGTAAAGGGCCCCGGTTCGGGACGTGAATCGGCGATCCGCGCACTTCAGACAGCAGGTCTTGAGGTTACTCTTATCAGAGACGTAACTCCCATCCCTCACAACGGATGCAGACCTCCCAAGAGAAGACGCGTTTGATTTTACCAAGGAGGAGAACAGAAAATGGCAAGATATACAGGACCCTCTTGTAAGCTTTGCCGCCGCGAAGGCAGAAAGCTTTACCTTAAGGGCGAAAGATGCACATCGGGTAAATGCACACTTGACCGTCGCCCCACAGCGCCCGGTCAGCATGGTGCCGCAACCAAGAAGCCGAAGGAATACGGTCTCCAGCTCCGCGAGAAGCAGACCGCTAAGAGATACTACGGCGTTCTTGAAAAGCAGTTCCTTAAGTATTTCGAGATGGCAGATAAGATGGAGGGCGTAACCGGTGAAAACCTGCTCCGCATCCTCGAGACCCGCTTTGACAATGTCGTTTACAGAATGGGACTCGCTCCCAGCAGAAACGAGGCACGTCAGCTCGTTCTGCACGGTCATATCAGACTCAACGGCAAGAAAGCGAATATTCCGTCTATCATACTCAAGGTCGGCGATGTTATCTCTGTAAGAGAGGAGAGCAGATCCTCTGCAAGAATTAAGCAGCTTATCGAGGATCTTGAGGGCGCACATGTACCCGCATGGCTCGAAGTTGATAAGACAAACGCTACCGCGAAGGTTGTCGCACTCCCCAAGAGAGAGGATATCGATTTCGACTTCAACGAGCAGCTCATCGTCGAATTGTATTCTAAGTAATACAAACCTCCGCATGCTCCGCGGTTTGTGGAAAAACCGACAAAATAAAAGCATCAAATATATTAGGAGGGTAAATTTGTGATAGAAATGATAGAAAAGCCCAAAATTACACCCGAATTCGTCAGCGAAGACGGCAAAGAAGGCAGATTTGTTATCGAGCCGCTCGAGCGCGGCTACGGTACGACGCTTGGAAACTCTCTGCGCAGAGTTCTTTTAAGCTCGCTTCCCGGTGTTGCTGTCGTAAGCATCAAGATTGACGGTGTACTGCATGAGATCTCCACAGTTCCGGGCGTCGTTGAGGACGTAACTGAGATCGTTCTTAACGTTAAGGGTATTGTGGCGTCACTTCATGCAGAGGGACCGAAGACCGTATTTGTTGATATGACAGGTCCTTGCGAGGTCACCGCAGGTGATATCAAGCAGGACGCTGATGTTGAGATCCTTAATCCCGAACATCACATAGCAACTCTCAGCGAAAATGCAAGGTTCTATATGGAGCTCACCTTTGATCACGGCAGAGGTTACGTATCCCAAGAGCGCAACAAGCAGCTCGCACTCGATGCTGCAAACGATCGCTCGCACCTCTTCGTGGCTACCGATAAGACCAAACCGTCAGCACCCGCTCTCGGCACGATCTTTACCGATTCGATCTATACACCCGTTTATAACGTAAGCTATACAGTCGAAAAGACCCGTGTCGGCTCGATCACCGACTTTGATAAGCTTACGATGGATGTCAAGACCAACGGCGTCATCACGGCAAAGGAAGCACTTTCGCTCGGTGCCAAATTCCTCAGCGAGCATCTCACCCTTTTTGCCGACCTTTCGGAAGGCACAAGAGGCACGCAGATAATGGTCGAAAGCAAAGAGACCGAACAGGCACAAGTTTTGGGGATGACCATTGAAGAACTTGACATGTCTGTGCGCAGCTTTAACTGCCTTAAGCGCGCAGGCATCAATACGGTTGAAGATCTTATCAATAAGACCGAGGAAGATATGATCAAAGTCAGAAACCTCGGAAAGAAGTCACTTGAAGAAGTGATTGCAAAACTTCACTCTCTCGGACTTGACCTCAAGCATGAGGACGAGTGAGAGAAAAGACGAATAAGTATAAGGAGGTAACCTAAAAATGCCAGGTACCAGAAAACTCGGCAGACCTACCGCACATAGAAATCTTATGCTCCGCGGAATGGTAACCTACCTGCTCGAAAACGGCAAGATCGAAACTACCGTTACAAGAGCAAAGGAGGTTCGCGCTCTCGCCGATAAGATGATAACTCTCGGAAAGACGAACACACTCGCTTCCCGCCGTGCCGCTCTTGCGTTCATCACCAAGGAAGAGGTTGTTAACAAGCTTTTTGATCAGATCGCTCCTGCATATGCCGACAGAAACGGCGGCTATACCGCTGTTTATAAGCTCGGACCCCGTCGCGGCGACGGAGCTGAGATGGCTCTGATCAAGCTTTGCGGCGTTGAGCTTGCTCCCGCAGAGGACGATAAGAAGGGAAAGAAGACTAAGAAGGCAAAGGCAGACAAAAAGTCTGACGATAAAGCCGAATAATCTTCGATCAGTTTTCAGATCTTGTTTACCGCAAGTCGATTTTCGACTTGCGGTAAATTATTTTAGGTTTTTGCTTTGACTATAAGCGATCGCTTTCCGCTGTCATCGACCGAAAGAAGGAAGACGTCATCAAGGTCTATCTGCTCTCTCTCGAGATATGCGCGGATCTCACCCTCGTCGATCGATAGCCGCTCGAGCACCGATCGGTTGAATACACCCTGCATTATAAGCGCGTGGACGATCCCTTTTTCCTTTGGAGTTTTTATTTTCGAAAAATCAGAGTATGTCGGCATGCTGTCCTTGATCTTTGTAAAGACCGATACCGTACCCGATGGCTCAAGAACGGCGTATTCGACCTCACAAGGGTCGGCGATACCGCTTGCGCGAAGGATCGATAAAAATTCCTCGGGCGATATTCTGTTCTTTTTCATCTCGCCTTGATCGATCTTGCCGCGCTTGACAAGATAGCTCGGTGATCCCTCGACCGTCCGTCTGAGCCTTGGATACCTGAAAAGAAGTATCGGGATCGTGTATTCGAGAATGCCGATGAGAAGTATCGGGATTATGGCAGTCAGCAGGTTTTTGCTCCTGTCGGTTATCGGAACAGCCGCGATCTCGGATATTAAGAGCGTGCTTACAAACTCGGATACCTGAAGCTGACCGATCTGCCTTTTGCCGAGCAGGCGTATGATAAGCGTGAGAAATAAATATATTATCAGCGTTCGAACGATCAATTTCATCACCCCCACACACCTTAGTATGCCTGTTTTCCATAAAAATATCAAAAAAACGCCCTCGGAGTCGATGATATAATCCCCTTAGAGTAGACACATGAAAAAACAAAAAATTTTCAAGACTA